>NZ_VCHT01000015.1:0-179624 GCF_005862215.1 Rhizobium sp. MHM7A
CAACACGACCGGCAAAGAATCCAATCGCCAAAAAAGCAAAACCCGCCGAAAAAATCGACGGGTTTGTCAGCAGTCTGGGCCCGGCGCAAGCCGGGCTTTTTTTATTCAGCGATGATTTTGACGCGATCGCCAGGGGAAACCGCCGCACCCGTCGGCAAGGCATTGATGAGCTTGAAGAGATCCAGCTTTCGGTCTGTGCCCATCATCCGGGCAGCGAGGGTCGATATGTTCTCGCCGGGCCGGACGGCAACGACGCGAATGCGCAGCGGCTTCAGCGAGGCGGCTTCCGCCGGGGTCATGCGTCGGAAACTGGCGCGCAAAACATTGGCCGTCGGTTCGAGGGCGCCGCTGCCTTTCGGCACGGCGGTCAGAAACCGGAAGATCTGCGCATTGTTGCGAATGACGGTGACATCGAAATCCCAGCGGTCGGCACTTGCGCGCGCGGTGGCTGCTTCCATGCCATTGACAGTGATTTGCTGAATGGTCGATGGATCGAGGCCGGTCACCCAGCCGCTGGAGATATAATTTGTGAGGCTCTGGTTCTGGTTGTCGGCGACGCCATCGAAGCGGACGGCGATGTCGTTGGGGCCGGTGGCCATTACGGCCTCGACCTTGTTGTCGATCTTGAAGTCCGCCGGCACGTCGAAGCGGATGCCGAGGCCGCCATGCAGGAAAGTCTGACCGCGCACGTATCCTTCTTCCGGGCTGTCGCCGTAGAGCAGGCCGTCTATGCCGTCGAGATAATAATCGCGGCCCTTGTCGCCGACGGTCCCTTCCTGGCCGAAAGCGCGCGCATGTGTGCGGGCAAGCTCGATGCGCTGAGCGGAATTCGGATGGCTCGAGAGGAAGTCGAGGCTCTGGTCGGCTTCCGGGTCTACCGACATGAAGCGGCTGTACGCCGCCATGGAATCGAGGAAGCGGGCGGCGGCATAGGGGTCGTATCCGGCTTCGCCGAGCATGCGCACGCCGATGACATCGGCCTGCAGCTCCTGTTGACGAGAGAAGGCGGCAAGCCGCAGCTTGCCCCGGGCAAGCGCCTGCTTGCCGGCTATATCGCTGGAGAGGACCTCGGCGACGACGCGGCTGGCAATGACTTCGGCTTCCTCGCGCTTCTGCCGCTCGATACCGTGATTCGCCGTCACGTGGCCCATTTCGTGCGACAGCACAGCGGCGACTTCCGAGGCGTCGTTGGCAAGGGCGAGTAGGCCACGGGTGACGTAGAGGTAACCGCCTGGCAGCGCGAAGGCGTTGATCGCGGGCGAGTTCAGGATGGTGATCCGGTAGGACTGACTCGGATTTTCCGACACCGCCGTCAGCGCGCCGGCGATGCGGGCGACGAGGCGCTCGGTCTTGGCATCCTTATATTCGCCGCCGTAACTCGCCACGATACGCGGATGCTCCCGGGCGCCCATCGCCGCACGGGGATCGTTCTTCTGCACCTCGTCAACGATCTGGGGATTGGAGGAAGGCGAGATGCTCGGCTGGTAGGATTGTTCGATCAGCGACTGACACCCGTTCAACGCCACCGCGACGGTTGAAAGCAGCACGAGGCGACGGGCGAAGCGACGCGTCGCGGAGATGGCATCACTGGAAAGCGCGGGCGATTTCCACGTCGTCAAGCTGTCCAGTCTGGTTCTCCGCATCATGTCGCTGTTTTGCCGGTTTACCGCAGATTGGGACCGGCCTTGGCAAGGGGAACTCAACAGGTGCGCACCCCTGATCTCGCGCTGCACTCTAGGCCGATACAAGTCGTTGCTGTAGCTGATTTTCGCATCGGTTGCATAGCGAAACTCTGTTTAATTGTGGCGTCGTTGCATTTTGGCAAGCCTCGGACATCAAGGTCTCCCTTCGCTCGAATGAAATTATGGCGAAAGTTCCGTCACGACGCGCAGATTTGTCGACGGCGCGGAAAAAGAACGGAACGATTGAGACAACCGGACGGAAAGCGGCAGCACTGCGGGAAAACTGCAACTACTAGTTATGACTGCCACGAGGGACGCGTGCCGGTGAATATGACCCCTACACGCCGGCAGGTTATTCCGCTGCTTCCGCCGTGGCCTGTTGCGGTCGCTTCGTTTCGCTGGCGCGGGGCAACTGCACGGGTTTCAGCATCATGGCGGCGGCAAGGCCGATTACGGCAATCGCGCAGGAAGTCATGAAAAGAGGCGAGAAGGCGGCGGCATAGATATCAGCGACAGCCCGGCGGCTGGCTTCGGGGAGGGCGGCCATCATTTTCGGCGTGAGCTTTTCGATATCGGCAGCGCCGGGAATGGGAGCGCCGACCTTGCCGAGGCCGGTGGCGATGATGGCGCCGTAGATTGAGATGGCGATCGAGGCGCCGCCCATGCGAGAGAGCGTGACCGAGCCGGTCGCGGCGCCGACGTCGCGGGCCGGTGCGGCATTCTGCACGCCGATGACGGGAACCTGCTGCGCAAGACCGATGCCGATGCCATGCAGCATCATGATCGCGCCGATGAAGGCGATCGGCGTTCCCGCGTGGACCTGCGACATCAGCGCGAAGGCAGTAGCGCTGCAGGTGAAGCTTGCGATAGCGAAGGGTTTGTAGCGGCCGGTCATCGAGATGATACGGCCGGCGGACAGCGAGCCGCAGACGAGACCACCGGTCAGCAGGATGAACAGAAGGCCGGCGGCCGATGGCGAAAGGCCGGTCGTCGTCTGCAGGAAGAGAGCGAGATAGTTGACCATGCCGATGGCGATCGCACCTCCCATGACCGATATCACCAGGAGCAGACTGAAAGTCGAGTTGCGAAAGAGCTGCAGCGGAACGATCGGCTCCGGCGCGCGACGCTCGACGAACACCCAGCTCACGGCGCAGACGACGCCGAAGGCGACGATCCCCATGCTCTGTGGTGAAATCAACGAACCGAACAATTCGCTGCTGTCTGTGGCAAGCACGATGCTCGTCGTCGTGAGCGCGATCAGGAGCGCGCCGGCATAATCGATCTTCGGGCGTCGATTCGGCTTGCGGTAGGGCAGCATGAAAGCAAGGCCGGCCAGTACGATGAAACCGATCGGCACGTTGACGAGGAAGATCGAGCGCCAGCCGAAGAGGTCGCTCATCGTCCCTCCGAGCACCGGGCCGATCGCGCCCGAAGCCATCAGCACGAGGCTGGAGTAGCTTTGATAGCGCGCCCGCTCACGCGGCTCGAACAGATCGGCGTTGACGGCAAAGATCGATACCATGATCCCGCCACCACCGAGACCCTGCAGCACACGCGCGGCGATCAGCGTGTTCATCGAGACGGCGAGGCCACAGACCGCGGAGCCGGCGGTGAAGATTGCGATCGCGGTCATCATCACATACTTGCGGCCGAAAAGATCGCCGAGCTTGCCGTAGAGCGGCATGACGGCGCTGAGCGCCAGGAGGTAGGCCGAGCCGATCCAGCCGAAACGTTCGAGATGGCCGAACTCGCCAACGATTGTCGGCAGCGCCGTGGAGACGATCTGATTATCAAGTGTCGCCATGAACATGGCGGTCATCAGAAAGAAGAAGAGGATAAGCAGGCGACGGGGATCCGTCACGAGCGGCGCAGACGCGGGTTGCATGTCCATGAGGGCGTATTTCCGGTTCGACCCGCTTTATGTGCTATCAGCATGTATTTGTCAATGGCATATGAATGACCTCGGCATATTCAATTTTGACGCCCGCTCTGTTATGATTCCGTCATGAACGAGACCCTGACGAAGATTCTGTCCAACCGCCGGGCCGAGCCGGGCGACGAGAACCTGCCTCGCATTGGCCGGAGCATGGCGCGCATGCGTCTGATGACCGGGCGGCGGCTTATCGGCAGGCTGGCGATCCAGAGTGCCGCGCCGGGCCTTGAACTTTCCCATCTCGACGTGCTCGACGCCGTGCGGCGGGCTGAGCCCGTCGGCGAGGTCACCGTCGGCATGATCGCCGAGATGCTGCGCATCGACCCGTCGCGCGCCAGCCGGGTGGTGGCCGAGATGGTCGGACGCAACGTGTTGCGCCGTGAGGCCTCCCAGGCGGATGCACGGCGGATCGTCGTGGTCATCACCGACGCCGGCCAGGCGCTGCTTGCCGAGATCCACGCGCAGAAAATGGCCATCATCTCCGAGATCGTCTCCGACTGGCCAGCGGCGGATGTCGAGCGCTTCGCGACGCTCTTCGAGCGCTTCATCACCGGTTACGAGGCGATATTCCTGTCGCGTGACAAGGATACGCCGGGCTGAGGTGGCGGCGCCGATCTGTCGGTGCCTCTTCCCCTCGCCCCCCCGTTTGCGCTAAGGGCAGTGCCCATGAGCCAATCCACCTTCACCATTCTGCTCGGCGGCGAACTCAGCCCGACGGAGCGCCTGCGTCGCGCCATCGGCGGCAGCCGCTTCATCGCGGCCGATGGCGGCATGCGGCATGCGATGGCGCTTGGTGTCATCCCTGAGCTCTGGGTCGGCGATTTCGATTCCACGCCCCCCGAGCTCGAAGGGGATTTTCTCGATGTGCCGAAACAGCCCTATCCCGCAGCGAAGGCGGCAACAGACGGCGAAATCGCCGTATTGGAAGCGGTCGCCCGGGGCGCGCGGCGGCTCATCCTGGCGGGCGCGCTCGCCGGCGAACGCTCCGACCACGCGCTTCAGCACCTGCTGTCGGCCGTTGGCCTTGCCGAAGAGGGTTTCGACGTGCTGCTGACCTCTGGCAAGGAAGAGGCCGTGCCGCTGCTTGCCGGCACGATCGAGTTGGACCTTCCCAAAGGCAGCCTGTTCTCAGTCTCCGGGTTCAGCGAGCTGAAGGGGCTCTCCATCGAGAATGCGCGTTATCAGCTCGCAGATTTCCAGCTGCCTTTCGGCTCGTCACGCACAATTTCCAACGTCGCGGAAGGCAAGGTTCGCTTTTCGCTCAAGAGCGGCCGGGCGATCGTGCTTGCCCGACCCTATGATCTTTCCGGAGTCTGATTTTTGGCCCCTCCCATTCTGAAACTCGACGACATCTTCCTGAGCTTTGGCGGCGCGCCGTTGCTGGCGGGTGCTTCCCTGCAGGTCGAGCCCGGCGACAAGATCTGTCTCGTCGGGCGCAACGGCTCGGGAAAATCGACGCTGTTGAAGATCGCCGCCGGTATGGTCGAGGCGCAGTCCGGCGAAGTCTTCCGCCATCCCTCCTCGACGGTGCGTTATCTCGAACAGGCACCGGATTTTGCCGGTTTCAGCACGGTACAGGCCTATGCCGAGGCTGGGCTGGGACCGGGCGACGACCCCTATCGCGTTGCCTATCTCCTGTCGCATCTCGGCCTCACCGGCGAGGAAGATCCGAACACCCTTTCCGGCGGCGAATCGCGCCGGGCCGCGCTTGCCCGCGTGCTGGCGCCGGAGCCCGACATTCTTCTGCTCGACGAGCCGACCAACCATCTCGACCTGCCGACCATCGAATGGCTGGAAGGCGAGCTGCAGAAAACACGCAGCGCCCTGGTGCTGATTTCGCACGACCGTCGTTTCCTCGAAAAGGTTTCGACCGCGACCGTCTGGCTCGACCGCGGCACCTCGCGCCGGCTCGACAGGGGCTTTGCACATTTCGAAGCCTGGCGCGACCAGGTGCTGGAGGCCGAGGAGCTGGAGCAGCACAAGCTCGGCAAGGCAATTGAGCGCGAGGAACACTGGCTGCGCTACGGCGTCACGGCACGGCGCAAACGCAACATGCGCCGGCTTGGCGAGCTGCAGACGATCCGTTCGCAATATCGCGGCCACAAAGGGCCGCAGGGCACGGTCCAGGCGACCGTTTCGGACGCACAGGAATCCGGCAAGCTGGTGATCGAGGCCGAGAAGATCACCAAGAGCTTCGGCGACCGGGCAATCGTCACGCCGTTCTCGATCCGCGTGCACCGCGGCGATTGCATCGGTCTCGTCGGGCCGAACGGCGCCGGCAAGACGACACTCCTGAAGATGTTGACCGGCCAGCTTTCGCCGGACAGCGGCACCATTAAGCTCGGCACCAATCTGGAGATCGCCACCCTCGACCAGAAGCGAGAAGACCTCGACCCCGGGGATACGCTCGCGAACTACCTGACGGACGGGCGCGGCGAAAACCTGCTCGTCAATGGCGAGCAGCGCCATGTCACCGGCTACATGAAGGAATTCCTGTTCCAGCCGGAACAGGCGCGTACGCCCATCAAAAGCCTCTCAGGCGGCGAGCGCGCCCGGCTGATGCTGGCGCGCATCCTCTCCCGCCCGGCAAATCTCCTGATCCTCGACGAACCCACCAACGATCTCGACATCGAGACGCTCGATCTCTTGCAGGAAATTGTCGCCGGTTTTCCCGGCACCGTCATCCTCGTCAGCCACGATCGCGACTTCCTCGACCGCACCGTGACCTCGACGATCGCGCCCGCCGTGCCGGATGCGCCCGACGGTCGATGGATCGAATATGCCGGCGGCTACACGGATATGTTGGCACAGCGCAAAGGCGCGCTCGAAGAGCGCAGGAAGGCCGAGAAGGCGGCGGAGAAGCCGAAGACGCAGGAGACAGCAGCTTCCGGCGGAGGCTCGAAGAGTAAGCTCTCCTTCAAGCAGAAATTCGCGCTTGACAATCTGCCGAAGGAGATCGCCAAAGCCGAAGCCGAGATCGCCAAGCGCGAACTTGTCATGGCCGATCCCAATCTCTTCACGCGCGACCCCGCTGCCTTCAACCGGCTTGCAAGCGAGATGGAAAAGCTGCGCGCCAGCCTGACCAAGATGGAAGAGGAGTGGCTGGAGCTCGAAATGCTGCGGGAAGAGCTGGAAGGCTGAGATTTTCGCACTCAGCCGCTCGCGTCAATCGGTGCGGGCAGGGTCCAGCCGGATGACGCGGCGCTCTGAAGCGCCGGCGCTGGCGCTGGCGCCGGTCCTGGCGGCCTGCTGCTGCGGCTCCTCGGACCTCGAAGGCAGCGCCTGCAGATGCAGCACGCGCGGCTGCAGCGCCTCCAGATAGGTTTCAGAGCGGCCGATATAGATCATGCCGGTTTCGGGCATCGAAGCCAGCACTCGGCACATCGTCTCCTGCCATTCCGGCTCCATGCCCTCAAGCACTTCGTCGAAGATGATCCAGCGCGGGCGTACCAGCAGCAGACGGGCGAAACCGATCGCCTTCTGTTCGTCGCCGTCGAGCAGCTTGTCCCAGCGGGCGCGGGTATCCAGCCGTGCGACGAGAGAGTGCAGGCCGGCCTTTTCGAGGGCCGCCTCGACGGCGGCCTTCTCATAGGCATCGGGACTTTCGGGGAAGGCCAGCGCCTCGCGCAGCGTGCCGCCGGGAACATAGGCGATCTGCGGAACGAACAGCATGTCGTCGACCGGCGGCAAGCCCATCGTGCCGCTGCCGCACGGCCAGAGCCCGGCCATGGCCTGGAACAGCAGCTTTCGGTTGACGCTATGATCGCCGTTGATCATGATTTTCTCGCCGGCCTTGATCACGACATCGGTTTCGCGCAGGCGAAAACCGCCGCATTCCTCGATGTCTTCGCCGATCTTGGCATTGATCACTACATCCTTCATCGTCAGCGTGTCGGATGCGGTGTTCTCATAGGCAATGCTGCCCTTCAGATCGAAGTCCTCGTCCATATCGAGCAATGCCTGGCGGAAGTCGGTAACGCGCATCAGCGTGGCACGCCATTCGGCGATCGGGCCGAAATTGGCGACATACCAGCGCAGCGCCGTATTGACCTGGTTGAAGGCGCCGACCGACATCATCAGCTGGCCGAGGGTGAGGCCGCCGGAGAAATATGCCGGGGCTGCAACGATGATCGGGATGACGATCACCAGCCAGCCGTAGCCGGCCGAAACCCAGGTGAGGTTGGTGTTGGCCATGGCAAGTCGCCTGACGACCCGCAGCACCGAGCTGATATCGGTGTTGATGCGCCGGCGCTCGTTCTCTTCGCCCCGCGCGACGGTGATGGCTGGCATGTTCTCATTGGCATGCATCAGCGTGAAACGGAGTTCGGCCTCTTTCGAGAACCGGTCGGCATTGAGCTTGACCAGCTTGCGGCCGACAACCTGGCTCAGCACCGAGGCGGAAGCGGCATAGAAAATCGCTGCCCAGACCATATATCCAGGAATGGAGAAACTGTGGCCACTGATGCGGAAGACGAAGCCGCTCGACAGCTCCCAAAGCACGCCGATGAAACTCACCAGAAGAATGGTCGACTGTAAGAGGCCGAGGACCAGGCCAGTGGTGCTTTCAGCAAGATTGCGGGAATCCTCGTGCAGGCGCTGGTCCGGGTTGACGCCGATCAGGCCGCTGGAGGCGAGCCGCAGCGCCCGCTTACGCTTCAGCCACTGGTCGACGAGATCGCGCGACAGGCCCTCACGCATATAGAGCGCCGTCATCTGGTTCAGCCAGGCCTGCAGCACGTTGAGCAGCAGCAGCGTGCCGGCGATCATCGCGAAGATTTCGAGCTGGTGGAAGAATTCGCCGAGATCCCGGCGCTCGAGCGAATCGTAGAAGGGGGCGTTCCACTCGTTGAGGATGACCTGGCCATAAGCCGTCGCCAGGATGACGAGGATCAGCACGGTGGCCAAAAACAGCACCTTGCCACGCACTTCAGAATTCCAGAATGCCGAGAACATTACTCCGAGGCGATATGTCAGGCTGAAATCGTAACCAACCCTGTCTTGCCTCCTGGCGCTCGGCCTCCCCTCGATCTTATCTGCCATCATGCTTTTCCAACAACGCCCATGCTGTCATTATTAACATGGTGGCGTTAGCGGTCTATCAACAGATTCTATCAGTCATTAAACTGTGATGATGCTTGCGCGGGCCGCTCTCGCATGCATTCGGCAGTTGATTCGCGGCTCAACTGGGACTAATTAAGGCACTCCGTGGTGATTTGGCCGGCCGGCTTGCAGCCACGTTAAAAAAGTCGCTAAAGGGCCGCGTGCGGACCGGTAGCGATTTTTTGTCGCCGCCGGTTTTTTATTTTTGATCGAGTGACCTCAATGCCCATCAAGATCCCCGATACTCTGCCCGCCTTCGAAACCCTGGTTCAGGAAGGTGTGCGGGTGATGACCGAGACGATGGCGATCCGTCAGGATATAAGACCGTTGCAGATCGGCCTGCTCAACCTGATGCCCAACAAGATCAAGACAGAACTGCAGATGGCCCGCCTCGTCGGCGCTTCGCCGCTGCAGGTGGAGCTGTCGCTCATCCGCATCGGCGGGCACAAGGCGAAGAACACGTCCGAAGATCACCTGCTCGCCTTCTACCAGACCTGGGAAGAGGTAAAGCAGCGCAAGTTCGACGGTTTCATCATCACCGGGGCGCCGATCGAGCTTCTGCCCTATGAGGACGTTACCTATTGGGGAGAGATGCAGGAGATCTTCAATTGGACGGAGACCAACGTCCATTCGACGATGAACGTCTGCTGGGGCGCTATGGCGGCGATCTATCACTTCCACGGCGTTCCGAAATACGAGCTGAAGGAAAAGGCCTTCGGGGTCTACCGCCACCGGAACCTCAAACCTTCCTCCATCTATCTGAACGGCTTTTCCGACAACTTCGAGGTGCCGGTGTCCCGATGGACCGAGGTACGCCGCGAAGATATCGAAAAATCCGAAAGCCTGGAAATCCTGATGGAGTCCAGCGAGATGGGCGTATGCCTCGTGCACGAAAAGAGGGGCCGTCGGCTCTACATGTTCAACCACGTCGAATATGACTCCACCTCGCTTTCCGACGAGTATTTCCGCGATGTGGATGCCGGCGTGCCGATCAAGATGCCGCACAATTACTTCCCGCATAATGACCCATCGCTTGCGCCGCAGAACCGCTGGCGCAGCCATGCGCATCTGCTGTTCGGCAATTGGATCAACGAGATCTATCAGACGACGCCCTACGATCTCGAAGAGATTGGTATGGATCTCTGAGCGTCGCTGGCCGCATTTCACATCAAGGCCCGCAGCATTGCCGCTGCCGCATTTCTTTCTGGTCGTACCGGTTGCGGTTTGGAGCAAATGAAGGCAGGTTCCCGACCTACCCCCAGGAAAAGAACGGAACGGATGTCGATTATGTCGGAGAAGTTGGAGCGAGAAGTTTTCGGGCAGACGAAGGCGGGTGAAACCGTCTACCGCGCAGAGATTAAGGGCGGAGGGCTGACGGCCAGAATCATCACCTGGGGTGCGGTTATCCAGGATCTGCGCCTTGCGGGCCATGACGCGCCGCTGCAGCTCGGCTTTGAGGATTTCGACAGCTACCCCCTCTATTCGGCCTATTTCGGCGCGACACCCGGCCGCTGCGCCAACCGCGTCGGCGGCGGCAGGTTCACGCTCGATGGCAAGGACTACCAGCTCGAGCAAAACGAAAACGGCGTCACGCATCTGCATGGTGGCAGCGACAATATCGCCAAGCGCAACTGGACGATCGTCGAGCATGAAGTCGACCGCCTGATAATGAAGATCGTCGATCCTGACGGCCGCGCCGGCTATCCCGGCAATTGCACCATCCAGGCGACATTCCGGGTGCATGGCAATGGGGAACTGTCGATCACCTACGAATCGACCAGCGATCGGCCGACGCTCGCCAATGTCTGCCAGCACGCTTATTTCAATCTCGACGGCCGCGAGGATGCGCTGGGCCACGACATCATGATCGCCGCCGATCACTATCTGCCGACCGACGAGAAGCAGGTGCCGACCGGCGAGATCCGGCCCGTCGACGGAACCGAATTCGATTTCCGCGAGATGGCCCCGATGAAGCGTTTCGTCGGCAGCGAACAGGTGTTGTACGACCATAATTTCTGCCTGTCCCGCGAACGCACCGCCAAGCGGACCGTCGCGCTCGCCCGCAGCCTCTATTCCGGCGTGTCGCTGGAAGTGCGCAGCACCGAGCCGGGCGTGCAGTTCTATGCCGGCTTTAAGCTCAACACAGGGGCTCCCGGCCTCGACGGGCGTAAATACGGCCCGTTCGCAGGCTTCTGCCTGGAGACCCAGGTCTGGCCGGATGCGATCAACCACGAGGGCTTCCCGAATGCGGTCCTACGTCCGGGCGAGGTGCTGCGCCAGGAGACGGATTATATCTTCACCAAGAGCTGAAAGAGGCGCGCGCCCCACGGACGCGCGGCTTTCAAATTAGATCGTTGTGAACCCTCTCCGGCCAACCGGGGAGGGTTTTTTCATCTCCACCTTCGATTTACCCTTGCTCATTGGTTCTATATAGGTTCTATTGCCAACCCATGAATAGAACCAGTCTGATAGCGGAACTGAGCAGACGCGGCCTGCGCGACGACGCTCTGGCCGGCCCGCTCTACAAGCGGCTGGCTCAGGCGCTGACCAGTCTCATTCAGGAAGGATTGCTGAAGCCCGGCGCGGCGCTGCCGGGCGAGCGCGACCTTGCGGAGGCTCTCAAGCTCGGCCGCGTCACCGTACGCACCGCCTATCGCGACCTGATGGCGGCGGGCGCGCTGGAATCGCGCCATGGAAGCGGTACCTTCGTATCGGGCAAGGTGGAGCGCATGGAACAGTCGCTCTGGCGGCTTTCCTCCTTCTCCGCCGACATGCGCTCGCGCGGGCGTCTGCCGGCCGCACGAATATTGTCGCAGGAGGTCAACACGCCGTCGCCGGAAGAATCCTTCCTGCTCGGACTCGGCGGCGACGAGCCGGTGCTGAGGCTCGACCGGCTGCGCCTCGCCGACGGGCTGCCGCTGGCGATCGAGCGCGCCGTGGTGCCGGTCAAATTTCTCGGGGAGAACGCCGGCGGCGAGGGATCGCTTTACGATGCGCTGGCGGCAAACGGCCATCGGCCGGTGCGCGCGCTGCAGCGTCTGACCGCCGTCACACTGGATGCGTCCTACGCTGCAATGCTGAACGTCAAAACAGGAGCGCCGGCGCTCCTGATCGAACGTGTCTCGCGGCTGGAAGACCAGCGTGTCGTCGAATACACCCGCTCGCACTATCGCGGCGATGCCTATGATTTCGTCGCCGAATTGAGAATTGGAGATGACCATGAGTGAAAACCAGTCGCTGATGCTGCAGGAAGCCGGCCAGTCGCCGGAGGTGGTGGCCATGCTTCTCGAAAAGGAAAAGCCGGTCTTTGCCGAAATCACCAGGCTGTTTTCGTCCTCCCGCCCGAGCGTGGTGACGACGGCGGCGCGCGGCTCCTCGGACCATGCCGCCACCTTCTTCAAATATCTCTTCGAGATCACCTGCGGTGTGCCGGTCGCATCGGTCGGCCCGTCGATTGCGTCCGTCTATGGCGCCGCCCTTAACCTGAAGGGCGGTGTGCATTTCACCGTCTCGCAGTCGGGTGCAAGTCCCGATATCGTCGCCCTGCAGGAGGCGGCCAAAAAGGGCGGCGCAACGACGATCGCCATCGTCAACGTTACCGATAGCCCGCTTGCGAAACAGGCAGACATCGTCCTCGGTCTCAATGCCGGCGCGGAAAGAAGTGTTGCGGCAACGAAGTCCTTCATCGCCTCCGTCGCCGCGCTTTCCGGCGTGACGGCGGCAATCGGTAACGCGTCCGACCTGCAGACGGCACTCGGCAAGCTGCCGGAGGCGCTTTCGGCGACCGCCGGGATCGACACGGCGGCGGCCGAGGAGGTGCTGTTCAATGCGACCTCGCTCTACACGGCCGGCCGCGGCCCGGCCTTTGCGATCGCGCTCGAAGCAGCATTGAAGGCCAAGGAAACATCCGGCCTGCATGCCGAGGCCTTTTCGCTGGCGGAACTGATGCATGGCCCGATGCGCCTGGTGCAGCCGGGCTTTCCGATCGTCGCCTTCTCCCCTGACGACGCGGCCTTCGCCAATAACGGCCAGGCGCTGGAGCGCCTGCAGAAGCTCGGCGCCACCACGGTCGGTTTCTCCACGCAGCCGCTCTCCGGCATCAATCTGCGTGTGCCGACGACGGGCAACGGCCTGATCGATCCGCTGGTGTCGCTGCTCGTCTATTACCGGCTGATCGAGTCGGTGACGCGCCGCAAGGGCTTCGACCCCGACCGGCCAGCGAATCTGCTCAAAGTGACGGAGACGGTCTGATGGGGCGCAAGATCTTCGTCGGCGCTCGCATTTTTGACGGCGAGCACTTCCATGACGACAAGGTGCTCATCGTTGCCGACGGCCGCGTCGAAAGGATCGCCGCGGCAAATGACCGGCCTGATGGCGAGAAGGTTGAACTTGAGGGTGGCGTCCTGTCGGCCGGCTTCATCGATGCGCAGGTCAATGGCGGCGGCGGCCGGATGCTGAACGACGAGCCTTCCGCGACATCGATGGCTATTATCGCCGGCGGGCACCGGCCCTATGGCACGACATCGCTGTTGCCGACCTTGATTACCGATACATCGGAGGCGACCAATGCCGCCATTGAGGCGGCGAAGGAGGCTGTCAAGGAAAACCGCGGCGTCGCCGGACTGCATCTCGAAGGCCCGCATCTGGCGCCAGCCCGCAAGGGTGCTCATCTGGCCGAGCTGATGCGGCCGGTGGAGGACGGCGACGTCAAGGCATTTATTCGGGCACGTGAGGCAATCGGCACGCTGCTCGTCACGATTGCGGCCGAGCAAGTGACGGTCGCCCAGGTGCGCGAGCTTGCCGAAGCCGGCGTCATCGTCAGTCTTGGTCATTCCGATTGTTCGAGCGAGGCGGCGGAGGAGCGTTTCGATGCCGGAGCGCGTGGCGTCACCCACCTCTTCAACGCCATGAGCCAGATGGGGCACCGTGCTCCCGGGCTCGTCGGCGCAGCCATTGATCATCCCGCGACCTGGTGCGGCATCATTGCCGACGGCCATCACGTCGATCCGAAGGCACTGCGCACGGCCCTGCGCGCCAAGCGCGGCGAAGGCAAGCTGTTCTTCGTCACCGATGCCATGTCGCTTGTCGGCTCGCAGCAGGACTCGTTCACGCTGAATGGACGCACCGTCCGGCGCGAAAGGGGGGGATTCTGTTCGAAGCTCGTGCTTTCCGACGGGACGCTCGCGGGCTCCGACATCGACATGATTTCGGCAATCCGCTACGGCGTCACTTATCTCGATCTGACGCTCGCCGAAGCTTTGCGCATGGCGACCCTTTATCCCGCGCGTTTCCTGAGGCTTGCCGACCGCGGCTATCTCTCGCCGGGCGCGCGCGCCGATCTTGTCCATCTGACCGATGCCCTCACTGTTACATCCACCTGGCTTGCCGGCGAGGCCGCCTGAGATCAAGGAGACGTGGGATGACTGACATCACGGACGCCTATTTCTCCAATCTGATCGGCCGGCTTGAAGAGCTGAAGCAGACGCTTGCCGAGCCGATGGCCAGAGCAGCGGCGGTCATCCTCGATGCTGCCCGCGGCGACAAACGCGTCTATGTCTTCGGTACCGGCCATTCGCATATGCTGGCGGAAGAAGTGCACTATCGCGCCGGCGGGCTCGCCTTCACCGTGCCGGTGCTCGTCGGGTCGGCCATGCTGCACGAGGGGGCGGTGATCAGCTCGGTCTATGAGCGCACACAGGGCTTGGTGCGGCCGATGCTGGAGCGTTACGGCATGCAGCCGGGCGATGTCATCATCATCGCCTCCAATTCGGGCGTGAACGCCGCCCCGATCGAAGCCGCCGACTATGCGCGCGAAATTGGCGCAAAGGTGATCGCCATCACGTCGATTGCCTATTCCTCAGCGATCGCCAATGGCCGCCGGCGCCTTGCCGACGTCGCCGATGTGGTGCTGGACAACGGACTGCCGCCGGGAGACGCCGTTGTCGAGCTCGAAGGCACGGGGCTTCGGGTTGGGCCTGTCTCGACGGCGGTCGGGGTGACGGTCATCAACGCGATTTTTGCCGAAGTCGCCTCGGAGCTTTCGAAATCCGGCGATGCGCCGGTCTATCTCAGCGCCAATATGCCGGGCGCAGCCGAGATCAACCAGAAGCTCGTCAAGAAATACCGGTCGCGCAACCCGCATCTCTGACAAGCAGATACATAAAAGGCCGGTCGGAACCGGCCTTGTGATGCAGTCAAATCACAAATCAATCCTTGGCGCGTTCGACGTAGGAGTTGTCTTCCGTCGCGATGACGACACGGGTACCGGCGTCGATGTGCGGCGGCACCATGGTGCGGATGCCGTTGGACAGCATAGCCGGCTTGTAGGAAGAGGATGCCGTCTGACCTTTGACGACCGGTTCGGTCTCGGTGATTTCGAGGGTCACGTGGCGCGGCAGCTCGAGCGCCAGCGGGATACCTTCGTGGATCGACAGGATGCAGGTCATGCCTTCCTGGAGATAGGCCTTCTGGTCACCCATGGTTTCCTGGCTGACGACCACCTGGTCGTAGGTTGCCGGATTCATGAAGTGGAAGCCTTCGCCGTCCTCATAGAGATACTGGAAGTTGACGTCTTCCACGAAGGCGCGCTCGACCTGTTCAGTGGTGCGCCAGCGTTCGGAAACCTTCACGCCATCGACGATGCGGCGCATGTCGACCTGGGTGACCGGCGTTCCCTTGCCCGGATGAAAGTTCTGGGCGGTGAGAACGACGTAGAGCTTGCCGTCCACGTCGAGAACGTTGCCCTTGCGGACCGAAGAGGCGATGACCTTGACCATAAGACTTCCTTGTAACTCGGCTTTCGGCGTCGTAGAGGACTGTCGAGACGCCCCGAAGACACAGATGTTTTTCTTGGGGCGCAACTAACCTAAAATCCGGGAAATAGCCACCCCCATACCGGTTTCTCCGGCGAAGAAAGCTTGGAATGAACTTTTCGGCCAAAGCGTCTCCCTGGTGGACCCCGTCCGTGCATGCCGATCGCCGCCCGTTCCTGATCGGGCGCAATGCGGTCCAGGCGGCATTGCGGGGGTTTTTCGCGCGCGAGAATTTCATCGAGGTCGATACCGCGGTACTGCAGATCTCACCCGGCAACGAAGCGCATCTGCATGCCTTCGCGACAGAAGCGGTAACGACGGACGGCCAGACGGCGCCGTTTTACCTGCACACTTCGCCGGAATTCGCCTGCAAGAAGCTGCTTGCGGCGGGCGAGCAGCGCATTTCCTGCTTTGCCCATGTCTATCGCAATCGCGAGCGCGGGCCGCTGCATCATCCCGAGTTCACCATGCTCGAATGGTATAGGGCCGGCGAAAGCTACGAGAGCCTGATGATGGATTGCGTGCGGATCCTGGCGCTGGCGGCCGAAACGGTAAAGGCCGACAAGCTGACCTATCGCGGCGGGCAGTGCGATCCCTTTGCCGGGCCGGAGCGGCTCAGCGTCGCCGAAGCGTTCGAACGCCATGCCGGCATTGATCTCCTCGCCTCCGTCGCCGCCGACGGATCAACCGATCGCGAACATCTGGCAATCGAGCTCAAGCGTATCGGCATGCGTGTTGCCGATGATGACGGCTGGGCCGATCTTTTCAGCCGGGTGCTGGTCGAAAAGATCGAGCCGCATCTCGGCTTCGACCGCATCACCATTCTCGACGAATATCCGATTTCCGAGGCCGCACTTGCGCGTCCCTCGAGACGCGACCCCAGAGTTGCCGAACGTTTCGAGCTCTATGCCTGCGGCGTCGAGCTCGCCAACGGATTCGGCGAGCTTACCAATGCCGACGAGCAGCGGCGCCGGTTCGAGATCGAGATGGCGGAAAAGGCCCGTGTCTACGGCGAGAGCTACCCAATCGACGAAGACTTCCTGGCGGCACTTTCGCTGATGCCCGAAGCAAGCGGCATTGCGCTTGGCTTTGACCGCTTGGTGATGTTGGCCACTGGAGCGTCGCGCATCGATCAGGTGCTCTGGGCGCCGGTTGCGGAGTATGGACGATGAACGTCCTCAAACCGGTCAAGAGCGTCGACGATCTTCTAAAGGCGGGGTTAGCCACGGCTGGCGATCGCGCAATTCTTGACGAAATAGCCGCTCGTTACGCCATTGCCTTGACGCCCGCGATGACCAGACTGATTGACAGCGCCGATCCTGATGATCCGATCGCGCGGCAGTTCGTGCCTGACGCTGCCGAACTTATCGTCGCCCACGAAGAACGCGCCGATCCGATCGGCGACCATGCCCACAGCCCTGTCGAAGGCATCGTCCATCGTTATCCCGACCGCGTGTTGCTCAAGGCCGTGCATGTCTGCCCGGTTTATTGCCGCTTCTGCTTCCGCCGCGAAATGGTCGGGCCGCAGGGTTTGGGCACGCTCGATGCGGCGGCGATGCAGGCAGCTCTCGATTATATCGGCGGCCGCCCGGAGATCTGGGAGGTCATCCTGACCGGCGGCGATCCGCTGGTGCTTTCGCCGCGCCGGCTCCGCGACATCATGGAGGCGCTTGCCGCGATCGCGCATGTGAAGATCGTGCGCTTCCACACCCGCGTTCCGGTCGTCGATCCCGAGAAGATCGATGCGGCGCTGATCGCCGCGCTGAAGGCGAGCGGCAAGACCGTCTATGTGGCGCTGCATGCCAACCATGTCAGGGAACTGACGACGGAAGCGCGCGCGGCCTGCGCGCGCCTCGTCGATGCCGGCATCGCGATGGTCAGCCAAACGGTGCTGCTCAAGGGCATCAACGATGATCCCGAGGTGCTGGCCGAACTGATGAAGGCCTTCGTCGAAATCCGCGTCAAACCCTATTACCTCCATCATCCCGATCTTGCGCCCGGCACTGGCCATTTCAGATTGACGATCGAGGAGGGCCAGAGGATCGTGGCGGCGCTGCGCGGGCGGATTTCCGGCCTCTGCCAGCCGACCTACATCCTCGATATCCCAGGCGGTCACGGCAAGGCCGTCGTCAGCGGAAGCACTGTTCAGGCCACGGGCGACGGCTGTTATTCCGTTTCGGATTACCGCGGCGGCGAGCATTCCTATCCGCCGGCCTGATGACGCGAAGTCATACTTTCCGTGTCATTTCTGTACTCGCCGCGTCGGAAGCTGTGTCGCGCATAATTGCTCAAATGATATTAGCCCATTGAAATAAAATTAATATTCGAGCCTGTATCGGGATGATCGCTAAAGTTCTAACTGTGAGTGACAATCATATTTAACCCAACAAATTAGCGGAATGTTCTGTTTTCCGCACTAAAAGAACGCTCATGACAAGGCGATGAACGCCGGTTCGGGATCATGAGTATCTTGGAGTGATGGGATGAATAAGACAATCCGCGACCTCGTAGCCAAATTCGGCAAACTTCCGACGTCGGTCGACCAGATCGCCGACGACGCCGATCTTTATGCGGCAGGTCTGACGTCCTTTGCTTCGGTGCAGCTGATGCTGGGCATTGAAGAGGCATTCGACATCGAATTTCCCGACAATCTGCTGAACCGCAAATCCTTTGCAAGTATTTCGGCCATCGCCAAAACCGTCGATCTCATACGGGACGGCCGGAAGGTCGCCTGATGAATTTCCCCGTCAAGATCATTGAAGACGGGCTTGTCGCAAGGGTCGCCCGCGTCGCTGAAGTCGCGGCGAAACACGCGGATGCGGTCGACGTCGAAGGCCGCTTCCCACGGGAAGCCGTGGATGCGATGAAGGCCGAAAGGCTGCTCGGCATTCAGGTGCCGCGCCATCTCGGCGGGGAATCGGCCTCGATCACTGAAATCGCCGAATTGTGCTCGATGCTCAGCCAGGCCTGCGCGGCAAGCGCCATGGTCTTCGCCATGCACCACATCAAGCTGTCCAGCCTCGTCGAACACGGCGCCGATAGCGAATGGCATTGCGGCTTCATGCGCGGCATCGCTGCCGACCAGCTGCTGATCGCATCGGCCACCACCGAAGGCGGCATCGGAGGCAACCTCCGCAACAGCATTTGCGCCATCGAGGTCGACGGGGATATCTGCCGACTCGAAAAGGATGCAACGGTCATTTCCTATGGGTCGCATGCTGACGCCATCCTCATCACTTCGCGTGCCCATGCGCAGGCCGCCTCTTCCGACCAGGTACTGACGGCTTTCCTCAAGGATCAGTACACGCTCGAGAAAACGCATGTCTGGAATACGCTCGGAATGCGCGGCACCTGCTCGGACGGCTTCCTCTTCAAAGGCGAAGCACCGGCGCGGCAAATCCTGCCGAAGCCTTTCGCTGAGATCGCCGCGCAATCCATGCTCGCTTCCTCGCATCTGCTCTGGAGTGGCGTCTGGTACGGCATCGCGGTCGACGCCGTAGCGCGCGCCCAGGCCTTCGTGCGCGCCGCCGCCCGCAAGGCCCCTGACGCCCAGCCGCCCGGAGCACTACGCCTCGCCGAGGTTTCGAATCTGCTGCAGATGGTGAAATCCAACGTCGTTGCCGGCCTAAAGGCCTACGAGGACGCCAAAGCCAATCCCGACCGGCTGTCGTCGATGGGTTTTGCCGTGGCGATGAACAATGTCAAGATCGCCTCTTCCGAGACGATCCTGGAGATCGTCAACCACGCCATGCTGATCTGCGGCATCATGGGTTATAAAAATGGCACGCCCTTCAGCCTCGGGCGGCATCTGCGCGACGCGCATTCCGCACAGTTGATGATCTCGAACGACCGCATCCTCGGCAATACGTCGAGCATGCTTCTCGTCCACAAGCAGGACACTAGCCTACTGGGGTAAAGCCATGGATATGCAGACCTCTTTTCTCGACCGGCTCTTCGAATCCGGCCTGCTGATCGACACCGGCGTTGACGGTCTCTATGGCCGCAGCGGCCAGTTCGAAGATGTCATCACCGCCTTCGAACGGCTGATCGATACGTTCGGCGGCGCCGACGGCGCCGAGGCGATGCGTTTTCCGCCCGGCATGAACCGCGCGCTCTTCGAAAAGAGCGGCTACATGAAGAGCTTCCCGCAGCTGGCCGGCACCGTGCACAGTTTCTGCGGCAGCGAGCTCGATCATATGAGCCTGCTTGAATGCATGGAGGTCGGAGACGACTGGACCAAGGGCCAGCAGGCGACCGATATCGTGCTGACGCCGGCTGCCTGCTACCCGCTTTATCCGACAGTCGCCAAGCGCGGCAACCTGCCGAAGACCGGCGGCCTGTTCGATCTGCAGTCCTATTGCTTCCGCCACGAACCGTCGAACGATCCGGCCCGCCAGCAGCTCTTCCGCATGCGCGAATATGTCTGCATGGGAACTGAGCAGCACGTCACCGATTTCCGCCAGAAGTGGATGGACCGCGGCCTCGAAATGATGAAGCAGGTCGGCCTCGACGTGACCATCGACGTTGCCAACGATCCGTTCTTCGGCCGCGCCGGCAAGATGATGGTCAACAATCAGCGTGACCAGAACCTGAAGTTCGAACTGCTGATTCCGATTACCTCAGTTGCCAAGCCGACCGCCTGCATGAGCTTCAATTACCATCAGGACTCCTTCGGACTGAAGTGGGGCCTCAATCTCGAAGACGGCAGCGTTGCGCACACCGCCTGCGTCGGCTTCGGTTTGGAGCGTATCGCGCTCGCCCTCTTCCACCATCATGGTCTCGACGTGAAGGAATGGCCGGCCAGCATACGGAAAACGCTGTGGGGCTGATGACATCGGTGACATCGGTCTTCCCGGGGATAAGTCCGGAAACCTACCGGCAGCACGCGCTGCATTCCGGCGAGCGCGCATGGCCGGAAACCAACTGTTATGTCGATCTCTGGATCGAAGTGCTGGCGACTTCAGGCGCTGCCCCCGAGGCGATGCTGGGTTTCACCCTGGCGCAGGATTTCGAGGGCGACCAATTCACCTTCTTCAAAGTTCCGCTCGAAGATCTCGAAGCGCTCTACGGCATCCGCGCGACCGAGCTTGCGCTCTACGACCGCGTCGAACGGCATGTCGAAGTGCAGATCGCGCGGGGTCGTCTTTGCCTGATCGAAATGGATTCCTTTTATATGCCGGATACCCGTGGCACCGCCTATCGGCAGGAGCACGGGAAGACGACGGTTGCGGTCAACCGGTTGGACGTTGCGGCAAAGCGCGTCGAATATTTTCACAATGCCGGCTATTTCCACCTCGAAGGCGAGGATTTCGACGGGCTGTTCCAGCAGCAGCTGACGGAGAGCGACCCGCCGTTCCTCCCCTATACGGAATTTGCGCGTTTTCCGGAAAAGCCCGCCGATGAAGCGCATCTTCGCGCGACCGCGCGGCGCCTTGCAGGTTTTCACTTCGCCAGGCGCCCCCGCCAAAACCCGCTCCGCGCCTTTGCCCGCGTCTTCCCGCAGCAGGTGGAAGCGGTGGCGGAGCGGCCGTTCGGATTCTTCCACAAATACGCCTTCAACACGCTCCGTCAGGTGGGCGCCAATTTCGAGCTGGCGGCTGATTATCTGAGCTGGCTGTCCTCAACCGAATTCGCGGCGGCCGCCGAGGATGCCCGGCGAATTTCCGACGCGGCGAAATCCGTGCAGTTCCAACTTGCCCGCGCTGTCGCCCGCAGGAAGTTCGAGCCGCTTCAGGCGGCACTTGATCCGGCCGCCGATGCATGGGATTCCATGATGGCATCGCTTGCGGAGCGAATCTGAGGCCGGAGATCAGACAATGCGGGGGCGTTTGGCAAGCATCGGAGCCCGGGAAAGCGTGCTTTCCGAAGGCTGGAATCTGGTCCTGACGGAGCCGGGCGCCTGCGCCGTACCGCACGATATTCATCTTTCCGCGCAGTTCATTCCTGCCCCCGTCCCGGGTACCGTTGCGGCAGCGCTTGAAAAGGCCGGGCTGTTTGACCGGGAAAATCCCGAGCCGCTGAACACGAAAGACGCCTGGTATCTCTGCCGGCTTTTTGATGCCGAACCCGGCGAAGCAATTCTGCGTTTCGGCGGGCTTGCCACGGTTTGCAATGTCTTCCTCAACGGCGAAGAAATCCTCTTTTCCGAAAGCATGTTCACGGCGCACGAACTCCCGGTGACACTCCTGGGGGGTGACGAGTTGGCGCTCTGCTTCCGAGCGCTCGGGCCACGCCTGTCCGAGCCCGGCCCGCGGGCGCGCTGGCGGCCGCAGATGATCACGCCGGTTGGTTTGAAGAATTTCCGCACGACGCTGCTCGGCCATATGCCGGGCTGGTGCCCCGATATTCACGCCGTCGGGCCGTGGCGGCCGATCTCACTGGTGCAACGCGATACCGTGTCGATCGATAATGTCTCCATCCGCGCGGTCCTGGAGGAAAACGGCGTCGGCCGGCTGAGCGTCTCCCTGCATACCAATGCCGAAGATCCAGCAATGCTGCTGCGCTGCGCCGGCATGGAGCAGCCCTTCGAGAAGATTGGCGAAAATCATTACTCGGCTATCCTCAAGCTGTCCGATATCGAGCCCTGGTGGCCGCATACGCACGGCACACCGCGTCTTTATGAAATGACGCTGGTTTTTGACGGCGCGGAATATTCGCTCGGCAGGACCGGCTTCCGGCGCATCGACGTCGACCGCTCTGCCGATGGCGAAGACTTCTCGCTCATTGTCAACGGCGAGCGCATCTTCTGCCGCGGCGCAGTTTGGACGACTGCCGATATTGCGCGGCTGCCGGGAGGGCGGGCGGATTATGAACCGTTCCTGGGACTTGCCTCCCAAGCCGGCATGAACATGATCCGCATCGCCGGCACCATGGCTTACGAGACGCCTGATTTCTTTGCGCTCTGCGACGAGCTCGGCCTGCTCGTGTGGCAGGATTTCATGTTCGCCAATTTCGACTATCCGCGCAACGACAAGGCGTTTCTCGGTCATGTGCATGCCGAGGTCGAGGAATTCCTGCACGGCGTCCAGGCGTCACCTTCCCTGGCGGTGCTTTGCGGCGGCAGCGAGATCCACCAGCAGGCGGCGATGCTCGGCCTGCCTATGGAATTCTGGAGCGGGCCGGTCACCGACGAGATCATTCCGGCCATCGCCGCACGCATGCGTCCCGACGTGCCCTATGTTCCAAACTCGCCTCATGGCGGAGCGATGCCGTTCTCGCCCAATTCAGGCGTCGCGCATTATTACGGCGTCGGCGCCTATATGCGGCCGATTGCCGACGCCCGCCGCGCCGATGTGCGCTTTGCCTCGGAATGCCTTGCCTTTGCGCATGTGCCGCAGCAAAGGACGCTGCAGCGCCATCTCGACGTCCCCGCCGTCCACAGCCCGCTGTGGAAGGCGCGTGTGCCCCGCGACCGCAGCGCATCGTGGGATTTCGAGGATGTGCGCGACTTCTATCTGGAGCTTCTCTACGATTTCGACCCGGCCCGGCTGCGGCGCGAAGATCTGGAACGATATCTCGATCTTTCCCGCGCCGTTACCGGCGAGGTGATCGAGGAATCCTTCGCCGAATGGAGGCGCAAAGGCTCCGGCTGCAACGGCGCGCTGGTCTGGACGCTGCAGGATCTGCTGCCCGGCCCCGGCTGGGGCGTCATCGATTCCACAGGGGAGCCGAAACCCGTCTGGTATGCGATGCGCCGCGCCTTCCGGCCGATCCAGGCGGTC
Organism: Rhizobium sp. MHM7A; assembly: GCF_005862215.1. Lineage (NCBI taxonomy): Bacteria > Pseudomonadati > Pseudomonadota > Alphaproteobacteria > Hyphomicrobiales > Rhizobiaceae > Rhizobium > Rhizobium sp. MHM7A. Next base: position 23,249 of record NZ_VCHT01000015.1, read on the forward strand.
TTCACTGATGAGGGAACCAATGGTCTCGACGTGCATGTCATCAACGAGACGGACAGCGCCCTCGACCTGGAACTCGAGGTCCTCTGCCTGCGCAATGGAAGGCAACAGGTCGTCAGCGGCAACATGGGGCTCAAGCTGGCGGCAAGGAGCGTGGAACGTTTTGCCTGCACCGCGCTGTTCGGCGCTTTCTTCGATACGACCTATGCCTTCCGTTTCGGTCCGCCGGCGCATGACGCAAGCGTCGCTCGGCTGCGCTCCCTCGCCGACGGCGTCGTTCTCGCAGAAAGCTTCCACTTCCCCTGCGGACGAGGCAAGGCGCTGCATGACGCCACGATCGAGGCATCATTGGCCAAGGACGGCGACGACTGGGTCGTCGATCTCAGGAGCGATCGGCTGGCGCAATCAGTGCATATCGACGTGGGCGGTTATAGGCCCGACGACGACTGGTTCCACCTTGCTCCGGGTGCATTGCGGCGCGTGAGGCTCCATCCACTACCCGGCACGGAGAGCGATGCTCCGCCGACGGGCGAAATCAGAAATCTGGGCAGTTCACGACGCGTCGGGTTCGCGGGCTAGAGTATGTCGTGCAAACTATGCTGCCTGCTAAGAATGATACAAATCCACCGAAAGATCGTGATTTGAGAAAGACATACCGCTTTCTGCGCGCCCACGTCCTGCAGCGCCTTATCCCACGGTCGCGTGTCGCCTTCAATCCCCGCAAGCCGGTGGAGATCATCGGCTATCTCTCGATGCCTGTCGGCGTCGGCGAATCGGCAAGGCTTTGCGCCGGCGCTCTTTCCGAGGCCGGGCGGGCGATTTTGCTATCCGACGTCAGCACGCATCCGGATGAGAAATCCTTCGCCGGATGGGCGCCGCCGCATGTTTCCAACGACCTGCCGGGAAGCCGGATCTGGCATCTCAATCCGCCGATGCTGCCGCGCGCCATCGCGAAGAAAGGGCTCGCGAATTTTACCCGCACTTTCAACATCGGCTATTTCGCCTGGGAGCTCGAGGTCGTGCCTGCGGAATGGCGCAATGGGCTGCGTTACATGAATGCCGTCTTCGTACCCTCGGAATTCACCAGACGGGCGATTGCGCCGCTGACGGCGGCACCCGTCATCGTGGTTCCGCATCCCGTAACCGAGAAGCCGGCGACGGAGGGCATGCGGGAGAAGTTCGGCGTCGAGAAAGATGCCTTTCTCGTCAGCTTCATCTTCAGCGCCGGCTCTTCGATCAACCGAAAGAACCCGCAGGCGGTGATCGAGGCCTTCAGATTGTTCAGCGCCGAATGCCCGAGCGCCTTTTTGCTGATGAAGGCGAGCGGCGATATCGGCAGGGATGAGGGCTTGCGCGAACTGATTGCTTCGGTCGCCGGCAACGCCCGCATCAAGATCGTCACGGACAAGCTCTCGAACGCCGAGATCAATGGCCTTATCCGCTCTTCCGACGCTTATCTTTCGCTGCATCGCTCGGAAGGCTTCGGGCTGACTGTAGCCGAGGCGATCATGCATCGCACCCCGGTCGTTTCCACCGCCTGGTCAGGGACCGAAGATTTCTGCGATCCCGAGAACAGCTGGCTGGTCGCCTCTCCCCTCATTCCCGTCGTCGATTGCCATCCAGAATTTGCGGGGTTGCCGAGCGCGGTCTGGGCGAATCCCTCTCCTGAAATCGCGGCCGCGCATCTCGGCGATATCTTCCGTGCGCCCGAGCGCGCACGAGAGAAGGCCACGAAGGCGCGGGAGTTCCTGCTGCGCTACCTCGCAGAGAACAGCTATGAGAAGGCGCTCCAGAAGCTGGCGGCGATGCAGGCCAGCTAAGGTGACGTCCTCACTCCGCTTTATTTTAACATTTTCGCATTAGAGATGGCGGGTATGCGGCTTAGAGCACATCGCGCAAAAAAATGCGCAGCGGTTGCGATAACGATAAGCGTAAAAACAAAGAGCTAGAGCGTGAGAAGCGAATCTGAAGGATCGCAACGCGCTTTGGGTCGATCCTGACGGATGGACAGATGTCGAAGGGTATTATCGCAAATTCGGTGATGAATGCGGCGGCAGGCATGCTGCTTTTGCTGACGGGCTTCGTTTCCTCAATCATCACCGCGCGGCTGCTTGGGCCGGAGGCCAACGGCATCGTCGCCTTCTCGCTTTGGCTGGTGATGACAGGTGCCTCGATCGCCGAGCTTGGGTCCAGCATCACGCTGTTGAAGACCCTGCCGCAGCTTTCGGCGGAGGGCTATGACGCGCGCCGGCGGCGGGGGTTCGCCGCCATTCTCGTCAGCTTCATGATATTTTCGACGGTGCTGCTGCTGGCGCTCTACGCCCTGTTTTTCCTGACTTCCGAGGAGATGCACTGGGCGGAAACCGCGCCTTCCGTCGCGCTCGTCACCGGCGCGCTGTTTTTCGTCCAGGCGATCGGGTCTTTCGTCAAATTCTACCTGATCGGCGAAAAGAAGCTCGGCACCTTCTTCAAGCTGACAGTTGCGGTCTCCATCATACAGCTCGCCGGCGTCGCCGCCGGCGCCGTTCTCTATGGCGTCGAGGGCGTTCTCGTCGGTTATGCACTTGGCCAGCTCGTGCTGTTTTTCGCCACACTGCCGATCCTTCTTGCACGGCGCGACTGGTGCGGGGTTTCGCTGAAGTATCTCGCCTCCTCCTCGGTCATCCTGTCGATCCAGTTCATCATCGATTCCATCTTCCTCAACCGGCTCGAACTGCTCTTCCTGCAGCAGTTCTGGTCGGTGGAAATGGTCGGCTATTATGCGGTCGGCCTGTCGATCGCCAACATTGCGCTGCAGCTGCCGATCCAAATGACCGGCAGCCTGCTGCCCTATTATTCCGAACGGCGGCACAGCAGCGACGATTCGACCCTGCCCGTCGAGGTCTTCGCCGCCGTCACGCGCAGCATGGCCTATATCGTGCTGCCGATGAGCTTCGGGCTTGCCGCGATCTCCAGCGAACTGGTGCTCGTGGTGTTCGGGGAAGCTTTCCGCCGCAGCGGCACGGTGGTCGCGCTGCTCGCGCTCGTCGCGCCTGCCTATACCTTTATGCAGATCCTCAGCCTCTATCTGCTGTCGATGGACAAAGCCCGCTCCCGCCTCAACATCAGTGTGATAGGTGGCCTCCTCATGGTAGCGGGTTGTTTACTGATCATACCTAGGCTTGCCGCCGAGGGGGCCGCACTCGTGCGCATTCTCGTGTTCGTGGCGATGTCGGTGATGATGATCAGACAGACAGGATTCGGGTCCCAGCTTTCGGGTCTCTACGCAAGCCTGACGAAGGTGACGCTCGCCGCCATATTGTGCGCCTGCGCGGCGATATCGGTGCTGGAATTCGTCCAAGGCCTGATCGGTCTTGTCTTCGCGATTATCGCCGGTACGCTCGCCCATTTCGCAGCACTCCGGGTGCTGCGGGCCGTGCCTGCCGAGGATGTCGAGGTCATGCGCTCCATTGTCGAAAAGATGCCGTCGGCGCTGCGGCGGTCGGTCGGCCGCGTTGTCGACTTCATCGCGCCGGGGCGCCCCGGCGATCCCGACCGCGCCAAGGTCGCGCCCGGCGAATTTTCGCTCGAACCGGCCGAAGGTGCGGGACGCAACGCCGCCTTGCCTGTCGTCTTCGACGGCACGATCGGCCTGTTCATGCCTGAAAATCCTGAGACCAGGAAGCGCTCGGCCGCGGTGCTCTTCGTCAGCCCATGGGGCTTCGAGGAAATGTGCAGCCGCAAATTCTTCCGCGTCGCGGCCGAACATTTCTCCGATATTGGTGTACCCAGCCTGCGCTTCGATTACCGCGGCACTGGCGATGCGCTCGATTTCGGGGCGCTGCCGGCAAAGCTGGAAACCTGGGAAAACTCGATTCGCGCGGCGGCCGCCAAGCTGAAATCGCTTACCGGCTGCGACCGCATCATCCTGATCGGACAAGGTCTTGGCGCAACCCTTGCCCAGCGCATCGGCTCCTCGATCGATGGCGTCGACAGCCTCGTCATGCTGGCGCCGGTGCTAAGCGGCCGCGCCTATCTGCGTGAACTCAACATGTGGTCCAAGATCATCGACGCCGATCTCGGCCTCGGCCAGCAGCACGTGCAGGCGGCAAAGGTGCAGATCGCTGGGCTTGTCATGCCGGAAGAGATCGCCGCCGAGCTCGGCAAACTCAACATCGGTTCGCCGCAAGGGTTGGCAGCGTCGCGTTATCTGATCTTGGAACGCCCGGTCAGGGCGGAGGATACCGGCTTTGCCGATGCGCTGAAGGCGCTTGGCGCCGATGTCGAACAGAAAGTCTTCGACGGCTATGACGAGCTCGTCACCAATCCGCTCTTCGCCAAGACACCCATGGCCGTCGTCGAGCTTCTGACGGCTTGGCTGAAGGCGACGACGGCGGAGAGATCCGCCGCGCATTCGCCGGCAGCGATCGAAACCACGCCGCTTGCCGGCGAAGGTTTCGTGGAAACACCGGTGCGTTTCGGAAGCCACGATCATCTGGTCGGTGTCGTCAGCCGGCCGCTCGGAGAGATCAAGGGCAATGCCGTGCTCTTCCTGTCGACTGCTTATGACCGGCATGCCGGATGGGGGCGGACGACAGTGGATATGGCGCGGGAACTCGCGCGCCAGGGCGTCGTTTCTCTGCGCTTTGATTCCGCCAATGTCGGCGACAGTCCGCCGCGGCCGGATGCGCCGGAGCAGGTGCTTTACTCGATGACGCAGACCGACGACGCGATCGCCGCTCTCGATCTGCTCGAAAGCGTCGTTGCCGGCCCCGTCATGGTCGCCGGCCGGTGCAGCGGCGGCTATGTCGCCTTCCGCGCCGGCGTCGCCGACGAGCGGCTGAAGGCGGTCGTCTCGATCAATCCCTTCGTCTATTACTGGGATCCGAAGGTGCCGGTGCGCCGCGAGCATGTCGTCTCCGTTCCCCGCAGCCTCGACGATTACGGCCAGCGCCTGGCGCGGCTCGACACGCTGAAGCGGCTTCTGCGCGGGCAGGTGGACGTGGTGTCGGCACTGCGAAACATCGTCATCGCCGGCGGCCGGCGACTGTCGCCCTTCATCGCGCCCTTGCTCGAACTGCTTCCCGACAGGCGTCACATCGCCCGCGAGGTCCGGCAGTCCTTCGCCCTGTTCGGCAAGCGCAAAGTGCCGCTGACGCTGATTTACAGCGAAGGCGACGTCGGCCTCGACCATGTCTATTTCCATTTCGGCCCGCGCGGCGCCAGACTTTCCCGCTATCCCAATGTGCGGCTGCTGATGCTGCCGGATGCCGACCACAATCTGACGCCGCCGCAATCACGCAAGTTCGTGCTCGACGAGATCGTTCGTCTCGCCAGAGCGTAAGCAGATCTTCCGGCAGGCGGGGATCAGAGGCTTTCCGCGGCGACGATATCAAGCGATCTGTAGAGATCGATGTAGCGCCCGGCGACGATATCCCAGGAATAGCCGCGAGCGGCGTCGAGAAGCTCCGAGCGAACGGCGTCCTGTCGGCGCGCAAGGTCGTCATAGACCGATTCCATGGCGGCCGCGGCGGTCTGCGGACTGGTGAAATCGGCAAGCCTGATGATGGGATGCCGGCCGGCGAGCGTTTGAAAGGCATCGTTGGCGTTCAGCACCGGCAACAGGCCGGCGCTCATCGCCTCCAGCGCCACCAGCCCGAAACCTTCATATTCCGAGGCGGAGGCGAAGAGTGAAGCCTCAGTGATGATGCGGCGGATGGTATCATTGTCTGGCGACACGTGCAGGGTGACGCGGCCGGTCAGGTTCCGGCTTTCGATCTCGCCTTCGATATCCACCCGGTTCAGGTCGGATTCGGCCCCGACAATGTCGAGATGCCATTCCGGATCGCCGCTCTTCAGCACCGCCATCGCGTCAAGCAGGTGGTCCAGCCGCTTGTTCACCGAAAATCGGCCGATGGTGACGATGCGGCGCCTTGCGCGACGCGACGCGGTATCGGCGAACTTGCCGATATCGGCGCCGTTCTCGATCAGCACGCTATCAGGCGCGATCTCGGAGAACTGCTTGAGATCGGAGGCGCTGCAGCAGACGACGCGGCGATAGGCCCTCGCCGAGACGCGGGTCAGCGTGCGGAACCATATCTTCTTGATCGCCGCGTATTTCCTGGTGTGGAAGAAGCCGCCATGGGTGGTGACGATCATCGGTTTGCCGTGCAGCATCCGGCCCCAGGCGAGCGCGTCGAAGAAGAAGTCGATGGCATGGACGTGCAGCAGATCGGCATCACCGAGATGGCGAAAAACCTCCAGCGCCAGCGGATAACGGCTGCTGCCGGACCAGGGGATGCGCACCACCTCCATGCCGTCGATATTCTCCCGAGCCGGCAGCCTATCCTCAGGCGCGGTGAACAGCGAGTTCAGCGTGACGACGCGGACACGATAGCCACGCCGGAGGGTCTGGCGGCTGAGATTGGCGACGACGTCTTCCAAGCCGCCGCGATTGGGCAGGAACTGGCGTACGACATGGACGATCAGCGGAGCCGTTTGCGGCTGCGGATTCTCGCACGCCCTATCTGCCTCGACGATCGCCATTTTCCACCTATCGCTGCGCATGCCAAAACGCGTGTTGGCGCGGATTTTATAGCAGCGACCAGATATCGCAGGCGTTAAGGCGTGGTTTCAGCGACGTCCTGGGGAAGCGATTCTTCGCGACAGGGTTAACCGTGTCTGACGGGAATTCAGAAGGCTTTGAAGGTGAGCGTCGTCAACGACCGGACGATGCCCGGAATATTGGCGATATTGTCGTTGATGAATTTGCCGATGTCCTGGCCTTCCTCGATATAGACCTTCAACAGCAGATCGTAATCGCCGCTTGTGGAATAGAGCTCCGAGACCAGCTCGGTCTGGTAGATGGCGTCGGCGACCTCATAGGTCTTGCCGGGTGCGCATTGGAGCTGGACGAAGATCGGCTTCATGGAAATTTCCTGCAACGTTGTTTGGCGCGCATAATGGTCGAAAGCACCATGCCGATGCAAGCCGTTCCTCACGCGGCCGGGCGCGCGGCCGCTTCCGCGACGATCCAGTCGCGAAAGGCGGCAAGCGGCGCATAATCGGCGCGCTCGCTGGGAAAGGCGAGATAATAGCGCTCGCGGCTCTCCATCTCCCGGCCGACGGCGGCGACGAGATCGCCGCGCTTGAGCTCTTCCTGCATCAGGAATGTCGGCAACAGCGCCACCCCGAGGCCGGCGATCGCCGCTTGCGCGGCGGTGGCGAACTGGTCGAAGAGCATACCGTTCACGTTTTCGAAGGAAACGCCGTTGCCGGCGAACCATTGCTCCCAGGCGTCAGGGCGCGTCGTCAGATGCAGAAGCGGTACGGCAAGCAGATCCTCTGGCCGCGAAATCCGGTGCTGTTTCAGAAAATCAGGACTGCAGGCCGGCACCGTGCGCTCCGACATCAGCAAGGTCAGTTCCGCGCCGGGCCAGTGCGGGTGGCCGAAGTGGATCGCGGCGTCGATCGAATCGAGCCGGAAGTCGAAGGGCGAAAGCCGGGTGGCGAGGTTGATGGTCACACCGGGATTGGCGCCGAGAAAGCGCCCTAGGCGCGGCGCCAGCCAGCGTGTGCCGAAGGTCGGCAGGATGGCGAGATTCAGCGTGCCGCCATGCGGATTGGCGCGCAGGTTCAGGGAGGCGCTCGAGATGCGCCGCAGCGCCTCGCGAATCTCCCGGGCATAGCTGTCGCCGGCCAGCGTCAGCCGCATGGTCTGGCGTTCGCGCAGGAAGAGTTCGACGCCAAGCTGCTCCTCCAGCGCGCTCACCTGACGGCTGACGGCGCTCTGCGTCAGATCGAGCTCGCGCGCCGCCGCGGTCACGCTGCCCGTACGGGCGACCGCCTCGAAGGCGGCGAGGTGCGAAATCGACGGCAGGAAACGTCTTGAAGCGCGCATTGTCATTCTGTCATTCCGTTTCAGAATGGGCTATTTCCGAAATATCGATATTTTCGGCTTTCTAGAGATTGTAAAGAGTTTCATCCTGCAAAAACGGAATGAGCCGGAGTTTTCCAAGATGCCGCAAGCCTTCGTTTCCACAGACCGTATCCGTTCGCTATTCACCGAAGCGATGTCGCAGATGTACCGGACGGAGGTGCCGCAATACGGCACGCTGATCGAACTGGTGGCGGATGTGAATGCCGGCTTCCTCGAAAGCAATCCGGATCTACGCGAGCGCCTGGCGCGTGCCGGTGAGCTTGATCGCATCGATGTCGAGCGCCACGGCGCCATCCGGCTCGGTACGGCGGAAGAGCTTTTCACCATACGCCGGCTGTTTGCCGTCATGGGTATGCAGGCGGTCGGTTATTACGATCTTTCGGTTGCCGGCGTACCGGTTCACTCCACCTGCTTCCGGCCGATCGACGAGACGGCGCTCAACATCAATCCTTTCCGCGTCTTCACCTCGCTGCTGCGCCTGGAACTGATCGAGGATGAAAGCCTGCGTCGGGAGGCCGAAACCATTCTGGCAGCGCGGCGCATCTATACGCCGCGCGCCATCGCACTGATCGAGCGCCACGAGCAGAATGGCGGCCTGACCGAGGCGGAAGCGACCGAATTCGTCGCCGAAGCGCTTGAAACCTTCCGCTGGCACGGCGAGGCGACGGTCAGTGCCGAAACCTACAAGCGCCTGCACGACGCGCATCGTCTGATTGCCGACGTCGTCAGCTTCAAGGGGCCGCACATCAACCACCTGACGCCGCGCACGCTCGATATCGATGCCGTGCAGGCCCGAATGCCGGAACGCGGCATCACGCCCAAGGCCGTGATCGAAGGGCCGCCGCGCCGGCAATGCGATATCCTGCTGCGGCAGACGAGCTTCAAGGCGCTGGAGGAGGCGATCGTCTTCTTAGGAGACGAGGGCGCGGTCCAGGGTACGCATACCGCCCGCTTCGGCGAGATCGAACAACGCGGCGTGGCGTTGACGGCGAAGGGCCGGACACTCTACGACCAGCTGCTGGCTTCTGTGCGCGGCGAAGTGCAGGTCGGCGCCGGCGGCGCCAAGGCCGGCGCCTATGATCAGGAACTGGCCGAGCGCTTCAAGGCGCTGCCGGACAGCTGGGATGAGCTGCGCAGGCAGGATCTCGCCTTCTTCCGTTATTCCGCCACACCTGCCGGCATCGAAGCTGCCGTGGCCAGCACGTTGCCGCGCGATCCCGAAGCGCTGATCGCCAAGGGCTACCTCGCCTTTGCGCCGATTGTCTATGAAGACTTCCTGCCCGTCAGTGCGGCCGGCATCTTCCAGTCGAATCTCGGCACCGACCAGCAGCAGAATTATGCGACGCGCTCGAACCGCGACGCCTTCGAGACCGCACTCGGAGCGACCGTTCAGGACGAACTGGCGCTTTATGCGGAACGGCAGGCCGCGTCGCTGGATGCCGCGATGGAGGCGCTCGGGCTCACGGGCCTGCAGCTGAGGACCGTTGCGTGAAATCACCGCTTCAACACCTGTTCTTATGCGCTAGAGTATTCCGGTTTCAATCCGATCGGACCGTGCCATGCTGAATGATCCGCGCTCCCACGGCCTCTGGGAAAAGACCGCAGGCAAACCGCCGGCGACCTCGGCTCTCCAAGGCGCGGTGCCGGTCGACGTGGTCATCGTTGGCGGTGGCTATACCGGTCTTTCCGCAGCCCTGCATCTTGCCGAAGCCGGGTCGAAGGTGGTGCTCCTGGAGGCGAAAGAGATCGGTTTCGGCGGCGCGGGGCGCAATGTCGGCCTGATCAATGCCGGCATGTGGGTGATGCCCAACGACCTGCCCGGCGTGCTCGGCCCAATCCATGGCGAACGCCTGCTCGAATTGCTCGGCAATGCGCCGAAGCTCGTCATGGAACTGATCGACAAACATGGAATCGCCTGCGAACTCGAACGCAACGGCACTCTGCACTGCGCCGTCGGCGCCGACGGGCTGAAGGAGGTCGAGGAGCGCGCGGCGCAATGGTCAGCCCGCGGCGCGCCCGTCGTGCTGCTCGATGCAGCTGAGACGGCCAAGCGCACCGGCAGCGAGGCCTATGCCTGCTCACTGCTCGACATGCGCGCCGGAACGCTGCAGCCGCTTGCCTATGCGCGCGGCCTCGCCCATGCCGCCGTCAAGGCGGGCGTCGTCATCCATACATCGAGCCCCGTCATCGCAACGGAGCGTCGCGGCAGCCGCTGGACCGTGAAGACGGAGAGCGGCGAGGTCAGCGCGGAATGGATCATCGTCGCGACCGATGCCTATAGCACCGGCCCATTCGAGCAGGTCCGCAACGAGCAGGTCTATCTGCCTTATTTCAATTTCGCCACCGTGCCGCTCGGCCACAATCTGCGTCAGTCGATACTGCCGGGGCGGGAAGGCGCGTGGGATACCAAGGATATTCTGTCCTCCTTCCGCATGGATCAGGCTGGACGGCTCGTTTTCGGCAGCGTCGGCGCGTTGCGCAATACCGGGCTTGCGGTGCACAAGGGCTGGGCCAAGCGCGCCTTGAAGCGGCTCTTTCCCGATATCGGCGACGTCGAATTCGAATGCGAATGGTACGGGCAGATCGGCATGACCGACAATGCGCTGCCGCGCTTTCACAAATTCGCCCCCAATGTCATCGGCTTTTCGGGCTATAATGGCCGCGGCATAGCCCCCGGCACGGTCTTCGGCCGAACTCTGGCCGAACATATTCTCGGCCGGCTTGCCGAGGCCGATCTGCCGCTGCCGCTGACGTCACCCACCGAACCGAGCTTCCGTGCGCTCAAGGAACTATGGTACGAAGCCGGCGCTCAGGTCGCCCATTTCGCCGATGCCCGCTTCTGAGAACCGACAGCGCTCCTGAGAACAATAAGATTGGAAACACGACAATGACCATCGCCGTCCTCGACCTCGCCACCGAAACCGCCAAGCTGCTCGCCGAACTCGGCGTCGATGCCGGCCGCTATCATGGCGGCACGCTGTCCGTCGCCTCGCCGGTCACGGGCAAGGAAATCGGCAAACTCAGAGAACATTCCGTCTCCGAAACGAAAACGGCGATCGAAGAGGCGCATAAGGCTTTCCTCGAATGGCGTTCCGTGCCTGCGCCCAAGCGCGGCGAGCTGATCCGCCTGCTCGGAGAGGAGCTGCGCAGCGCCAAGACGGCGCTCGGCCGCCTCGTCTCGATCGAAGTCGGCAAGATCACCTCCGAAGGCCTCGGCGAGGTTCAGGAGATGATCGACATCTGCGATTTCGCCGTCGGCCTGTCGCGTCAGCTCTATGGCCTGACGATCGCCACTGAGCGCTCCGAACACCGGATGATGGAAAGCTGGCACCCGCTGGGCGCAATCGGCATCATTTCCGCCTTCAACTTCCCGGTCGCCGTCTGGTCGTGGAACGCAGCGCTTGCGATGGTCTGCGGCAATTCCACCGTCTGGAAACCGTCGGAAAAAACGCCGTTGACCGCGCTTGCCGTGCAGGCGCTGTTCGAAAAGGCCCTGAAGCGCTTCGTCGCCGAGGGCGGCAAGGCGCCCGCCAATCTGTCCACCTTGATCATCGGCGGCCGTGAGGTCGGCGAGGTGCTGGTCGACCACCCGAAAATCCCGCTTGTATCAGCCACCGGCTCGACGGCCATGGGCCGCGCCGTGGGCCCGCGCCTGTCGCAGCGTTTTGCCCGCGCCATCCTCGAACTTGGGGGTAACAATGCAGCGATCGTCTGCCCGAGCGCCGATCTGGACCTGACGCTGCGCGGCGTCGCTTTCTCCGCCATGGGAACGGCTGGCCAGCGCTGCACGACGCTGCGCCGTCTCTTCGTCCATGAAAGCGTCTACGACCAACTGGTGCCACGCCTGCAGAAGGCCTACGGCTCGGTCACCATTGGCAATCCGCTGGAAGCCGGCACGCTTGTGGGACCGCTGATCGACGGCCAGGCTTTCGAGAAGATGCAGGCAGCGCTTCGCGAGGCGGCATCGGTCGGCGGCAAGGTGACCGGCGGCGAACGCGTCGACAATGGCTCGGCCGATGCCTTCTACGTACGTCCCGCGCTTGTCGAAATGCCCGCGCAGACCGGCCCGGTCGAGCACGAGACCTTCGCCCCGATCCTCTATGTGATGAAATACAGCGATTTCGACGCAGTGCTGGACTTGCACAATGCCGTGCCGCAGGGATTGTCGTCGTCGATCTTCACCAACGACATGCGCGAGGCGGAAACCTTCGTTTCGGCGCGCGGCTCGGATTGCGGCATCGCCAACGTCAACCTCGGGCCTTCGGGAGCCGAGATCGGCGGCGCCTTCGGCGGCGAAAAAGAGACCGGCGGCGGGCGCGAATCCGGCTCCGACGCTTGGAAGGCTTACATGCGCCGCGCGACCAACACGATCAATTACGGCAGCACGCTGCCGCTCGCCCAAGGCGTCAAGTTCGACGTCGAATAAGCATCTCGAAAAAGGCGATGCTGGCCGAGCGTCGCCTTCTGGCTGAATCGAGATTTCTTCCCTCGTGGTTTGAATCATAGGGTCAAGATATTTTGATGCTCTTTCCCGGCGGCGAAACTTGAAATAGCTTGTCCAGAAAAATATACGCCTCTTACCCCGCCGGGTGACATTGCCATGGAGGCCATCATGACTGTTGCTGTTAACCGTTTTCCCCACCTGCTGGCGCTCGCCGCTTCGCTTCTCACCGCCACGGCGCTCGCAGGCGGCGCCAATGCGCAGGACGAAGGCCTCGTCGTCTACAACGCCCAGCACGAAAGCCTCGGCCGCGAATGGATCGATGCCTTCACCAAGGAGACCGGCATCAAGGTCACCATGCGACAGGGCAGCGACATGCAATTCGCCAACCAGATCGTCCAGGAAGGCGATGCTTCTCCCGCGGACATATTCCTGACGGAGAATTCGCCGGCCATGGCGCTGGTCGATGGAGCGGGTCTCTTTGCGCCGGTCGAAAAGGAAACACTGGACCAGGTCCCGGAGCAGTATCGCCCGGCCGACGGCATGTGGACCGGCATCGCCGCCCGCACCACGGTTTTCGTCTATGACAAGACGAAGCTCAGCGAAGACAAGCTGCCGAAGTCGTTGCTCGACCTGGCCGATCCGGCCTGGAAGGGCCGCTGGGGTGCAGCACCCGCCGGCGCCGACTTCCAGGCTATCGTCGCCTCCCTGCTGCAGTTGAAGGGCGAAGACGCCACCAAGGCATGGCTGAAGGGCCTCAAGGACAACGCCACCCCCTACAAGGGCAACAGCGTCGCCATGAAGGCCGTCAATTCAGGCGAAGTCGAAGGCGCGGTCATCTACCATTATTACTGGTTCGGCGATCAGGCCAAAACCGGCGAGAACAGCAAGAATGTCGGGCTGCACTATTTCAAGAACCAGGATCCGGGCGCTTTCGTCAGTGTTTCGGGCGGCGGCGTCCTGAAGTCCACCCAGCACATGAAGGAAGCCCAGGCTTTCCTGAAATTCGTCACCGGCAAGGCCGGCCAGGCAATTCTCAAGGACGGCACGTCCTATGAATATGCCATCGGCAAGGATGCACCCTCTAACGACAAGCTCACTCCGCTGGCCGATCTCAACGCTCCAAAGGTCGAAGCTTCCACCCTCGACAGCAAGAAGGTCGTGGAGCTGATGACGGCCGCGGGTCTTATCTGACCTTCTGCCGCAGGCTCCTTCCGGCCAAAACTATTGCTTTTGGGTCAAGAAAACCTTAGGGCATGACGATATCCGGCAACCGTCCTCTCGAAGGCGGTTGCCTCACTTTTTCAGCGTGTGAAGGCATCGGCCTTGCTGCAGGACAACAGATTGCTCGCATCCGGCAACGATGCGCCGGCCGCGCCCCGGACCATGCGAATGGTTTTGCCGCGCGGGCGCATGCCGCACGCTTCCGTGGTGCTTCTCGCAACCGTCCTCGCGATCTTCAGCCTCGTGCCGCTCGGCTTCATCGGCTGGGTCACCTATGATGTCGGCTGGGAAACGGTGAAGGCGCTGGTCTTCCGGCCGCGCGTCGGCGACCTTCTCGTCAATACGGTTCTGCTGGAATCGATTACCATTCCGCTGTCGGTCGCGCTTGCCGTGACGCTTGCCTGGCTAACCGAGCGCACGGATATTCCATTCGCCAGGCTCTGGGCCTGGCTGGCGATCGCGCCGCTCGCGGTGCCCGCCTTCGTGCACAGCTATGCCTGGGTCAGCCTCATTCCCGGCATGCGCGGCCTTCAAAGCGGCGTCTTCGTTTCGGTCATCGCCTATTATCCCTTCCTCTATCTGCCGGTTGCCGCAGCGCTGCGCCGTCTCGATCCGGCCATCGAAGATGCCGCGGCCTCGCTTGGTCTCGATCCCTGGCGCGTCTTCTTCCGCACCGTGCTGCCGCAACTGCGGTTTGCCGTTTGCGGCGGCTCGTTGCTGATTGCGCTGCATCTGCTGTCGGAATACGGCCTGTTCGTCATGATCCGGTTCGATACTTTCGCAACCGCGATCGTTGACCAGTTTCAATCCTCCTACAACAGCCCGGCCTCCAACATGCTCGGCGGCGTTCTCGTCGCTTGCTGTCTTTTCCTGCTCGGCCTCGAAATTCTCTTGCGCGGCAATGAACGCTATGCCCGCGTCGGTTCCGGCTCGCCGCGTCCGGCCGATCGCCGGCGTCTCGGCTGGTTCGTGATCCCGGCCATCCTGCTGCCTTTAGTCCTGGCGGTGCTGACGCTCGGCGTGCCGTTGATGACGCTCGGCCGCTGGCTCTATCTCGGCGGCAGCGAGATCTGGCGCATCGAGGTCGGCAGCGCCTTCGTGCAGACGATCGTTCTTGCCGTTGCCGGTGGCGTGCTGGCGACGATTGCCGCAGCACCCATGGCCTGGCTCTCCGTGCGCGCGCCCGGGCGCTTCCAGCGCGTGCTCGAAGCCTGCCATTATTATGTCGGCTCGTTGCCGGGCGTCGTCGTGGCGCTGGCGCTGGTGACGATCACCGTACGCCTGGTGCTGCCGCTCTATCAGACCTTCGCAACGCTGCTCGTCGCCTATGTCATGCTTTTCCTGCCGCGCGCCATGGTCGGGTTGCGCGCCAGCATTGCCCAGGCACCGGTGGAGCTGGAGCGAGCCGCGATGGGCCTTGGCCGAACCCCAGGTCAGGCCGTACGGCAAATCACCATGCGGCTTGCCGCACCGGGAGCAGCCGCCAGCGTTGCCTTGACTGCACTTGGTATCACCAACGAACTGACGGCGACGCTGATGCTCTCGCCCAACGGCATCGATACGCTGGCGACGAAATTCTGGTCGCTGACGAGCGAGATCGATTATGTCTCGGCCGCCCCCTACGCCTTCATGATGGTCGTGCTGTCGCTGCCGCTCACTCTGACGCTTTATGCCCAATCGAAACGGACCGCCGGCCAATGACACTGCTCACGATCGAAAACATCAGCAAGCGTTATGGGCCCGTCCAGGCGTTGCAGCATATTTCGCTCGACGTTCAGGCCGGCAGCCGCACCGCCGTCGTCGGCCCGTCCGGCTCGGGCAAGACGACGCTGCTGCGCATCATCGCCGGCTTCGAGCAAGCCGATGCCGGCAAGGTTACACTGGATGGCGACGTGCTGGCCGATGGCCCGGCGGCGGTGCCGGCTCACAAGCGGGGCATCGGCATCGTCTCGCAGGATGGCGCGCTGTTTCCGCACTTGAGCGTGGCCGAGAATATCGGCTTCGGTTTTGAACGGGGTGCGGCCGATCGTGACCGGCGCATCGCCGAGCTGCTCGATTTGGTCGAGCTCGACCGCGGCATGCTGGCGCGGCGCCCGCACCAGCTTTCCGGCGGTCAGCAGCAGCGCGTGGCGCTCGCCCGCGCGCTCGGTCGCAAGCCGCGGCTGATGCTGCTCGACGAGCCATTCTCGGCGCTCGATACCGGCTTGCGTGAAAACATGCGCAAGGCCGTCGCGCGTGTGCTGCAGGCGGCCGGCATCACCGCCGTTCTCGTGACGCACGATCAGGAAGAGGCGCTGAGCTTTGCCGATCAGGTCGCGGTCTTGAGGGAAGGGCGGCTGATCCAGGCCGGATCGCCGCAATCCCTGTATCTGCATCCGAGGGATCGCGAGACCGCGCTGTTCCTCGGTGATGCGGTGCTGCTTCCGGCCATCATCCGGAACGGCGAGGCCGACTGCGCCCTCGGCCGCGTCGCCGTCGAGGGCAGCCGGCAAGGTAAGGCGGAAATCATGCTGCGGCCCGAGCAGATCCGTGTCATTGCTGATGGAAGCAATCGCGACTATGGCGGGCGGGTGGTCGAGGTGGAGTTCGGCGGCGCGGTCTGCACCGTCGCCGTCTCGCTGGATGGCGTTGCCCTGCCGCCGATTCGGATCAAGACCTCGAGCGTCGCCCTTCCCTCGCGAGGCGACCTCGTTCGCCTGGATATATCGGGCAAGGCGCACGTCTTCGAGCGCTAAGCATGATCTAACCGGCCCTGCGCACCAGCTCTTGCGGCTCGATGCCCTCAAGCCAGCCACCGGTAAAGCCGGCGCGCTCGAGCCCGAGGCGGATGACCGGCGATTGGCGCATCAGCTTCCAGATGAAATCGGAACGCTCGTTTTCCACGGTCATGACGACAAGCCCCTGGTCGATGCCGACGGTTCGGTCGTCGACCCAGCCTTCCGGCCGTTTGGTCTGGACGGTGGGATTGAAGCCGCCGGGGAAGCCGCCTTCCAACAGCAGGTTAGGATAGGTGGTCAGAAGCGCCTTGGTGCCGTCGAGGGCCGCCTGCCGGTCATAGGGCAGGCAGGCAAGCGCGGCCCAGGGTGCGATCGTGCCGTCATCGGGTCCGAGTGGGGCGCCGCGTGCGGCATAACCCAGGACCTTGGGCTGGCGGCCGCCGCGCATGCGCCGGGTCGGCGGTGGGCCGTCACAGGCGGTAAAGCCCCAGACATTCCTGTTGTATCCGACGAAACCGCCGGGATTGCGCTCGGCATAGTCACGCTGCATGTTGATCACGACCTGGGTATTGCGGAAGTAATCCCAGTTACGCTCCGTCATCGGCCTGTCCTGAATGCCGCGGAAATCGATCCAGGCATGCGAGAAGAGGTGAATGAACAGCGGACCGGCATAGAGATACGGCTGGTCACCGAACGTCATCCAGGAATAGCTCGATGTGAAGGCGTCGTAGCTCGACTGCGGAATGGGATGCGTCGGCGAGGCGAGCGCCAGCGCATAAAGGATGATAGCCTCGTCGAAGCCGTGATAACGCCAGCGCAGGAAACCAGATGAGGGCTTCCAGCCCATGGAAATGGTGTCACCCTTGTTCAGCGCCCAGCGCCAGTCGACACGTTCGTAGATGAAGGTTGCGAGTTCACGGATTTCTGTCTCCGTCTCGTCGTCTTCGCGATTGAAATATTGCGCTGATGTCAGCACGCCGGCGATGAGCAGCGCGGTGTCGATCGTCGAAAGCTCGCTGTTCCAGGCGCGGTTGCCGCTATCCATATGGAGGAAATGGTAGAAGAAGCCGCGATGGCCGGTCGCATGGCGCTCCTCGCCCTGGCGTGCCTCGGCGAAGAAACGCAGCGTATTGACCGTGCGCTCGGCTGCTTCCTTGCGGGTGATCCAACAACGCTCGACAGCAACGGGATAGGAGGAAAGAGCGAAGCCGACAGCCGCAATGCTGGCCGGCACGCCGCCGATCGAGGTATCGGCCACCAGGCCATTTTCGGGATTGGAATATTTCAGGAAGTACTTGAAAGCCGAATGCTGCAGCCTGTCGATGAGGGCTGCATCAATGTCTTCGATCCGTTGCAGCATAGGCTCCTACCCAACTGTTGCACCGCCCCATGCTTGAACATGGTGGTCGTCCCCGGGCAAATCAAACCTTTTTGATTCGCAAGGATAAGAGAACACAAACGGAGGCGATTGGTCGTTAACAATTATCGGTGAAATAATATCTAGCATAAGTCATATAAGCGGTGCAGCAAAAGGACGGCTGCGCACCGCACCGGCACAGCGGATTTCCGGCAATGCTTGAAGCCTTGCAAGCCCTCTGCGAAGCGGCCGCTATCGGCCGACTGCATAGGCCTGCATGAGGCGCGGGGTGGCTGCGGCGCGCATAAGCCCGTCGGCATCGCGCCGTGCGGCGGTCAACCGGCCGATCGTCCAGGCATCTGTGATCGTGAGCTTGTGGCCCTTTCGGGCGAGCGCGTCGAGCACATCAGGACCGAAATTCGCTTCCGCCATCAGGCTGCCGGGTTCGCGGGTGCGCGGATAGAAGGAGCTCGGAAAATGAGCGGTGTGAAAGAGCGGCTGATCGATTGCCGCCTGCAGGTTCAACTTGTGATTGACGTGGCGAAGGAAGAAGGAAAGCTGCCATTGCTCCTGCTGATCGCCGCCCGGCGTGCCGAAGGCAAGGGCTGGGCGGCCTTCATGGAGGCCGAGGGAGGGCGTCAGCGTCGTGCGCGGCCGTTTTCCCGGAGCAAGCGATGTCGGCAAACCTGGCTTTAGCCAGAACATCTGCGCGCGCGAATTGAGGCAGAAGCCGAGGCCCGGCACGGTGGGCGACGACTGCAGCCAACCGCCGGACGGCGTGACGGAGACCATGTTGCCCTCACGGTCGATCACGTCGATATGTACGGTGTCGCCGCGCTTTTCAGACAGATGCGCCATGGTGGGCTCGTAGACGGCGCCGGTCTTGGACTCGGCGCCGAGCATCTTCATCGTCAGATCATGCTGCGCTTCGAAACCCGGAATGATGCCGGGGCGAAGGTCGAAGGAGGCATCCGCGCCGACGAGTTTTCGGCGTTCGGAAGCGTAGCTCTCCGACAGCAGATGTGCGACGGGGATCTCGGAAAAACTGGGATCGCCGTAATAGACCTCGCGGTCGGCAAAGGCGAGTTTCATCGCTTCGACGACGGTATGAACGAAATCGGCGCCATCCGATCTTATCGCGGCGAGGTCGAAACCCTTCAGGATCGACAGGGTCTGCAGGAAGACCGGCCCCTGGCCCCATGGCCCGGTCTTGGCGATCGTCCAGCCGTGATAATCATAGGTCAGCGGCGCCTCGATCGTCGCCGACCAGTTGGCCATATCGTCTGCTGTCAGCACGCCCTTGTGGCGGCTTCCGCTTGCATCCATCACCTCGGCGGCCTTAATATACTCATCGATCATTTCGGCGATGAAGCCGCGATAAAAGGCGTCGCGCGCCGCTTCCACCTGCGCCTCCCGACCGCTTTTCGCCTCGGCCTCGGCAATGACGCGCTTCCAGGTCGCAGCAAGCACCGGATTGCGGAAGTTCGCATGCGCCTCGGGCACGAGGCCACCAGGCATCCAGGTTTGGTAAGAGGTCGGCCATTCCTTCTCGAAGAAAGTCGCCAGCCCCTTGATGGTGGCCGAGACGCGCGGCAGCAGGGGATGGCCATGCTCCGCGTAGTAGATCGCCGGTTCCAGCACCTCGCGCAAGCTCATCGTGCCGTAGTCGCGCAGCATCAGCATCCAGCCGTCGAAGGCGCCGGGAATGACCGTCGCAAGCAGGCCGTCACCGGGGATAAGCGTCAGGCCTTCCCTCGTATAGTGCTCGATCGTCGCACCGGCGGGTGCTGGCCCTTGGGCTGAGATGACCTCGACCTTGTCCTTCTTCTTTGAATAAATCACCGCCGGCAGGTCGCCACCGGGGCCGCAGAGATGCGGCTCGACGATCTGCAGCACGAAACCGGTCGCCACCGCCGCATCGAAAGCGTTGCCGCCCTTTTCGAGAATGCTCATGCCGACCGCCGAGCCGATCCAGTGCGTCGAGGTGACGACGCCGAAAGTGCCGAGAATTTCAGGACGGGTCGTAAATCCGGTCATGCCGAACATCCTTTTTGGCCGAACCATATCGTTCTGCTCGATTGAGCCTCAAATGCGATGCGAACGAGCGGAGAAGAAGACCTGCGGCTCGAAGCCAAAATCCTTGTCGAAGGGATAGGTCGGACGCTGCTTGCGCAGCCGCGGCAGGCGCTCGACGAACTGATCGACCACGCCCTCCGACAGCGCCATCAGGTTGGGATTGGCGATCGGCGCCAGTTCCGGCGAGAGATAGCCCGATTTGACGACGACGATCTTGGCTGCGTGCGGATTGAGGCCGAGCCGGGTGAAATCGGCGATATTGTGGTAGGGCCGCCGCTTGGCCGAAAGCACGAGATCGATGCCGTCGATCGAAACGACTGCCTGCCGATCGGCGGGGTCGGGGGTCTCATGCAGGAATTTGACGGTGAAGCGGGCATGGACCGGTCTGCTGCCCTTGGTATCGAGTGAGGCGCCGACGCTCAAGGCAAGCTCCGCACCGACACCTGCCGCATAACAGGCCTCGGTCGCCGCCTTGTCGGCGATGCCGGCAAATACGACACCGTCGGCACCTCTTGCTATCAGCTCGGCCAAGACATCGGCCCGGTCTCCGACGCCGCCGCCGGTCGGGTTGTCGCCGGATTCGGCGAGCACGACAGGAGCGGTCGGGCTGGTGATCGCTTTGGCAACGCATTCCTCGACTGAACCTGTCTCGCAGCCGAAGACGAAGTCTTCGCGGGCATCCCAATAGGCCTTGGCGAGACGTCTCGCCTCGCGCTCCAGCACGGCACGATCGGTACCGGTCATGATAGCGGCGGCCGTGGCGCGCGGTTCGTCGGCCCAGACGTAACCGACCATCAGCGATGCGTCCCAGACGCCATCAATGACATCGATCTCGGGCAGCCTGGCATAGAGGCTCTTAGCCGGCTCATCCACGGTGCTGGTGCGCTCTCCCGGCAGGACGACCGGGATCGGCGCCCAGAGAACGAACGGCCTTGTGCCGGTTTTCAAGCTCTTGACCAGCATCGAGACCGAGCGGCGCATCGTCTCCTCGACATCAATATGCGGGGCGGTGCGATAGGTGGAGTAGATGTCGAGCGCATCGATGATGCGCTGGGTGACGTTGCCGTGCAGGTCGTAGCTTGCCGAGACGGTGCATGCCTCGCCGACGAGCGCGCGGGCCGCACTGATCCAGTCGCCTTCGGCATCCTCCATGCCCTCGACATACATGGCGCCGTGCATGGCAAGATAGAGGCCATCGAGCGGCAGCAGCGGCTTCAGCCCCTCGAGAAATTCGCTCTTGAAGCCCTCATAGGTGGCACGCGATACCGGCCCACCGGCAATGGCGCGGGCATGGATCGTCGGCAGGAACTCGGCACCATAATCCTTCAGGAAGGCGAAATAGGGTGATTCCATCAGCCCCTCCCCGCGCAACACCCGAAAATCCTTCTCCTCGTTCAGAACGGGATTGTATGTGCTGCACTCGATATGAATGCCGCCGACGGCGATGCGCATGGGAAACCTCGATTGAAAGTGGGAGCGATCAGGACTTGACGGGCGACGATGAGATGAAGGTGAAGACGGAGGCGATTTCTGCAGACGTGCCGCCATTATCCGACCCTGATGATAGTTCGCAAAACGAGCCGATCAACTGGATTGCATGACAAAATCGATCCGGATCGATCCTAAAATATCTTTTCAGTGACTGCCGGGGAAGAAATTACGTCGACGTGCGGGCAAGATCGCTCACCAGGCGCAAAGCGACCGCGACGTCGGCGTCAACAGTGCGACATCGATACTCCGCCAGCACCGGCTGTCCATCCATGGATAAATCTGCGCCGTCCAGATCGGGTTCTGCCGCAATCGGTGCTGGTAGGCGGCTGCACCGCTTTGATCCGCGTGAGCTTCAAACCAGACGAACACCGTTTCTCCCTCGCGAACCGGCAAGCGAGGAAAACCGTTCCTGTTTCGCTCGGCCATAAACACCGCCTCGATCCGCGCACCGGCCGCCAACATGGCCGGCATCGCCCTGTCGCGGAAAAATTCCGAAAAATCTTCCTCCGTTCCGGGTGCGAGCGAGCAGATATTCACGACGATCAGCCCTTGTGCTCCCGCGCGCTCCGCCTCTTTCTGCCTCGGCAGGTTATGCGCAAATGGAAGAACGCCGGCCGCCGGCTTCAGCAGCAGAACATTGTCGGAATTCAGCATCGTCGCGTTGGCGGCCGATCCATGCTGCTTCCAGACCGGGCCCGAATAAAAGGATGCGAGCGCATCCGTTCTGGCGTCCATGTTCTTGAAGGATCGAACCCACACAAAGCAATCGGGATCGCCGAGATCGCGAAATTCCCCTTCGACGCGCATGCCCAGCGCCTCCTGGGGCTCAACGAACTCGCGATCGAACAGCTCGATCAATGCCTCTCTGCGCGCGGGAAGAAGCCGATAGCGCCGAAGTTCGAATACGATATGAGGGTTCATGGCTTTTCCTGACAGGTCGATCATCCTGTTATAGACAGGACAATTGACCTGTTTTGTCAAGCTGCTAGTGTACGTACGGATTCACGTGAGACGCGATGATCGAAAACAAGAGAATCAACGACCCCGGGGGCGTGCGCCGCAGGATTATCGATGCTGCCTATGACGCCTTTGTAACGCAGGGTTATCTCGCAACCGGCATGCTTGAGCTGCGCGAGCGGGCTTCCGTGTCGGGCGGCGCAATGGCGCATCATTTTCCTGCAAAGCGCGACCTCGGGCTTGCGGTCATCCGTGACCGCGTCGCTGCTGCCGTTCGGCAGACATGGATCGAACCGCTGCGCACA
This sequence comes from Rhizobium sp. MHM7A, assembly GCF_005862215.1. Classification (NCBI taxonomy): domain Bacteria; kingdom Pseudomonadati; phylum Pseudomonadota; class Alphaproteobacteria; order Hyphomicrobiales; family Rhizobiaceae; genus Rhizobium; species Rhizobium sp. MHM7A. The sequence goes on from NZ_VCHT01000015.1 coordinate 45,732, forward strand.
TGTGCGGATACACCGACCGCCATAGACCTTATTTTTGAAGCCATCATCGGTGAACTGACACAAAAGGACCGGGTCTCCGGTTGTCCGCTCAACAACATGGCAATGGAAGTTTCACAGCATGACGCCGAAATGCGCGCACTTGTCGATGCCGTATTCGGAGACTGGCACGAAGCGCTTTCCGCCAAGTTTGCGGCAGATCTGGAGGAAAAACGCGCCATCGGGCTCAATCCCCGGACAGTCGCAACGCTGGTCATTGCCGCCTATTCAGGCGCCATGACAATGGCAAAGGCAAGCCAGGATGTCGGCCCCCTCCGCGAGTGCCGCGCCCAATTGGCGGCGTTGCTGGCGGCGAGCTACCGCCGGCCCTGACCGGAAATCGCATTTAGGGAGAGTCGGGCTGATTTCACTTGAAAATCAGGCTTGTGCAGCCAGATGGACAGTGAATGAGTGGCAGAGACGGTGCTATTTCTTCGATGTCAATTTGCCCTCGCGTATGACCCACGCAGTGGCTCCCGCACTGCTGATATGTTGAAGTTCTTTCTGATGATTGCGCATAGTGCGATGGCGTGAGCGTTCCCAGGATTCAGTAACATACGCCGCTCGGCACTGGTTTCTCCTAGATCCTCAGTAACCACCTTATACATATCTGCGATCTCCATCCTCGGAATCGGCTCGTGGAGCTTTCCATCCTCATATGCGAGACGCTGAGCCTCCTGATACTTCCGATAGGCCTCATTCACGCTGGGAATAGACAGGGCTTCAGAAGAGATGTCATTTCGAACAAACTCCATGCAACCACGCGGATAGTGATCGCCCAGAGCGTCAATGACATCGCCTCCCTTCTTGAACACCTCAATCGCAGAAGCGTCGCTCGCACCCGAGAATGCGGCGTGGCCGTATTTTTGGATCATGTCGTACGCGGCTTTCAGCGCGGCCTCCTCGTCTCCAGCCTGAAGCTTCGCGTGAATTTCCTTCGCTCCATCCATGTGATCTGTGAAAATCGCGTGGGCTAAAGGGTTGGTGCTTGCAACGTCGTTCATGAACTCCTCGAACGACCCCGGCGTCGCAACTTGTGCAATCACCCCTGACGCGAGAAATCCAATCCCGGCGCAAAGCAATAAGAATTTTTTCATGCAACTCGTCCCCACTTTTGCACGCCCCGGAATATCTATCCGCCTATCATGACGCCGCTGACGTCAATGGTGGCTGTTCCACATAAAAGCGCGCTATGGGATTGATGTCACGGTCGCTCACAAACGGAGCGCAAGCGGGAGCGAGATCTGGTCTATATCGCTCGAGAGTGGCTTCAAAGACCGCGAGACATGGAGCTGCGTGGGATAATGGACAAGATCAAGGCGAAGAGGCCGACCGGCAGCTATCCCGACCGCCGCAAGAATATTACCGCCGGATCAACGGCCATCAAAATGTTGTGCAAGACATGGGCTCATGCGGGATTGCGGCGTCAGCCAACTGAAAAAACGGTGCTTATGGCGGAGAGGGTGGGATTTGAACCCACGATACCCTTGCAGGTATGCCGCATTTCGAGTGCGGTGCATTCGACCACTCTGCCACCTCTCCGCGGTCTTGGTCGGCGCTTGTTCGGCGCGGGCGTTCTCATAACGGGCATATGACAGGTTGGCAAGCCGAAAAGTCGAAACATTCCATCCTTTTGCCTTGACACCATTCCGTCACTCGCGTATCCCGCTTGCGCAATAGGTGTGGAGTAGTCCCGCCTTGCCCGCTCCGCGCTCGCGCGGGGTTTCACCGGCAGACCAGAGTTCCGGGCTAGTTCCCTGAAATCCCTGCTTAACTTCGACTGATAAAAAGACGGCCACCTGCTGAAATAGCGGGGAGCGCCGGAACGAACATGAAAGGATAAAAAATGTTCGCAGTCATCAAGACCGGCGGTAAGCAGTACCGTGTGGCAGCCAACGACGTGCTGACCATCGAGAAGCTTGAAGCATCCGCTGGCGACTCCATTGAATTCACCGAAGTCCTCGTGATCGGCGAAGGCGCCGACGCGGCGATCGGTGCGCCCTTCGTTGCCGGCGCCTCCGTCAAGGCGGAAGTCGTCGACCAGACCCGCGGCAAGAAGGTCATCGCCTTCAAGAAGCGCCGTCGTCAGAATTCGAAGCGTTCGCGCGGCCATCGCCAGCATCACACGGTCGTCCGTATCACGGACATCGTGGCTGCCAAGTAAGATCAACGGGTTTCAGGTTTAAAGGAGAACTCCAATGGCACACAAAAAAGCTGGCGGTTCCTCGCGCAACGGTCGCGATTCCGAATCCAAGCGCCTTGGCGTGAAGAAGTTCGGCGGCGAAGCCGTCATCGCAGGCAACATCATCGTGCGTCAGCGCGGTACGCAGTGGCATCCCGGTTCCAACGTCGGCCTCGGCAAGGATCATACGATCTTTGCACTTACCGCCGGCAATGTGGACTACCGAACGAAGGCCAACGGTCGCGTCTACGTGTCTGTCATGCCGAAAGCGGAAGCAGCGGAATAAGCCGGTAGCGCTCAAAAACAGCCGGCGTCTCATCGACCCGGCTGACCGTACCAGGTTCAGTCCAGAAAACAGGGGAGATGGGGCGCCATCTCCCCTTTTTCTTTGTCCAAACAGGAGGACTGAACATGCAAGGCGAATTGATAAGGGTAGACCAATCCCGGTCTTCCCGGGAAGACCAGCGGTCTTCCAAGGAACGGCTGAGGCCGGAGCGGTTAAGGACCGATTGCCCTGTCTTGTTATCGGAAAGGCTCGTCATGCGCGCGCCCCACGAAGAAGACATCGACGCCCTTGCCCATCTCGCCAACAACGCCAAAGTCGCCACCATGGTATCGCGTATGCCGCACCCCTATACCGCCAATGATGCCGCCGACTTTGTTTGGCGTTCGCGAAATGGCGAGATTGGTAAGTGCGTCTATGCCATCACCAAGGCCGAAAACGGCGCCTTCATGGGGTGCTGCGGCGTCGAACCGCATAGCGACGGCAAGACCGTCGAGATCGGTTACTGGCTGGGCGAGCCCTATTGGAACCAGGGCTATACGACCGAGGCCTGCCATGCCCTCGTCGACATGGTGTTCAGGACGCGGCAGGACGTCGACCAGATCGATGCCCGCTGCCGGGTGATGAACGTCGCCTCTCGGCGCGTCATCCAGAAGTGCGGCTTCCAGTTCCAGGGATCGGGACTTGCGGCCTCGCTTGCGCTCGGCAGCAACGTGCCGGTGGAGTGGTACAGGCTCGACCGCAAGACCTGGATGTCCCTCCGAAGCTGGGGGAACATCGCATGAGCACGACGGCACTGCAAAGGCCGGATTCCAAGTCGATGATGCCCGGCCCCGCGCCTGTTATCTCGACCGCCCGGCTGACGCTCCGCCCGCACAGGCTGAGCGACGCGCCCGCCATCGCGGAATCGCTTTCCGATTTTGCGGTGACGCGCATGCTCTCCCGCGTGCCCGCGCCCTTCGATCGGCAGGATGCGCTGGACTGGCTGGTGCCGGTCACCTCTGGCGCCCTGCCGGACTGGCCGCTTGCGATCACCTGCACGGACGATGTCCATATCGGCAACGTCTCGATCGAGCTGCGCCACGGCCGCTGGCACCTCGGCTACTGGCTGAACCGCTACTACTGGCGGCGCGGCTATATGAGCGAGGCGGTGGCGGCGATCATCGAGCGCTTCTCGCGCCGCATGCCGGAGACGCCTGTTCATTCCGGTGTCTTCGCCGACAACCCGGCTTCGCTGCGACTGCAGGAGAAGCTCGGGTTCCGCATGACGGGTTGCGGCGAAATCTATTGTTTCGCCCGCAACACCATGGTGTCGCACATCGAAACCGTGCTGCAGCCGGGCGCGCTGCAGCCGCGCAAGGTCGCATAACCGAGCATGATGCCGAAAACTGTGAGCGGTTTTCGGACAACGTCGTGCTCTCATAGTTAAGAGGAGACGCCGCCGGCTCGGCGGCGTCTCCGTCAATCGCCGATCTCGACCCAAACGGGAAAGTGATCGGAACCGACGGATTGCGTATCGATCCGGGCGGATTTCAACCGGCCCTCCAGGCCGCAACTGACGAAACAATAATCGAGATGCATGCGTTTGCCGCGATCCTCGGGATCCATCCAGCTGTAGCTTCCCGGGGGATAGGCGCCGAGCGCCGAAAAGGCGTCGACCGGCGTGCCGATTCTGGCGACACGGCCGTAATATCCGCCGCCGGCGCCGGCAAGCGCACAATATTCGGGCGATTCGGGCTCCATATTGAAATCGCCCATAATGATATAATCCGTGGGCAGCGGCGGCTCCGGCAGCTCAAGCTCGCTTCCCCCCGTCAGCGATCCGCCCTCCTGTACGAAGGCGTTGATACGCGCGTTCAAGAAATGCAGCTGGCGGATGCGCTCGTCCGCCGAGACATGGTCGAGATGAACGGAATAGAGACGGACCGCTTCCCTGGGCGCGGCGATCAGCGCCTCGGTTGCGCCGCGCTGCAGGTTGATCTTGGCGATCGTCCGGCTGCGCGGCAGAAGCAGCGTCCGGGTCGAAAGGATCGGCCAGCGCGACAGCACCATGTTGCCGAACTGAAAGCGCGTGCCGCGCACCGGCTGCAGGCCGCCTTCGCCCCCCTCGATATGGATGTCGCAGGCCGGCCCATACACCCAGAAATGGTCGGGAAAGAAGGCGGCAATGTCAGCCACCATGTCGGCAAAACCGTTGCGCCAGAAGCCGCGGGTTACCTCCTGGAGCGCGATGACATCGGCGCCTTCGAGGCTTTGGGCAATGCGCTTGAGATCGTATCGGCCGTCGAGACCGAAGCCGTACTGTATGTTATAGCTCACGAAATTCACGATAATCTTTGACCTCCGTCGGAACCGCCTATATCGAATGGGCCAAGACGGGCCGTCCAACTGCCACGAATATTGGAAGTAAAATGAAATTTCTCGACGAAGCAAAGGTCTATATCCGATCCGGAGATGGTGGCGCGGGCAGCGTTTCCTTCCGGCGCGAGAAGTTCATCGAATTCGGCGGCCCCGATGGCGGCGACGGCGGACGCGGCGGCGACGTTTGGGTCGAGGCCGTCAATGGCCTCAACACGCTGATCGATTTCCGCTATCAGCAGCATTTCAAGGCGACGATCGGCACCCATGGCATGGGCCGCAACCGCACCGGCGCCAACGGCAGCGACGTGACGCTGAAGGTCCCGGTGGGAACCCAGATCTTCGAGGAAGACCGGGAAACGATGATCTGCGACCTGACCGAGGAAGGCCAGCGTTACTGCCTCGCCCATGGCGGCAATGGCGGCTTCGGCAACGCCCATTTCAAAACCTCGGTCAACCAGGCGCCGGATTGGGCCAATCCCGGCCTGCCCGGCGAGGAAAAAACCATCTGGCTGCGGCTAAAGCTGATTGCCGATGCCGGCCTCGTCGGCCTGCCCAATGCCGGCAAGTCGACCTTCCTCGCATCGGTTACCCGCGCCCGGCCGAAGATCGCCAACTACCCATTCACCACGCTGCATCCCAATCTCGGCGTTGCCACCGTTGATGAACGGGAGTTCATTCTCGCCGATATTCCGGGCCTCATAGAAGGCGCCCATGAGGGTGTGGGCATCGGCGACCGTTTCCTCGGCCACGTCGAGCGCACCCGGGTGCTGCTCCATCTCGTCTCCGCCCAGGAGGAAAAGGTCGGAAAGGCCTATAAGACGGTCAAACACGAGCTCGAAGCCTATGGCAATGAGCTCACCGACAAGCCCGAGATCGTGGCGCTGTCGCAGATCGACGTGCTCGATGAGGCGGAACTGAAGAAGAAGACGAAGGAATTGGCCAAGGCCTGCGGCAAGACCCCCTTCCAGATCTCGGCTGTGACAGGAAGGGGCATGACCGAGGTTCTGCGGGCGCTGCGCGACATCATCGTCGAGAACAATGCCGAGGAAAAGCCGGCCAAGGCGCCGAAACTCCGGCATCGGGACATGATCGTCAGCGAAGAGGGCGAGGACGAGGATGGGGCCGATGACCAGCCGTAAGCCGCTCGGCCGCTACCGCCGCATCGTCATCAAGATCGGCTCCGCTTTGTTGGTCGATCGCAAAGCCGGGCTGAAGAAGGCTTGGCTTGATGCCATGTGCGCCGATATTGCGGGGCTGAAGGCCAAGGGGATCGACGTGCTCGTCGTCTCCTCAGGGGCAATCGCGCTCGGCCGTTCGGTGCTCGACCTGCCCTCGGGCGCACTGAAGCTCGAGGAAAGCCAGGCTGCCGCCGCCGTCGGCCAGATCGCCTTAGCGCGCGCCTGGTCGGAGAGCCTGTCGCACGACGAGATCGTCGCCGGTCAGATCCTGCTGACGCTCGGCGATACCGAGGAGCGCCGCCGCTATCTCAATGCGCGCGCCACCATCAACCAGCTGCTGAAGATCGGCGCCGTGCCGATCATCAACGAGAACGACACTGTCGCGACCAGCGAGATCCGCTATGGCGACAATGACCGTCTCGCCGCCCGGGTGGCGACGATGACGGGCGCCGACCTGCTCATTCTTCTCTCCGATATCGACGGCCTCTATACCGCGCCGCCGCATCTCGATCCGAACGCGACCTTCCTGGAAACGATCGCCGAAATCACCCCCGAGATCGAAGCAATGGCCGGCGGCGCGGCCTCCGAGCTTTCGCGCGGCGGCATGCGTACCAAGATCGATGCGGGCAAGATCGCGACGACCTCGGGCTGCGCCATGATCATTGCCTCGGGTAAGACGGAAAGCCCGCTCTCGGCGATCGAAAACGGCGCGCGCTCCTCCTGGTTCGCTCCCTCCGGAACGCCCGTCACCGCCCGCAAGACCTGGATAGCCGGGCAGCTGCAGCCGGCTGGCGAACTGCACGTCGATGACGGCGCCGTGACGGCGCTCGGCGCTGGCAAGAGCCTGCTTCCCGCCGGCGTGCGCAGCATCTCCGGGCTTTTCAGCCGCGGCGATACGGTGGCGATCATCGGCCCTGCCGGCCGCGAGATCGCCCGCGGCCTGGCAAGCTACGACGCCGAGGACGCCCGCCGCATCGCCGGCCGCAAGTCGGCGGAGATCGAAGCCATCCTCGGTTATGCCGGGCGCGCCGCCATGGTCCATCGCGACGACATGGTGATGACCGCCCAGATTGGACAGAAATCTGAAAGGCAGAAGAAGGACGCAAGCTATGCTTGATACCGTTGCGCCAGGCCCTGACATTGATGCGCTGATGAATGACATCGGCTGCAAGGCGAAGGCTGCCGCGCGACCGCTGGGCTTTGCGTCTACCGAAGCAAAGAACAAGGCGTTGAGCGCCATGGCCGACGCAATCCTCACGAACAAGGCGCATATTCTCGCTGAGAATGCCAAGGATCTGAAGGATATCGAAGGCAGCGAAACCCTCGCCTCCTTTGTCGACCGGCTGACGCTGAACGACAAGCGCATCGCCGAGATGGCTGAGGGAATCCGCGCCATCGCGGCGCTTGCCGATCCGGTCGGCGAAGTCATCGCCGCCTGGGACCGGCCGAACGGCCTGAAGATCGAGCGCGTCCGCACCCCGCTCGGCGTCATCGGCGTCATCTTCGAGAGCCGCCCCAACGTCACGGCCGATGCCGGCGCCCTCTGCCTGAAGGCTGGCAATGCGGTTATCCTGCGCTGCGGCTCCGATTCGCGTCGTTCATCGCGCGCTATCCATGCCTGCCTTGTCGAGGGGCTGAAGGCCGCAGGGCTTCCAGAGCATGCTATCCAGCTTGTTCCGGTCACAGATCGCGCCGCCGTCGGCGCCATGCTGCGCGGGCTGGATGGGGCAATCGACGTCATCGTACCGCGTGGCGGCAAGAGCCTGGTGGCCCGTGTCCAGAGCGAGGCGCGCGTGCCGGTCTTTGCTCACCTTGAAGGCCTCTGCCACATCTATGTCGATGCATCAGCCGATATCGAGATGGCGAAGAAGATCGTCGTCAACGCCAAGATGCGCCGCACCGGCATCTGCGGCGCGGTCGAAACCCTGCTGATCGACAATGCCGCCATCGGCACGCACCTGGCCCCGTTGCTCGAGGTTCTCACCGAGGCCGGCTGCGAAATCCGAGGCTCCGCAACGGTGCTGGAAGTCGTACCCGGCATGAAAGCCGCGACGGAGGAAGACTGGTCGACTGAATATCTCGACGCGATTATCTCGGTCGCCACCGTTGACGGCATATCGGGCGCGATCTCCCACATCCAGACATACTCATCGAACCACACCGAGGCCGTCATTGCCGAGGATCCCGCTGTCGTTCAGCGCTTCTTCACCGAAGTCGATTCGGCGATCCTGCTGCACAATGCCTCGACCCAGTTTGCCGACGGTGGCGAGTTCGGCATGGGCGCGGAAATCGGCATCGCCACCGGCAAGATGCATGCCCGCGGCCCCGTCGGCGTCGAGCAGCTCACCTCCTTCAAATACCGGGTGCGCGGTGCCGGACAGACCCGACCCTGACGTGACGACGGAAAAGCTGGACCGACGTTATCTCCGCATGCCGCACAGCGAGCGCGGCATGATTGTCGGCCTGTTCGGCGGGTCGTTCAATCCGCCGCATGAGGGCCATGCGCTCGTCGCCGAAATCGCCATCAAGCGGCTCGGCCTCGACCAGCTCTGGTGGATGGTGACTCCCGGCAACCCGCTTAAAAGCCGCAATTTTCTCGCGCCTCTCGCCGAGCGCGTTGCCGAAAGCGAGCGTGTCGCCGCCGATCCGCGCATCAAGGTCACTGCTTTCGAGCAGGCGTTCGGCGTCAGCTTTACCGCCAACACTTTGGCCCGCGTCAGGGCCCGCAATCCGCATGTGCATTTCATCTGGATCATGGGCGCCGACAGCCTGCAAACCTTTCACAAATGGCAGAAATGGCAGGAGATCGCCCGCACCTTTCCAATCGCGGTGATCGACCGGCCGGGCGCAACGCTCTCCTACCTCTCTTCGAAAATGACGAGGACCTTCGATTTTGCCCGCATTGACGAGGACGACGCGCGGGTACTCTGGAAGAAGCGAGCGCCGGCCTGGACCTTCATCCACGGGCCGCGCTCCGGCCTGAGCTCGACGGCAATCCGCAACGGCGCGTTGCCGGGCACGGTCAGATAGCTGATTTTCAGAGAAATCCCGGAAACGAGAAAGCCCGACGGGGGAGGAGATCCGTCGGGCTTATAAACTCGACCGACAACTGGGAGGAGGAGTGTTGCCGATCCTGTCGAACGGCTATGGGAGGAGGAGAAAGCCGTTTCGATAGGTGTGTTGTACCATATTCCGCGGGAAGGTGAATATCATTTTGTGCAACGCAGCAATGCAGACGATGCAATACTGCGGGTAACTACCCCTGGAATGCTGCCTCTTTAATCGGCAAGTCCTGCAAAACAGCGTCTTTGCCCCTGCGGGTCTTCTGCCTGACCGCTCGCCGTCCGCGGCTCATTGCAGCCCCGCGAACATCTTCGTCTTAGAAAGCAATGCACCTCATGAATAGGTAGGGCCGTTTGTCCATCGATACGGTTATATTTTCCTAGATATATCCCTAGCCAAACTGGGAGCGTCGTTATATTCCTCGAGATATTTCGAATCCCGGGAGTGACGGCATGCAGAACCGCTGCCAATGGATGAAACTGGCAACCGCCGCGATCACGACTCTCTGGTTAGGCGCGGCAGCGCTGCCGGCGTCGGCCGCAGCCGCTGAAAAACTGACCGTCTTTGCCGCCGCGAGCCTCAAGAATGCGCTCGACCCCGCCAGTGCCGCCTGGGCCAAGGAGAGCGGCAAGGAAGCCGTCGCCTCCTATGCGGCGAGCGGGGCGCTTGCCAAGCAGATCGAAAACGCCGCCCCGGCTGATATCTTCATTTCGGCCGATGGCGATTGGATGGATTATCTCGCGGAGAAGAAGCTGATCAAAGCCGGCACCCGTTCGGACCTGCTCGGTAACCGGATCGTGCTCGTTGCCGAAAAGGACAGGGCAAAGCCGGTTGAGATCAAGGATGGTTTCGATCTCGCCGGCTTGCTCGGTGACGGCAGGCTTGCCATGGGTGAGCCGAAATCGGTCCCGGCAGGCAAATACGGCATGGCCGCGCTGGAAAAGCTCGGCGTCTGGACATCGGTTGAATCAAAGGTGGCCGGCGCCGAAAGCGTGCGCGCCGCCCTCGCCCTCGTCTCCCGTGGAGAAGCGCCTTACGGCATCGTCTACCAGACCGACGCGGCAGCCGATAAGGGTGTCGCGATCGTCGGCACGTTCCCGGCCGAGTCCCACCCGCCGATCATTTATCCGATCGCAATTCTTGCCGAGAGCACGAATCCGGATGCATCAGCCTATCTCGACTTCCTGAAGTCCGAAAAGGGTGCCGCCTTCTTCGCTGCCCAGGGTTTTATTGTTTTGAAGTGATTGAAGGATTGAGATGGTTGCGGAATCAGGGGCGGCAGCCTAGCGTCAGTCGAGGCTCCTGACAAAATCGACCAATTACTTTCGTCATACTCGGGGCTTGTCCCGAGCATCGGCAATCGGTTGATGTACAGCAGGTGTCAGGCATCAAGCCGCGGCTGCCCCTCACCCTAACCCTCTCCCGTAACTCGGGCGTGGCAAACGCGTTGAGTTTGAGGAAGACGGTGCGGTAAATCTCTTCTCCCCTCACGCGGGGGAGGTGCCGGCAGGCGGATGAGGGGCGTTGGGTGACACCGCAGGCTCGTCATCAAACTGAGGCTTGCTTCGGCGACTTCGATTTTCAGGGAGACGGTTTCGATTGGATACACTGGGTCTGAGCAATGAGGAATGGACGGCGATCCTGCTCAGCCTGCGCGTTTCGATCGTCGCCATGCTGGCGAGCCTGCCCTTCGGCATTCTCGTTGCCCTGCTGCTGGCCCGCGGCCGCTTCTGGGGCAAGTCGGTGCTGAACGGCGCCGTTCACCTGCCGCTGATCCTGCCTCCCGTCGTCACGGGTTTCCTTCTTCTCATCCTCTTCGGCCGTCGCGGCCCGATCGGCAGCCTGCTTGACCAGCATTTCGGCATCGTCTTTTCCTTCCGCTGGACTGGCGCGGCTCTCGCCTGCGCCGTCATGGCCTTTCCGCTGATGGTGCGCAGCATCCGCCTGTCGATCGAGGCGGTCGACCGCAAGCTGGAAGAGGCGGCCGGAACCCTCGGTGCCAGTCCTGCCTGGGTTTTCCTGACAATTACTCTGCCGCTGACCCTGCCCGGCATTATCACCGGGATGATCCTTTCCTTCGCCAAGGCGATGGGGGAGTTCGGCGCAACCATCACCTTCGTCTCCAACATTCCGGGCGAGACGCAGACGCTGCCTGCAGCGATCTATACCTTCACCCAACTGCCGGGCGGTGATGCCGGCGCGCTGCGGCTGACGCTGGTCGCCGTCGTCATTTCCATGGCCGCCCTGCTCGCCTCCGAATTCCTCGCTCGTCTCGCCGGCCGGAGGATCGATCCGGAATGACGCTGATCGTCGAGGCAAGACAAAGGCTCGGCGCCTTCTCGCTCGACGCCGCTTTCACCTCCGAAGGCGGTGTCACCGCATTGTTCGGCCGCTCCGGCTCCGGCAAGACCTCGCTGATCCGCATCATCGCGGGTCTCGCGCGTCCGGATGAGGCGCTCGTCGCCCTTGACGGCGAACGGCTCACCGACACGGCAGCCGGCATCTTCGTCCCGAAACACCGCCGCCGTTTCGGTTACGTCTTTCAAGAGGCACGGCTGTTCCCGCATTTGAGCGTCCGCGCCAATCTTTCCTACGGTCGCTGGTTCGCACCGAGGGCTGCGCGCGGGGAGAGCCTCGATCGCATCGTCGAGCTGCTGGGCATCGAAACGCTGTTGGAACGCAGCCCCGCAAGACTTTCCGGTGGCGAAAAACAGCGGGTCGCGATCGGTCGCGCCCTCCTCTCCTCGCCCCGCCTGCTCTTGATGGACGAGCCGCTTGCTGCCCTCGACGAGGCGCGCAAGGCCGAGATCCTGCCCTATCTTGAGCGGTTGCGCGATGAGACCGAAATCCCAATCGTCTATGTCAGCCATTCGATCGCCGAGGTGGCGCGGCTCGCAAACCAAGTGATCGTCATGCGCGACGGCAGGGTGGAGGCAGCTGGCCCGGCCGTCGACATTTTGAGCCGCTCCTCGGCGACTGCCGACCGGCGGGAGGCGGGCGCGCTGCTGCAGGGCGTCGTCGAAAGCTCCGACGCGCATCACAATCTGTCGATCGTCGCCCTGAAATCCTGTCGGCTGCATGTTCCCGGTGCGCCGCTTGCGCCGGGCAAGCCGGTCCGCATCCGCATCCCCTCGCGCGACGTCATGCTGGCGACCGCAAGACCGGAGGGCCTCAGTGCGCTGAACATTCTCGACGGCAGAATCGACCAGATCTCGTCGGATGAGGACGGGACGGTTGAAATCCGGCTCGACTGCGGCGGCGTCGCCATTCTCTCGCGCATCACCGCGCTTTCCTGCGAACGCCTCGATCTCCAGCCTGGCAAAACCGTCTTCGCCATCATCAAGACGGTTGCTCTGGAGACCTGATCAGTCGGCCGCGTCAGGTCGGTAGGCTACTTGCACTTGTCTTCGAGCCAGGTGAGATCGTCGGCAAGACTTGCGCGCAGGGTTCTTTCCATCCGACGAAAGCGCGTGAGCAATTCTTCGCCGAAGGGCGTCAGCGCCGCGCCGCCGCCCTTCTGGCCGCCGCGTTGCGGCTCCACCACCTGTTCGCGGAACATCCCGTTCATCTCGCTGACGAGCAGCCATGCGCGGCGATAGGACATGTCCATCGCCCGCCCGGCCGCCGAGATCGATCCGGTCACGCGGATATGCTCCAGCAACTCCATCTTGCCGTGACCGAGACGATGCTCATTCGGAAAGCTGATTCGCAGGACGGGAACAGGTGTTTTTGCGGCTGGGTCGGTCATCGAATCGAGAAATCGAGGAATTTGCCGCACTTTACGCCGCGGCACGGAAACTGTACACCGACCGCACAAGCAGCCTGGGCAGCAATATTCTTCAATTCGGACGGCAGATCGGATTTTCGGCCGCTCTGTACCTTAGCACGTCTTGAAACATTGATGGTTTGATGCCTATCTTAACCATGATCCGGTCTCGATCGGATCTCGTGTTGTGCATGGTTTGTCATTCCAGGAAAGGGAAAAAACTGACAACAGTACACGCCAAGGGAAAAACGCTCGCCGTTATCCCGAAGAGTGCGGAACGTGGCGCCGATGCCGCTGCCCGCGCTTTAGAAGCCGTCCTCACCAGCCTTGAGGACTCCAAAGCTGAAGATATCGTCACCATCGACATTGCCGGAAAATCGGCGCTTGGAGACTACATGGTCGTCGTCTCCGGCCGCTCGAACAGGCATGTCCTGGCGATCGCAGATCACCTGCTCACCGATCTCAAGGACGAAGGCTTCGGTACGGCCCGCGTCGAAGGTCAGGAAGGCGGCGACTGGATCCTGATCGACACCGGTGACATTATCGTGCATGTGTTCCGCCCTGAAATCCGCGAGTTCTACAACATCGAAAAGATGTGGGCGGCTCCGGATATGGATGAAGAAACACGGCATTGACCGGCGAACCGGCATCGTCCGGCGCCTGAGTCGCGGCATTTGACTGGCCGGAAAAGATGAGAAGCCGGCCGTGGCGCATCGTGTGCCTGAAATGCCGTCATGAGCAGGAGCGGGGAATGCGAATTGGCCTTTTTGCGGTGGGACGGCTGAAGTCCGGCCCTGAAAAGGATCTTGTGGCCCGTTACCTAGACCGCTTTGCCAAGGCCGGCTCCGCCGTCGGCCTCGAATTCACCCGTGTTGCCGAAGTTGGCGAAAGCCGCGCATCCAATGCGGAGACCCGCAAGCGCGAGGAAGCGGCGATGCTTTTGAAGTCGCTGGCCGAGGGCAGCATTCTCATTCTTCTCGACGAACGCGGCAAAGCGCTCGACAGCGAAGCCTTCGCAAACCTGCTTGCCAGTTATCGTGACCAGGGCAAGCGCGAGCTGACGATCGCAATCGGCGGAGCCGACGGCCTTGATCCCGCCCTTTACGACCGGGCCGACGCCACGCTTTGCCTGGGCAAGATGACCTGGCCGCACCAGCTCGTGCGCACGCTGATCGCCGAGCAGCTCTACCGCGCCGTCACCATCCTCTCCGGCCACCCCTATCACCGCGTCTGACCATTCCGTTTCCGCCCATGCCTTTGGCAATATGCGTCGCATTGTCACGCAGCCGTGTTTTGCTCAGGCAGCCATTCTCCTGCAAACTTCCTGGCAAAGCATGCCAAATCAGCTTAGTCTCCGCGCGATTTGAGAGAGTGCCCGGACAAGCATGACGACGACTCCAACCAGGCGACACCGCGTGATCCTGCCGGCACTTGCGGCCGGTTTCGGTGTTGCGGTCACCCTCGTGTCGACAAGCCCGTTTTCAGTACAGGCCCAGGATGCCGCTCCGGAGGCGGCGCAATCTTTTAACGCGCCGGCGGCCGAGCCGCCGCCGCCCGATCCGGCCGCCGAACTCGCCGCCAAACGGGATCAGACCCGCGCCGAGCTAGAAACCCTGTCGAAGACAATCAGCCTCTCCTCGGACAAGGTGAGCGAACTCCAGCAAAGCATCAGCAATCTGGAAAAGAACACGCAGAGCATTCGCCAGGCGCTGATCGATTCCGCCGCCCGCCGCAAGGGGCTCGAAACGCAGATCCTCGAGAGCGAGAAGAAGCTTGCCGATCTCGGCGTCAAGGAGGATGGCATCCGCCGTTCCCTGCATGAGCGCCGCGGTCTGCTGGCGGAAGTGCTGGCGGCGCTCCAGCGCATGGGCCGCAATCCACCGCCGGCTTTGCTCGTCACGCCTGACGACGCGCTTGCTTCCGTGCGCAGCGCCATTCTTCTCGGTGCCGTCGTGCCCGGCATGCGCAAGAAGACCGACAAGCTCGTCGCCGATCTCGCAAGCCTGGCGGCACTGCAGACGGCAAGCGCCGCCGAGAAGACTGCGCTCACGGCGACGATGGCTGACGGCATCGAGGAAGAGCGGCGCATGGACCTGTTGCTCGCCGAAAACGACAAGCTCAGCCGCAGCAACGCCGCCGAACTGGAGGCCGAGAGGAAGCGGTCGGAGGAACTGGCAGGCAAGGCGACCAGCCTGGAAGGCCTTGTCGCCTCTATGGAATCCGAGATCGCTTCAGTACGGGAAGCGGCCGCCGCCGCCCGCCAGGCCGAGGAGAACCGCAAGCTCCTGACGGACGAGCAACGGGCTCAGGCGAAGGCGCTGGCCGAGAGCGGCGTGCCCGATAAAAACCGCATTGCGCCCGCATATCCCTTCGCAGAATTGAGGGCGAAATTGGAACTGCCCGTGGCAGGCGATATCCTGCGCCAGTTCGGCGATGCCGATGGCACCGGGCACGAAGCCATGGGAATGACGGTCGCCGCCAACCCGGAGACGGTGGTGACTGCGCCGGCAGATGGCCTGGTGGTTTTCGCCGGTGCTTTCCGCAGCTACGGTCAGATGATCATTCTCGACGTGGGCGACGGATATCACCTGGTTCTCTCGGGAATGGATACGATCAATACCCGTCAGGGAAAATTCGTTTTCTCCGGCGAGCCGCTCGCCGTGATGGGAGCGAAAAGAGTGGCAAGCGCAACCGCATTGGCGCTGGAAACGGACCGGCCAACGCTTTACATTGAATTTCGAAAAGACGGTAAACCGGTCGATTCCCGACCGTGGTGGACCGCCAAGGACACTGGAAAGGCACGCAATGATTCGTAGGGCTTCTCTTGTTCTGGTCGGCGCATTGATGGGTGCGACCGCGATGAGCGTCATCTACTCGGCAGGTGTGCCTGCAGAAGCAGCCGGATCCTCCACATACAAGGAGCTGTCGGTATTTGGCGACGTTTTCGAACGCGTGCGCGCGCAATACGTCACACCGCCGGCCGAAGACAAGCTGATCGAGAACGCCATTAACGGCATGCTGTCCTCGCTCGACCCGCATTCGAGCTATATGAATGCGAAGGACGCCGAAGACATGCGCACCCAGACGAAGGGTGAGTTCGGCGGCCTCGGCATCGAAGTCACCATGGAAGACGAGCTGGTCAAGGTCATCACCCCGATCGATGACACGCCCGCCGCCAAGGCCGGCGTTCTCGCCGGCGATTACATCTCCGAGATTGACGGGCAGTCCGTTCGTGGCCTGAAGCTGGAAGACGCTGTCGAAAAGATGCGCGGCGCCGTCAACACGCCGATCAAGCTGACGCTGATCCGCAAGGGCGCCGACAAGCCGATCGAGCTGACGATCGTCCGTGACGTCGTCGCCGTCCAGGCAGTCAAGTCGCGCGTCGAGGACGATGTCGGTTACCTCCGCATCATCTCCTTCACCGAAAAGACCTATCCCGACATGGAAACGGCGATCAAGAAGATCAAGGACGCCGTTCCGGCCGACAAGCTGAAGGGTTATGTCCTCGACCTGCGCCTCAATCCGGGCGGCCTGCTCGACCAGGCGATTAACGTCTCCGACGCCCTGTTGCAGCGTGGCGAGGTCGTTTCGACGCGCGGCCGCAATCCGGATGAAACCCGCCGCTTCAATGCCGGCCCGGGCGACCTTACCGATGGCAAGCCGGTCATCGTCCTGATCAACGGCGGTTCCGCGTCCGCATCGGAAATTGTCGCCGGCGCCCTTCAGGATCTGCGCCGCGCCACCATTCTCGGAACCCGTTCCTTCGGCAAGGGTTCGGTCCAGACGATCATTCCGCTCGGCGAAAACGGCGCGCTGCGCCTGACCACGGCGCTCTATTACACGCCATCCGGTCGCTCGATCCAGGGCACCGGCATTACGCCCGACATCAAGGTAGAGGAGCCGCTGCCGGAGGAACTGCAGGGCAAGATGGTGACCGAGGGCGAATCCAGCCTGCGCGGCCACATCAAGGGCCAGAGCGAAACCGACGAGGGTTCGGGCTCCGTTGCCTATGTGCCGCCGGACCCGAAGGATGACGTTCAGCTGAACTATGCGCTCGACCTTCTGCGCGGCAAGAAGAACGATCCAGCCTTCCCGCCGAACCCGGATAAGGCCGTCGTCGCCAAGTAATCGATGATCGCAAGGCCGGGCACTCGCCCGGCCTTGACCCTTTCTGCTGTTTCCCGGTTTTGGAGCGGGCGAGAAAATTGGGAACGGACCTGCATGCGCCTTTAGGGCGCAACCGCAAAACCGGCAGCCGGCGTCCGGGTGTGCTGCGCGTCGGCCGCA
This sequence comes from Rhizobium sp. MHM7A, assembly GCF_005862215.1. Taxonomy (NCBI): domain Bacteria; kingdom Pseudomonadati; phylum Pseudomonadota; class Alphaproteobacteria; order Hyphomicrobiales; family Rhizobiaceae; genus Rhizobium; species Rhizobium sp. MHM7A. Next base: position 62,888 of record NZ_VCHT01000015.1, read on the forward strand.
TCGCCGCCAGCCTGTGCCTCTTCGCGATAGGCGGCTTTTCTATTTATACCGCCTTTCGTGGCGATGGGCTTGAGCGCGCCAGGTCGCCTGCGGCCGAACAGGCAGCAAATGAACAGTCCGGTACGCCACCGACGACCGCTGCCAATCAGGCGGCGAACGGCATTCCTCGCGCCGATCCACGCTCGGGCGCCAATGTCGAGCAGACGGTCACCGGAGATGGCTCCGTCGTCACCAAATACAGTCCCCGCCCGCGCGACGGCAGCGGGCCGGTGCTGGTCGATGCCATGCAGATCGGCCAGGATCCGCGCCTGGCAGCTCAACCCAACGAAGCCTTGCTCGAAGAGACCGCGTTTGGCAGGCTGCCGATCGTCGGCCCGGACGGTCGGCGGCCGATGGACCAATATGCCCGTCCTTCATCCCAAGCGCGCGGCATCCGCATCGCCATCGTGGTCAGCGGCCTTGGGCTCAGCCAGACGGGAACGCAGCGCGCCATCGCCGAACTGCCGGAGGAAATCACCCTCGCCTTTGCCGCGAGCGGCAACAGTCTGCAGCGCTGGATGCAGGAAGCCCGCCGCGGCGGCCACGAGATTCTCCTGCAGGTGCCGCTTGAGCCGTTTGATTACCCGGCCAATGATCCGGGCCCGGAAACCCTGCTGACAAGCAAACCGGTCGCCCGCAATATCGAGAACTTGCACAAGGCGATGGGCGAGATCACCAACTATACCGGCATCATGAACTATCTCGGTGGCCGTTTCCTCTCCGACCCCGCCGCCATGGAGCCTGTCATGCGCGACATCCGCAAGCGCGGCCTGCTCTTCCTCGACGATGGGACTTCGGCCCAGTCGAAAACGGCGGCGGTCGCCAAGGGAACCGAGCTACCCTATGCGATTGCCGATCTGCAGCTTGACGGCCAGCTCGATGTCAACGCCATCTTGAAAAAACTCGACGAACTCGAGCGCGTCGCTCGCAAGAACGGCCAGGCGATTGGTATCGCTTCGGCTTTTGACGAAAGCATCGACGCCATTGCGAAGTGGAGCGAGGAGGCGTCGATGCGCGGGATCGAAATCGTCGGTGTCGCGGCGTTGTCCAACGATCCTAAAAACCCCTGAGATGATGTCCTGAATGGAGAAGAAGATGAGCCAGGCGACCGTGAAAGCCGAGGATCTGCCCTATCGCCCATGCGTCGGCGTGATGATCCTGAACCGCGATGGTCTGGTCTGGGCCGGGCGACGCATTCCCGACGGCAATTCCGAATATGACGGCTCACCGCAGCTCTGGCAAATGCCCCAGGGAGGCATCGACAGAGGCGAGGATCCCCTGGATGCCGCCTATCGCGAGCTTTACGAGGAGACCGGCATCAAGACGGTGACCCTGCTCGCCGAAGCGCGGAACTGGATCAATTACGACCTGCCGCCGGCACTGATCGGCATCGGGCTGAAGGGAAAATTCCGCGGCCAGACGCAACGCTGGTTCGCCTTCCGCTTCGAAGGCGAAGAAGGCGAGATTGCCATCAACCCGCCGCCTGGCGGCCACGAGCCGGAATTCGATGCCTGGGAGTGGAAGCCGATGCAGGAACTGCCGGGATTGATCGTGCCCTTCAAGCGCGCCGTCTACGACCAGGTGGTCGCCGAATTTCAGCACCTGGCAACGCTTCAATCGGAAGACTGATTGCGGCAGGGCGACCGCGTTTGGGCTTGCAGCAGGAGGAAGGCATGGCTGGTGCATTCGAATGCCTGGCAGCTGGATCGTCTCCGACAACCTCAGATCGGGAGTACCGGCCGTCAGAGACGGCCGATATTGCTTAGGAATTCATTCGGCTTCGTTGGCGGAATCGGCGTTGAGCTGGCCGTATTTGCTTTCGCCGATTTTCTCGAGCAGATCGAGCTGGGTTTCAAGGAAGTCGATATGGCCTTCCTCATCCATCAGCAGCTCTTCGAAAAGCTTCATGGAAACGTAATCGCCGGCCTCATGACAGATATCGCGCGACTTCTTGTAGGCCGTGCGGGCGTCGTACTCGCCGGCGAGATCGGCTTCCAGGACTTCCTTGACGTTCTGGCCGATGCGCAGCGGTGCGAGCGTCTGCAGATTGGGATGGCCTTCGAGGAAGATGATGCGTGCAACGAGCCGATCGGCGTGGTGCATCTCTTCGATGGATTCGGCGCGTTCCTTCTTGGCGAGCTTGGTGTAGCCCCAGTCCTCGAGAAGACGATAGTGAACCCAATATTGGTTGACCGCACCGAGTTCGAGGAACAGTGCCTCGTTAAGCCGCTCGATGACCTTTTTGTCGCCTTTCAATGTCCGCTCTCCTGTTTTCCTCATGGAATTGCTTCAAGCGTGACATGAAATCAAATATTTCGGCTTCCGTCGAGTGGCGACGGGCGTGATATTCCTCGGTCGTCTGGATGATGATGTCGACCACGTTAGGGAAGCAGCCGCAGCAACGGCCGCGTTTTTCCATGGCGTGATAGACCTTCGCAGGCACGATAAGCTGCCAGCAGTCTTCATCGAGAAGGCTGGTGATAACCTCCCGGATTTCCTTGTCGGTTATGTAATTGCAGCTGCAGACAAGCACGTCTTCATTTCCAAACATGACACTGACTATCGTGTTTTCTGCTAAAGAAGATGGTGGCTGTCAAGAAAAAATTCGAATCCGACGCATCGATTGGAATCGATGGGCGAGGCCTGTTGCAAATCGAGTGGAATTGTACGGCGATCACAGGATGAGCGCATGCCCCGGTCGATCCGGCCGCTCAATGAAAGTTCCGCCCGCGCGGCATGACCTCGGCGGTTTCCTCCGCACCGGCATGGCGGCCTGTGACACTCGCCCGCCTTTCCAATTCCGCCCTCTCCGTCGCATTCGCAAGCCTTCTCTGCCGTGCGTCGACCCCTGGTCTCAGCACCTCGTCGGCGCGCTCGCAGGCCCCGAAACGTCGGGCCTCGCGTTGCAGGATGCCAAGAGCCGGCGTCATATCCTCGATATGCTCGACGACCGTATGGATTACGCCGCTATGGCTTTGCAGCCTGCCACGGATTTTCACGAGCCGGGCGCCCATGACGACCGCCCGGTATTTGTCAAATATCTTGCTCCAGACGATTGCATTGGCAACGCCGGTCTCATCCTCCAGCGTCATGAAGATGACGCCCTTGGCCGAACCCGGGCGCTGGCGTACCAGCACCAGACCGGCAATTGTCACCCTCTTTCCGTTCGGCACCGTCAGGAGATCGACATTGCGCGTGATGCCGATCTTCCGGAATTCTTCCCGCAGGAAGGACACCGGATGCGCCTTCAGCGATAATGACAGATAACGATAGTCCTCGATCACCTGCTCGCCCGGCGGCATGTCAGGCAGGCTGGCCTTCGGTTCGACCTGCAGATCGATATGGTTCACCCGGTCGAACAGGGGCAATTTTTCAGGAGCGTATTTCGTATCAAGGGCTCTTGCCGCCCAAAGCGCCTCACGTCTCGACAGGCCGATCGAGCCGAAGGCATCGGCATCCGCCAGCCTTTCGATATCGCCTCTGTCGAGGCCGGACCGCAGCCAGAGATCGCGAACCGAGCCATAACCATCGCCTCTATTGGCGAGAAGGCTCTCCAGCGCTTTCTCGGACAGACCCTTGACCTGCCGAAAGCCGAGGCGGACGGCTCGCTTTGCCTTGATGATGTCCCGCATATCGGCATGCCGCCTGTCGACGGCATTTCTGTCGAACACCGCCTCTTCGAGATGGCAATCCCAATTGGATCTATTGACGTCGACAGGCCGGATTTCGACCCCGTGTTCCCTGGCGTCCCGAACGAGCTGCGCCGGTGCGTAAAAGCCCATCGGCTGCGAATTGAGCATGGCAGCGCAAAAGACGTCGGGATAATAGGCCTTGATCCAGGACGAGGCATAGACCAGCAGCGCGAAGGAAGCCGCGTGGCTTTCCGGAAAGCCATATTCGCCGAAGCCTTCGATCTGGCTGAAGCAGCGTTCGGCGAAATCCCTCGGATAGCCTCTGCTGGTCATGCCATTGATCAGATCGTCCTTGAACTCATTGACCTTTCCCAACCGCTTGAAGGTCGCCATCGAGCGGCGCAGGCGGTCGGCCTTGGCAGGTGAGAATCCCGCCGCCGTGATCGCGATCTGCATCGCCTGTTCCTGAAACAGGGGCACGCCGAGCGTCCGTTTGAGGATCGGAATCATCTCGTCTTTCGGATAGTCGATCTTGAAGCCGGGAGAATGCGACTGCTCCCGCCGGGTCAGGTAGGGATGAACCATATTGCCCTGAATAGGTCCCGGACGGACGATCGCCACTTCGATCACGAGATCGTAGAATCGTCGCGGCTTCAGCCGGGGCAGCATGCTCATCTGCGCCCTGCTTTCGATCTGAAAGACGCCCAGCGTATCGGCCCGGCACATCATGTCATAAACCGGTACGCCCTCGTCTCCGTGTTCCCTGTTGCCGAGATCGGCAAGGGTTTTCTTCACGTCATAATGCAGTTCGAGCAGTGAAAAAGCCTTTCTGAGGCAGGTCAGCATTCCAAGAGCCAGAACGTCAACCTTCAGGATCTTGACGTTGTCGAGATCGTCCTTGTCCCATTCAATCATGTAGCGGTCCGGCATCGCCGTCTTCATGATCGGCACGACTTCATCGAGCCGGTCCCGTGTGATGACGAAGCCGCCGACATGCTGGGTCAGATGACGCGGAAATCCGAGAAGCTCGGACGCATAGCGCAGAACGTTTGATGTCACCGGATCCGAAATCTCGAGCCCCGCCGCCTTGGCATCACGCTCCGACAGATTATCCTCCGACCAGCCCCAGACCAGGCTGCTGATCGCCGACTGGACGTCCTCTGAAAGCCCGAAGGCCTTGGAGACCTCGCGGCCGGCGGAACGGGTGCGATAGGTGGTGACACCGGCCGTCAGCCCGGCATGCTCCCTGGTATACTTTCTGTAGATGTACTGGATGACTTCTTCGCGCCGGTCATGCTCGAAATCCACATCGATGTCAGGCGGCTCGTCGCGATCCATCGAAATGAAGCGGTCGAAAAGCAACGTGCTTTTGGTCGGATCGACTTCCGTGATCTCGAGGCAATAGCAGATGACTGAATTGGCGGCAGAACCGCGGCCCTGGCACAGGATCTTCAATTCATAACGTGCATGCTGGATGAGCTTATGGACCGTCAGGAAATAAGGCTCGTATTTCTTCTCCCGAATGAGATTGAGTTCATAGTCGATCTGGGTCTGGATTTCAGAAGGAACGCCATCCGGATAGCGCTTCTTAGCCCCCTCCCTCGTCAAACGTTCGAGGGTTTCATAAGGTGTCTCGCCAGGATCGTTTTCCGGCGGATAATTGTGTTTCAACTCATCGAGCGAAAACGAAAGTCTGCCGAAAAATGTCCCGGTATTGGCAATCGCCTCCGGATAGTCCCGAAAGAGCCGGGACATTTCACGTTGGCCCTTGAGATAACGCTCGGCATTCGGAGCAAGAAGAAAACCTGCCTCGGCAATCGGCACATGCTCGCGGATCGAGATGACAATATCGGAAAGGGGACGGCGATCCGTATGGTGATAGAGCGGCTGATTGGTCGCGATGACAGGAATGCGGTAGCGGGCGGCGATCACGGAAAGTGCTGCGAAAACCTGCCTGTCGCGGCCATCATAGGCAGGCGCCAGCGCCACGTGAAACGCCTTGCCGAAACGGTTCCGGAAACGTGCGAGACAGGCTTCCAATTCCTGTTGGGCCGCAAATCCTATGGCCGCGGCCTGGCTGGGAACAAGGGCGAGCATCATCTCGTCTCCCCATTCCATGATATCCGCCTCGTAAAGCAGGCAGGATCCCTTTTCTGCTCTCAGATTTCCCGCACTCAGCAAACGGCAGAGATGCGCCCACCCTCGCCTATTCTCAGGATAGGCAAGGATATCAGGCGTTCCATCCGAAAAGACGAGGCGGGCGCCCGGCTGAATCCGGATTGGGTCGAGAACCTTCTCCTCCTCTCTGTCATCGAGATTCTTCTCGTACCTTCTTCTGAATTTCTCTTCGATCTCCTGCGCCTGCGCATGCGCCCTGACGACGCCGGCAACTGAGTTCCGATCGGCGATTCCAAGACCGGAAAGTTTCAGTGCGGCGGCCTGCACCACCATTTCCTCAGGCTTCGAGGCACCCTCCAGAAAGGAGAAATTGGTGCGGGCGCCGATCTCGAAAAATGCAGGTGCCGCGCTCATGCGAAAATCCCATGCATGAACCAGCGCGGCGGCGGCTCTTCACCGTAAAAGCCTTCGCGGTAAATCCAGAAACGATGCCCGGAATTGTCTTCGACACGGAAATAGTCACGCGTTTTGGCGTCGGCGCCATCGATCCACCACTCCATGGCAAGCCGTTCCGGGCCTTCGCTGCGCTGAACCTGATGCTGAATGCGGCGCCACCGAAAACTTTGCGGCGGCCCCTCCGGAACTTCGGCAAGCAAAGCCTCCACCGGTTCCGGCTTGGCAAAAAGCCTCAGGGGCCGCTCGCTCCGAGCGGGGAAAAGACGACTTTCCCCGCTCCTGCGCTGCGGCGGAAAATTCTCCATGAGTGGGCATGCGATAACCGCACGCTCCGGCACATGGCTTTCGCGGAGCTGAAAGCTTTGAAGACAGTCCGCGCCAAGGCGCGCCGAGACGCGGTCGATGAAAGCTGCAAGCGATATCTCTCTTTGCCGGCCGCCATCGAAATCGCCCTGCGTGTCCTCGAAGGGCTCATGGCGCACGACATTCAGCCGCAGGATCTCGAAACCGTATCCGGCATCGAGATCGTCATGGATTGCCTGCAGACGCTGGGAAAAAAGATCCGCGATCCGCTTCGGCTCCCTGAGCGGCCGTGAAGCGCCGACAGAAATCCGGAAAATCCGGCCATCGACCCGAAACAGCACGAGTTCGAAGACGCGGCCGCCGGCGCCGCGGGCTTCCAGGGAGGGTTTCAGCGACATGGCGATCTGGCCGGCAAGGGCGAGAATATCCTCTTCGGTGCCGATCGGTTCGGCCAGCCGCCGCTCGGCCGAAAGGCTCGCAACCGGCAGGCGCGGCGAAACCGGTTCCTCGTCATGTCCGAGCGCCTGATCGAGCCGCAAAAGCAAGCTTGCTCCAAAACGGCGGGTCAGCGGCGCCCGCGGCGCGTTCATGACATCGCCGATATATTTCAGCCCGAGCTTCTTCAGCGATGCCACGGTTTCTTCGTTCAGCCGAAGCGCGGCGACCGGCAGCGGCGCCAGCACATCTTCCATTTCCTCGTCTTCGATGACGCCGCCATTGCCGAAACGGGCGACGGCCGAGGAAAGGCCGGGCGAAGAGGAGATCGAACCCTGGACGTCGAGCCCCATATGGAAGAGCCTGAGGAGAATATCATTCAGCAGCGCTCTCTCGCCGCCGAAAAGATGGACGCATCCGCTAATATCGAGAAACAGCCCGTCTCGTCCGTCGATCGCCACCAGCGGCGTATAGCGGTCGCACCAGTCGGCGATGGCTTCGAGCAACCGCGCGTCGGCGGCCGGATCCTCCTCGACGATATCGATCTTCGGGTGCATGGCGCGCGCTTCCGCGACGCCTTGACCCTTCTTCAGGCCAAGCGCTTCCGCGGCCTCGTCCAGCGCCGTCAGCCGCATGGCATTCTCGTGCTTTCCGGCACAGACGATCGGCGCAGCCTCAGGACGCCCTTTCAAACGCCAGGAAAGGCCCCATTTTCTGCGGGCGATCCTGTCCGTCGGAAGATGCGGAAAGCTGAGCGCCAGGATACGCTGACCGTTCGTCTGGAGTAAGAGCGTGCCTTGGTTCGCCGATGGGGAAAAACTGACGTTCATGAGGGTTCCACTCCAGAAGAAGGGAGAGCGGAGCCGGGTTACGGCTCTTCTCCAGGCTGAGACGAAAAACCGGATTGCCGATGCTGCCGGCAAGCCTCGATCCATCTGACAGAGCCCGCATGCCGGACGGTGCGGGCTGGGCAAGCAGCCGGAAGACGGCGCTGCTTGCCTCCTCCTCTCCCGCCTGCCGAAGCAGGAAGAGAGGCCGGCCGGCCGCCTTGGCGCGAAGACCGAGCCGCCGGCTCTCGGTCAGACCGAAATGTACAGGATTGCCCCTGATCTCCAGGATGACGACCGAAAAGGCACCGCTTTCCACCGCGGTTTCCGCAAGCCAGAGCGCCTCATCGAGCTTGCGCGGCAAAGCCTGCAGGAAACGCTCGGGCCGCAAGCCGAAATCCTGCAGACCTACCGCATAGGGAAGGCCAGCCTCCATCGTCGAGACCGTATCGCCGATCCAGAGTATTGGCGAACAGTCGCTCGCCTCCTCCTCCACCCGCTGCAGCAGCGCTGCGGCCGCAAGTGCGAACCCACAGGCGGCTCCCGCATCCCGCAAAAGCGTGGAACGGATTTCCGTTATCGCATCGAGCGGCAGCCCGCCTTCCATCGCTTCGTCGAGCGGTGTCACGCCGAACGGCAGGCGCTGTCCGCGCCCATTCCGTTCCGCATCCTGCCGCCCGGTCCTCCCCGAAGCCAGGGCTTCCCGCTCCGCTGCCGCAAGTGCCGGCGCAGGTTTTCCTTCCAGCTTGGCGATGGTTTCGCGGAGCGCAAAAAGCCGCTCGCGCGCCAAGGCGTTCTGCGCCATGGCGTTTACTCCGTCCGTCTTGTTCCTGTTATGTTCTTATGGATTCCAGAGAGCTGAGGAAGAGTCAACAACCATTTTCTATGAATTTATTCCTGCCTTTGATTCCGCACTCGAAAATCGGCGGCAAAGGTTCTATATGGGCCCGCAAAGGAAGGAATATTCATGGCCCGCATAGACCAGAGCGATGATTGGCGGGACCGCCATGCGCCGACGATCAGCACTTTCGAGTCGCTGGCCATGGAGGCTTACAGCCATCTGCCCGATGAATTCCGCCAGCTGACGACCAACCTCACGATCGAGATCGAGGATTTTCCCGATGACGACGTTTTCGAGGATATGGCGCTGGAAACCCCTTTCGATCTGCTCGGCCTTTTCGAGGGCAGGGGCATTTCCGAACGTTTCACGGTGGAAACCGGCGAAATGCCGAATCACATCCGCCTCTACCGGCGCCCCATTCTCGATTATTGGGCCGAGAACGACGAGACGCTCGGCGATATCATCACCCACGTCCTGATCCACGAGATCGGCCACCATTTTGGGCTGAGCGACGAGGATATGGAGCGGATCGAGGCCAGCGCCGAGGAAGCCGCCGAACGCTGAAACCGCGCGTCCGGCAGAAGACGCTATTGCTCGGAGAGCTTCATCTCCGGATCGTAATCCTTGCCTTCGACAGTCTTGACGACTGCCTGGCCGCACTGCATCGCGCCGGTTGCCGCATTGAAGGCATAGGTCGGCGAACCCTCCAGCGACCAGCCCTTGTTGAGGGCGGCGGTGACCTTGTGGCAGAAGGAAGCGTCGTCGGGGCCGGTCAGGAAGCGATAGAGTTTCATCAGGCGGGCTTTCTTGCAGAAATCAGGTGAGCTTTATGAACCAGAGCTTCGGCCTGGACAAGATGCAGCCGCTCGATCATCCGCCCGTTCGCATTGATGACGTTGAGGCCCCTGGCAGCCGGATCCGCAAAGGCTGATATGATTGCCTGCGCTTCGGCAATCTCCTCCTCGCTCGGGCCGAAATGCCGGTTGGCGGCCGAAATCTGCGAGGGGTGGATCAACATCTTGCCGGAAAAACCCATGGCGCGACCCTGCCCGCATTCGACGTCGAAACCTTCGGCATCCCGGAAATCGTTGAAGACGCTGTCGAGCGCATCAAGCCCATAAGCCTTGGCCGCCAGGATGATCTGCATCAGCCAGGGCACGAGAAAGCTTCGCCCAGGCTGCGACAGGACGTCCGTTTCCTTGCGCAGGTCGTTGAGGCCGACGACGAGGCAATCGAGCCGTGCCCCCGGCATGCAGCCGGATTCGGCGATCGCCCCGACATTCAGCACGCCGCGCGGCGTCTCGATCATCGCCCAGATGCGCAGCTCCTCCGGCGCCTGTGCATCGGCAAGCAGATCGCTGGTCTCAGCGATAACTCGAGGCTCGTCCACCTTCGGCAGGAGAACGGCGTCGGGCAAAAGCGCCTTGACCAGATCGAGATCCGCCGCCCCGAATTCAGATGACAAAGAATTGATGCGGATGACCCTTTCCTTGCCCGCAAGCGGCGGCCCGGCAAAAAAAGCACGCAGATTTTCCCGCGCTTGCCCCTTGTTCTCGGGCGCGACCGAATCCTCCAGATCGAAAATAACGGCATCACAATCAAGGGAATGGCTCTTTTCGAGGGCGCGCAGATTGATGGCGGGCACACTCAGCACCGAGCGGCGCAGACTTAAGGAACGGAAAGGCGGGATTTGGTTCATCAGCCATTAGTGCCAAGCTTCTCAGAACGCGGCAAGACAACAAAAAGCCATGCTTGCCTTGCAGACAGAAAAAAGAAGAACCACATTCCTTTCGGTAGAAAGGTTTCAAACCATGCAGAACATTCGCTCCATCTTCTTCATGCTTGCCGGCGCCACCTTCTTTGTCGCCATGCTGCTTCTCACCTTCTCGGTGACGCTTGCCGTCGGCGGCATCCTGACCGTGCTCATGGTCGGACGCGCGCTTTCGATGAAGATGAAGCCCGCCCCCGTCCGCGCCAAGGCAAACAACGGTAAGCCGGAAATGCGCATCTGGAACGATGGTCGCGGCACGATCATCGATCTCTAAGACCTGCCTTCAAAAAAACTCGCCGACACTGTCGGATCATGCTTCCGTGATACGTCTTTGAAGCAGCCAGGCTTTCAGCCGGCGCTCAAAAACGATGGAGGACGAGCATGGATACGACGACGGAAAACAAACCGGCCAAGTTGCCGCCGGTGAAGAATGGCCTGCTGCCCTATCTCACTGTCGATGGCGCAGTAAAAGCCGCGGAATTCTACAAGAAGGCCTTCGGCGCCGAAGAGGCCCACAGGGTGCCGGTCGATGAAAGCGGCCGGACGATGCACATTCATCTCTATATCAATGACAGCTCCCTCATGCTGGCGGATGCCTATCCTGAATACGGCCATCCCTTCAAAGGCCATGAAGGCTTCGCCATCCAGCTTGTTATCGACGATATCGATTTCTGGTGGGATCGTGCGGTGGCCGCCGGCGCTGAAGTCGTCATGCCGGTCGAACTGATGTTCTGGGGTGACCGCTACGGCCAGCTTCGCGATCCGTTCGGCGTCCTCTGGGGCTTGAACGCGCCCGCCGAGTAACAGGCCGTGCACCGTCGCCAGGCCACGCGAACGTCGCGTGGCCGCCACTTTAGAAAGATTCTCCTTCATTTCGGCAAAAAACTGGACTAGATGCACATTCAGGAAAGTAGATTTGCTGAATGGAGCATGGGTCATGGATAAATTCGTGAAGCTCACGGGCGTTGCAGCGCCCCTGCCGGTCGTCAACATCGACACCGACATGATCATTCCGAAGGACTATCTGAAGACCATCAAGCGTACGGGTCTCGGCAAGGGCCTTTTCGCCGAAGCCCGCTACAATGAAGACGGCTCCGAAAATCCCGATTTCGTGCTGAACAAGCCGGCCTATCGCGACGCCAAGATCCTTGTCGCCGGCGACAATTTCGGCTGCGGTTCCTCGCGCGAACACGCTCCTTGGGCGCTGCTCGATTTCGGCATCCGCTGCGTGATCTCCACGAGCTTCGCCGACATTTTCTACAACAACTGCTTCAAGAACGGCATCCTGCCGATCAAGGTCAGCCAGGAAGATCTCGACAAGCTGATGGACGACGCCTCGCGCGGCTCCAATGCCATCCTCACGGTGGACCTCGAGAACCTCGAGATCACCGGCCCCGATGGCGGCTCCATCAAATTTGATCTCGACGAGTTCAAGCGCCACTGCCTGCTGAACGGCCTCGATGATATCGGTCTGACGCTGGAAAAGGGCAAGGCGATCGATGAGTTCGAAAAGAAGAACGCCGCGTCGCACCCATGGGCCGCTTAAGCCCTGACGAATTGCCGATTGATCAAGCCGGGCTTTCGCCCGGCTTTTTCTTTCACACGCGCAAGGACGCTGCAACATCCTCGCCGCAGCTCAGAGAAATTTCTCTTTCCAGAGTTTCAGTTTTTCCAGCGACACGCCGATGCCGCCGCAGACTTCGATGAGCGGGCTGTCAAAGCGCTGAAGCAGACCGGCATGCACATCGGCAACGGCCAGCGCCGCACCGCAGGCCGGCTCCACGAGGAGGCGGTGCGCATCGGCAAACTTCAGGCAGGCGGCAACGGCATCGCCGTCGCTGACGACGACGCTTTCGATCGGATGCTGCTTCGGCAGCTCGAAGACATGCTGCGCCACCTGCCGTGCACCGAGCGACGTGGCGATTGAGGTGATGGCTGGGAGGGTAACACGCTCGTTCGCCTGCAGGCTTTTATGTAGCGAAGCCGCCCCTTCGGTTTCAACCGCGATGACGGGCACGTCGGTTAGGCCGTTTCGCTTCAGCCCTTCGACAATGCCGGCAAGCAGTCCGCCGCCGCCGACACTGGTGACGACGCAGTCGAATGTCGCACCCTTGGCCACGACCTCATCGATCAGCGTGGCATGACCATCCCACAGAAGCGGATGGTCGAACGGATGCACATAGCTCGCCTTGCAGCTGCGGGCGAGTTCGATCGCATAGGCATTGGCTTCGTTGAAAACCGCTCCATGGACAAGCACATTCGCACCGGTTGCGGCAATCGTCTCCCGAACATCGGCCGCCGTCGTCTCCGGCACGACGATCGTGACCGGCACGCCGAGCGCCCGGCCGGCAAAGGCCGCGGCAATACCGGCATTGCCGCCCGAGGCGCAGAAGATCTCGCGCGCGCCTTTTTCCACCTCGTGCTGGCAAAGCCGGCCAACGCCACGCAGCTTGAAGCTGCCGGAAGGCTGAAGTGCATCGAGCTTCAGCCAGAGCGGCTTGCCGCTGGCGCTGTAGCCAGATGCTGTTCGAACCAGAGGCGTGTCGAGATGAAGGGGTGCTGAAGGCATGGGCGACATCCGGGAAAATAAATACTGAGCCTGCCGTTCTAATCCGGTTGCCGGCCTCGGAGCAACCATCGGCGCGCTGAGAGCGAAGCGTACCGATTCACCCTTTCTCTCGCTTGAAATGCCCATTTCCGGGGTCTAAGAAGCCGCAACTTGTTTTTCCAGGAGGGTTTCATGACAGCGCGCAATCTTTTCCTGCTGCCGGGTGACGGCATCGGTCCCGAGGCCATGGGCGAGGTCCGCAAGATCATCACCTATATGAACGAGACGATGGATGCCGGTTTTGTCACCGAGGAAGGCCTTGTCGGCGGTTCTGCCTATGACGCCCATGGCGCGGCGATCTCGGAAGCCGACATGCAGAAGGCGCTTGCCGCCGATGCCGTTCTCTTCGGAGCCGTCGGCGGCCCGAAATGGGATAGCGTGCCTTACGACGTGCGCCCGGAAGCCGGCCTGCTTCGCCTGCGCAAGGACCTGCAGCTCTTCGCAAACCTGCGCCCCGCCATATGCTATCCGGCCCTCGCCTCGGCCTCGTCGCTGAAGCCGGAACTGGTCGAAGGCCTTGATATTCTGATCATCCGCGAGCTGACGGGCGGCGTCTATTTCGGCGAGCCGAAGGAGATCATCGACCTCGGCAACGGCCAGAAGCGCGGCATCGACACGCAGGTCTACGATACCTACGAGATCGAACGCATCGCCGGCGTGGCCTTCGAAATGGCCCGCACGCGCCAGAACCGCGTCTGCTCCATGGAAAAGCGCAACGTCATGAAGTCGGGCGTGCTCTGGAACCAGGTGGTGACCGAGACGCACAGGGCGAAATATTCCGACGTCCAGCTCGAACATATGCTGGCCGACGCCGGCGGCATGCAGCTCGTGCGCCAGCCCAAGCAGTTCGACGTCATTGTCACCGACAATCTCTTCGGCGACATGCTCTCCGACGTCGCCGCCATGCTGACTGGCTCCCTCGGCATGCTGCCTTCGGCCTCGCTCGGCGCGCCCGACGGCAAGACCGGCAAGCGCAAGGCGCTCTATGAGCCGGTGCACGGCTCGGCCCCCGATATTGCCGGCAAGGGCATCGCCAATCCAATCGCCATGATCGCCTCCTTCGCCATGTGCCTGCGTTACTCCTTCAACATGGTGAAGGAAGCCGACGATCTGGAAAGGGCGATTGCCAACGTGCTCGACAAGGGCATCCGCACCGGCGACATCATGGCCGACGGCTGCAGACAGGTCGGCACCGTCGAAATGGGCGATGCGATCCTTGCCGAGTTCAAGGCGCTGGCGGCCTGATATATTTCACGTGAAACAGTTTCACGCCCTTCGCATCACGTATGCGGAGGGCTTTTTCAGGGATGACAACCGCCGGTTCGGTCGAATTAGCCAAAACGGGCTATCCTTGGCCATAATCTCGTGTATTTTTGCGCCGGATTTCACGGTGCATACTTCCAGCTGGAAACGATTTTCCGGCTTATGCGCCAGTTCAAAGTGATGGAGCGCCTGTCGGACGCGCGGCGCTCGAATTCTAATTCGAACGGACGACTGAATGCGGGCATTTTGGATTTCCCTGGACAGGCGCTGGCGCCGGAGTGACGCCACGATGCCGCCTTTGCGCTGGCAGGCTTGTCTCTTCATCACGATCAACGCCGTGCTCCTTTCCATGCTGCTCTTCGACGCGCCGATCGGCGCCAGCGAGCCTCCCGCGTCGGTGAAGCAGCTGGGCGAGTTCCTGACCGGTTTCGGCGATTCCGCCTGGCTGATCTGCACCAGCATCCTGCTCTTCTTTCAGGGCAGGGCGGGCTACAAGCTCTTGAAGGCGGCGCGTTCGAAGGCACAGGCGCTTTATATCAGCTGGATCGGCGCCTATCTCTTCACCACGGTCGTCTTCTCCGGGCTTCTCGCCAATCTCCTGAAACGGGCGATTGGAAGGGCGCGTCCCGATCACTTCCACGATTACGGTATCTTTTCTTTCACGCCTTTTTCAGGCCGTGCGGCTTTCGAAAGTTTTCCCTCCGGCCATTCCACCACGGTCGGCGCCTTCTTCGCCGCCTTCGCGCTTCTGTTTCCGCGCTACCGCGTTGCCTTTATCGCCTGTGCCATCTGGTTCGGCATGACACGGGTCATGGTCGGCGCTCATTATCCGAGCGACGTCATCGCCGGTCTTGCCTTTGGCGGCTGGTTCTCCCTGCTGACCGCGATCGTCTATGCCCGTTGCGGTCTGCTCTTCAAACTGGCGCCGGATGGCTGGCCGCTCGCCAAGCGCCTGTTCCGCACTGCATAATTCCTTAAATCAGAATCGATTTAAGCATAAATGATGCAGCCATTTGAATGTTACAGCGTCCTTTGCGCGTCCAATAAGACGCGCGGCGCTGTAATAGGAAAAAGCCCGACGCCTTGTGAGCGCCGGGCCGTTTTCTGAAAGCTTGTCAGAAGCGAACGCGTCATCAATCCATTGCGTGGATGTCCCTGTTCTTCGTTTCGGGCAGGAAGATCAGGCCGATCACCAGCGTGATCGCCGCAAACACGATCGGATACCAGAGACCGTAATAGATGTCGCCCGCAGCGGCGCTCATCGCAAAGGCCGTCGCCGGCAGCAGGCCGCCAAACCAACCGTTTCCGATATGATAGGGCAGCGACATGCCGGTATAGCGGATACGGGTTGGGAAGAGCTCGACCAGAAGGGCTGCGATCGGGCCGTAGACCATCGTCACATAGAGGACGAGGACGAAGAGGATCGCAACCGTGCCGACCCAGTTGACACGGGCGGGATCGGCGGTCATGGCGAAGTTGCCGGCATTGGCGATGTTATAGACTGCCATGTCGGTGACGCCATTGGCCTCATCGGCGGTCAGCAGCTTGCCTTCCACCAGCTTGGCGACCGGCATCGTTTCTTTCTCGCCCGCGCGCACGGCTTCGGCATTGAGCGCCAGTTCCGGATTGGCGGCGATGAAGGCATCTAGCTTGGAGTCCGGCACCTTGGCGGCGCCGCGCTTAAGCGGATAACCGGCATCGTGAAGCGCAATGTTCACGCCCTTTTCGAAGGCGGCGGTCATGCTCTTCGCTTTGTCGCCGGCGGCAAGGGCGTCGAAGCTCGTGACCGTCTGGTTACCGACCTTCACCGTTGCCGGCTGCCCGGCAGGACCTGGCACGACATCGTATGGCACCGAGTTTTTCGTCAGGAAGGCCGTTGCCACATCGCAGGAGCTGGTGAATTTCGCCGTGCCCGTCGGGTTGAACTGGAACCTGCAATCCGCCGGATCGGCCGTGACCGTCGCGCGGATCGAGGCTTGTGCCTCGGCAAGCGCCGGATTCGCCGTCCAGGTCATCGCCTTGAACAGCGGGTGATAGGTCACCGCGGCTATGAGAAGGCCCGCCATGATGATCGGCTTGCGGCCGATCTTGTCGGAGAGGCCGCCGAAGATGACGAAGAACGGCGTTCCCAGCAACAGGGCGATCGCGACCATGATATTGGCCGATTGCAGATCCACCTTGAGTACGTTCTGCAGGAAGAACAGCGCATAGAACTGGCCGCCGTACCAGACGACCGCCTGGCCCATTGTGGCGCCGAGAAGCGCGATGATGGCGATCTTGGCGTTCTTCCATTGGCCGAAGGCTTCGCTGAGCGGCGCCTTTGAACCCTTGCCTTCCGCCTTCATGCGTTGGAACGCAGGCGATTCGTTCATCTTCAGGCGGATCCAGACGGAAATGCCGAGCAGCACGACCGAGACCAGGAACGGAATACGCCAGCCCCAGGCCGCAAATTGAACCGGACCCATCAGCGACTGAACCAGGATGATGACGATCAGCGACAGGAAGAGGCCGAGAGTCGCCGTCGTCTGAATCCATGAGGTGAAGTAGCCGCGCCGCCCGTTCGGCGCATGTTCGGCGACATAGGTTGCCGCGCCGCCATATTCACCACCGAGCGCCAGGCCCTGCAGCAGCCGAAGGCCGATCAGGATGATGGGAGCTGCGATGCCGATGCTGGCCGCACCTGGCAGGATGCCGACGAGGAAGGTTGAAAAACCCATGATCAGGATCGTCACCAGGAAGGTGTATTTACGTCCTACGAGGTCGCCGAGACGGCCGAACACCAATGCGCCGAAGGGCCGCACCAGGAAGCCGGCGGCAAAGGCGAGAAGTGTGAAGATATTGCGCGTTGCCTCGGGATATTGGGTGAAGTAGGTCGCGCCGATATAAGTGGCGAGCGAACCGTAGAGATAGAAGTCATACCATTCGAAAACAGTGCCGAGCGAAGAGGCGAAGATGACCTTCTTCTCCTCGCCGGTCATCGGGCCGGCCTTCGCGCCGTCGATGCTTGCGACATTTGCCATTGTCTGTCCTCCACAGAGTGATGAGCAACGCGCGCGACCTGCTTTCCTCAAAGCATACCCCTGGCCGCGACACGCCTGACGAGAGTGTGCCAGAAAATATGGCCCGCAAAGAGAGATGCTTTGGGATTATGACTTTAGTCTAATGGCGGCGCGCTTCGTGGTCCGCATCGGGCGGTTGTTCGACCTCCTGCGCGCAACGCGATTTTGGAGGCGGACGGGCCTCACCTGGTTTGCGAAAGCAGACCTGCTATACTCAGCGCCTGCGCCGGCGATTGGCGTGGCAAGCCGCCGACAGGCAGAAGCACGGGTGCTGACAAGGTGACGGTCGGTATCGCCGCAGGACGAGGCCGATATTGGTGGCGCGACATTAACCTGGTCGGGATATCTTCCGGTATGTCAAAACGCCCGGCTTGCGGCGGTTCCTTTCGCCTGCCGACTGCTCAAGCAAAAACCTTGACTCCTGTGGAAAACCTTCTAAGAGCAACAGCGGAAAAGGAATCTCCATGGTTCGCGACGAACACGCCATTGCCGCATGCGATGACCGGGCACGGGTTGCCGGGGTGGAAATTGCCGTTCCGGTTTCTTCCAAAACTAAGGCCAAAACGACGACGAAAACCGTCTGACGTCTCTGGCCTGCCGCTCTCTCCCCGGCTCGGCTGGGGACAGGAAGACGCGATCCGTCGCGCCTTTCCCCTCACCGGACAAGAGGAGAGAAGAGAAAGAGAGCTTGAGAAATGGGTTTCAAAGTAGCAGTTGCGGGAGCCACCGGAAATGTCGGCCGGGAGATGCTCAACATCCTCTCCGAACGCGGCTTCCCCGCCGATGAAGTCGTGGCGCTCGCCTCGGCGCGTTCCCAGGGCACTGAGGTGTCCTATGGCGACCGGACGCTGAAGGTCTCCAATCTGGAGAATTACGATTTCTCCGATACCGACATCTGCCTGATGTCGGCCGGCGGCGAGGTCTCCAAGAAGTTCTCCCCGAAGATCGGCCAGCAGGGCTGCGTCGTCATCGACAATTCCTCGGCCTGGCGCTATGACGCCGACGTGCCGCTGATCGTGCCGGAAGTCAACCCGGACGCCGTCACGCAGTTCACCAAGCGCAACATCATCGCCAATCCGAATTGCTCGACCGCGCAGCTGGTTGTGGCGCTGAAGCCGCTGCACGACTTCGCCAAGATCAAGCGCGTCGTCGTCTCCACCTATCAGTCGGTCTCCGGCGCCGGCAAGGACGGCATGGACGAACTCTTCAACCAGACGCGCGCCGTCTTCGTTGCCGACCCGATCGAGAACAAGAAGTTCACCAAGCGTATCGCCTTCAACGTCATCCCGCATATCGACGTCTTCATGGAGGATGGCTATACCAAGGAAGAGTGGAAGGTGCTGGCCGAGACGAAGAAGATGCTCGACCCGAAGATCAAGGTGACCTGCACGGCGGTGCGTGTGCCCGTCTTCATCGGTCATTCGGAATCGGTCAACATCGAATTCGAAAACGAGATCACCGCCGATCAGGCTCGCGATATCCTGCGCGACGCGCCGGGCTGCCTCGTCATCGACAAGCGCGAGAACGGCGGCTACATCACGCCGTATGAATCCGCCGGCGAAGACGCGACCTACATCTCACGCATCCGCGAGGATGCAACGGTCGAAAATGGCCTCAATATGTGGGTGGTTTCCGACAACCTGCGCAAGGGCGCGGCGCTGAACGCCATCCAGATCGCCGAGCTTCTCGTCAATCGCGGCCTGGTCAAGCCGCGCAAGCAGGCAGCCTGATACCATTTGTAAACCATAATATGTTAAAGCCCTGCTCGTCGAGCGGGGCTTTTTCCGGGGGCAAATACAACTGTATAAGCGCTCGCTAAAAGGCGATCGTGAGAAAATCGCGAGCGGCTGGCATTCTCTTGCCCGCCTAAAAACTATGCAGATCGAGAGCGGGGTTTCTCAATGCGCATGACAAAGTTGTTTCTGGCGGCCGCTGCGGCAATGGGCGTCCTCCACGCGATACCGGCATTCGCGCAGGGTGCACAATGTGGCAATACCGGCGCCGGCTTCGAGGCCTGGGTTAGCGATTTCAAGCAGACGGCAGCCGCAAGCGGCGTCAGCCAGTCGGTTCTCAATCGCGCTTTCGCCAATGTCAGCTACAACAAGCCGACCATCGCTGCCGACCGTGGCCAGAAAAGCTTC
Source organism: Rhizobium sp. MHM7A (assembly GCF_005862215.1). Taxonomy (NCBI): domain Bacteria; kingdom Pseudomonadati; phylum Pseudomonadota; class Alphaproteobacteria; order Hyphomicrobiales; family Rhizobiaceae; genus Rhizobium; species Rhizobium sp. MHM7A. The sequence goes on from NZ_VCHT01000015.1 coordinate 82,381, forward strand.
AAGCTATCCTTCGACGCCTTCATGAAGAAGCGCGGAGGCGCCGCAATCATCTCCCGCGGCCGCAGTATGAAGGCCGCCAACCAGGCTCTGTTTGCGTCGATCGAGCGCCGTTTCGGTGTCCCGGCCGGCCCTCTGATTGCCATCTGGGGCATGGAGACCGGTTTTGGCAGCTATATGGGCAACCAGCATACGCTGTCAGCTGTTTCGACGCTGGCTTACGACTGCCGCCGTTCGGAATATTTCACCGACCAGCTCTATGCGGCGCTCCAGTTGGTCTCCGAGGGTTATCTGAGCCCGCAGGCCAGGGGCGCCGCCCATGGCGAAATCGGCCAGACGCAGTTTCTGCCGCGCAACGTCGTGCGGTTCGGCGCCGACGGCGATGGCGACGGCCGGGTCGACATGGTCGGCTCCCGCGCCGATGCACTGGCCTCGACCGCAAATTTCCTCAAGGGCCACGGCTGGCGCGCCGGCGCCGGCTATCAGCCGGGCGAGCCGAATTTCGCCGCTATCCAGGGCTGGAACGCGGCCAGCGTCTATCAGCAGGCGATCGCCTATATCGGCCAGCAGATCGACGGCGGCAGATAAGCCTTCATTGATAACGACACCCGGAAACGCCGCTGCGATATGCGGCGTTTTTCATATGCGGGAATCAAAACCGCCGACCGATCCCGCCTTGCGTCGCTCCTCCTGCGGAAGGGCCGGCACGACCGGCTCGGAAATGACACAATTGCGGCCGGAGGCCTTGGCGGCGTAAAGTGCCAGATCGGCCCGTTTGACCAGATCCTCGAAGTTCCGGTTGGCGGCGTTGTTCGCCCGGCCAGCGCATCCGAAGCTCGCCGTCACCTTGATCAATTCGCCGCTCGGCAGAGGAATTTCCGCCATCTCGATCGCCAGGCGCACGCGTTGGGCGATGACTGCTGCGTCATTGGGCGTCGAATCCGGCAGAAGCACCAGGAATTCCTCGCCGCCGTGGCGCACCAGGAGATCGAAAGAACGGAAATTCTCACGCGCCACTCTCGCAACATGTCGTAGCACGGCATCGCCGGCGTCATGGCCGTGAACATCGTTGATCTTCTTGAAATGATCGAGGTCGAAGAGCACGACCGAGATCCAACGGGACCCGTGTTCGGCTTGGGTAAGAAGCGCTGACGCAGCGACTTCGAAGCCACGCCTGTTGTAAAGACCGGTCAGAAGGTCGGTTTGGGCAGCGTTGCGCAACTCGCCCACCAGCGTCTCGCGATCCCTGGTCAGTCGATCAATAAGACGCAGCCCCCTTGCCGCCAGAAGCATCACCAGGGTGGCGAGAATGAGCAGGCCGGCGCAGAGCGCGAAGATCAGCGTCAGGTGAACGTGCGCACGCGCCGAAAGGCTTTCGCCGGTCTCGTGGATATCATTGGCGGCTTCGACGATCTTGTGCTGGAGGAAGGCCATGCGCTCGTTCTGCGCCACCGCCCAGATATCGCGCGCCTCGCGCGTAGGCCGCGATCCGGCAAGGATGGAATCGGTAATCGCATTCGCCTTCACTTGGTTGCTACGGCCGAGATAGGCAGTGATGTCGCGTACGGTTGAGTCTGAGGAATGGAAGACCATATGGTCCATCCCATCGCCGAGCATGACCTTGCCCTGCACGAACAACTCCACCGGAAACCTGGCGACGAAACCATGGTCAAGATAACGGGTACCGACGACGGTGATCAGCCTTTCACCGTAATAGGTCAGCAGGATGCCCATCAGCTGGTTGGACTTCTGCAGCAGTACCGGATCACTGATCAACGGCGAAAGCGCATCGACGACGGCGAGCTGCTTCTGGGCCGCATACCAGTAGATGTAGCCGGGATCGCTGTTGATATAACGGCCTTGGTCGACTGCGCTTCGCGCAGCCACAATACGGCTGTAGGCAAGGTTGAGAGCCGACAATTCGTCGACAAGCCCCTTGTCCAGCACATCGCGAGAGGGGAGGCTGGCATAGAAAGCGCGGCGTTCGTGATCGAGCATCGCCCGGCTTCGCTGCATCTCGGCGGCGGCCGGGCCGCTTGGCTGGGCGATATACCGACGCGTGGCGCCGATTTCAGCCAGGATCTCAGTGGCGGCGATGGACCCAGCGCGGGCAAGCACATCGGCAAACTGCCGATCCTTCTCAAGATCCCTGTATTCCTTGAGCGAAGACCGCAGGAGGATGACGCCTTCAATGACCATGAAGACGAAGGGCAGCATGATGGCAGCCAGGATTACCTTTTTGATGGTCTCGAACTTCATCGCCAATCGCCACGTTGATCAAACGTCGGTCGTGCGCGACCAATTCCGAAGAAGCTTAGCAGCAATCGTTAAAAAACTGCTAAACCCGCCTATCCCTGGATTTCCGGGCGAATGAAGTCACGGGTATCGGCGTCCATCACCCAGAGTTCACCCGTCGAAATGTCGAACCAGGCGCCATGAAGATGAAGATTTCCCGCTTCTTCGAGCGCCTTGATATTCGGAAAGCTTCTGAGATTGTCGATCGAGTTGCGGATGGAGACACGCTCGAGCGCAGTTTGCCGCTCGGCCGCGGTCATCACGTCATTGCTCTGGATCTGCTCGGCTGCCGGTTTGACCAGCGACATCCACCGTCCGATGAAATCGCCGGGTGACAACGGCTCGGCATTCGGATCAAGTGCCGCACGGATCCCCCCGCAGCGGCCATGGCCCATCACCACGATATCCGAAACCTTCAGCGCCTGCACGGCAAATTCCAGAGCGGCCGATGTCGAATGGAAATTGCCGTCCGGCTCATAGGGCGGCACCATATTGGCTACATTGCGGACGACGAAAAGCTCGCCCGGGCCGGCATCGAAGATCAGCTCGGGAGCCGCACGCGAGTCCGAACAGGCAATGACCAGCGTGCTGGGACTCTGACCGTTTTCGGCAAGTTGCCGATACCTGTCGCGGGCGTCGGCATAACGCCCGTTCATGAAGTTGCGATAACCGTTCAGAAGAGTGTTTGGAAAACGCTGCATGCCTCTGGATTAGCGCGCGCCGAGGACAAGATCAACTGCTGCACCGCAAAATGGGCGCATTGGCAAATGCGTCAATTTTTCCGCCGTTGCGCGGGGTGAACCAACCGGCGCATCTGCACCATGGCCATTGGCGTCGAAAGACTGGACGCATCGCTTGCCAGCATCAACTCATTGCTGCCGCGCTTGACCGCACGTGCAAGAACTTCGAACACGCTGGCTGTGGCAAGCTGCAATGCCTTTTCATCCTCGAGGCCTGACAGCAGGCGCGACAGAAAAACGGCGGCCAGCAGATCGCCGAGGCCATTCGGCGGGTTCTCGACGACGCGGTGCTCGGCAAGCAGCGCGTGACGGCCGGAAAGGTAGAGATTGCCGGTGCCGCCTGCCATCATGGGCACCGCCGAGGTGACGAGCATACGCGACGGTCCGAGCGCCAGTGCCGCCTCCATGATTGCGCTGTTGTCGTCGAGCGCTGCTCCCGACAGCCAGGCGAGCTCGTACCGATTCGGCGTCGCGAGCGAAGCCAGCGGGATGAGATGATCGCGAATGGCCTCCGCCGTCGCTTCGGGCACGTAGAGGCCGCCGAGATCGCCCATGACAGGGTCACAGACATAAAGCAGTTCGGGATTGTTCTGCCGGAGCGCAGCGATCAGCCGGGCGACGGAGCGTGCCTGGGCGGCATTGCCGAAATAGCCCGAAAGCACCGCCCTCACTTCACCGATCCACGGCGCGCGGATCAGATCGTCGATCGCCGCGTCGAAGTCCGCTTCGGCAAATGTCAGCCGCGTCGAACGGCCATGGCCGGGATGCCAGGGCAGAACGACGGTCGGCAGCGCCCAGACCGGATGGCCGAGCGTCTCCAGCGCAAACACCGCCGCCCGGTTCCCAACCGAGCCGCGCACGACATGGCTGGAAATAACAATGACTGCTCCCGCTGCATTTTCCGACATGAAACCGAGGTCCGAAATGATGATGGCGTTTGATGATCTTTTTGACGCCGGCCTGTCAACCATTCTTCACGTGAGCATGAAAATGTGCAGCGGAAGCAAACCCCGGAGAGGGCCGTCCAAACTCGCTTCGAAAGCGAAAAATCTCTGATAATTCCCATTTCCGCGGTCAGAAAAGCATCAAAACAATCACCGCGGCCACGATTTTAGGGATTTTTTCGAGAAATCTTCTGCTAGCTTGCGACAAAATCAGTCCATTGCGGGGAGGCGACTCATGGCTGCCAGAAACAATCCGAAACGAGAAAAGCAGATCGAAACTGCGCGCAAGATCGCTGAGGCGGTGAGCGAACCTCATCTCGATCCGGAAATTCTTTTCGGCCGCGCCAGCAATGATGACCTCGAACTCTATGCGCCCGACATGCTGGCGCGCGCCGCCGTACATTCGGCAAAGGAACTTGCTGCGTGGAACGGCAAGGCGCCCCGCGTCAGCATCGACACAATTGCCGAGGTGACGCCTGGCGGCACCGCCGTCTCGGTGCTGTCGGTGACTGACCACAACATGCCTTTCCTATATGAGTCGGTCATGGGTGAGGTGACGAGCACCTACCGCGATCTCTTCATGGCCGTGCATCCCATCCTCGTCATGGAAAAGGGCAAAGCCCCCGCGCTCTATTCCGCCGACCACCCGAGCGATCCGGCCACGCGCGTCAGCCATATCCAGCTGCATATCGCCCCGCTGAACTCCGCCCAGGCTGCCGATCTCGTCAAACGCGTCCAGGCCGTGCTCGAACAGGTCCGCCTTTCGGTCTCGGACTGGAAGCCGATGCTTGCCAAGCTCGACGGGGTGATCGCCGAACTTTCGGCCAATGGCGCCGGCCGCAGGAAGGCCGAACATGCCGAAGCGGTTGCCTTCCTGGCCTGGCTGCGCGACGAAAATTTCACCTTCCTCGGCATGCGCGAATATGTCTATTCGGGCAAGGGGGCCGACGCCAAGGTCGAGCGGGACAAGGGCGCCGGCCTTGGCATCCTTTCCAACCCCGACGTTCTCGTGCTGCGCACCGGCAAGGACGCCGTGACCACGACGCCGGAGATTCTCGCCTTCCTCGACGGCCCCGACTTTTTGATCGTCACCAAGGCGAACGTAAAGTCGATCGTTCATCGCCGCGCCTATATGGATTACGTTGGCGTCAAGCGCTTCGACGCTCAGGGCAATGTCACAGGGGAACTCCGCATCGTTGGCCTCTTCACCTCGACAGCCTATACCTCGCTCGCCTCCGAAATCCCGCTGCTGCGGTCCAAGATCGAAAAGGTGAAGGAGCATTTCGGCTTCGACCCGATGAGCCATTCCGGCCGAATGCTCGATAACACGCTGGAATCCTATCCGCGCGACGACCTTTTCCAGATCGACACGACGCTGCTTGCAAGCTTTGCCGAGCAGATCAACGATCTCGCCGACCGGCCGCGCGTCCGCGTCCTGCCGCGCATCGACCATTTCGACCGCTTCGTCTCGGTGATCGTCTATGTGCCGCGTGAGGAATATGACTCGATCGTGCGCGAGCGGATCGGCACCTATCTGAAGACGGTCTATGACGGTCGTGTCTCCGCCTATTACCCGGCTTTCCCCGAAGGCGGCGTCGCCCGCGTGCATTTCATCATCGGCCGCTCCGGCGGCAAGACGCCGCGCATCCCGCAGGCAAAGCTCGAGCAGACGATCCGCGAAATCACCGCCCGCTGGGACGACCGTTTCGAAGCGCTCGCCGGACCCAAGTCGCCCAAACTATCGGTCGATCAAGCCTTCCAGGATTCTTTTACCCCTGAAGAAACCGTGGCCGACCTTGCCGATATCGGCGCCTGCGCCGCCGGGGAGCCGCTCCGCATCCAGTTTTATCATCGCCAGGAAGCACAAGGGCCTATCCTTTCGCTGAAGATCTTCCACGCCGGCGGTCAACTCGCCTTGTCGCGCCGCGTGCCGCTTCTCGAGAACCTCGGCTTCAATGTCGTCAGCGAACGCACCTTCGACATCGGAGTGCGGACCGCCGATGGCGAAACCAAACTCGTCGTGCTGCACGACATGGAGCTCGAGACCCGCAACGGCGGCGACATCGACCTGCATCGTTATGGCGCGGCGCTCGAGGAAGCCTTCGTCGCCGCCTTCGCCGGCACGATCGACAATGACAGCTTCAACCGGCTGATTCTTTCGGCCGGGCTCTCGGCGCGCGAAGCCAATGTGTTGCGTGCCTATGCCCGTTATCTCCGCCAGGCCGGCATCGCCTATTCGCAGGATTACATCGCAACGACACTGGACAAATATCCTGGTGTGGCCGCCGCCATCTTCCGACTGTTTCACGACACGCTTGATCCTAAGCTTTCCGACAAAGCCCGCGTTAGGAAGATCGCCGACCTGCACCAGGCGGTCGAGGCAGACCTTGCAGACGTTCCGAGCCTTGACGACGACCGTATCTTGCGACGCTACGTCAACATCGTCGACGCGACGCTGCGCACCAATTATTTTCAGAAGAACCCCGATGGGTCGCCGAAAGCCATGCTGGCCTTCAAGCTCGATCCGAACCTGGTCGACGGGCTGCCGCAACCGAAACCCTTCCGCGAGATGTTCGTCTACGGCGTCGAGGTGGAAGGCGTGCACCTGCGCTTCGGCAAGGTGGCGCGCGGCGGCCTGCGCTGGTCGGACCGCGCCGAGGATTACCGCACCGAGGTGCTCGGCCTCGTCAAGGCGCAGCAGGTGAAGAACGCCGTTATCGTGCCGGTCGGCGCCAAAGGCGGCTTTTATCCGAAGAAGCTTCCGGCTAACGGCAGCCGCGACGAGATCTTCAATGCCGGCCGCGAAGCTTACAAGACCTATATCCGTACGCTGCTTTCGATCACCGACAATATCTCAGGCGCCGAGATCGTGCCGCCGAAGGATACGATCAGGCTCGACGGCGACGATCCCTATTTCGTCGTCGCCGCCGACAAGGGCACAGCGACCTTTTCCGACACCGCCAATGCTCTGGCGCAGGAGGCAGGCTTCTGGCTGGACGACGCCTTCGCCTCGGGCGGCTCGGCCGGTTACGATCACAAGAAGATGGGCATCACCGCCCGCGGCGCCTGGGAAACCGTGAAACGCCATTTCCGCGAAATGGACGTTGACATCCAGACGACGCCGTTCACCGTCGCCGGCGTCGGCGATATGTCGGGCGACGTCTTCGGCAACGGCATGCTGCTCTCCCCTAAGATCCGGCTCGTCGCCGCCTTCGACCACCGTGACATCATCATCGATCCCGATCCCGACATGGAAAAGACGCTGGCCGAGCGCCGGCGGCTCTTCGACCTGCCACGCTCGAGCTGGCAGGATTTTGACAGAAACGCCCTTTCCAAGGGGGCGATGATCATTTCCCGCGCAGCGAAATCGGTGACCCTGACGCCGGAAGCGATCGCAACGATCGGCATAGACAAAGCTGTGGCCACGCCCTTCGAGATTATGACGGCAATCCTGAAGAGCCCGGTCGACCTGCTCTGGTTCGGCGGCATCGGCACCTATGTGAAAGCTGCCTCCGAAACCGATACCGAGGTCGGCGACCGCAGCAACGACCCAATCCGCATTACGGCGGCGGAGGTGCGCGCCAAGGTGATCGGCGAGGGCGCAAACCTCGGCGTCACCCAGAAGGGCCGCATCGCCTACGGGCTCAGGGGCGGGCGCTGCAATTCCGACGCCATCGACAACTCGGCCGGCGTCAACACCTCGGACGTCGAGGTCAACATCAAGATCGCGCTGGCGGCCGCCATGCATGACGGGCGGCTGACGCGGGCAAAACGAGACCAGCTTCTTTCGTCGATGACCGCCGAAGTGGCGGCGCTCGTCTTGCGCAACAACTATCTCCAGTCGCTGGCGATCTCGCTCACCGAACGCAAGGGCACGGCAAACGGCTTGGAACTCGCCCGCTTTATGAGTGTGCTCGAGACCGCCGGCCAGCTGAACCGTAAGGTCGAGACCTTGCCGGATGAGCAGACGCTGGCTGAACGTTACACGGCTGGCAACCCGCTGACGCGGCCGGAAATTGGCGTGCTGCTGTCCTATGCCAAGATCGTGCTCTTCGATGCGCTCGCCGCAAGCGATCTGCCTGACGACCCCTATTTTGCGGCGACGCTCTCCAATTATTTCCCCGTCAAGATGCAGAAGTCGAACGCCGGCGATATAGCAAGCCATCGGCTGCGGCGGGAAATCATCGCCACCGTGCTTGCCAATGAAGCGATCAACCGCGGCGGGCCGAGCTTCATCGTCGCCATGATGGACGCGACGGCGGCTTCGGCGCCGGAAGTGGTGCGCGCCGCGATCGTCGCACGCGACGGTTTCGACCTCACCCGCCTATGGGCCGACACGGATGCGCTCGACGGCAAAATACCGGGCGAGGTGCAGAACCGCATCTACGAAGAAATCAGCCACAGCTTTACCGTTCTCACGCGCCTGCTGTTGAAAACCGCGATGACCAAAGCCGATATGGCGGAGGTAATTAGCCGGCTGCAGGCCGCACTGAAGAAATTAAGACCTGCTTTCGCCGAACAGGCCGCCGGCGATGCTGCCGCCCGCCAGGCGGAATATGTCGAGGTGGGCGTGCCCGAAAAGCTTGCGGCCGAAATCGCCAACCTCCAGAGCTTCGCGCTGGTGCCGGAGATCATGCAGATTGCCGAGCGCACCGGCGAGCCGCTGGTGCGCGCAGCCGAGAATTATTTTGCGGTGTCGAAAACCTTTCGGATAGCCCGGCTGCTGGCGGCCGGCAGCCGAATTCTCACCTCCGACCACTACGAAAATCTGGCGCTTGCACGCAGCATCGACCAGATCGCCAGCGCCCGGCGCGACATCGTCATCTCGGCCCTTTGCGACCACGGCAAGGAGAAGCTGCCCGTCCAGGCCTGGCATGCGCAGGATCGCGTTCGCATCAACCGCATCGTCGAGGAGCTTTCCAGCCTGAGCGACAGCGGTGATCCCAATCTTGCGCGCATTACCGTTGCCGCAGGCATCCTCACCGATCTTGCGCGCGACCGGGCGAGGTGAGACAGTCCGCGAAAAAGGAGCGGATGTTGAATCGCATAGACTGGACAGGAACACAGCCGCCGAAAGCCACGGAGAAGGGCATCTGGGGGTGGATGTTCTTCGATTGGGCGGCCCAGCCTTTCTTCACTGTGGTCACCACCTTCATCTTCGGGCCCTATTTCGTCTCCCGCCTGACGGATGATCCTGTGTCGGCCCAGACGACGTGGAGCAACATGGCGACGATCTCGTCTGTGATCATCGCCCTGCTGTCGCCCGTACTCGGCTCGATCGCCGACCAGTCGGGGGCGCGCAAACCGTGGATCGGCTTCTTCGCGATCATCAAGATCGCCAGCCTGTTCTGCCTGTGGTTTGCAGCCCCGGGTTCGCCTGTCCTTTATCCCGTAATCTTCATGATTCTCGCCTCGGTTTCGGCCGAGTTTTCGATCGTCTTCAATGATTCGATGATGCCGCGGCTGGTCGCCAAGCACGAGGTGGGCAAGCTCTCCAACACCGCCTGGGGGCTTGGCTATCTCGGCGGCATGATCGTGCTGATTGCCGTCGTCACGCTTTTGGCGGCAAGCCCGGAAAGCGGCAAGACCGTTCTCGGCCTCGACCCGCTTTTCGGCCTCGACCCCAAGACCGGCCAGGACGCGCGCGTTACCGGGCCGATCTCGGCCGTCTGGTATCTGATTTTCATCCTGCCGATGTTCATCTTCACACCCGATGTCGGCAGAGGCCTGCCATTCGGCGCCGCCATTCGCGCCGGCCTGCGGGAACTGAGAAACACGCTCGGCGAACTCAGAGAACGCCGCGGCATCCTGAGATTCCTCATCGCCCGCATGATCTATCAGGACGGCGTCAACGGCCTGTTGATCCTCGGAGGCGTTTTCGCCGCCGGCATGTTCGGCTGGGCGACGATCGAGATCGGTCTCTACGGCATCATCCTGAACGTCGTCGCGATCTTCGGCTGCCTGATCGCCGGACGGATCGACAGGGGCGTCGGTTCCAAGGTGACCGTCGTCATCAGCCTCACCATGCTGCTTCTCGCCACCATCGGCATCATCTCGACCGGGCCGGGTTACACCCTGTTTGGTTTGATGCCGCTGCCGACGACCGATTCCGGCGGCCTCTTCGGCACCGCCGCCGAAAAGGCCTATATCCTTTATGGCCTGCTGATCGGGCTCGCCTTCGGGCCGGTGCAGGCCTCGTCGCGCTCTTACCTCGCGCGCAGCGTCAGCCTTGAGGAAGCCGGCCGGTACTTCGGCCTCTACGCACTTTCAGGGCGCGCCACGAGCTTCATGGCGACGCTGCTCTTTTCGCTGGCGACCTATATCAGCGGCTCACCGCGGCTCGGAATGGCAACGCTGGTACTGTTTCTCGCCGGCGGGCTGGTGCTGCTGATCCGCACGCCCTATCCGGCCGATCGGACCTGACAAGTCTCCGGCACGCGTCAGTGCCGGAAATGGCGCATGCCGGTGAAGACCATGGCAATGCCGTGTTCGTTTGCGGCATCGATGACCTCCTGGTCGCGCATCGAGCCGCCGGGCTGGATAACGGCCGTCGCCCCTGCGGCGATCATCGACAAAAGACCATCGGCAAACGGCAGGAAGGCCTCGGAAGCAACCGCCGAACCATGCGTCATCGGCACCGTGAGGCCAAGCGCCTTGGCGGCCTCTTCGGCCTTCAGCGCGGCGATGCGGGCGGAATCCACCCGGCTCATTTGCCCGGCGCCGATACCGGCCGTCTGGCCGTCCTTGGCATAGACCACGGCGTTCGATTTGACATGTTTGCCGACTTTGAAGGCAAACTTCATATCATCAAGCTCCTGCGCCGTCGGCGCGCGCTTGGTGACGACCTTGAGCTCCAGATCCTCGACCATGCCGTTGTCGCGGCTCTGGACCAGGAGGCCGCCGGAGACGGTTTTCGCAGTCAAACCCGCAGCGCGTGGATCAGGCAGGCCACCTGCGGACAGAAGCCGCAGGTTCGGCTTACGGGCCACGATCGCCTTTGCCTCTTCGGTGACATCAGGGGCGATGATCACTTCGGTGAAGAGCTTGACGATCTCCTCGGCCGTTTCGGCATCCAAGACACGGTTGAGCGCGATAATGCCGCCGAAGGCGGAAACGGAATCGCAGGCCAACGCCCGCTGATAGGCTTCCATCAGGCTCGAACCGGTAGCGACGCCGCAGGGATTGGCATGTTTGATGATCGCGCAGGCGGGCGCCTTTTCGGGCAGGAATTCGGCGACGAGCTCGTAGGCGGCATCGGTGTCGTTGATATTGTTATAGGAGAGCTGCTTGCCCTGGAGAAGGACGGCTGTCGAAACTCCCGGGCGCTTCTCGCCCGTGACATAGAAGGCGGCCTTCTGATGCGGATTCTCGCCGTAACGCATTTCTTCCTTCAGCACGCCGCCGACGACGCGGTGGCGCGGCGTGTCGACCGCCAGGGCTTCGGCAAACCAGTTGGAAATCGCAGCATCATAGGCCGCGGTACGCGCATAGGCTTTGGCGGCCATGCGCTGGCGGAAGGCATAGGCCGTCTTGCCATCATCTGCCGAAAGCTGCTCCTTGAACTCCGCATAATCGTCGGGATCGGTCAGGATGGTTACATAGGCATGGTTCTTGGCCGATGCACGGATCATCGCCGGACCGCCAATGTCGATATTCTCGACGGTCGTCGGGTAATCGCCACCGGCCGCCCGCACCTCCTCGAATGGGTAGAGGTTGATGACGGCAAGATCGATGCCCTCGATGCCGTGCTTTTTCATCGCCTCCTGGTGTTCGCCATCGTCGCGGATCGCCAGCAGGCCGCCATGCACCGTCGGATGCAGCGTCTTGACGCGCCCATCCATGATCTCAGGAAAACCGGTGATCTCGGAAACATCGGTGACATCAAGCCCGGCCGCGGCGATCGCCTTGTAGGTGCCGCCGGTCGACAGCAGACGCACGCCTCTTTCAGACAATGTCTGGGCGAGCTCGACGATGCCGGTCTTGTCGAAGACGGAGAGGAGAGCGGTCCTGATTTCGACCTTGTCGGGGGCGGGGATCTTCTTGGAAATGACGGCCATGAACCTTCTCCGTTCGGGCTTCGGGAGATATCCGCTAGAGCATGAGGCCGAAAAGTGGAAGCGGCTTTCGGACGAGATCCTGCCTTAGGGGACGTTTCTTGCTGGCGCCGCGTTAGCACAGCTTTGCCGCCGCGCAAACAGCGCTCTTGCTCTCCCTTTCGATTTAATCCCGGATTCGAATTTGGCGAGCCGGCGATCCCGTCTAAGCTTTACGGGACAGGAACCAGCGGATCTCCGTCTTCCCGGCCAGATCGAAATCGATCTGGATCTGGTCAGAGCCGCAGATGCCGGAGCTGTCGGCGAAGAAGATGTCCTCGGAAATCAGCACTTCGTTGCCGGGCGCGGAAAACAGCCAGCTTTCGCCGTCCGGCGCCGTCAGCAGCACGGATTCTCCATCGCTCTGCTGCAGAACGATGGAGGGATGAATATGAAAACGGGCGACGGCCTTCAGCGGCTCGCCGCGTTCGTATCCTTCACGCCGGATGAGCCGGTCGTGGCCTGTCACCATCGAACCTGCCGCATTGAGCGTCAGCTCTCGCTCGTGCAGCACGCCGAACGTCCTGAGATAACCGTCATGGCTGAGCTTGATGCTGTCGCGCCCATCCTCCATTTCGACACGTTCGACGGTGACGGTTTTCACCGGTTCGGTGATTGCATGATCGAGGAAAGGCGAGTGTGAAAAACGGCTGGACGACGTGTCGTTGAGGATGACGGTCGAATGCGCCGCGGTCGTGCGCGCCATCTGCACATAACGGTGTCCGGCAAATTTCGGCGAGCCGGAATTGACGATGAAGCGATGGCGGCCCGACGACATCTCGAAGGACAGGCTCCCGGCATGCGCGGTGCGCAGCGCGCCGCCCGAGGGCGGCGTGCCGGTATCGGCGATGATAACCGTCTTGCCCCCGGAAAGCCGCTGATAGCGTGACTGCGGCAAAGCCTTGAATGGCTGGCCAGCGGTCTCGTCATATCTGAGCACCGACATCAGCTCATTGGCGAGCGTCGAGGTCGCGCCGTTGAAGAGCGCCAGGTCCCCGTCCTGATGGCGGAAGAACCGCAAAGCCGGATACATGCGGTCGATGCCCGAAATCAGCTTCTGCGGCAGATCATGGCCGAGATTGACGTAAGTCTGCCGCAATGGCAGCAGGTCGAGCAGCAGTTCCAAGCCGACGCGCGGATTGCGCGAGATATGACCGCCATCCGGGAGAATCTGGCTATCGAATTGGCGGTCGAGCGCCTGTGCCGCTCTTCGAAGCGTAGATGGTCGGGCCGGCATGGCGACAGAGGCCATGGCGAGCGCGATGCGCAGCCGAAACAGCTCCAGGCCACCGAGCGTATAGGGCGCCATGCGATGCAGGAACCTGACCTGAAAAGCAAGCGACTTCATGAAGCGGCGATAAAAGCCGCGATCGGCATTCTGCAGCACGACCGGCGAATGCGACAGCCAGGCGATGACTCGCTGGGCCGTGACGTCCGTCTCCCAGGCAATTCCTTCCACACGGCCGGCATGGATGGAAAGCCAGCTGTCGACGATCGCGCGGGCGGCCGCCGAGCTGCGTTCCGTCTTGTGCGCCCGCATGTGTCGCAGCCAGCCGAAGCTGTGCAGGCGGATAGCAAAGGGCCGGGAGGGCAAGGTGAAGGTGAAGGGCGATTTGCCGTCCGTTTCCAGCATGCGGCCGGCCAGGAGGAACCGTCCGTTGAGAATCTCGTCGGCCACATGTGGATCAATGCTGCGAAGATCGGTCGGGGCGACGATCAGACGCTCGGGCGGCTTGATCGAAGGGCGAATGAGCTTCAGGCGCAGCAGCGCGACGCGGCGCAAGGCGCGCCGCCAAGCCTCCCGAACATACATGCTCGCAAAACGCCGACCGGACTGCATATTCTATTGTCTATTGACCCTCGTGGTTAAGAATAGGTGAAAGGCAGCCGATTTCATCGTCCGCAATGAATTAATTCGTGACAAAGTTCGAATATACAAAAATTGTTGCGTGTCATCGGCGGATATTCTGGCGTTTTGCAAAGAACGACTGACGTTCTGCGAAGGTGTAATCCTCACATGGTACGGATTTGGGTGATGCATTTGAGGAATCAGGCCGCTCGCCGCAGCACCGCCGCGTAGAAGCCGTCGAGGCCGGAGGCGATGCCTTCAGGCATTTTCAGCATGGTTGGAAGCGTGCGGAATTCGCCGAGCGGCGTGATCGCCGCTTCGAGACCTGGCCAGTCGCCAGCGCTGATCGGCACACGCTCGATTGCGTCCGCATCGGAAAGAACGCGGGCAACGACTTCCTCACCCTCGGCGGGATCGAGCGAGCAGTTCGAAAATACCAGCGTGCCGCCTGGCTTCAGCAGCGTCAGCGCATGACGCAGCAGCCGCTCCTGCAGCGCCGCCAGCCTGGCTATATCATCCGGCCCCTTGGTCCAAAGCACGTCGGGGTGCCGGCGCGTCGTGCCGGTGGAAGAGCAGGGGGCGTCGAGCAGGATCGCATCGAAGCCTTCCGTTGGCCTGAATGTCGTCAGGTCTGTCGCAACCGTGTCCGCCTCGAGGCCTAGCCGGTCGAGATTCGACCGCAGCCGTCTTAGCCGGCTTTCCGACTGATCGAGTGCGGTCACCACGCCGCCGGCAAGGATGAGTTGGGCTGTCTTTCCGCCGGGCGCAGCACAGAGGTCGGCAGCACGTTTGCCCGAGAGATTGCCGAAAAGCCTGGCCGGAATGCTTGCCGCCGCATCCTGCACCCACCACGCACCCTCGTCGAAGCCCTCGAGTGAAGGAATACCGCCTTCAAAGGCGGCAAGCCGCACGCCGCCCGTGGGCAGGGCAACGCCGTTCAGCCTCTTCGCCCAGGCTTCTGCGTCGGCTTTGACGGTCAAATCGATCGCCGCGGGTTCGAGCTGCGATTGCGAGATCGCCAGCGCCGCGTCGCGCCCATAGGCCTTTTCCAGCCTTGAGAGGAACCAGGTTGGCATCGGCGGAACTTTTTCGATCCGCACCAGCACCTCGTCCTTTTCGCGGCCGAGCCGGCGCAGCACGGCGTTGACCAGCTTTGCGAAGCGGCGATTGCGAGGATCCTGGTTGGCCTGCTCGACGGCAAGATCGACCGCGGAATGATCCGGCACGTCGAGATAGAGGATCTGCGCAGCCCCGATTGCCAGAACATGGTGCAAGGCCCGCGCCCCCTCCGGCAACGGCGACTCCAGCAGCGAGTCAATTGCGGCGTCAATGCGCGGCAGATGGCGCAGCGTCGTGTTCAAAATGGCACGCACAAGCGCCCGATCACTTTCGCCAAGGGCCTTATAGGCCGGGTTGCCATGTTCATGATCGAGAGCGCCGTCGAGCGGCAGCTTGCGGTCGACGACGGCGGCCAGAATCTTTGCGGCCGCCGCCCGGGCCTGCAGGCCGGGCTTGGCTGGCGCCGACCGGCCGGCGGAGGATTTCTGGTTGCGGAATGGCTTTGTCGTTCCGTCTGAATTCAAGACCACGGACCTTTTGGCGGTTGCGAACCACCGCGACCCGTATTCGGAACAGAGCGCGATTTGCGCGACGGATTAGCAGTACGCACCGGTCCCGTCGAGACATTCATGCCGCTTTGCGCCATCTCATGGAGCGCAGCAATACGGTTTTCCGTGTTCGGATGGGTGGAAAACAGATTGTCCATGCGTTCGCCGGAAAGCGGATTGATGATGAACATATGGGCCGTCGCTGGATTGCGCTCGGCATCCTCATTCGGCACATGGGCCGCACCGCGAGCAATCTTTCCGAGTGCGGAAGCGAGCCAGAGCGGGTTGCCGCAGATTTCGGCGCCGCGGCGGTCAGCCGAATATTCGCGCGTGCGGCTGATCGCCATCTGCACCAGCATGGCGGCGAGCGGTGCTACGATCATCGCGACAAGGACGCCGATAAAGCCGAGCGGATTATTGTTCTCGCGGTTGCCGCCGAAGAAGAAGGCGAAGTTGCCGAGCATCGAGATCGCGCCGGCAAGCGTTGCCGTGATCGTCATGGTCAGCGTGTCGCGGTTCTGGATATGAGCGAGCTCATGCGCCATCACGCCTGCCACCTCCTCGGGAGACAAGGCAGCGAGCAGGCCGGTCGAGGCGGCAACGGCCGCATTTTCGGGGTTGCGGCCGGTGGCGAAAGCATTCGGCTGCGGGCTGTCGTAGAGATAGACCTTCGGCATCGGCAGGCCGGCATTGCGGGCGAGATCGCGCACGATCGCAAAGAATTCCGGCGCATTTCGCTCATCGATCTGCTGCGCGCGATAGGCCGCAAGCACCATCCGATCAGAGTTCCAATAGGAGAAGAAATTCATGCCGGCGGCAATGACGAATGCGATCATCATGCCGCCTCGACCGCCGATCAGAAAACCGACGAACATGAAAAGCGCCGTCATGAAGGCAAGCAACATGGCAGTGCGAACGAGGTTCATTGCGAATCTCCAACTCCGAATTTGGCGTCGCAAGCTTTCAATCCCGGCGACTGCGCATTATGATTTGGTTATTCACCCGCCATTTTCAATATTTCCGGCAGGAGAAGGCCATGCAGGACGCCGATAACGACAATAGCCAAACGCCGACGGTGGAGGGATCGGAGCCGCCGCGCAAGGTACTGTCTCCGGCCGCCCGACGTGCGCTTGCCGAGGCTGAAGAAAGACGCATGAATCAGAAGCCGCTGGATCTGCCACCTGAGATCGGCGGCCGCGGCGGCGCCGAGCCCGCCCGCTTCGGGGATTACGAGATCAACGGCCGGGCAATCGATTTTTAAGCCCGGATTGTCGGGCCCAAATCCGGGCCTCGTGCAGGCCGTCCAAATTCAGCCAGCCAAAGCAAAGTGAGCCGCCTCGGGACTCGGATGGTCGGGGCGGCTCTTTATATCAGGCAGTTACCTTGTTCTGCCGGTTGGCGATCAGGTCGTCGACGACGGCCGGATCGGCAAGCGTCGAGGTATCGCCGAGAGCGCCGAAGTCGTCCTCGGCGATCTTGCGCAGGATGCGCCGCATGATCTTGCCGGAGCGGGTCTTCGGCAGGCCGGGCGCGAACTGGATCTTATCGGGCGCGGCGATCGGGCCGATTTCGGCGCGCACATGCTTCACCAGTTCCTGGCGAAGCGTGTCGGTGCCTTCGTGTCCGGCCATCAAGGTCACATAGCAATAAATTCCCTGGCCCTTGATCGAATGCGGATAGCCGACGACCGCCGCTTCTGAAACCAGATTGTGCGAGACGAGGGCGGATTCCACTTCGGCGGTACCCAGCCGGTGGCCGGAGACGTTGAGCACGTCGTCGACGCGGCCGGTGATCCAATAATAACCGTCCGCATCGCGCCGGCAGCCGTCGCCGGTGAAATACTTGCCCTTGTAGGTGGAGAAATAGGTCTGGATGAAGCGGTCATGGTCGCCATAGACGGTGCGCATCTGCCCCGGCCAGCTGTCGGTGATGCAGAGATTGCCATCGGCCGGACCTTCCAGCACCTTGCCTTCATTGTCGACCAGTTGCGGCTTTACGCCGAAGAACGGCGTCGTCGCCGAACCCGGTTTCAGGTCGGTGGCGCCCGGCAGCGGCGTGATCATGTGGCCGCCGGTTTCCGTCTGCCACCATGTATCGATGACCGGGCAGCGCTTGTCGCCGACGACATTGTAATACCATTCCCAGGCTTCCGGGTTGATCGGTTCGCCCACAGTGCCTAGCAGGCGCAGCGAAGAGCGGGAGGAGCGCGTGACGAATTCGTCGCCCGCGCCCATCAGCGAACGGATCGCCGTCGGCGCCGTATAGAAGATATTGACCTTGTGCTTGTCGACGACTTCCCAGAAACGGCCCTGGTCGGGGAAGTTCGGCACACCTTCGAACATCAGTGTCGTCGCACAGTTCGCCAGCGGCCCGTAGACGATATAGGAGTGACCGGTGACCCAGCCGACATCGGCCGTGCACCAGTAAATCTCGCCGTGATGGTAGTCGAACACATATTCATGCGTCATCGCCGCATAGACGAGGTAACCGCCCGTCGTATGCAGCACGCCCTTCGGCTTGCCGGTGGAACCTGACGTGTAGAGAATGAACAGCGGATCTTCCGCCTTCATCTTCACCGGCGGGCATTCCGCCTTCACGCTGGCGATTTCCTGATGATACCAGAGGTCGCGTCCGGGCGCCCAGCCGGTCTTGCCGCCGGTGCGGCGAACGACGAGGACCTTGCTGACGGTGACGTGTTGACGGGCGGCGATATGGATCGCAGTGTCGGTGTTGTCCTTCAGCGGTACCGGCTTGCCGCCGCGAACGCCTTCGTCGCAGGTGATGACGAAGGTGGATTCGCAATCGACGATGCGCCCTGCCAGCGCCTCCGGCGAAAAGCCGCCGAAGACGACGGAATGCACCGCGCCGATGCGAGCACAGGCGAGCATCGCATAGGCTGCCTCCGGGATCATCGGCATGTAGATGGTAACGCGATCACCCTTCTTGACGCCATGCTTCTTCAACACGTTCGCCGTCCGGCAAACATGCTCGTAGAGCTCGTTATAGGTGATCTTCTTGTCGACGTAAGGGTTATCGCCTTCCCAGATGATCGCCACCTGGTCGCCATTCGTCTTCAGATGGCGGTCGATGCAATTGTAGGAGACGTTCGTCTGGCCGTCTTCGAACCATTTGATCGAGACCTTGCCGGTAAAGGAGGTGTTCTTGACCTTCGTGTAAGGCTTGAACCAGTCGATCCGCTTGCCGTGCTTGCCCCAGAACTTGTCCGGATCCTCGATGCTTTCCTCGTACCATTTCAGGTACTTCTCCTTATCGATCAGGGCGCGCGCCTTCACCGGCTTCGTGACCGGATAGATCTTCTCCGACATGGAACTCCTCCTCATGGGACATGCGACGGACCGCGAGCTGTACAGGGCCCGAACTTCAAATCACGGCAATTCATAGCAGTTCGCATCGCCACGGCAATTAGACAAAGGTCATTTGATTTCGGAAGAATTGCAATTCTGCGACAGTCCGGTTATATAGCGGCATATTTCCCGGACATTGTGGTGACAATCCACGGACCGCGACCGGCGCGGACGATAGAAGGACTATATCCATGGCTCAAACACTGCTCATGCCGAAGGCGACTGCCATCTGGCTTGTCGACAACACGGCGCTGTCTTTCGATCAGATCGCGCACTTCTGCAAACTGCACCCGCTCGAGGTCAAGGCGATCGCCGATGGCGAAGCAGCGCAGGGCATCAAGGGCCTCGACCCGATCTCGACGGGACAGCTCTCCCGCGACGAGATCGCCCGCGCCGAAGCCAATCCGAACCACAAGCTGAAACTTTCCGAACCGAAGGTGCGCGTGCCGGAATCCAAGCGCCGCGGCCCGCGTTATACGCCGGTTTCCAAGCGTCAGGACCGCCCGAACGCCATTCTCTGGCTCGTTCGCAACCATCCGGAGCTGAAGGACGCGCAGATTTCCCGCCTCGTCGGCACGACGAAATCGACGATCGAGCAGATCCGCGAGCGCACCCACTGGAACTCCGCCAACCTGGCGCCGATGGACCCGGTCACGCTCGGCCTCTGCAGCCAGATCGATCTCGACATGGAAGTCGAAAAGGCGTCCAAGGGCCGTCCGCTGCCGACCGCCGCCGAGCTTGGCGCAACGCTGCAATCGGCGCAGGAGACCGAACGCCTGAGCCCGAGCTACGAGCGCGAAGAGGAAAAGGAAATCGACGCCGACGCCGTCTTCCGCAAGCTGAGCTCGCTGCGCTCGGCCCCGAAGGATGAAGACGAGGACGACCAGTACTGAGAATACCAGCAGTCTCATGCAAAACCCCGCCGGCTTCGGCGGGGTTTTTTATTGCAATAACGACATGCGGAAACAAGGAGCTAAAGCGCGAGGAGCGAAAGATCGCGACGCGCTTTAACCCGTCCATCCTTAATTTACATCGGTAACGAGCCGAAACCGCGCTTGCGCAGTGCCTCGGCAATCTCTTCCAGAATCGCGGGATCATCAATGGTTGCCGGCATTTTCCAGGGTATGCCGTCGGCAATTTTCTGCATCGTTCCGCGTAGGATTTTACCGGAGCGCGTTTTCGGCAAGCGATTAACGGTGATGGCCGTTTTGAAGGCTGCGACCGGGCCGATCGACTGGCGAATCATCGCCACGACCTCTGATTCGATCGCCGCCGCTTCACGAGAAATGTCCCGTTTCAGTACCAGGAAACCACAGGGCGCCTGACCCTTCAGCGCATCGGTCACGCCGATCACAGCACATTCGGCAACGTCGGGATGCCGCGCGCAAACCTCCTCCATCGCCCCGGTCGAAAGCCGGTGACCGGCGCAATTGATGATGTCGTCGGTGCGCGACATGATGAAGAGATACCCGTCCTCGTCGACATAGCCGGCATCGGCTGTCTTGTAGTAACCGGGAAATTCACCGAGGTAAGCCGACCGGAAACGATCGTTGGCGTTCCAGAGGGTCGGCAGGCAACCCGGCGGCAAGGGCAGCTTTATGACAATATTACCAAGCCTTCCCGCCTCGGTCGGGTGGCCGGCATCGTCGAGTACGGCGACGTCATAACCGGGCATCGGCAATGTCGGTGACCCATGCTTGACGCGGAGGGGGCCGAGCCCGAGCGGATTGGCGGCGATCGGCCAGCCGGTCTCCGTCTGCCACCAGTGATCTATGACCGGCACGCCGAGCATGCGCTCCGCCCATTTCAGCGTCTCGGGGTCCGCCCTCTCGCCGGCCAGAAACAGCGCCCGGAAATCCGGCATCTTGTATTTGCGCAGCATCTCGCCCTCACCATCCTCCCGCCGGATGGCGCGGAATGCGGTCGGCGCCGTAAAAAGCACGCGCACCTTGTATTCCGAGACGATCCGCCAGAATACGCCGGCATCCGGAGTGCCGATCGGCTTTCCCTCGAAGATCAGCGTGGTCACGCCCGCGATCAGCGGTGCATAGACGATATAGGAATGGCCGACGACCCAGCCGATATCGGACGCTGTCCAGAAGACCTCGCCCGGCTTCAGGCCGTAGATATTGCGCATCGACCAGTTGAGCGCGACCATATGGCCGCCGGTGTCGCGCACAACGCCCTTCGGCTGGCCCGTCGTGCCCGAGGTGTAGAGGATGTAGAGGGGATCAGTCGCCTTGACGGAAACACAGGCGACCTCCGCGCCGCGATGGGGCGCCACCGCCGCCTCGAAATCCTGGTCGCGGCCGCTCGCGAGTTCTGCCTGAAGCTGCGGCCGCTGCAGCACCAGGCAGCGCTCCGGCTTTATCCGCGCAAGCTCGATCGCCTGATCGACCAGCGGCTTATAAGCGACCACACGGCCGGGCTCGAGCCCGCAGCTCGCGGTGATTACCAGCTTCGCGCCGCTGTCGTCGATGCGTGCGGCAAGCTCGCTGGCGGCAAACCCGCCGAAAACCACGGAATGGACTGCACCGATACGGGCGCAGGCGAGCATGGAAAACACCGCCTCCGGCAGCATCGGCATATAAAGGATCACGCGGTCGCCTCTGCCGACGCCGAGTTCGAGCAGCGTCGCGGCGATGGCCTTCACCTCGCCGAGTACCTCCTCGTATGAAAACCTGCGCTTTTCGCCGGTCATGGCGCTGTCGAAGATGATCGCCGTCTCGCCGCCGCGTCCCGTCGCAACATGCCGGTCCAGGCAATTGTGACAGGTGTTGGTTTCCGCCCCTGAGAACCAGCGGCCGTATATACCCTCATCAGGTGAAAATACCTGCTCCGGCGGCTTGAACCAGTCGATGGCGGCGGCGGCTTCGCGCCAGAAGGCTTCCGGATCGCGTTTCCAGGCCGCATAGGCCTGATGATAGCCGTTCTGCATCTGCTCCTCCCCAGGACATGCAAGCCGCAAGATCAGTCTACTGCATGTCGCGCAAAGTGCGCAGCAGTTTGGCGCGACATGCAGAGGCTAAAGCGGGTTGAGCGGGGAGGGAAGCCCGACCAAAGCAGCGTGTCAGCGCGCGCCGAAAATCGCAGATCCCACGCGTACGCTGGTGGCGCCGAAGGAAATGGCCGTCTGGTAGTCGCCCGACATGCCCATGGATAGTTTTTCGACACCGCATTTGCGCGCGAGCTTTGCCAGGAGGGCAAAATGCGGCCCGGGATTTTCCTCGGCCGGAGGAATGCACATCAGGCCTTCGATCAACAGGCCGAGCTCGCCGCGGCAAAGCGAGACGAAGGCTGGCGCGTCGTCAGGGACAATGCCGGCCTTCTGCGGCTCGAGTCCGGTATTGACCTGGACGTAGAGCCGCGGCGTCTTGCCTTGCCGCTTCATTTCCTCGGCGAGCGCACGGGCGATCTTTTCCCGGTCGACGGTTTCGATGACGTCGAAAAGCGCCACGGCATCTGCCGCCTTGTTCGATTGCAGCGGTCCGATTAGATGCAGCTCGATATCGGGATGTCCGGCTTTCAGCGCGGGCCATTTCCCCTGGCTTTCCTGCACCCTGTTCTCGCCGAAGATCCGCTGTCCCGCGTCGATGGCGGGGCGGATCGCATCAGCTTCGAAGGTCTTCGACACGGCGACGAGCTGAACCGAACCCACCGGACGACCCGCCTCCCGTTCTGCGGCGGCAATTCGCGACCGCACGTCGTGCAAGCGCTCTTGAAGGTCCATCATTGTGCCTCGACATATCGGGGTAAAAGGATCGGCAATGAACTAAAGCATGTCGCGTAAGACAAAGACCTCAGACCTGCCGGGCGAAATTGTAGGATAGCGACGCGCTTTAGCCAGCCATTCTGTGCTTGCCAAGACCCGCGCTGGCGAAATCTCGCGGCTGTGATGCAGATCGGACGCCTGCAGCGGCTGCAAAACTTGACGCTACCGTGGTTTCATGGTGAAGGTCTCGACCAATCTCCCCTGATTTTCCGGAAATTCGAATACCATGGCTACCGAACGTTATAATCCGCGCGATGCCGAGCCCCGCTGGCAGCAGAAATGGAATGAAGACAAGGTCTTCGAAACCGATAACTCGGATCCGCGCGAAAAATATTACGTCCTCGAAATGTTCCCCTATCCTTCGGGGCGCATCCATATGGGCCATGTCCGCAATTACGCGATGGGCGACGTCGTTGCCCGCTACAAGCGTGCTCGCGGCTATAACGTGCTGCACCCGATGGGCTGGGACGCCTTCGGGATGCCGGCCGAGAATGCCGCTATGGAGCGCGGCGTGCACCCCGCTTCCTGGACCTACCAGAATATCGCTTCGATGAAGGCGCAGCTGAAGGCCATGGGGCTTTCGCTGGACTGGAGCCGTGAATTCGCCACTTGCGACGTCGAATATTACCAGCAACAGCAGCATCTGTTCCTGGACTTCCTGGAAAAGGGGCTGGTCTACCGCAAGCAGTCCAAGGTGAACTGGGACCCGGTGGACAATACCGTGCTTGCCAACGAACAGGTGATCGACGGCCGCGGCTGGCGTTCCGGCGCGCTGGTCGAACAGCGCGAACTGACCCAATGGTTCTTCAAGATCACCGACTTCAGCCAGGACCTGCTGGACGCGCTGGATACGCTCGACCAGTGGCCGGAAAAAGTGCGCCTGATGCAGAAGAACTGGATCGGCCGTTCCGAAGGCCTGACGGTGAGCTGGGAGATCGTGCCGGAAACTGCGCCCGCCGGCGAGACCGAAGTCACGGTCTATACGACGCGGCCGGACACGTTGTTCGGCGCTTCCTTCCTGGCAATCGCCGCCGATCATCCGCTGGCCAAGGATGCGGCCGCCAGGAATGTTGAGATCGAAGCCTTCTGCGAGGAGTGCCGCCGCGCCGGTACCTCGCTCGCCGCGCTGGAGACCGCCGAGAAGAAGGGCATGGATACCGGTATCCGCGTCAGGCACCCGCTCGATCCCTCATGGGAGCTGCCGGTCTACATCGCCAATTTCGTCCTGATGGATTACGGCACCGGCGCGATCTTCGGCTGCCCGTCCGGGGACCAGCGCGACCTCGATTTTGCCCGGAAATATGGCCTGCCGTTTGTTCCGGTCGTCATGCCGAGGGATGGCGACGCCGCGAGCTTTTCGATCGGCGACACCGCTTATGACGGCGATGGCGTGATGATCAACTCGCGTTTCCTCGACGGCAAGACGACCGAGGAGGCCTTTAATATCGTCGCCGACCGGCTGTCGGCGGCTTCGCTCGGCAACACGCCGCAGGGCGAGCGGAAGATCAATTTCCGCCTGCGCGACTGGGGCATTTCGCGCCAGCGGTATTGGGGCTGCCCCATCCCGGTCATCCACTGCGAAGCCTGCGGAGTCGTGCCGGTGCCGAAGAAGGACCTGCCGGTGAAACTGCCGGAGGATGTGACCTTCGACCAGCCCGGCAATCCGCTCGACCGACATCCGACTTGGCGTCACGTAGCATGCCCGAGTTGCGGCAAGGAGGCTCGCCGCGAGACTGATACGATGGATACCTTCGTCGATTCGAGCTGGTATTTCACCCGCTTCACCGCACCCTGGGAAGGAAAGCCCACTGATCCTGAGGCGGCTAATCGCTGGCTGCCGGTCGATCAATATATCGGCGGCATCGAGCATGCGATTCTGCATCTGCTCTATTCCCGCTTTTTCACCCGCGCCATGCGCGAGACCGGCCACGTCGCCGCCACCGAGCCCTTCAAGGGCCTTTTCACGCAGGGCATGGTGGTTCATGAAACCTACAGCCGCGGTTCCGGAGCCGGTCGCGAATGGGTGGCGCCCGTCGATATCCGCATCGAGGAGATCGACGGCAAACGCCGCGCCCTGCTGTTGGCGACCGACGAGGAGGTCACCATCGGCTCGATCGAGAAGATGTCGAAATCGAAGAAGAACGTCGTGGATCCCGACGATATCATCGCCTCCTATGGCGCCGACACCGCCCGCTTCTTCGTTCTCTCCGATTCGCCGCCGGAGCGTGACGTCATTTGGTCCGAGGCGGGTGTCGAAGGTGCTCATCGTTTCACCCAGCGCCTGTGGCGGCTGATTTCGGAAGCGGCCGACGTCCTGTCCACCGTTGCACCCGTACCGGCGAGCGAAGGGGAGGCGCTGGCGATCTCTCAGGCGGCGCATAAGACGCTGAAGGCCGTTCAGAACGACTACGACAAGCTTTGGTTCAACAAGGCCGTCGCCCGCATCTACGAGCTCGTCAATGCGCTAGCCGCGCCGCTGGCGAGGGTTGCGGCGGGTGAAGGCGATGCCGCCTATCGTGCCGCCGTGCGCGACGCCGCCGAGATTCTGATCCAGATCGTCGCACCGATGACGCCGCATCTTGCCGAGGAATGCTGGGCCACGCTTGGCAATACAAGGCTGCTTGCCCGCACAGGTTGGCCGCATTACGTTGAAGCGCTTGTCATGGAAAACGACGTCGTTCTGCCCGTGCAGATCAATGGCAAGAAGCGCGCCGAATTGACAATTTCTCGGGATGCGGATCAGAATGCCGTCACCAACGCCGTGCTGGAACTGGATGCGGTGAAGAACGTGCTGAACGGTCAGGCACCGAAAAAAATCATCGTGGTTCCCCAAAGGATTGTAAACATTGTCGTCTGATATCATCCGCAATGCCGGCCTCGCCGTGATCCTTGCCGCCTCGGCGTTTCTTTCGGCCTGCCAGGTCCGGCCGCTTTATTCCGAAAGCTCAGGCGTCGCCGAAAAGCTGTCCACAGTCGGCTTTTCCGACGCATCCGGTCGTGTCGAACAGCAAGTTCGCAATCGCCTGATCTTCCTGGCGTCGCGGGGCGCCGGCGAAGCGGTAAATCCGCAATATCACGTCGAGATGCGCGCCATCTCGAGCGTCGCCGATACGCTCCTCCGGCAATCCGGCGATACGTCGCGCGCCGGTCGTGTAACCGTCACCGTCACCTATACGCTGAGCGCAATAGCCGACGGTCACGTGATCAAGGCCGGCAGTCGCCAGGCGACGGCGCTGGTGGATTTCTCCGAGCAGGAATTTGCCAAGCAAAGGGCGATCCGCGATGCCGAGAACCGCGCCGCGGATCAGGCGGCGGAATTCGTAGGAGCCGACCTCGCCGCTGCCCTCAGCCGCTGAGGGCGGCGAGGTGGCGGAGATAAAGTCCCATGAATTCGAGACCTTCCTGCAGAAATCGGCGCGGAATTATCGGATATTCGTCATTTACGGCCCGGATCGGGGCTTGGTTTCCGAACGCGCCGGTCAGCTCGCCGGGAAGACCGGCGTGGCGCTGGACGACCCTTTTTCGCTGACGAAACTCGATATAGGCGATCTGCAGAAGGACCCCGGACGACTGGTCGACGAGGTTCAGTCCATCGGCTTGTTCGGCGGCGAAAAACTCATCTGGATCCGCGGCGCAGCAAACGAAAAATACCTCGTCGATTCCCTGGCGCTATTGGCCGAGAAACCGCTCGAAGCCGCCTACCTGATCGTGGAGGCCGGGGATCTGAAGAAGGGATCCCCGCTTCGCAAGGCCGCGGAAGCCGCCCGATCCGTCATGACCATCCCCTCCTACGCCGACGACAGCCGCGCTCTGAACGGCTTGATCGACGTCGAACTCGGGGCGGAGAGTCTTGGCATTACGCCGGCGGCCCGCCAGGCGCTGCTCGCCCTGATAGGCGGTGACCGAATCGCTTCTCGAAATGAAGTGCGGAAGCTGGCCCTCTATTGCCGCGGCCTCGATACAGTCGAGGAACATCACGTTAACGAAATAATCGGGGACGCCAGCGCGATCTCCATTGATGATGCCGTTGACGCAATCCTCAGCGGTGATCTCAACGGCTTCCTCCATGCCATGCAAAAGATCAGCAGTTCAAAAACCGCGATCTTTCTGGTGCTGCAGGCCTGCCTGAGGCAATTCCAGCTTCTGGATATGATGCGTGCCGAAATGGAGGAAAAACGGGTGCAGGCGCCTCAAGTCATGCAAACGATGGGCCGGCATCTGCATTTTCGCCGCAAACCGATCATTGAGCAGGCACTTCGCAACTGGTCGGCGGAAAGCATTGCGCGTGAATCCAACCGCCTGCAGACGGCGATCCTTCAGAGCCGTCGGCGCCAGGTATTGGAAGACAGCATTGCCATGCAAACACTTCTCTCCACCACCCTTCAATCCGGCCGCAAATCCGCGTGATTATCGCCTTTCCAGCAGGCGGCAGATTTCCTCGAGCTGTTCCAGCGACTTATAGGAAATCTTGATCTGGCCGCCGCTGCTTCTGTGATTGATGGACACGTCAAGACCGAGGGCATCCGACAGCGTTCGCTCGAGCGCCAGCGTATCCGAATCCTTCTGATCGCGGCGCAAGGCCGGTTGCTGCGGCTCGGATTGAGCCTTGATATTGTTCTGCGCCAGTTTCTCTGCATCGCGGACCGACATGCCCTTCGCGACGATCGTACGGGCAAGGCTTGCCGGGTCGGGCGTTGAAACAAGCGCGCGCGCATGTCCGGCTGAAAGACTGCCGGCTGCAAGAAGATCGCGAACCGGGTCGGGCAATTTCAGTAGGCGCAAGGAGTTGGCGACATGGCTGCGGCTCTTGCCGATAATCTCACCGAGATCGTTTTGGGTATAGCCATATTCAGCAATAAGCTGCTCATAGCCCAATGCCTCTTCGAGGGGATTCAGATCCGCCCGCTGCACGTTTTCCACAATGGCGATTTCAAGCGCGGTCTTGTCGTCAACGTCACGGATAATGACCGGGATTTCAATCAGGCCAGCGAGTTGAGCCGCCCGCCACCGCCGCTCCCCGGCAATGATTTCATATCTGTCTTGCGACATCGTCCGCACCACGATTGGCTGGACGATGCCGTGCTGACGAATGGAACTCGCAAGGTCGTGCAGTTCGGTGTCATCGAAAAAACGACGGGGATTACGAGGGTTGCGGCTGACGAATTCGATCGGGATCATCCGGTCGGCGCTGACAGTTCGTTCGGCTTCAACCGGGACAGGTTGATCCATTTCTCCGATCAACGCCGCAAGCCCACGGCCCAGTCGTCTTTTTGATACATCGTCATTCATAATCTACACTCACCTCACGCCGGAAATAATCTTACGCGGCCAGTCTCTGGCGCTCACGCTGGATGACCTCGGAGGCCAGCTGCAGATAGGCCTGGCTGCCCGCGCACTTCAGATCATAGAGAATAGCGGGTTTGCCGTAGGACGGCGCTTCGGACACCCGCACATTGCGCGGGATTAACGTATGGTAAACCTTTTCGCCAAGATGCGTCCGCACGTCATTGACGACCTGCTGGGCCAAATTGTTACGCGCATCGAACATCGTCAGGACGATGCCCTGGATGTCTAGCCGCGGATTTACTGTCCGGCGAACCTGATTGACAGTTTCCAGCAACTGGCTAAGCCCCTCCAGCGCAAAAAATTCGCATTGCAGCGGCACCAATACCGAATGGGCGGCGGCCATGGCATTCATCGTCAGCAGATTAAAAGAGGGCGGGCAATCGAGAAGAATGTAGGAGAATGCCATCGCCTCGGGTGTGGACAATGCTTTCCGCAATTTAAAGACCCGATCGCTCTGCTGCGATATTTCCATCTCTATGCCGAGCAAATCCATCGTTGAAGGAACGATGCAGAGGTTGGGAACGGCTGTCTCCAGCGTCACGTCGCTGATTCCGCGTTCGCCGACCATCAGGTCATAGGAGGAGAGCTTTCGATCGCGGCGGTCGATACCGAGGCCGGTGCTGGCATTGCCCTGCGGATCGAGATCTACGATCAGGACACGCTCGCCGATGGCGGCCAGCGCCGTTGCCAGATTGATTGCAGTGGTCGTTTTGCCAACGCCACCTTTCTGATTTGCGATGGTTATTATCCGATGTCGTTCGCCAGCCATTACCGCAATATCCGATCTGTTAAACCAAGCGCCGGAGATTCGATACTTCCAAAATCACGGATTCATGCTCGACGGCGCTCTTATGTTCTACCAGATCGAATTCCCACCGGCCACGGGCTTCGGCTATTTCCCTCAGGTAATCCCGGCCTTTGTGAAAAAACCCCCGACAATTTTCTTTGCCAAGCATCCAGGGGGCCGAATAGGCGATCAACCCATCAAGATCGGCAAGAGCTCGCGCCGAAATCGCGTCACAATCGCCGATCTCGCCATGAGCGTCTTCGATTCGACTGGCGTGAACACTCCCTCGTGCATTCGTCTCCCGCAGAGCCGTACGTAGAAACGCAGCCTTCTTATGGTTGCTTTCGACAAGATGTACCCACCCCTCTTGCAGCTCTGCCAAGAAGATGGCGGTGATGACACCCGGAAAGCCGCCACCACTGCCGAGGTCGACCCAAGTGACGGGCCGAGGATAGATTTGAAAAATTTGACTGCTATCAGCGATATGGCGGTGCCACAGCGCATCGAGCGTCGATGGCGCCACCAAGTTGATGGTTTTTGCCCATTTCTGAAACAGTATCGCGAAATGTTGAAGTCGTTCCTGTGTTTCACGTGAAACACGTAAACCGTTCAGTTCCATTCTCAAGGACTCTCAAATCTTGTATCAGGCGCTCTGGCGCGCGAATTCCTGCTGCCGGCGCAGGTGCACGAGCAGCAGCGCAATGGCGGCGGGGGTCATACCCTCGACAATTGCCGCCTGGGCAACGTTAAAGGGGCGAGCAATGCTTAGCTTCGATTTGAGTTCGTTAGAGAGGCCCGACAGCGCGTCGTAATTAAAATCTGTCGGTATCCGTCGCTCCTCGTCGCGCCGCTGATCGGCAATCGCCGCCGCCTGCCGCTCGAGATAAACCGAGTAGCCCGCCTCGATCTCCAGCGCCTCCGCGACCTTCGATCTAAGCCTACCCAATTCTTCCGGCCAAACGTCTCGAAGTGTGGCAAAATCATAGGCCGGATAGGAAAGGAGATCATAAGCGGTCCGGCGCTGACCGTCGAGATTGATGTTCAAGCCCGCCCGTCGGGCCTCGTTCGGCGTCAGCGTAAGCGCCGTCAACTGAGCACGCCCAGCATCAATCTCCGCCTGATAGGTCGCGAATCGCTTGGCGCGCTCGGCGCTCACGCATCCAAGCTCCACAGCCAGTGGTGTCAGCCGCATATCGGCGTTGTCGGCCCGCAATGTCAGGCGGTATTCCGCACGCGAGGTGAACATTCGATACGGTTCCGTAACACCGCGGGATGTCAGATCGTCAATCATGACTCCGATGTAGGAACTCGTCCTGCTGAAATGGAACGGTTCCGAATCGGAACTGCGTAGGGCCGCATTCATTCCAGCTGCTAGCCCTTGGGCGGCTGCCTCTTCATAACCGGTGGTGCCATTGATCTGGCCGGCGAGAAACAAACCTCGAAGTCGCCGGACCTCAAGTGATGGGGTAAGTTCTCTTGGATCGACATGGTCATATTCAATAGCATAACCCGGCTGAAGTATCCTTGCCGATTCGAGACCCGGAATGGTCTTGATGAAAGCGGCTTGAACTTCGGCCGGCAGCGACGTTGAAATGCCGTTAGGATAAACCGTATCATCATCCAGTCCTTCGGGTTCAAGAAAGACCTGATGTCCGTCGCGCTCTCCGAATTTGACCAGCTTATCTTCGATGGACGGGCAGTAACGTGGACCGACGCCTTCGATCTGCCCAGAATACATCGCCGAGCGCTTGATATTGTCGACAATGATGCGGTGAGTCGCCTCGGTTGTCCGGGTAACGCCGCATTCGACCTGACGGGTTGTAATGGCATCGGTCATGAAGGAAAAGGGCACGAGTTCCTCATCCGGACCCTGTCGGCCGACGGACAGCCAGTCGATCGTCTTGCCATCCAACCGGGCCGGTGTCCCGGTTTTCAGCCGCCCCAGCCGGAGACCCAGCCGCGCCAGCGTGGCGGATAGTCCGACTGACGGAGCTTCGCCGACACGGCCAGCAGGTGTCTTTTCTGAGCCGATATGAATAAGACCGCGCAGGAAGGTGCCGGTTGTCAAGACCACGGCTGGCGCCTTAAGCTGCCGGCCGTCTTTCATAATGACACCAGCGATCCGGCCATCGAGCACGTCGAGATCGAATGCGTCACCCTCGACGATGTCTAGGCCTGGCGTCGCTTCGATTGCGGCCAGCATCGCCAGCCGGTAAAGCCTTCGATCTGCCTGGGTCCGTGGACCCCGCACAGCCGCACCCTTCTTCCGGTTTAACATTCTGAACTGAATGCCGGCCACATCGGCAACGCGGCCCATCAGCCCGTCCATCGCGTCGATCTCGCGCACCAGATGTCCCTTGCCGAGCCCGCCGATCGCCGGATTGCAGGACATGACACCAATCGTGTCCCGCCTGTGGGTAACAAGCGCGGTTTTCGCGCCGAGCCGGGCAGCCGCGCTGGCCGCCTCGGTGCCTGCATGGCCGCCGCCGATTACGATCACATCATAGGCATTACCGGTCATATCAAACTCCAAAACAGCAGAATTTCACTTGAAACTCCCAGGCGCGCGGCAAAAGGTTTCACGTGAATCACTTGCCGATGCAAAACTCCGAGAAGATCACGTCTAGCAGTTGTTCGACATCCACCCGCCCCGTGATTCTTCCTAGGTACTCAGCCGCCAGTCGCAGCTGCTCGGTACGCAATTCAAGATCTGCATCAGGCTCCGATATTGCCGCGTCGAGCGCCGCCAAACATTTCGCCAGCGAATCCCTGTGCCGCTGTCGGCTGGGAATGGCTAGAGACAGACCGCCGAAGCGTTCCGCGACGATGCGCCCGATCAGCTGCCGCAACTCCGCCAGACCATCACCGGTCGCCGTCGAAATCTCCAGATCATAGCCACCGGAACCGATCTTGATGAGGTCCTTCTTCGTTCCGACAGTAACATGGGGCAAAGCCTGCTCCAAGTTGACGGGAATCACGGGATTGCTCATGTCGACCAACAACAGCGCAAGATCGGCATCGCGAAGCGCAACGCGAGCGCGCCGTACTCCTTCGATCTCCACCCGGTCGTCCGCCTCGCGCAGACCGGCGGTGTCATAAAGTTTGACAAGATAGCCGTCAATATCGAGATCGACCTGCAGAACATCGCGAGTCGTTCCGGCGATATCGGTGACGATGGCGACGTCACGCCGGGCGAGTGCGTTCAGCAGGCTCGATTTTCCGGCGTTCGGAGCGCCGGCGATCACCACCTTGAAACCGTCCCTGATGATCTCGCCCGCCGAGGCCGCTTTGAGATGATCCCCGATATCGTCGCGAAGCCGCTTCATGTCGGTCCAGACCATATCCGAAACCGAGCCTGGAACGTCGTCCTCGTCTGGAAAATCCAGTTCCGCTTCGATCAAGGCCCGCGCCCGGGTCAATCGTTCCGCCCACGAATCATAAATTGCCGAAACGCCGCCGGCGCTCTGTTCGACCGCAAGGCGGCGCTGCATCTCGGTTTCGGCGCTGATCAGATCGGCGAGACCCTCGACTTCCACGAGATCAAGCTTGCCGTTTTCGAAGGCTCGTCGCGAAAACTCGCCTTCAATCGCCATACGAACATTCGGAATATCGCCGAGTTCGTTAAACAATGCCGCCAGCACGGCCTTGCTGCCGTGGATCTGCAATTCCGCCACATCCTCGCCGGTGAAAGAGTGCGGGGCGGGAAAAAACAGCACAAGGCCGCTGTCGACCGGTCGGTTGTTACGATTCCGAATCGTTCGGTACGAACCCACTCGATCGACCGGTACGGATCCGACCAGCCGAACCAATATATCTCTGGTCGACCGACCGCTGATGCGGACAACAGAAACACCCGAGGGTGGAGCACCGCTCGAAAGCGCATAGATCGTATCATTCAACATGGCCATGAGCCCGGTTTTCAGTTCGAGTTAGAATCAACTCGCTCAAACAAAAAGCTGGCGACACCGAGACGATGCGCCAGCTCTCATAAAGTTGAATCCGACTAAGGATCAGGTGTTCATCGAGTCGAAGAAGTCCGAATTATTCTTCGTCTGTTTGAGTTTGTCGATGAGGAATTCGATCGCATCGGTCGTGCCCATGGGCGCAAGAATACGGCGAAGAACGAAGATCTTCTGCAGATCCTGGCGTGGAACAAGAAGGTCTTCCTTGCGCGTGCCGGACTTCAGGATGTCCATGGCAGGGAAGATGCGCTTGTCCGCGACCTTGCGGTCAAGGACGATTTCGGAGTTGCCGGTACCCTTGAACTCTTCAAAGATGACTTCGTCCATACGGCTTCCGGTATCGATCAGCGCCGTAGCGATAATCGTCAGGGAACCGCCTTCCTCGATGTTGCGCGCGGCGCCGAAGAAGCGCTTCGGCCGCTGCAGCGCATTGGCATCGACACCACCGGTCAGAACCTTGCCGGAGGAGGGGACGACCGTGTTATAGGCGCGGCCGAGACGTGTGATCGAATCGAGCAGGATGACGACGTCGCGTCCATGCTCGACCAGACGCTTTGCTTTTTCAATGACCATTTCGGCCACCTGAACGTGACGTACCGCCGGTTCGTCGAAGGTCGAAGAGATGACCTCGCCGCGGACCGAGCGCTGCATGTCGGTCACTTCCTCGGGACGCTCGTCGATCAGAAGGACGATAAGATAACATTCCGGATGGTTCGCGGTGATCGAATGCGCGATGTTCTGGAGAAGCACGGTCTTACCGGTACGTGGCGGCGCGACGATCAGCCCACGCTGACCCTTGCCGAGCGGTGCCACCAGGTCGATCACACGCGGCGACAGATCCTTGGAGGTCGGGATATCCAGTTCCATCTTGAAGCGCTCGTTCGGGTAGAGCGGCGTCAGATTGTCGAAATGAACCTTGTGACGAATCTTTTCCGGATCGTCGAAATTGATGGTGTTGACCTTGAGCAGTGCGAAATAACGCTCGCCTTCCTTCGGCCCGCGAATCGGCCCTTCGACCGTGTCGCCCGTTTTCAGGGAGAAACGGCGAATCTGCGACGGCGAGATATAGATATCGTCAGGACCGGGCAGGTAGTTGGCATTAGCCGAACGCAGGAAGCCGAAACCGTCCTGCAGCACCTCGACGACCCCTTCGCCGATAATTTCCACATCTTGGCTGGCAAGCATTTTGAGGATTGCAAACATCAGTTCCTGCTTGCGCATCGTGCTTGCATTCTCGACCTCGAGCGATTCGGCGAAAGCAAGGAGATCCGTCGGGGATTTGCTCTTAAGTTCCTGAAGCTTCATTTCAGCCATGAAGTGACCAATACTCTTTTCAATTTCGAAGGGGAAAGGCGATGTTGGGTCGTATTCGGTACTGCGAAAGGGGCTCGCAGACGACTGAACTCTACACACATGCCACGTAGATGAGATGCGCGGAAAATAGCGACTCGTTCTCCTCGCCGCAAGGGGGCTGCTTAAAATGAAGCAAATTTAACCTGAGGGTGATTTCTCCTCAGAACGGCTTTACCACCACGAGAATCACGATCGCGATCATCAGCAACGTCGGCGCCTCGTTCATGAACCGCCAGTAGCGTGCAGAACGGCGATTTTCATCCCGCTCGAAAGCGCGGACGGCGCTGCTGAAGAACATATGGATCGCAGTCAGCAGCACGACCAGACCGATCTTTGCATGCAGCCATCCGCCCTGGAATCCGTAGACCGACCAGGCGAGATAGAGACCGAAAATCCAGGTCAGCATCATCGCCGGCGTCATGATGATGCGAAGCAGCCGGCGCTCCATCACCTTGAAGGTTTCCGACTGCACCGAGCCTGGCTCGGCGTCGGTATGATAGATGAACAAGCGCGGCATATAAAACAATCCCGCCATCCAGGAGATCACCGCGATGATATGGAGCGCCTTGATCCAGAGATAGAGATTATCGGGATTCCAGGCGAAAAGTCCAACCGCCATCAGCGCAAAGAAAGCCAGTGCGAAATGCGCCCGGCGCCGGGCGTAAGCGCCGGCCCTGCGGTCCGTCTGTTTTTCCATCGTCACGCCCTGGGCATCCGTGAGCCCCGCACGCGCTCAACCAGCAAACGCACATGTTCAGGGTCGGCCTGCGGCGTTATGCCGTGGCCGAGATTGAAGATAAGCGGCCCATTGCCAAGGTGCTGCAGAATGTCGTCGATGCCTTCTTCCAACGCCCGGCCGCCGGCAACGACGCGCATCGGATCGAGATTTCCCTGAACCGGGCCTTCTTTCTGAAGTTCGACGGCAAAGTCTAACGGAACCGACCAGTCGAGCCCGATCGCATCCGCACCCGTTTTGTGACGATAGGTTTTCAGCTGGTAGCCTGCCCCTTTGGCGAAAGCGATGATACGCGCCTGCGGCCGCCGCGATTTGATCGAGGCGATCATCCGTGCAACCGGTCTGACGGCGAAGGCTTCGAACTCTTTCTCACCGAGAACACCCGCCCAGGAATCGAAGATCTGCACGGCATCGGCGCCGGCATCGATCTGAGCCACGAGATAATCGGCGGAAACGTCGGCAAGCAGCATCAGCAGATGCTCGAAGGCGCGGGGATGTTTATAGGCAAAGAGACGGGCAGGAGCCTGATCCGGGGTGCCGTGGCCGGCGATCATATAAGTCGCTACCGTCCAAGGCGCGCCGCAGAAACCGAGCAGAGCCGTCTCATCAGGCAGCTCGTCCCGGAGCCGCCGCACCGTTTCCAGAACCGGTCTTAGATAATCGACAACCTCGTCGCCGCTCAACCTGCCGATGCCCGCTTCGTCGATCGGATCCATCTCCGGGCCATGGCCTTCAGTGAAACGAACATTCCGCTTCAGCGCATCGGGAATGACGAGAATGTCCGAAAACAGGATTGCTGCATCGAAGCCATAGCGGCGGATCGGCTGCAAAGTCACTTCGACCGCATGCTCTGGCGTGTAGCAGAGATCGAGGAAGCTTCCCGCCTTTGCCCGGGTCTCCCTGTATTCCGGGAGATAGCGTCCTGCCTGTCTCATCAGCCAGAGAGGAGGAGGGAAGACAGCTTCGCCGTCGAGAACCCTCATGATCGTTCGCCGCCTATCGCTCAAGCGCATCTTCCCTATAAAAAATCAAAGATATTTTAAAAGGTTTCTATTTCTTAGAGTCGGTGTCTATCAAGGATTAAAATCCATCCACTGCCGACGCCATTTGTCGCGCGTTCGAAGAAGAACGCGAAAGATTTTCTCGGCTTCGCTCAAACTGCGGGGAGAAACCGAATCGCGAAATGATTCCAGATCCTTGGCCGCAGACGGATTTTCTCGTGCCTGTGGATAGGCTGTGGAGCAGCGTGCGACACGGTGATTTCATCCCCAGCCTCCACAGGAGAGATCAAAACAGTTCCGCAAAATTCGAAATGTGGATAAGCAGGCATGTTTTCCCTTGCCCGAAGCAGCCTCGCCGCCTTAGCTCTCCATCATCCAGTCTTTTCAACAGGTGGCGGAAAATAACGTGGAGAACAGAACGAACTTCTTTCATCTGCACCTGATTTCTGACTCGACCGGAGAGACTCTCATCTCAGCGGGCCGCGCCGCCTCGGCGCAGTTCAAATCCGCTCAGCCGATCGAGCATGTCTATCCGCTGATCCGCAATCGCAAACAGCTGCTGCCGGTTCTGCAGGCGATCGATGACGCACCGGGGATCGTGCTATACACAATTGTCGACAGGGATCTGGCGAGCCTGATCGACGAGCGCTGCGTCGAGATGGGTGTCGCCTCGGTCAACGTGCTGGAGCCGGTCATGAATGCGTTCCAGATCTATCTTGGCGCCCCCTCCCGCCGTCGGGTCGGGGCCCAGCATGTGATGAATGCCGGTTACTTCGCCCGCATCGAGGCGCTGAACTTCACTATGGATCATGATGACGGCCAGATGCCGGATGATTACAATGATGCCGATGTCGTCATCATCGGGATCAGCCGGACATCGAAGACGCCGACCAGCATCTATCTCGCCAACCGCGGCATCAAGACGGCGAACATTCCGATCGTCTACGGTGTACCCTTGCCGGAGAGCTTGCTCGCGGCAACAAAACCGCTGATCGTCTGCCTGATCGCTACTACCGACCGTATTTCCCAGGTCCGAGAAAATCGGGTGCTCGGAGCGACGCAAGGTTTCGACCGCGAACATTACACCGATAGAGCCGCGATCTCGGAGGAGCTGAAATATGCCCGCTCCCTCTGCGCCCGCCACGGATGGCCGCTGATCGATGTAACTCGCCGCTCGATCGAGGAAACGGCGGCAGCCATTGTTGCCCTCCGGCCGAAGCTGCGCTAAGCGCTGACGAAAAGCCGGGAATGGGAGAATCCATGACACCGAAACTCATCCTTGCATCGTCGAGTCCGTTTCGAAGGATGCTGATGGAAAATGCCGGTCTCTCCTTCGAGGCGCACCCCGCGAAGATCGACGAAAGGGCTGTCGAGGCCCCGCTGGAAAAAGCCGGCGCGAAGCCGGACATGGTCGCCAGCATCCTCGCCAAGGCTAAGGCCCAGGATGTCAGCGTCCGCTTTCCCGAAAGTCTGGTCATCGGTTCGGATCAGACGATGTCGCTCGGCGACCGCGTTTTCCACAAACCGAAGGACATGGCCGATGCAGCGAACCACCTTCATGCCCTGTCGGGCACGACCCACCGGCTAAACAGCGCCATCGCGATCGTCCGCGACGGCGTCGTCTTGTGGGAGCATCTCGGCCATGCGGAACTGACGATGCGACCCCTGACGGAGGATTTCATCGCCAGGCACCTGGCACGGGTGGGCGAACGGGCGCTTTCCAGCGTCGGCGCCTACCAGCTGGAAGGAGAGGGCGTTCAGCTCTTCGAGAAGATCGAGGGCGACTATTTCAC
This sequence comes from Rhizobium sp. MHM7A, assembly GCF_005862215.1. NCBI lineage: Bacteria > Pseudomonadati > Pseudomonadota > Alphaproteobacteria > Hyphomicrobiales > Rhizobiaceae > Rhizobium > Rhizobium sp. MHM7A. Next base: position 120,021 of record NZ_VCHT01000015.1, read on the forward strand.
CATACTCGGGCTGCCGATGCTTCCGCTCCTGGGAAAATTGCGAGAATTCGGAGCGATCGATGGATGATTCACGTGAAACACTCGGACCGAAGGCGTTTGTCACGGGCTTTCCCGTCAAGCATTCGCGCTCGCCGCTGATACACGGATACTGGCTGAAGACGCTTGGCCTGCCGGGCAGCTACCGCGCCCACGAGGTGGCACCCGCTGCCTTTCCCGATTTCATTGCCTCGCTGAAGAATGGCAGTTCCGGTTTTACCGGAGGCAATGTCACCATCCCCCACAAGGAACTTGCCTTCAGGCTCGCCGACAAGCCGGATGATCTGGCGCACGAGCTCGGCGCCTCGAACACGCTCTGGCTGGAGGATGGCCTCCTGCATGCCACCAATACCGACGGCTGCGGCTTCACCGCTAACCTTGATGAGCGCCATCCCGGCTGGGACCGTCATGATACCGCCGTGGTCTTCGGTGCCGGCGGTGCGAGTCGGGCGATCATTCAGGCGGTTCGCGACCGTGGCTTCAGGGAAATCCACGTCGTCAACCGCACCGTCGAACGTGCGCGCGAGCTAGCCGATCGCTTCGGGCCGAAAGTTCGAGCCCACCCGGCGGGCGCGCTTACCGAAGTCATGCACGGCGCCGGCCTCTTCATCAACACGACCTCGCTCGGCATGGACGGTGAGGCGGTGCCGCTGATCGATTTTGCGCCGCTTGCAGCCGATGCGGTCGTCACCGATATCGTCTACATCCCCTTGAAGACACCGATCCTGAGACAAGCGGAAGAGCAGGGACTGTCGGTCGTCGACGGTCTTGGGATGCTGCTGCACCAGGCTGTTCCTGGTTTCGAAAAATGGTTCGGCAAGCGTCCTGTCGTCGACGCGGCGCTGCGGGCGTTGATTGTCGCCGACATGGAAGCGCACTCATGCTGAAGATCGGACTTACCGGCTCAATCGGAATGGGAAAATCGACGGTCGGCAAACTCTTCGCCGAGGCCGGAATCCCTTTGAATGATTCCGACGCCGTGGTCCATGATCTCTACGCCGGCGAAGCAGCGCCGCTGGTCAATACAGCTTTTCCCGGCACGATGAAGGACGGAGCGGTCGACCGGCATGAACTGGGCCGCCAGCTCGCGCTCGATCCCGAAGGCTTTAAACGCCTCGAAGCGATCGTCCATCCGCTGGTTCGCGAACGGGAAACGGAATTTCTGGCGCGACAACAGGCAGCCGGCGCCGAGATGGTCCTGCTCGATATTCCGCTGCTCTTCGAAACCGGCGCCTGGGAAAGAGTGGATGTCATCGTCGTCGTCAGCACCGATCCACAGATTCAGCGTCAGAGGGTGCTTGCGCGGGACGACATGACCGAAGAAAAATTCGATATGATTCTCTCTCGCCAGACACCAGACTCGGAAAAACGGCGCCGCGCCGATTACCTGGTCGACACCAGCCACAGCATTGCGGAAACGCGGCAGCGGGTGCTTGAGATCATCGCCGAGCTGAAAATGCGGATAGCCAACGGAGATTTCCGGAATGCGTGAGATCATCTTCGATACGGAAACCACTGGCCTCGACAATCGTGCCGATCGCATTATCGAAATTGGCGGCATCGAACTCTTCAATCATTTCCCGACCGGCAACACGATCCACATCTATATCAATCCCGGCGACCAGAAGGTTCATCCGGATGCACTGGCCGTGCACGGCATTACCGACGAGTTCCTGAAGGACAAGAAGACCTTCGCGGAAGTTGCCGACGAAATCCTCGCCTTCTTCGGCGACGCCAAGTGGATCGCCCACAACGCCACTTTCGATATGGGCTTCGTCAATGCCGAATTCGCGCGGCTCGGTTTGCCGCCGATTCTGCCGGACAAGGTGGTCGATACGCTGTCAATGGCGCGGCGCAAGCACCCGATGGGACCGAATTCACTCGACGCGCTCTGCCGGCGCTACGGCATCGACAATTCGCACCGTACCAAACACGGCGCGCTGCTCGACTCCGAACTGCTGGCCGAGGTCTATATCGAGATGATCGGCGGCAGACAGGCGGCATTCGGCCTGAGCATATCAGGTCGATCCGGCCAGGCCCGCGGTGAAATGGCCGCCGAAGACGATCTGGTGATTGCCGCGGCGTTCGAACGGCCCCGCCCGCTTGGCTCCCGCCTCAGCCAGGCCGAAGCGCAGGCGCATGAGGCGCTTATCGCCAAGCTCGGCGAAAAGAGCATCTGGGCGAAATACGCCAGCCCGAATTGAAAATGCCCGGGGCCTGCCCGGGCATTCGCATGTCAGAACCGAGATAATTCGATCAGTTCGGGACGGCCTGAACCTTGGCGCGGGCCTGTTCTTCGGCAACGCGCTGCGCGAACATCTGCGTGAAATCGATCGGGTCGATCATCAACGGCGGGAAACCACCGTTGCGGGTCACGTCAGCGATGATCTGACGGGCGAAGGGGAAGAGCATGCGCGGGCACTCGATGAAGAGAACCGGCAGCATGTGCTCTTGCGGGAAGCCGGCAACGCGGAAGACGCCGCCATAGACGAGTTCGGTGTGGAACACCGTCTTGTCGCCGTCCTTGGCTTCGGCGTTCAGCGATAACACGACGTCGAAATCCGTGTCGGAAAGCGGATTGGCGTTGACGTTCACATTGATGTTGATCGTCGGCGCCTTGTCGCGGGCCTGCAGCGAACGCGGCGCACCCGGATTTTCGAAGGAAAGGTCCTTGGTATATTGCGCAAGGATCGAAAGGGTGGGGTTGGTCGCACCGTTGCTGTTGTTATCGTCTGCCATTGGCTTTTCCTCGAAGGGCATGGGAATGGTGCCGCCATCTAACATTTCGGGGAGGGGCTTACAACCCTGGGCGCAAGGCGCACCTGATCGCCGGCAAGGCTTCAGTCACCGAGATGTTTGCCCGACCATGGCGAGTTCCGGTCCGGCTCCCTATGATAGTCCTCCTCGTCGAGATCGACCACCTTTGAATTCGGGCTGCGATCGCGGAAATCGTGCTTCGGGCCAGCCGAAAAGCCGCCCTTCGTGTTGACGACGAAGCGCCTGGCAATCGACCGCCAGACGAGATCGCGCACCGGCGGCGTGAGAATAAGGATGGCGATGATATCCGTGAGGAACCCAGGAATGATCAGGAGCAGCGCTGCAATGACCGTCATCGCCGGCTTCAGCAGATCACGCCCGGGCATGACACCGTTCCGTCCTTCGCTCGACATGCGTCGCAGGATACCGATCCCCTGCCGGCGGAGCAGGACCACGCCGAGAACGAAGCTCGCCATGACGAGCGCAAGCGTCAGCGCCAGACCGATCGTACGGCCGACGATAACGAAGCCGGCAATTTCACCAAGTGGCAGCAACAGAATAAAAGCCGGCAGGATTGAAAAACGCATGGTCGTCATGTCCCGGGCTTTGCCGGTCTCCTCTGGACGGCGGCGAAGATGCCAGCCATCATTTGAATCATCTGTATAGGCGGACTATATGGGAGTACAAATCAGAGATGTTAACGGCGGCTGCGATACGATATGAGTTCGAACGACTTCATCACATTATTCTTCCTGGTGGCGGCGGTGCTGATCTTCTTTCAGCTGCGCTCCGTGCTCGGGCGCCGCACAGGAAATGAGAAGCCGCCGCGCGATCTCTTCAGGCCGCGGGATGCTACTCCGGCCGAGGCCGCCGATGCCGGCAAGGTCGTGACGCTGCCGCGCCGTGATGCAACGGCCGAGGAAGAGGATCGCTTCTCCGCCATCGACGCCTTTGCCGCGCCGGGCACCCCGCTCAATGAATCGCTGCGCGCCCTGAACAAGGCCGATCCCTCCTTCAATCCGAAGGAGTTTCTGAACGGCGCCCGCATGGCCTACGAAATGATCGTCATGGCCTATGCCGACGGCGACCGCAAAACGCTGAAGAATCTGTTGTCTCGCGAGGTCTATGACGGCTTCGGGGCAGCAATCGCCGAGCGCGAAACCCGGGGCGAGAAGGTGAAGTCCACCTTCGTCGGCATCGACAAGGCTGAAATCACCCATGCGGAGACGAAGGGCAGTGAAGCGCAGATCACCGTGCGCATCGTCAGCCAGCTGATTTCGGCCACCTATGACAAGGCGGATGTGTTGATCGAGGGCGACGCCGAAAATGTTGCCGAGGTCAATGATCTCTGGACCTTCGCCCGCGACACCCGTTCGCGCGATCCGAACTGGAAACTTGTGGCGACCGAATCGGAACATGAGTGACCAGGCATCGGACTTCGTCCTGCAGGCCATCAGCTTCGATACGCTGGAAGGCTGGTGGGATGATGATCCCTCCGGCCTTTTTGAAGTGATGCGACGCTGCCGCCGGCAGATCACCGACGTTAAACCCTACCGCACCGGTTCGCTCGGCCTGAGCGCGGAGGATCTGCTTCCGCTTCTTATGGACGCTGAAAATTTTACGCCGGCGTCGCCGGCATCGGCGCGGGCTTTTTTTGAAACGCGTTGCCGGCCCTTTCTGATCCGCAGCAAGGACGGTAGGCCCGGTTTCGTCACCGCCTTCTACGAGCCTGAGATCGAGGTGTCGGAGCGGCCGGACGACGTTTTCCGCTTTCCCTTTTACAGCCGCCCGAGCGATCTGATCGATCTCGACGACGGCAATCGCCCTGCTGAATTGGATGAATCCTATGTTTTCGGCCGCTTGCATGATGACGGCCGCATTGGCGCCTATCCGGATCGGCGCGAGATCGACCGCGGCTTTCTCGAAGGCCGCGGCCTCGAAATCGCCTGGGCGAAATCGAAGGTCGATGTCTTCTTCGTGCATGTGCAGGGTGCCGCCCGTCTGCGCTATCGCGACGGCCGCATCGGCCGCATCACCTATGCGGCGAAGGCCGGCCATGCCTTCTCGGCGATCGGCAAGCTCTTGATCGAGCGTGGCGAGATCGACCGCGCCGAGATTTCCATGCAATCGATTCGCGCCTGGCTGGCCAGCCATCCCGAGCGAGTGGACGAGGTGCTATGGCACAACCGCTCCTATATTTTCTTTCGCGAGGCGCCCTCGCCGGCGATCAGCCTGCAAACCGCCGATCCTGAGGCGGGTCCGGTCGCAGCTGCCAAGGTGCCGCTTCTCGCCGGGCGATCCCTTGCGGTCGACCGGTTGATCCATACTTTCGGTTTCCCCTTTTTCATCCGCTCCGACAGCCTCACCCACCTTGATCACGGCCGGCCCTTCCGCCGGTTAATGCTAGCGCTCGATACAGGCTCGGCGATCGTCGGGCCGGCGCGAGGCGATATCTTCACCGGTTCGGGGGACTTGGCCGGAGAGCGCGCCGGCACCGTCCGCAACGATGCTGACTTCGTCATCCTCATCCCCAAAGCCGCCGCCGGACGTTTCGACTGATGGCCAGGGATCGCAAGCTCAGCGCCGATGAAAGGATCCTGTGGGGCAAGGTCGCCCGCAGCACGCGGCCGATGCCCGGCAAGGCGAATGAGTTGACCGAACTCGATGCCTTTCTTGCCGAAACCGAAGCGGCGGCGGAACGGCAGAACGTTGAAAAGCAGACCTCCGTTTCGCCGACGGCGGCACAGCTGGCCGCACCCTCGACCTCGAGGCAGCCGGCCAAGGTGCACCATCCGCTGGAAAGGCCGGTCAAACGCAAGATCGCCAAAGGCCGGCTGGCGCTCGAGGCGCGCATCGACCTCCATGGGCTGGTGCAGAGCCAGGCGCATGTCATTCTCCTCGATTTTTTAATCCGAGCCCATGAACGCGGCATGCGCCATGTGCTCGTCATCACGGGCAAAGGAAGCTCGCTGGGCAGCGAAGGTGCATTGAAACGGGCGGTCCCACTGTGGTTCTCGAAGCCCGAATTCCGCCACCTGATCTCCTCCTATGAGCCGGCCGCACAGCATCACGGCGGCGAGGGTGCGCTCTATATCCGGCTGTCGCGGCGGCATGGGGAAAAGCCATGACACCCTTCGGAGAGGCGGTTCGCAGGCTGAGGGCGCGCAAGGGCGTCTCGCAGAAGGAGATGGCGCAAGCACTGAACGTCTCTCCGGCCTATCTCTCGGCGCTCGAACATGGAAAGCGGGGCTTGCCGACGTTCGACCTGCTGCAGCGTATCGCCGGTTATTTCAACATCATCTGGGACGAGGCAGAGGAATTGTTCCTGCTTGCGCGTTCCTCGGACCCGCGCATCGTCATCGACACGTCGGGTCTGCCGCCGGAATACACCGAATTTGCCAACCGGCTGGCCCGGCGAATCCGCGAGCTTGACAGTGAGGAGATCGCCCGGCTATCGGCTCTTCTCGAAAATGGCGTCAAAGGCGACGGAAAAGCGTCATAATCCCCTGTTTTATGCCTTGTGCAGGGGACTTGCCATTGGGAACCGGGCTCAAAAAACCTATATACGAGAGTGAAGAAAGCCGGTGATTCGCAGGGCGCGCCGCCGCTTTACGACAACAGGGAAAATCTCGACAGAATGAGCGATACATCCGCGACGGAAAACGGCGTAAGCACCGAATATGGCGCAGATTCCATCAAGGTCCTGAAGGGCCTCGATGCGGTGCGCAAACGCCCCGGCATGTATATCGGCGATACCGACGATGGCTCCGGCCTGCATCACATGGTCTACGAGGTCGTCGACAACGCGATTGACGAAGCACTGGCCGGCCATGCCGACATCGTCACCGTCACCCTCAATCCGGACGGCTCCGTGACCGTCACCGATAACGGCCGCGGCATCCCGACCGACATTCATAGCGGCGAGGGCGTATCGGCCGCCGAAGTTATCATGACGCAGCTCCATGCCGGCGGTAAATTCGACCAGAATTCGTACAAGGTCTCGGGCGGCCTGCACGGGGTGGGCGTTTCCGTCGTCAACGCGCTTTCGGTCTGGCTGAAGCTGAAGATCCGCCGCCACGGCAAGATCCATGAAATGAGCTTCACCCATGGCGTGGCCGATGCTCCTCTGAAGGTCACGGGCGATGCTCCTGATTCGACCGGCACGGAAGTGAGCTTCATGCCGAGCAGCGAAACCTTCACCATGACGGAGTTCGATTACGGCACGCTCGAACACCGCCTGCGCGAACTCGCCTTCCTGAATTCCGGCGTCCGTATCCTGCTGGCCGACAAGCGCCACTCCGACATCAAGCAGGAAGAGATGCGCTATGAGGGCGGCCTCGAAGCCTTCGTCGCCTATCTCGACCGCGCCAAGAAGCCGCTCGTCGACAAGCCGGTCGCCATCCGCGGCGAAAAGGACGGCATCACCGTCGAAGTCGCGATGTGGTGGAACGACAGCTATCACGAGAACGTGCTCTGCTTCACCAACAACATTCCCCAGCGTGACGGCGGTACCCATATGGCCGGCTTCCGCGCGGCGCTGACGCGTCAGGTCGTTTCCTATGCCGATAATTCCGGCATCACCAAGAAGGAAAAGGTGACGCTGCAGGGCGAGGACTGCCGCGAAGGCCTGACGGCGGTCCTGTCGGTCAAGGTTCCCGATCCGAAATTTTCCTCGCAGACGAAGGACAAGCTCGTTTCCTCGGAAGTTCGTCCGGTCGTCGAAAGCCTCGTCAACGAAGCGCTGAACACCTGGTTCGAAGAACATCCGAGCGAAGCCAAGATCCTCGTCGGCAAGGTTGTCGAGGCGGCGGCCGCGCGTGAAGCCGCCCGCAAGGCCCGCGAATTGACCCGCCGTAAGGGCGCGCTTGATATCGCTTCGCTGCCGGGCAAGCTCGCCGACTGTTCCGAGCGTGATCCGGCAAAATCCGAAGTATTCCTCGTCGAGGGTGATTCGGCCGGCGGTTCGGCCAAGCAGGGCCGGTCGCGTGAGAACCAGGCGATCCTGCCGCTGCGCGGCAAGATCCTGAACGTCGAGCGCGCCCGCTTCGACAAGATGCTGTCCAGCCAGGAGATTGGCACGCTGATCACCGCGCTCGGGACCGGCATCGGCAAGGACGAGTTCAACGCCGAAAAACTGCGCTATCACAAGATCATCATCATGACGGACGCCGATGTCGACGGCGCCCACATCCGCACCCTGCTGCTCACTTTCTTCTTCCGCCAGATGCCGGAGCTGATCGAGCGCGGCCATCTCTACATCGCCCAGCCGCCGCTCTATAAGGTCGCGCGCGGCAAATCGGTGCAGTATCTGAAGGACGAGAAGGCGCTCGAGGAATATCTGATCGCTCAGGGTCTCGAGGATGCGGCGTTGAGGCTCGGCAGCGGCGAGGTCCGCACCGGCCAGGACCTGCGCGAGGTCATTCTCGATGCGCTGCGAATGCGCGCCCTGCTTGACAATCTCCACTCACGTTACAATCGCGCGGTCGTCGAACAGGCGGCAATCGCCGGTGCACTCAACGCCGAACTCGTCAGCGACCAGACACGAGCGCAGGCATTGGCAAGTGAGGTCGCAAACCGTCTCGACATCATTGCCGAGGAAACCGAGCGCGGCTGGCAGGGAGATCTCGCCGGTGATGGCGGCCTGCGCCTCGAGCGCATGGTTCGCGGCGTAAAGGAAGCGGTCGTGCTCGACATGGCCCTGATCGGCTCTTCCGACGCCCGCCACATCGACCAGCTGACCGCTCGCCTCAAGGAAATCTACCAGACGCCGCCGTCGCTGCACCGGCGCGAAGGCGACATTGAAATTTCGGGACCGCGCGCCCTCCTCGACGCAATCTTCGCCAGCGGGCGCAAGGGTCTGACCATGCAGCGCTACAAGGGCCTCGGCGAAATGAATGCCGAACAGCTCTGGGAGACGACGCTCGATCCGAACGTGCGCTCGCTGCTGCAAGTCAAGGTCAGCGACGCCACTGATGCCGACGGCCTCTTCGCCCGTCTGATGGGTGATGAAGTCGAGCCGCGGCGCGAATTCATCCAGGACAACGCGCTCAGCGTCGCAAACCTCGATATCTGACCGCTATCCCTTCAAGCAAAGAGCCCCGCCGACACAGGACGGCGGGGCTTCGTTTGCTCTGATTCGCTTAGTTCGCGACGAAATGACCGTTAAATGCGAGGTCGGACAGCGGCTTGCGCTGGCTCGGGAATTCACGCGCCTGATTGCGTTCGGAAAGGACGCTCTTGTCGGCCAGACGGCCGACGGCGACGCCTGCTTCCACCCGGTAACCCTCAGGAATTTTGAACGTCTTCCTGATTTCCTCGTGTTTGATGCCGCCCATGCCATGCGCATAGAGACTGGAAAGGCGCGCCTGGAGCGCCAGATATCCCCAGGCCGCACCGGCGTCGAACGAATGAGTGTAGCTCGGCTTTTCCTCGCCGGAACCGGCAGCGCCGGTGAAGCTGCGTGAAACGACGAAGATCAGCGCCGATGCGTTCTTTGCCCATTCCTGATTGGCGTCGACGAGCAGTGCGACGAATTTCTCCCAATGCTCCGAGCCCTTGAGGGCATAGATGAAGCGCCAGGGCTGCTGGTTGGAAGAGGACGGCGCCCAATGGGCGGCTTCTAGGAGGCTGAGCAATTGCGCTTCCTCGATGATTTCGCCGGTAAGGGCGCGAGGTGACCAGCGGTCGAGGAACATCGGATCGATCGGATAGTCGGACTCGCGGTTATTGCTCTTTGTCATGCTCGTTCCAGGCTTGGGGGCGGAAATATGAACTGGGCTAGCGCGTCCAGACGATGTCGAGTTCTTCGCGGAAGGCGAAGCGCTTCAGATGATCGTCGATCACGCCCTGCATCCGTGCCTGCTGGTCGGGATCAGCAACGGAAAGCGTCATGGTGAGCGCCGCATCGTCGGCGGCGAATGTCACCTCGGCGCTATCGCTGAACGGCACCCGGCCCTTATGCGGATCGAAATCGACGCTGAACTTGTGACTCCAGTGTTTGCAGAGCTGCTGCAGGTAGCGGCTTGCATGTTCGGTGGGCACGACGGCCTTGGAGAGGTGCATGTCAAACTCCATCTCATCTTGACTGGGGCCAAGTCATATTTCCTGCTTCGCCAGCTTGGCAAGCGCAGCGTCGTCGCAGCTGAGTGGACGGACTGTCTCCATAAGAGCGGCCTTACGCGCGCGCCGAAGCAGGAGAATAAATCTCTTCGGTCGATCGGTTGCAGAGTTACGCATCCTGGTGAACGGAAAGTGGACGGAAGACTGGCAACCCGATGAAGATCTTTTCTGCCGCTCCGGATCTCTCCGAAATTTTCTAGGAACGCCGTACCGCTTCCGGCCAAAGCCGTAAGGACACCGATGAATAATTCGTTCATAGATGGCTGGAACTTCGTTTTGGTGAGGAGGCATTCCATGAAGCTGATGCGTGTTGGCGAAGCAGGTCGTGAAAAACCGGCGCTTCTCGATGCCGATGGCAAGATCCGTGATCTCTCGGCGCATGTCGCCGACATCGGCGGCGAGGCAATCTCGCCGGCCGGGCTCGCAAAAATCGCGGCGCTCGATCCGAAGAACCTTCCGGAACTTGCCCCCGGCCGTATCGGCGCCTGCGTTGCCGGCACGGGCAAATTCATCTGCATCGGTCTCAATTTCTCCGATCATGCCGCTGAAACCGGGGCTACCGTGCCGCCGGAACCGGTCATCTTCATGAAGGCGACTTCGGCCATCGTTGGCCCGAACGACAACGTGATCATCCCGCGCGGTTCCGAAAAGACCGACTGGGAAGTCGAACTCGGCGTAGTCATCGGCAAGACGGCGAAATATGTCAGCGAAGCCGACGCGCTAGACTACGTCGCCGGTTACTGCGTGTCCCACGACGTTTCAGAACGTGCCTTTCAGACGGAGCGCGCTGGCCAGTGGACCAAGGGCAAGTCCTGCGACACCTTCGGCCCGATTGGTCCCTGGCTGGTCACCAAGGATGAGATCGCCGATCCGCAGAACCTCGGCATGTGGCTGAAGGTCAATGGCGAGACGATGCAGAACGGCTCGTCCAAGACCATGGTCTACGGCGTCGCGCACATCGTTTCCTATCTCAGCCAATTCATGTCGCTGCATCCGGGCGATGTCATCTCGACAGGAACGCCGCCCGGTGTCGGCATGGGCATGAAGCCGCCGCGCTTCCTCAGGGATGGAGACGTCGTTGAACTCGGCATCGAAGGTCTCGGCAGCCAAAAGCAGAGCTTCGTTGCCGATCGTTAACGACGCTAGCTCAGCTGAACCTTAAGTTTTCAGTTCTATGGTGATGCCAGGGATCAACTCTCTGGCATTGTTGTGCAGCTTCGGGACGTTCATGTTGCTGTGCAACAAAAACCTGTTAGTCTGCGTTCCGTGCCAGCGTGCGAAAAGACTCGATGTCTATCAATCGATGTCATCTTTTCGATAGAGAAAGGCGGCGCCTTCTATGTTCTATCAACTTTATGAATTAAATCATGCTGCCATGGCGCCGTTTCGCGCCGCGGCTGACATCATGCGGTTTGCCTGTGCCAATCCGCTAAACCCATTTGCCCAGACACCGTTCGGGCGCACGATGACGGCAAGCCTCGAAATGTTCGAGCGCACGACGCGCCGCTACGGAAAACCGGAATTCGGATTGAAGCAGACGACGATCGGCGATCAGACGGTTTCCGTTCGCGAAGAAATCGTCTGGTCGCGGTCCTTCTGTAATCTCCTGCATTTCTCGCGCAACCTTCCGCCCGGCCGCGCCGGCGATCCGCGCATCCTCATCGTTGCGCCGATGTCCGGCCATTATGCGACGCTGCTGCGCGGTACGGTCGAGGCATTGCTGCCGAGCGCCGATGTCTACATCACCGACTGGATCGACGCCCGCATGGTGCCGATGACGGAAGGTACCTTCGATTTCGACGATTACGTCGACTACGTCATTGCGATGCTGCATTTCCTCGGTCACGACACGCATGTGATCGCCGTCTGTCAGCCCTCGGTGCCGGTGCTGGTCGCAGCCGCGGTGATGGAGGAAGCCCAGGATCCGCTGTCGCCGTCATCGATGACGCTGATGGGTGGCCCGATCGACACGCGCATCAACCCGACAGCGGTCAACAAGCTCGCCCAGGAGCGGTCGCTGCAATGGTTTTCCGACAATGTTATCATGAACGTGCCCTGGCCGCAGCCGGGCTTCATGCGGCCTGTCTATCCGGGTTTCCTGCAGTTGTCGGGTTTCATGTCGATGAACCTGGACCGGCATCTCGTCGCCCACAAGGAGTTCTTCATGCATCTCGTGAAGAACGACGGCGAACCGGAAAAACATCGCGATTTCTACGACGAATATCTCGCGGTCATGGATTTGACGGCCGAGTTCTATCTGCAGACGGTGGAACAGGTCTTCATGAAGCATTCGCTGCCGAAGGGTGAATTGATGCATCGCGGCAAGCGCGTCGATCCGGCAGCGATCCGCAACGTCGCGCTCCTGACCGTCGAAGGCGAGAATGACGATATTTCGGGCGTTGGCCAGACCAGGGCGGCGCAGACCATCTGCGTGAACATTCCCGAAGATATGCGCATGCACTATCTCCAGCCGGATGTCGGCCACTACGGCGTTTTCAACGGCTCGCGGTTCCGCCGCGAGATCGCGCCGCGCATCGTCAATTTCGTCCGTCAGCATTCCCGCTCCGCCGTCAAGCGCCCGGTGCAGCGCGTCATCAAGGGCGGACGGACGGCGTGATTCAGAAATAGCTGAATTAGCAAAGGCGATTCAAGGCTTTGTCCGATTTCGCCGGCAATCGCCTTGAAGGCGGTTCTTGCGGTAACCACATCGATTTCAGCGTTCGGCATCTTGCCGGGCGCGGAAAGCGAGGATACCGCACGATGAACCAGTCAGCATTGCTTCGACCGGATTGGACTCCGGCTACCATTGCCCTGATGATTCTCGGCTTCATGGTTTTCTGGCCTCTTGGTCTTGCCATGCTTGCCTACATCATTTTCGGCGATCGTCTGCGCGGCTTCAAGCGCGACGTCAATCAGGCAACCGACGGCTTCTTTGCCTCCTGCCGCCGTTCGCATGGCCGCCATCGCCCGCATTTCTCGACCGGCAATGTCGCCTTCGACGACTGGCGCAAGGCCGAGCTCGACCGGATCGAGGAAGAGCGCCGCAAGCTCGACCAAATGCGCGAGGAATTCGACGAGTATCTGCGTGAACTCCGCCGCGCCAAGGACCAGGAAGAGTTCGATCGCTTCATGCGTGACCGCAAGAACGCCAAGCGCGACGATAACGGCCCAGTGGCGGAGTTCCAGACGCCGTGAAGGCTTAAAGCATGTCGCGCAAAAGTGTGAAGCGGTTTTGCGGCAACGACATGCGTAAACAAAGACCTAAAGCGCAAGGAGCGAATCTGAAAGATCGCGACGCGCTTTAGGCGATGAAGTGATGACCGGCATCACGCGATGCCGGTTTTTTCATGTCTGCCTGCCCCCGCAAATCGTTTAGATTCACCGGCGAATCGTATAGAAAACGTCCATGTTTCCGCTTCTTAAGACACGGCCAAAGGCGCGAAAGCCGGCTCCGCCCGAGATGCGGACGCTCGATGTCGCCGGCCGGCTCATGCCTCTGACCATCAAACAGCATGACCAGGCAACCCGTATCACGCTCCGCATCGAGCCGGGCGGGCGGGCCCTGAAGATGACGGTGCCCAGAGGCCTTGCGGCGCATGAGGTCAATGCCTTCCTCGATCGGCACCAGGGATGGCTGCTCACCAAGCTTGCCAAGTTTTCGACCGATACTGGCCTGCGCGATGGCGGCGAGATCCTCCTGCGCGGCGTTTCCCATCGCATCGAGCACACGGGCAGCCTGCGCGGCTTGACGGAGGTGGTCTCTGTTGAGGGCAGCCCAGTGCTGCGCGTCAGTGGCCTGCCCGAGCATGTCGGACGGCGCATCGCGGCTTTCCTCAAGAAGGAGGCGCGCGCCGATCTCGAACGACTGGCGGTGATGCATGCAGCGACGATCCGTGCACCGATCCGCTCGATCTCGATGAAGGATACCCGCAGCCGCTGGGGTTCCTGCTCGTCGCAGGGAAATTTGAGTTTCTCCTGGCGCATCGTCATGGCGCCGCCTTCGGTGATCGACTATCTCGCCGCCCATGAAGTGGCCCATCTCAAGGAGATGAATCACGGCCCCCGTTTTTGGGCGCTTTGCAAGAAGCTTTGCCCCGGCATGGAGGACGCGAAATCCTGGCTGAAGCGGCACGGCAGCCAGCTTCACGCCATTGATTTCGACTAACACACCACCACCCTAAATGCGGCGTCTCATGCAAATTGGCTCGACTCTTGCCGCATTTCGTGTCACTTCGCTGCCATGAAACCCGATATCAAGATCTGTGGCTTGAAGACGCCCGAGGCGATTGATCGTGCGCTGAAACGCGGCGCGACCCATGTCGGTTTTATCTTCTTCGAAAAGAGTCCGCGTTACGTCGAGCCCGATGTGGCGGCAAAACTTGCCGAACCAGCCCGCGGCAAGGCGAAGATCGTCGCCGTCGTCGTTGATCCCACAAATGACGATCTGGACGAGATCGTGTCGCTGCTGAAGCCGGATATCCTGCAGCTTCACGGCAATGAGAGCCCCGAACATGTGCTGACCATCAAGGCCCTCTATGGTCTGCCTGTGATGAAAGTCTTTTCCGTTCGCACCGCCGATGATCTCAGGCGCGTTGAAGCCTATATCGGCATCGCCGACCGTTTTCTCTTCGATGCGAAAGCACCGAAGGGTTCGGAACTGCCTGGCGGCAACGGGATTTCCTTCGACTGGAGCCTTCTCGGCTGGCTCGACGGCAGTATCGACTACATGCTTTCCGGCGGCCTGAACAAGAGCAATGTCGCAGATGCGCTGGCGAACACCAGGGCACGTGGTATCGACGTCTCCTCGGGCGTCGAAACCGAGCCCGGCGTGAAAAGCGTCGCAATGATCGATGAATTTTTCGATGCGGTCGAAAAGGCGGATGCGCCTCTGACGGCTTCAGGGAGTTGAGAGTGAACGAAACGCCTAAACCGAATTCCTTCCGTTCCGGGCCCGATGAAGACGGTCGCTTCGGCATCTATGGCGGTCGTTTCGTCGCCGAAACTTTAATGCCTTTGATTCTCGACCTGCAGGACGAGTGGAACAAGGCGAAGAACGATCCGGCCTTCCAGGCGGAACTGAAGCATCTTGGCGCGCACTATATCGGCCGGCCGAGCCCGCTTTATTTCGCTGAACGGCTGACTGCCGAACTCGGCGGCGCGAAGATCTATTTCAAGCGCGAGGAGCTGAACCACACTGGTTCGCACAAGATCAACAACTGCATCGGCCAGATCCTGCTTGCCAAGCGCATGGGCAAGACGCGGATCATCGCCGAAACTGGCGCCGGCCAGCATGGCGTCGCCTCCGCAACAGTCGCCGCCCGTTTCGGCCTTCCCTGCGTCGTCTACATGGGTGCCACTGACGTCGAGCGTCAGGCGCCGAACGTTTTCCGCATGAAGCTGCTCGGCGCGGAAGTGAAGCCGGTGACAGCCGGCAGCGGCACGCTGAAGGATGCGATGAACGAGGCGCTCCGCGACTGGGTCACCAATGTCGAGGATACCTATTATCTGATCGGAACGGCCGCCGGCCCGCATCCATATCCGGAGATGGTTCGCGACTTCCAGTCGGTGATCGGCGCCGAAGCGAAGGAGCAGATGCTGGCTGCCGAAGGCCGACTGCCGGACCTCGTCGTTGCTGCCGTCGGCGGCGGCTCGAACGCGATCGGCATCTTCCACCCCTTCCTCGATGATCCCTCCGTGAAGATCGTCGGCGTCGAAGCCGGCGGCAAGGGCCTGCAGGGTGACGAACATTGCGCTTCGATCACCGCTGGTTCCCCGGGCGTGCTGCACGGCAACCGCACCTATCTGCTGCAGGATAGCGATGGCCAGATCAAGGAAGGCCACTCGATTTCGGCCGGTCTCGATTATCCCGGCATCGGCCCCGAACATTCCTGGCTGAGCGACATCGGCCGTGTCGACTATGTGCCGATCATGGATCACGAGGCGCTTGAGGCCTTCCAGACCCTGACCCGCCTCGAAGGCATCATCCCGGCGCTCGAAGCCGCGCATGCGATTGCCGAGGTCATCAAGCGTGCGCCGACGATGAGCAAGGACGAGATCATCCTGATGAATCTCTCCGGGCGTGGCGACAAGGACATCTTCACCGTCGGCAAGATTCTGGGAATGGGACTGTAAGACATGACCGCACGCATGGACAAACGCTTTGCCGAGCTGAAGGCTGAGGGCCGTCCGGCGCTCGTGACCTACTTCATGGGCGGCGATCCTGACTACGAAACCTCCCTCGGCATCATGAAGGCGCTGCCGGAAGCGGGTTCCGACATCATCGAGCTCGGCATGCCCTTTTCCGATCCGATGGCCGATGGTCCGGCGATCCAGCTGGCCGGCCAGCGTGCGCTGAAGGGCGGCCAGACGCTGAAGAAGACGCTGCAGTTGGCGACGGATTTCCGCAAGGTCGACGAGACGACGCCGATCGTCATGATGGGTTACTACAATCCGATCTACATCTACGGCGTCGAGAAGTTTCTGGACGATGCGCTCGCCGCCGGTATCGACGGCCTGATCGTCGTCGATCTGCCGCCCGAGATGGATGACGAACTCTGCATTCCGGCCATTCGCAAAGGCATCAACTTCATCCGCCTGGCGACTCCGACCACCGATGGAAAGCGCCTGCCCGCCGTGTTGAAGAACACGTCCGGCTTCGTCTACTACGTCTCCATGAACGGCATTACTGGTTCGGCACTGCCCGACCCTTCGCTGGTTTCGGGCGCCGTGGCGCGCATCAAGCAGCATACCGAACTGCCCGTCTGCGTCGGCTTCGGCGTCAAGACGGCGGAACATGCGAAGGTCATCGGTGGCTCTGCTGACGGCGTCGTCGTGGGCACCGCCATCGTCAATCAAGTCGCAACGAGCTTGACGAAAGACGGAAAGGCGACGGCCGACACGGTTCAGGCAGTCGCGACGCTGGTGCGCGGCCTCTCATCGGGAACGCGTTCGGCGCGCCTTGTTGCTGCCGAATAGTTTGCCCACATTGGCACGAGTCAGTTAGGAGAATTCGAGTTGAACTGGATCACCAACTACGTTCGCCCGCGGATCAATTCCATGCTGGGCCGTCGCGAAGTGCCGGAGAACCTCTGGATCAAGTGCCCGGAAACGGGCGAGATGGTCTTCCACAAGGACCTGGAAGGCAACAAGTGGGTGATCCCTGCTTCCGGTTATCACATGAAGATGCCGGCCAAAGCCCGGCTCGCCGATCTTTTCGACAACGGCGAATACGAATCTCTGCCGCAGCCGAAGGTTGCTCAGGACCCCCTGAAGTTCCGCGATTCCAAGAAATATATCGATCGCCTGCGCGACAGCCGCGCGAAGACCGAACAGGAGGACACGATCCTTGCCGGCCTCGGAAAGGTGAAGGGCCTGAAGCTCGTGGCCGTCGTGCACGAATTCAACTTCATCGGCGGTTCGCTCGGCATTGCTGCCGGCGAGGCGATCGTCAAGGCTTTCGAACGCGCGACTTCCGAAAAGTGCCCGCTGGTAATGTTCCCCGCTTCCGGCGGCGCGCGCATGCAGGAGGGCATCCTGTCGCTGATGCAGCTGCCGCGAACGACGGTCGCCGTCGATCTGCTCAAGGAATCCGGCCAGCCCTACGTCGTCGTTCTGACCAATCCGACAACCGGCGGCGTCACGGCCTCCTATGCCATGCTCGGCGATATTCACTTGGCCGAGCCCGGTGCTGAAATCGGCTTTGCCGGCAAGCGCGTGATTGAACAGACCCTGCGTGAGAAGCTGCCGGAAGGCTTCCAGACCTCCGAATACCTGCTGGAGCATGGTATGGTCGACATGGTCGTCAAACGTCACGACATTCCGGAAACGCTGGCGCGTATTCTGAAGATTCTGACGAAGAAGCCCGTCTCGGCAGCGAACGACGTGGCTGGCGGAGCGATCGCCTTGGCGGCGAGCGCCTGATACCGGACAAACAGGCGGGGTGCGGAATTGATACCCAGAGGCCAAACGGCGGTGAGTGAGGCAGCGCACGAGATCGAAAAGCTCATGGGATTGCATCCCAAAGGGTTCGACCTGTCTCTCGATCGCATCACCCGCCTTCTCGACCAGCTCGGCAATCCGCACAGGAAACTGCCGCCGGTGATCCATGTCGCCGGTACCAACGGCAAGGGCTCGGTCACCGCTTTCTGCCGCGCCCTCCTCGAGGCCGGCGGCTACAGCGCCCATGTCCATACCTCGCCGCATCTCGTCAATTGGCACGAGCGTTATCGCATCGGTGTGGCGGGCGGGCGCGGGCAGCTTGTCGATGACGCCGTCCTTGCCGACGCCGTGCGCCGCGTGGCCGATGCCAATGCCGGACAGCATATTACCGTCTTCGAGATCCTGACGGCGGTCACCTTCATTCTGTTTTCCGAACATCCGGCCGATGCGGCGATCATCGAAGTCGGTCTCGGCGGCCGCTTCGACGCGACCAACGTCATTTCCGATCCGGCCGTGTCGGTGATCATGCCGATCTCGCTGGATCACCAGCCCTATCTCGGCGACCGGGTCGAGTTGATCGCGGCCGAAAAAGCCGGCATCATGAAGCCGGGATTGCCTGTTGTCATCGGTCACCAGGACTATGACGCCGCACTCGAAGTGCTGATGTCGACGGCAGAACGGCTGCGTTGCCCGAGCACCGTTTTTGGGCAGGATTTCATGGCGCATGAGGAATATGGCCGGCTCGTCTATCAGGACGAGTACGGGCTTGCCGACCTGCCGCTGCCGCGCCTTCCCGGCCGGCATCAATATGCGAATGCCGCCGCCGCCATCCGCGCCGTCAAGGCCGCGGGCTTCACCGTCACCGAGACGATGATGGAGAAGGCGATGAATACTGTGGAATGGCCGGGCCGGCTGCAGCGCCTCAGCGAGGGCCGGTTGCTGACGCATGCGCCCGCCGGCGCAGAGATTTGGGTCGATGGCGGGCATAATCCCGGGGCTGGCGAAGTGATCGCCGAAGCCATGGCCAATTTCGAGGAGCGCCAGCCGCGGCCGCTTTTCCTGATCATCGGCATGATCAACACGAAGGACCCGATCGGTTATTTCAAAGCCTTCACGGGCCTGGTCGAGAAGGTGTTCTGCGTGCCGATCCGCGGCAGCGACGCGATGATCGACCCGGTGATATTGTCGAATGCCGCCTATGATGCCGGCTTGGTCGCCGAACCGATGTCGACGGTCGGAGAGGCGCTGGAAGCGATAAAAGCTGCCCTCGACCCGGCAGCACTGCCGCCCCGCATCCTCGTCGGCGGCTCTCTCTATCTCGTCGGCGATGTGCTTGCCGACAACGGCACGCCCCCGAAATAAGCCGATAAAAAAGCCCGGTCGAAGCCGGGCTTTTCACGCAACATGAAAGCGATACCGATCAGGCGGCGTTCGAAATCCAATTCGAAAGAGCCGTCTTCGGCTTGGCGCCGACCGAGATATCGGCCACTTCCCCGCCCTTGAAGATCGCAAGCGTCGGAATGGAGCGCACGCCGAACTGGGCGGCGAGTTCCGGGTTTTCATCAATGTTGAGCTTGGCGACTTTCACCTTGCCTTCCATCTCGACGGAGATTTCCTCGAGGCTCGGAGCAATCATCTTGCACGGACCGCACCATTCAGCCCAGAAATCGACGACGACGGGTTCTGCGGATTCCAGAACTTCCGACTGGAAGTTATTGATATCGACTTTCACGGTAGCCATAGGCTGCTCCTTTGACGGAAAAAGATGTTGAACCACATGTGATGGTGCGGCGCCAAATTTTCAATGTTCGGTATTTCACTTTGTCTTGAGTCCTGCAAGCGCCAAACCGAGCGCCGCTTCGCTCAGAGTGTAGAGCGAAGCATTCTCGGTGTAGACGAGCATGCAGTCCACGCGTTTGCCGGGATAGAGCGGCGCCAGGATTTCACGGTAGATCGCGAGCTGAGCCTTATGTGCGAAAGGGATCGCCTCCTCGGTCGAAGGCGGCACCCGGTTGGTCTTGTAATCGAGAATGACGACACGATCGACGAGCACGGCAAGCCGGTCGATGCGGCCGGAAACGGCATAGCGCCTGCCGTCGAGGCTCAATGTACCCATGATCGAGACCTCGGGTCTCGCCTCTCGGCCGAGGACGGGCTGGAGTCCCTCGTCCTCCAATAGTTTCAGAACCGAATCAATGAGCCTGCGCCTTTCAACCTCCGGCCAGAACCGGGCCGCCCGTTCCGCATAGCGGTTCGCGGCATCTCGCCGTTCGCCGGCCGGAATGTCGGGAAGCGCCTGCAGCATGCGATGGATCAGCCTGCCCTTTTCCAGAGAACGATCGCTGCGTTCCTTCTCGCCGAACAAACGTGAAGCGACAAACAGGCTGCCTTCGTCTTCATCGACGATCGTCCCGGCGCCGGAGGGGCTGAGGGGGCGGGGCAGCTCAGCCTGCGGCGGCAATGGCCGCAACAGGCCTTCCGGCAACGCCTCCTGCCTGTCGCGCGTCTCGTTGCGGTCGATACGCTCGAAGCTTCGCTCCACCCGCGGAACGCGCCATCGGATGCCCGGCCATTCTCCGTCTGGGCCGGAGAAGGTAGCCGCCTCGACATGCGGATGGCCTTGGCTGAGCGCGGTGGAAATCATCATGTGCCAGGTATCGTTATTCACGCGAACGCCACGGTAGCCGCAGACGACCAGCCGGTCGGCAGCCCGCGTCATGGCGACATAAAGCAGCCGGCGATACTCCTCTTCCGCCAGCATCTGGATACGTGCGGCATCGTTTTGCGTCAGTGAGTTGGCGAGGTCGGAGACGGGAACCCAGGCAGGCAGCGGCGGCTCGTCCGGATCTGTTTCGAGCAAGCGAAGCTTCGGCAGATGCGTATGCGTGAAGGCCTTCGAGCCGCCGTCGACGAGGAAGACGATTGGCGCTTCAAGACCTTTCGAGGCATGTACGGTCATGATTCTCACCTCGTTGCGCCCCTTGTCCTGCTCACGCTTCACCTCGGGCGCTTCGAGCTCCAGCGTTGAGATGAAGGATTGCAGTCCGGGAAGGCCGGAGCTCTCGTGATCAAGGGTAAAGGTGAGGAATTCGTCAAGGATATCGCTGACCTCGGTGCCGAGACGGGCAAGGAATTGCCGCCGTCCGCCATGGCTGCCCAGGACACGCGCATAGAAATCATGGACCGACAGATGCCTCGACTGCCGAAGAAACAGCTCCAGCCTTCCGACGGCAGCACGGAAACGTTCGGTGCCGTCGGCCGCAAATCTTTTGAGATGGCTCCAGACGCTCTCGTTGTCGCCCCGCAGGCCGGCGATTGCAAAGATGTCGTCCTCGGAAAAATCGAAAAGCGGGCTCTTCAGCACGGCAGCGAGCGAAAGGTCGTCTTCCGGCAGAAGCAGGAAGCGGCCGAGTGCCAGCAGATCCTGCACGGCGATATGGCTGGTCAGCGTCAGTCTGTCGGCACCGGCGACGGGAATGTCGCCGCGGCGCTTCAAGGCGCGCGTTAACGCATTGACGAAGGCATCGCGCTTGCGCACCAGAACGAGGATATCGCCGGCTTCGATCAGCCGCTCCTTGCCTTTGTCGACGATCGTTTCATGGCCGACGAGCATGCCAATTGCATGGGCGATCCGCCGCGCGAGGATTGCAGCCGGCGCGCTTTCCGGTGTCGCATCGAAGGGCGCCGTCCAATCCTCTTCCTTCACTACCGCCTCGGGCGCGACCATTTCCCAGAGATCGACGGCGCCCGGATGCCCGATGCGACTGGAACGATGCACGACCGGTTCGCCGACGGCGCTGAGACCCCGCGCATTGTCCGATGTCCTGAAGATCTGGTCGACGGCCTCGAGCACGTCGGCAGTCGAGCGGAAGGAGAGCGGCAGCCGCACCGAAGAAAAACTCTGCCCGCTATCGGAGACACGCCGCCGCGTCCGGTCGCTCTCTTCGGAAAAACGCTCGGGCCGCGCCCCTTGAAAGGAGTAGATCGACTGCTTCTCGTCGCCGACGGCGAAGAGCGTGCGCACGGTCGGCCGGGCGCTCTCGCCGGAAAAGAAATCCTCGGCGAGCGACTGGATGACGCTCCATTGGATCGGGCTGGTATCCTGCGCCTCGTCGACGAGGATGTGATCGATTCCCCGGTCGAGTTTGTAATGAATCCAGGGACCGACGCCACTCTTCGTCAGCAGGTCGGCGGTGCGGGTGATCAAGTCCTCGAAATCGAGTTGGCTGCGCTGTTTCTTCAGTTCCTCATAGTCGTGATTCAGCCGACCGGCGAGCACGAGCGCGGCCTTCGTGGCGCCGTACATCCGCATCAGCTTCAGCCGATCGCGGCTTGCAGCGACATGCGCGCGGGCGGCGGCGATGGCGCTCGTCAATTGCGGCGCTTCCGCAAGCATGGCCTTGACCAGGAACTGCGAGTCCGACTTCGGCTCGCCCTTCGCCGTCAGGAAGATTTTCTCCAGCATTTCGGCGCGCCTGGCGTCATCGCGCTCCCGGCCGGCGAGCCTCAGGCCATAGGCAATTTCCTGCGCCTTGGCGCCACCCTTGTGGTCGGCAAGCGACAGATAAAGCTCCAGCATGCCACCCGAAAGCTCCGGCAACGGCCAATATTGGGCCGCGATCCGGCTTTCCGTATCGCCGGCAGCAAGGCCGAGCCTTTCGCGCAGAACCGCCTCGACGCCGCCCCGCCGCTCGGCAGCCGTGGTGAAGCGACGAATGGCGTTGCGGTTGGCAACGATGTCGGCGAGCAGGTTCTCAAGGCCGGATTCATCGCCAAGATTGAGTACATAAGCGAAAGCCTCGGCAAGGGTGCTGTCCTCCTCCGGTTCTGTTGCCGTCAGCAGCGCCCGGCGCGCATCGGAAAGCAGTGCCGCCGCCGCGCGATCGTCGAGGACCGAGAAATGTCCGGCAACATTGGCCTCCAGCGGGAATTGGTGCAGCAGCGCTTCGCAAAAGGCATGAATCGTCTGGATCTTCAATCCGCCCGGCGTTTCCAGCGCCTTCGCGAACAGCCGGCGCGCCTCGGCGAGTTTCAGCGCATCGGGCGCCGTACCCTCGATCTGCATGATCCGCCGGCTGAGATCTTCGTCGTCAAGCACCACCCAGTCCGCCAGCCGTTCGAAGACGCGATTCGACATTTCGGAGGCCGCGGCCTTGGTATAGGTCAGGCAGAGAATGGCGGAAGGCCGCGCGCCGGCAAGCAGGAGACGAATGACGCGCTGGGTCAGAACATGCGTCTTGCCGGAACCGGCATTGGCCGAAACCCAGGCCGAGCGCTCGGGATCGGAGGCGATCGCCTGCTGGATCGTGGTCCAGCCGATCCACGCGCCCGGATCGTCGTCGGTCGGAAGAGCGGTTTGGTCACTCATCGCCGCCGCCTTCCTCAGTCTCAGCCGTTGACCATTCGGAGACACGGGCGAGATGATCGTAGTCGCCGCCGAAGTCAAACTGCTGCGCCGGAATGAGCCGTGAGGTAAAGCCCCTTTCACCGGACTGCAGCAAACTGACGAACTTGATCAGCTGGTCGACCGATTCGCCGGCAAGGTCCATCGCCGATTTCGCCTTATCGCTGCGGGCCGAGTTTTCGTTGTTCACCGTATCGACCTGGAACCGGGCTCCCGGACGGAGGCGGACATAGAGCAGATCCTGCGGCGCCAGACTGCCGGCATCCCGAAAGGCTCCGGCGCTCAAAGCCGCCGCTTCGAGCGCGAGCTGCGGATCGAGAAGCGCGCGTGCCTGTGCCGGTGAAGGATTGTAGCCGGTCTTGTAGTCGATGATGTCGGCCGCGCCCGGTCCTGTAATGTCGATCCGGTCCGCAACGCCGTTGAGCCGGATGTTGATTGTCTCCAGCTCCACGCCGCCGCGCACTTCGGTCAGCGTCCTGCGGACAGCGGGGCGTCGTCCGGCTTCCCATTCGAGGAAGGCACGGGCCACGTCGCGAAAGCGCGGGCGCCAGACGGCATCGATATGCGGCGGCAGCCTTTCCATGTCGAAAAGCTCGCTCAGGATCCGTTCCATTGCCGCTGAGGCCTCCGGCGTGCCGGCCGCATGGGCCTCGCGGATGAACCGGTCGATGATCTTGTGATAGAGAGTTCCGCGTTCGGCCGCTCCCGGCTCGCGATTGAACGCGTCGACCGGATCGAGCCGCAGGATGCGGCGGGCATAGATGGCATAGGGATCCCGGCGTAGCCGCCCGACCTCGCTGAAGGAATAGGATTTCGGCTGCAGCGCAAGCGGTGGTTTCGGAGAGGGTCGCTGCGCCGGTGACTGGGCCTCTCCCCGATCGATGAGGCCGGCCCATTGCAGGTACCGGTTACCGCGCTCCCTCAAGGCCGCTTCAAATGCCTCTCCGCCCAGCGCCAGCAGCCGCTGCAGCCAGCGTGAGGCGACTGTCGGCGTCGAACCTTGGCGCAGTGCTCTCGAATAAATCAGGTGGCGGGTGCCGTTCGCCATCTCGAAGTCATGCGCCAGCTGACCAATGCGCCGCTCCGGCGGTTCGAGCCCAATCTCCGTCTTCATCATCCGCGGAATGAAGGGATTATTGGCGCTCTGCCCTGGCCAGGAGCCTTCGTTCAGGCCTCCGAGAATCAGTGTGTCGACGCTCTGCAGACGGGCTTCCAGCGTGCCGAAGATGAAGAGGCGGGGATGGCTGAGCGCCCGTGGCTTCACCGCATGGCCGGCGGCGAGTGCGGCCATGATGTCGATCCACTGCGGCCCGTCGGCCTCCATCTGGCCATCCGTATCGATGACTTCGCCAAGGAGCGAGGCAAGGGCGTCGCCTGCTTCATGTGACCAGAGATCGGCAAGATTGCCTTCCGGATCTGCCGCGACCGCTTCGAGCGAACGGCCGGTCCGCTCCGCCCATTCGGAAAGCGTGAAACGTGCCGTCTTGCCGCGATCTTCCGGCCGGCGCCGGATTAGCGCGGAAGCGAGAGGCTCGGTTGCGCGGGTAACCCGCCGGGCGAGCTCGGATGCGGCATTGGCGGCCTCGGCTGGAAGCGCCGTTCGCCATTCCGGCGCGTGTCGGTCGAGAGCCTGCTCGCCGAGTTGATGGGCCAGGAGCAACTCCAGCGCACTGATATCCACCTCCGTCACGCCGCCGCGCAGCGCCAGCAGTTCGAGCGCTTCGGTCGCGGAAATCAGGGCGTCGCGTTCGAGGCCGAAGCGCGCCAGCGGATGCTTGAGCAGTGACACGATCGCCACCGGATCACCCGGCCGCAGCGTCGCCTCCAACAGCAGTTGCAGCAAGGTGCCTTGCGGCGTGGCGGAAAGTGGCGTGCCGGCCGAATCGTCGGCCAGGATGCCGAAGCGGGAAAGTTCCGCCATCACCCGACGGGCGAGGTTGCGGTCCGGCGTGATCAGCGCGGCCCGGCTTTCGCCATCCTGACCCGGCCTTTCCAGCGCCAGCCTGAGCGCTATGGCGATCGCGGTTGCTTCCTCACGTTCATTGGCGGCTTCGATCAGCGAAACATCGCCGAAGGCGGAAGTCAGCGCGCCCCCCGGCAGCTCGCCCCTCCATGCCCCCCAGTCGCTGGTCGCTTCCGCCGGGGCGAGCGCGCGCGACAGGATTTCGGCGCGCCGATCGAGATCGGCCTCCGGCCTGTCAAGGAGCATGATATCGGCCCGGCTCAGTCTGAGCCTCTTCAGCAGCGTTGACAGGCCATATTGCGGATGGCTCCGGCTGGCCGCATTGGCATGCTGGCCGGGCGCCGGTTCCGGCGCGACCATTTGCCAATGCCTTTCCGGCATGGAGAGATCGAGGCCTGGGAGCACGATCACGCCTTCGGAGAGATTGGCGACGGCAGCGATGAGGTCGGCAGTCGCAGGAACCGAACCTGTCGAACCGGCGATGATGATCGGCCCGCTGGGTTTCGTCGCCGAAATTCTGGCTGCCTCGGCCCTAAGAATGGCGTTTCTGTGTCGGGCCGGGGAAGACCTTCCGAGTTCGGAAAGCCGCTCCGGCCAGAAAGCGCTGGCGATCTGCAGGAACTCTGCCGTCAGCTGCCACCAGGCGGCATAGTCGCCGGTGTCTAGTTTGGCCAGTTCCGACCAGTCGAGATCCTCGGTTTCGATGGAATCGATCAGTTCCGCGAGGTTGCGGGCGAGCCAGATAGCATCCGCCGGGCTTGCCGGCGCAACGAGCGGTGATTCCGAATGAATATCACGGACGATCTCCGGCAGTTTGTTTCGCCAGGCAAGGATAAGGCGCGCCAGTTCCAGCAGCCGGGAGGTATTCGACAGCGGCTGGGCGAGATCGATGGTTGCCGGCAGCGCCTCTTCGAAATATCCGCTGTCATCATCGGTTTCGCCGAGAGGACGGATCACCGGCAGGATTGCCGAGCGGCCGCCAAGCAGATCGACGAATTCCGAGCGCAGCACGCGTACGGCGCGGCGGGTCGGCAGATAGATGGTTACCTTGGCGAGCGACAGGGGATCATCGGCCTCATGCCGGAAAAGCGGCGTCAGCCGGCCGTCGCAAAGAGCCACTGCCAGGGTTTTCAGGAAAGGAAGGCCCGCCGGGATCGTCAGGATGCGTGGCTGGTGCCGCTCCGCCATGATCTCACGCGAACGCCCGCAGTCGACGGATCGTTTCCTCCGCTTCGCCGATTGCCTCTGGCGTTCCCACAGTCAGCCAATGGCCTTCGAGCACGATGCCGAACAATCGTCGGCGCGCGATCGCCTCGTCGAAATAGATATTGAGGTTGAAGGCATCTTTCGGCGCATCATCAAACAGCGCCGGGTTCATGGCAATCGCCCCGGCGTAGACGACGGGATTGGACGTATCGTCGCGATAACGCGTCAGCCGGCCATCTGCAGCGAGGCTGAAATCGTTCTTGCCGTTATGGCCTGTGGTATTCTCGATCTCGACGCAGAGCAGCGCCATGTCCATCCGTTCAGCGTCGAAGAATCCGCCTAATCTCTCAAGGTTGGTCGGCTGGCCCGGCTGTTCGCCGATCCAGAAGAGATCGGCGTTCATAACGAAGAGATTGTCGCGGTCGAGCAGCTTCAGCCCCTTCGCCAGCCCGCCGCCGGAATTCATCAGCCCGTCCCGCTCGTCTGATATGATGATATCGAGGCCGCGATATTTCCTGAGATGGTCGATCATCTGCTCGGCGTGATGATGAACGTTGACGACGGCCCGCTCGACGCCGGCCGAAACGAGCGCATCGAGCGTATAATCGATCATCGGCTTGCCGTCGACCCTCACCAGCGGCTTCGGAATCGTCTCAGTGATCGGGCGCATGCGGGTCCCGAGACCCGCGGCCAGTACCATGGCTTGTCTGATGGTCATCTTGATCCGGAACTTATGATTCGCTCTGGCCTATTCCAGCCCTTGCGCACCAATCGCGCAAGGGGGCAAGCGCCTCATGCTCGAGCGCGACGTTCAGATAGGTGAGCGTGCGTGGCATATGTTTGAGATAGCCGGGCTTGCCGTCCCGCTGCAGCAGCCGCACCCAGAGACCGGCAAGCTTGCAATTGCGCTGCGCCGACATGATCGCCCATGCTTTCAGGAATCCGGCTTCGTCGAAGCCGCCCTGGGCATGGCGAAGCGCCAGATAATCATTCATCAGCTGCCGGAAAAGCTGCGGCTCGATCGTGACGCGGGCGTCCTGAACGATGGAGGCAAGGTCATAGGCTGTAGGGCCGATCATCGCGTCCTGGAAGTCGATCAGGCCGACCTTTTTGATGCCTCTCTCCTGCGGCCGCCAGATGATGTTCGGTGAATGGAAATCGCGCAGCAGCAGGTTCTTTTCGGCCGCCGCCAGCTCATCGATCAGCCCGTCCCAGATCGCAAGATATTCCTTGCGCTCGTTGTCCGACGGTGCGCTGCCGCGCCTCCAGGCAATGTGCCAGTCGAGCACAAGCTGCACTTCCATCCTCATCGCCGTGCGATCGAAATCAGGTATGTGATGTGTATGGGTAGCGGAAACCGGTATATCCCGCGGAAACGGCATGGAATGAAGATGGGCAAGACAGGCGACGCTTTGCCGGTAACGCTCAGCGATCGGCCGCCCCTCGTCGTCGAGCACCCCTTCGGTGCCGAGATCCTCGATCAAGAGGATGCCCTGCGCATAATCGACCTTGTAAATCTCCGGCGCCGCAAAACCCCGTTCTCGCAGCGCATCGGCAATGGCAACAAAGGGATAGGCGTCCTGTGCCAGATGCGCAACCTTAGGATAGGGCTTGCCGTCATGGACCGGCGGTCCCTCGGGATGCGGCCGCCAGTCCATCAGGATGGTACAGCGCTCGGCGTTCTCGCGATAGATCGCCTCGTAGGCGCGCAATGAGGCATCGCCGGTCAGGAAGCGGCGTTTGGCATCGGAATAGCCGGCGTCTTCAAGGAAATTGCGGATCGCCAGTACGCGGCGGATGCGCAAGGCCTGTGCGCCTGCGGCGCTGATCGTCGCCCGGCGGCCGTTGCCTTCATGCGCCAGCGTCAAGGCGATGCGTTCCCCAGGCAATTCGCTCGCGGCCATTTCCGGCCATTCGACGAGACAGATGCCGTTCTGCAGGGCTTCGTCGAAACCGAGCTCCGTCAATTCGGCGGGGTCGCCGAGCCGATAGAGATCAAAGTGCGACACCGGGATACGCAGATCGTAGGATTGCACCAGCGTAAAGGTCGGGCTCGGGACTTCGAGCCCTTCGTCATCGGCAATGGCACGCAGGATCGCACGGGCGAGCGAGGATTTGCCGGCGCCGAGATCGCCAGACAGGGCAAGACAATCGCCGGCCTTCAAGGCCAGCGCCAGGTCCTCGCCGAGGCGAAGCGTGGCCGCCTCGTCTTCCAGGAAAAGCGAGATCGTATCAGCGGTCGTCATTCGGCGGCGGCGGAATGCGGTATGTTGACCGAGGGGATACGGCAGACCACTGTCGTACCCTTGCCCGGCTCGCTGTCGATCGTCACGTCGCCATGATGCAGGCTGACGAAACTGTCGACGATCGAGAGGCCGAGGCCGGCACCGCCGCGTTTGCCGCTCTTTGCCCCCGTTGCAAACCGGTCGAAAACGGTCGCGATCATGTCGGGGGAAATGCCGGGGCCGTGATCGCGGACGGAGAACACGAAATCCGTGCCTTCGCGATGGCATTCCAGAGAAATCGAGGTGCCTTCCGGCGAAAAATTCGCTGCATTGGCAAGAAGCTTCAGAAGGATCTGCTTCAGCCGCTGCGGATCGGCGATGATGGTGCCGAGATAGGCGGGGGCGGTGATTTCGAGCGCGACGCCGCTTTCGTGCAGCCGGTCGGCGATCTGCATCGAGACGTCATCGAGCAGGTCGTTGAGATCAATTTCGGCATAGTTGAGCCGCATGATACCGGCATCGACGGTCGCAAGGTCGAGAATATCGTTGACGAGCGTCAAGAGAACCGAGGACGAGGTCGAGATGTGGTCGATATACTCGGCCTGCCGTTCGTTCAGCGGCCCGACGCCCGGCGTGCGCAGGAGGTCGGTGAAGCCGATGATATTCGTCAGCGGTGAGCGAAGCTCATAGGAAACATGCTGGACGAAGTCGTTCTTCAGCTCGTCGGCCTTGCGCAGTGCTTCGTTCTTCTCGGTCAGTGCCCGCTCTGCCCGTACGCTGTCCGTCATGTTGACGAAGGTCAGCATGGTCTGCGCGTTCGGCAGCGGGATGACGGCGTAATCGAGCACGAGGCCTGAGAAGAGTTCCAGCGTTCCCTGGCTCGAGCGGCGCTCGTCGTCGAAGCTGGTGATTAGTTCCGCGAAAGTCTTCCAGCCGTCCGGCCGGTCATAGGACGGCGCGCAGGCCTCGCCCAGCGCACGGATATGGGTGCCGGGCTTGGCTTCGGTTTCCGTTATCCCCCAGAGTGCGCGGAAGGCTGGATTCGACAGGCGGATACGTCCATCGGGTCCGAATACCGCCACCCCTTCGGAGAGATGATCGATCGTTTCGCCCTGTACCTTGACCAGCGTGTTGTAGCGTGTTTCGAGATCCACCTGTTCGGTCAGATTTTCGAAAACCCAGGTGGCGCCGCCCTGCGGATGGGCGGTGGCGAAGACGCGCAGCGTCTGTCCGTTGGGCAGGTGCCAGAGGTCCGATTGCGTGTCGAGTGCGCGATAGACGGAAAGAGCGGCTTCCTTCCAGCTTTTCCAGTTGAGCTGGTCCGGCAGCTTCTTGGCTGCCCGCAGCCGCTCGAGCAGTTCGCTATTGTCGGGACGGCCCTCAAGGAAGGCGATATCAAGCTCCCAGAGCGCGACGAAGGCCTGGTTGTAGAATTGCAGCCGGCGCTCGCCGTCGAAGATGGCGACGGGTGTCGCGAGATGGTCAAGCGTTTCAGCATGGCTTTTCAGCGTCCGCTCCAGCTCGGCCCGCACCGCCTCTATGTCTGACACGTCGATCGCAATCCCGGCAGAGCCGCCGGGGACCTTGACGTCGACGACGTCGAAGAATGTGCGATTGCCGCGCACGACGGTCGAGATCTTGTCGTGGAAGGGCGATTCCGGCGTCGTCGTCGCGCGGATGCGCTCGCGCGCCACGGTCGTCAGCATCTCGCGGCCTTCATTGATCGCCTGCTGCGGCGAGCGCGCCTCGACTGCGTCGCCATAAGCCTGGTTGACCCAGGTGAGGCGCCCCGCCGGGTCGCGCTGCCACGCCGGCATGTCGATCGCGTCGAGCATGGTCTGGAAGGCCGAGATCGACGTCATCAGCCGGTCGCGCTCGATCCTGAGTTCGGCAAGCTCGGCGCGCAAATTGTTGAGCGCCACGAAACGGACGAAGGCGCGTCCGCCGGAAACCCGCCCCTGCGCCTCGAGGATTTCATCACGGATGGTCTCGACCACCATATCGAAGCTCTGCGCCGCCTCGCGCAGCCGGTCGATCGCCTTTTCAAGCTCCGAGGCCGAGTGTGACTTCAGCCAGAGGCCGAAGGCCAGGAATTCGCCGTCCTGCGGTGCGCCCGTCTCAGGCGGGAGCTGGCCAAGCAGTTCCGGGCGCGAATTGCCGTCCCAGATGACGATGCGCCGGTTCTTGTCGGCGATCAGCGCCTGATATTGCGAAATGCGCTGCTGGGCATCGGAGAGCGCCGAGCGGATTTCCCGGCTCTCGTTTTCCAGATTGCCGCGCTGGCGCACGAGCCACAGCGTTGAAAGCAGCGCCGCCGAGATGACGCCGATGACAACGGAAACGCCGACGACCTGCGAGGAGGTGAAGAGGTGAGCCGAGGCCGCCGCCTGCTGCTCGCTTTGTGCCAGAACTGGCCGCGCCAGTGCGGCAAGCGCCGTGCCCGCCGCGCAAATCTTCAGGAAGCGCGCCAATGATCCGTGCTCTTGCTTCGCGGCCTCGTGTGCCGTGGCAGATTTAAATCCCTTGCCTGCCATGAACGGACGGGGAGTGCGAGCACCATCGTCCGCCTGACCGGTCAGGCTGTTTTTCACTTCCGACATCCGCGGTATGTCTCCGTCTTTCAATGTGCCGCATTACGACAAGACATCCCATTTTCGGAGCGGTCGGACGGGGTCCGGCGCCACGAATCAAGTCTCAAAACAATACTTCGGAAGGGAATCGGCGGGAAGGGAGCGGCCAAAAAATAAGCCGCGGCATTTGTCAATGCCGCGGCTTCTACATCTTGTGGATATCGATGAGCCTATCAATATCTGTAGTGGTCGGACTTGAACGGGCCCTGCGGCTTCACGCCAATATAGGCAGCCTGCTCTTCGCTGAGCTGGGTAAGCTTCACACCGAGCTTGTCGAGGTGAAGGCGGGCGACCTTCTCATCGAGATGCTTCGGCAGGATGTACACCTTGTTCTCGTACTGGCCGGGCTTGGTGAAGAGCTCGATTTGAGCCAGCGTCTGGTTGGTGAAGGAAGCCGACATTACAAAGGACGGATGGCCCGTCGCATTGCCGAGGTTGAGCAGACGGCCTTCGGAGAGAAGGATGATGCGGTTGCCCTTGGGGAACTCGATCAGGTCGACCTGCGGCTTGACGTTGGTCCACTTGAGGTTACGCAGCGCGGCGACCTCGATTTCATTGTCGAAATGGCCGATATTGCCGACGATCGCCATGTCCTTCATCTGCCGCATGTGGTCGATGCGGATGACGTCCTTGTTGCCCGTGGTGGTGATGAAGATGTCGGCCGAGGAAACGACGTCTTCGA
This sequence comes from Rhizobium sp. MHM7A, assembly GCF_005862215.1. NCBI lineage: Bacteria > Pseudomonadati > Pseudomonadota > Alphaproteobacteria > Hyphomicrobiales > Rhizobiaceae > Rhizobium > Rhizobium sp. MHM7A. The sequence goes on from NZ_VCHT01000015.1 coordinate 151,981, forward strand.
GCAGGACGACTTCATAACCGTCCATGGCGGCCTGCAGAGCGCAGATCGGATCGGCTTCCGTGACCTTTACGCGGGCGCCGGCGCCGGAAAGCGAGGCAGCGGAACCCTTGCCGACATCACCGTAACCGCAGACGACGGCGACCTTGCCGGCCATCATTACGTCCGTGCCGCGGCGGATGCCGTCGACCAGCGATTCCTTGCAGCCATACTTGTTGTCGAACTTCGACTTGGTGACGGAGTCGTTGACGTTGATCGCCGGGAAGGGCAGCAGGCCCTTCTGGCTCAGCTGATAGAGGCGGTTGACGCCCGTCGTTGTTTCCTCGGTGACGCCCTTGATCGCGTCGCGCTGCTTGGTGAACCAGCCCGGAGAAGCGGCGAGGCGCTTCTTGATCTGTGCGAAGAGGATTTCTTCCTCCTCGGAATGCGGATGGGAGAGCACATCCTCGCCGGCCTCGGCGCGGGCGCCGAGCAGGATGTACATGGTGGCGTCGCCGCCATCATCGAGAATCATGTTGGAGAGGCCGCCATCCGCCCACTGGAAGATCTTGTCGGTATAGACCCAGTAGTCTTCGAGCGACTCGCCCTTGATCGCGAAAACCGGAACGCCGGCAGCGGCGATTGCGGCAGCGGCATGATCCTGCGTCGAGAAGATGTTGCAGGAAGCCCAGCGGACTTCGGCGCCGAGCGCCACCAGCGTTTCGATCAGGACGGCCGTCTGGATGGTCATGTGCAGCGAACCGGTAATGCGCGCGCCTTTCAGCGGCTTTGCTTCGCCGAACTCCGCGCGGCAGGACATCAGTCCAGGCATTTCGGTTTCGGCGATGGTAATTTCCTTGCGGCCGAAATCCGCAAGCCCGATATCGGCGACGACATAATCTTTTTCAGTGCTCATAGAGGTCTCCAGGCTGAAAACGTCTCAAAATTGGCGCAGGCGCGAGCCAGCGCAGGGCATGTCCGCCGTTTAGCAGGCTTCGCCGGGGAAGGCAATAAGGATATAAAGAAGTCTTTATATGTTTATATGAACTCGGTCGACGCTTACATTTCTTCGCCGAACTTGTTCTGGATCAGCTGGTCGAGGGCCTCCAGGGCCTCCTCGGCCTGGCTGCCGCTTGCAGAGACGACGACGCTGGAGCCGGGGCTTGCGGCAAGCATCATCAGCCCCATGATCGAAGTGCCGCCGACCGTCATTCCATCCTTCGAGACGGTGATAGCGGCATCGAAGGTCTCGACCATCTGAACGAATTTGGCGGAGGCGCGAGCGTGAAGGCCGCGCTTGTTGATGATGAGGAGTTCCCGGGAAAGCGATGTCATGAAGCGCCGTTATTTTCCGCTGAGCACGCGGCTCGCGACATTGATATATTTCCGCCCGGCTTCGGAAGCCTCCACCAGCGCCTTCTCCATGTTGTTCTCGCCGCGCACGCCGGCGAGCTTGATCAGCATCGGCAGGTTCATGCCGGCAATGACTTCAGTGTGGCCGCTGCTCATGACCGAGATGGCGAGGTTGGACGGCGTGCCGCCGAACATGTCAGTCAGGATGACGACGCCATGGCCGTCGTCGGCACCGGAAACGGCTTGCAGAATGTCCTGCCGTCTCTGGTCCATATCGTCTTCGGGGCCAATACAGACCGTCTCGATAAATTTCTGAGGACCGACGACGTGCTCGACAGCATGGCGAAACTCTTCAGCCAGCTTGCCATGAGTGACAAGCACAAGTCCGATCATGATATTACTGCTCCCATATACGCAAACGGTGGCCCCAATATCGCAATGCAGCAATTACGTCCACCGGTGGGGGCACATCTTGGCCATGAAAAGCCGAAGTGCAAGATAAAAATGCAAATATATAAGGCAGATTGATCAATCTGAACGGCCTCAATCTCCGATATCAGGGGCTTTTGCCATCAGGATTGCAAGCGGTGAAGATACGCCAGTGAGCAACCGCAATGCGGGAAGTGAAAAACCGGCGGAAAGGCTGACGATTTCACCCTCGGGGGGAACGCGGTTTTCGCCGGAAGCGCTGCCGGGCAGCACGGCATAATGCATGGCCGCCTGAGGAATATGATGCTGCCGAACGATGCCGGTGCCGCGAAGTTCGATCAGCCCGGCGATCGACGGCGGGCAGGTGGCGATCACCGTGCCGGACTCCCCCGACAGAAGCACCTGATCATCGGCAACGAGCGCGGTGAAGAGCCCGAGGCGTCGCGCCTCGGTCATGCAGGTGAAGGCCAGCATCGATTTCCCCCAGCCCGAGGGGCCGCTGAACAGCAGCCCCGTCCGGCCGACGACGATCGCCGTCGCATGGATGTTGGCGGCCTCCGTCATGTCGCTGGATCGAGGGGCAGCGCGAGGATAAAGCGCGCTCCGAGCACCTGCCCGCTCTCGGCGTCTACGATGTTCTCTGCTCTAAGCGACCCGCCATGCGCCTCGGCGATCTGGCGGCTGATCGACAGGCCGAGGCCCGAATTCTGGCCGAAGCCTTCCGATTCCGGCCGGTCAGTGTAAAAGCGCTCAAAAATACGATCGATGTTTTCCGCCTGGATGCCGGGACCGTTGTCTTCAATGGTGGTGATACAGCGCGATCGTGTCCGCAGCAGCCGCACGGTAATCCTGCCGTCTTTTTCGGGGACGAAGGAGCGGGCGTTCTCGATCAGGTTGGTGACGATCTGGCCGATGCGCAGATCGTGACCATTGACGACGAAGCGCGTCTTGATGTTCGGCTTGCGTTCGACGACATAGTCGATCTCCACCTGCTTCTTGCTGCCTCTGATCTGGCGCGACACCTCGATCAGATCGCGAAGCAGCACCTCCATGTCGATGGAGGCAGCGTCGACGCGTGCGAGTTCGGCATCGAGCCGCGAGGCGTCGGAAATGTCGCTGATCAGGCGATCGAGACGGCGGACATCGTGCTGGATGACGTCAAGGAGCCGTTTCTGGGAATCCTCCGACCTGGCGAGCGGCAGCGTTTCGACGGCGCTTCGCAGCGAGGTGAGTGGGTTCTTGAGCTCGTGGCTGACATCGGCGGCAAAGCTCTCGATCGCGTCGATGCGGTCATAAAGGGCTGTCGTCATCTCGCGCAAGGCGATGGAGAGGTTGCCGATTTCGTCCTGGCGAGCGGAAAAGTCCGGAATTTGCTCACGTGTCTTGGCGCCGCGGCGAACGCGAATGGCGGCTGCCGAAAGACGGCGCAGCGGATTGGCGATCGTCGACGAGAGCACCAGCGACAGCAGTACGTTGACGAGCGTCGCCACACCGAAGACGCGCATGATGGCCAGCCGTTCGGCATGAACGATGTTGTCGATATCGCCCGCCTGCGTCGACAACAGCAGCACGCCGAGTACGGCGCGGAAGCGCTGGATCGGCACGGCGACGGACACGATGAGTTCGCCTTTCTCGGTGGTGCGCACGACCGCGCCGCGCACGCCGGTCAGCGCATTCATCACCTCGGGGTAGATCGACCCGTCACCGCCCGGCGCTTCCTTGTAGAGCGGTAGATTGCCAGGCTGCAGCGCCTTGTTGAACAGCGTCGCGAACCAATCGCTCCAGGTCTGCTTCTCTTCCTCGACCGGCGGAAGGTCGAAGCGCAACACCTGGCCGCGCGAATAGAGGTGACGTGAATCGAGCAGCAGATTGGCGTCGGCATCGAAGATGCGGGCGCGCGTGCGCGTCGGCGAGATCAGCCGGCGCAGGACCGGCGCAACCTTCTCCGGATCGATCGGAAATTCCAGATCCTCGTCATTCGGCACCGGCGTGATGCTCTGGCCGGCCTGCAGCTCGAGCAGCTTCTGCGGATCGATGGTGATCGAGTTCGTATCGACGGATGCCGAGGCCGAAACGGCGCCGGCGATGATCTCGCCCTGCGTCAGAAGGCTTTCGGCGCGGGCATCGATCAAGCCCTCGCGGAACTGGTTGAGATAAAGGATGCCGCCGACGAGCACCACCAGCGCGACGAGATTGAAGAACAGGATGCGCCGCGTCAGGCTCGAAAACACCGCATTGCCGAAGATGCGCCGGATCAGCGTGAAGGGATGCGACCAACGGCGGCCCCGGATGCGACGGGTGCTCACGCCCTCCGCATCGTCTATATCCCTTTCTTGCACCAACTGTGCCAATGACAGGCCCTTTCGAAAGGTTGGGCCGGATAAACCGGCCGGCAACCTTCAACATTTCCAGCTGTGCCGCTCGGGCTCAAGCTGCTTCGCGGAAGCGGTATCCCACTCCGTAGAGGGTTTCAATCATATCAAAATCGGTATCGACCATCTTGAATTTCTTCCGCAGCCGCTTGATGTGGCTGTCGATGGTCCGGTCGTCGACATAGACCTGTTCGTCATAGGCCGCGTCCATCAGTGCGTCGCGGCTCTTGACGACACCGGGGCGTTGCGCCAGCGAGTGCAGGATCAGGAACTCGGTCACCGTCAATGTCACGGCCTCGCCCTTCCAGGTGCAGGTATGGCGCTCCTGGTCCATGACGAGTTGCCCGCGCTCCAGCGAGCGGGCCTGCTGCACCGCACCGGCCTTCGGTGTACCGCTGGGGCTTGTGCCGCCGGCGGCCGCCGCTTCACGGCTTGACGCACGGCGCAGAACGGCGCGGACGCGCTCCACCAGCAGGCGCTGCGAAAACGGCTTGGTGATGAAATCGTCCGCACCCATTTTCAGACCGAACAGTTCGTCGATCTCCTCATCCTTGGAGGTGAGGAAGATGACCGGAATATCCGATTTCTGCCGCAGGCGGCGCAATAGTTCCATGCCGTCCATACGCGGCATCTTGATATCGAAGATCGCAAGCTGAGGCGGCCGCGCCAGAAGCCCGTCGAGCGCCGAGGCACCGTCCGTATAGGTCTCGACCTTATATCCTTCGGCCTCCAGTGCGATCGACACCGAGGTGAGGATGTTGCGGTCGTCGTCAACGAGCGCGATTGTCGGCATGGTGTTGGTCTCCGTCATCAGTGCGCAATCTCCCGGATTTTGGTCGTCCCCAGGCGGTCTCAATGACCGGATGCGCTTATGGAGGATAAAGGTGGAACAAATTGTGGCAAAGATAAAGGGGAAGATTGTCGTAAAATTCCGCAGCGCTCCTAAGTTGCATGGCGAAATGTTTCAACGCGGGTCCTTCAAACGATTTAAAAAGAATAAAACAAATTTAAATCGATTAATTATTTGATATTACTATATTTTCTCAGTTTTTATCTCTTGTCTTTTAAAATTTCTCACCGTATTTTCCCGCTTAGTTTTAACGGCAACGAGCCTGAACAAAGGGAACTAGCCATGGAAAAGTTCGGAGTTCATAACCCGGCAACGGAGCTTGCGACGGTTGGATTGGGCGGCGCAGCCAGCGTCCGCTATAATTTTTCCGCCGCAGCGCTCTATGAAGAAGCAATCCGCCGGGGTGAAGCCGAACTGACCGCTCAAGGTGCGCTTCGGGCCATCACCGGCCAGCATACGGGCCGCTCGCCGCGCGACAAGTTCGTCGTCCGCGACGCCAATACCGATGGCGAAATCTGGTGGGACAACAACAAGCCGCTCTCGCCGGAACACTTCGCCCTGCTGCGCGACGACATGCTGGCGCATGCGGCCGGCAAGGATCTGTTCGTTCAGGACCTCGTTGGCGGCGCCGAAGAAGGTCATGCCCTGCCGACCCGTGTCGTCACCGAATTCGCCTGGCATTCGCTGTTCATCCGCAATCTGCTGATCCGCTCCGAGACGGCGGCACTGGGCACTTTCGTGCCGAAGCTGACGATCATCGATCTGCCGAGCTTCAAGGCCGATCCGGCGCGCCACGGCTGCCGATCGGAAACTGTGATCGCCTGCGATCTCACCAACGGTCTCGTTCTCATCGGCGGCACCTCCTATGCCGGCGAAATGAAGAAGTCGGTTTTCACCGTGCTGAACTACCTGCTGCCGGCAAAGGGTGTGATGCCGATGCACTGCTCGGCCAATGTCGGTCCGGACGGTGACGCGGCGGTCTTCTTCGGTCTTTCCGGCACCGGCAAGACGACGCTGTCGGCTGATCCGGCGCGTACGCTGATCGGGGACGACGAGCATGGCTGGAGCGAAAACGGCATCTTCAACTTCGAAGGCGGCTGCTACGCCAAGACCATCCGCCTCTCGGCCGAGGCAGAGCCGGAAATCTACGCAACGACGCAGCGCTTCGGCACCGTGCTTGAAAACGTCGTGCTGGACGATCGCCGCGAGCCTGATTTCGATGACGGTTCGCTGACGGAAAACACCCGTTGCGCCTATCCGATGCATTTCATACCGAACGCTTCGGAAACCGGCCGCGCCGGGCATCCGAAGACGATCATCATGCTGACCGCCGACGCCTTCGGCGTCATGCCGCCGATCGCGCGCCTGACCCCCGATCAGGCGATGTATCACTTCCTTTCCGGCTACACCGCCAAGGTGGCGGGCACCGAAAAGGGGGTCGTCGAGCCGGAAGCGACATTCTCCACCTGCTTCGGCGCGCCATTCATGCCGCGTCACCCGGCCGAATACGGCAACATGCTCAAGGATCTCATCAGCCGCCACGGCGTCGAGTGCTGGCTTGTCAACACCGGCTGGACCGGCGGCGCTTACGGCACCGGCAAGCGCATGCCGATCAAGGCCACGCGCGCCCTTCTCGCTGCCGCCCTCAGCGGCAAACTCGGTCAGGTCGAATTCCGCGCGGATACGAATTTCGGCTTTGCCGTGCCGGTTTCCGTCGATGGCGTCGACGGCGGCATTCTCGATCCGCGCTCGACCTGGGCCGACAAGGCAGCTTATGATGCGCAGGCTGAAAAGCTGGTGTCGATGTTCATCGCCAACTTCGCCAAGTTCGAGAACCACGTCGATGGCGGCGTCCGCGATGCCGCCCCCGGCGTTAAGGTTGCTGCTGAGTAAGAAGACTAAACTTCTGATTCACGTGAAACCCGGCATCGCAGGATTGCCGGGTTTTCTCGTTGAGGGCCGATGTTTTCAATTGGCGGCCGATATGAGATAGAACGCCGCATGGCCAGCGACGCGCTCTACATCGATGACAGGATTACCATCGCCGGATGGGAACTGACGGAACAGTTCGTTCTGGCGGGCGGCCCTGGTGGGCAGAACGTCAACAAGGTTTCGACGGCGGTCCAGCTGTTCTTCAACATCGCGAATTCGCCTTCCCTCAGTGATCGCGTCAAGGCCAATGCGATCAAGCTTGCCGGCCGGCGTATGTCGAAGGAGGGCGTGCTGATGATCGAGGCGAGCCGCTTTCGCAGCCAGGACCGCAACCGCGAGGATGCGCGCGAGCGGCTGAAGGAACTGATTGTGGAGGCGGCCAAGCCGCCGCCGCCACCGCGCAAGAAGACCAAGCCGACCAAAGGTTCCGTCGAGCGCCGCCTGAAGGAGAAATCCGGCCGCTCGGAAGTCAAGAAAATGCGCGGCCGCCCCGGCGGCGGCGAGTGACATGCCCGAGCTCCTGAACGGCATCCGCCATCTGCCGGGCTATCTCGACCGGGCGAGCCAGGAAGCATTGGTCGAACTGATCCGTGCTGTCGTGGCCGAAGCGCCGCTTTTCATGCCTGCCATGCCCGGCACCGGCAAGCCGATGTCGGTGCGCATGACCAATTGCGGGCCGCTCGGTTGGGTGACCGACAAGGGGCGCGGCTATCGCTATCAGCCGACGCACCCGGAAACGGGTAGGCCCTGGCCCGAGATGCCGCAGCAATTGCTCGACATCTGGAATGATGTTTCGGGTTATGACAAGCCGCCGGAAGCCTGTCTCGTCAATTTCTATTCCGACGACGCCCGCATGGGCCTGCATCAGGACAAGGACGAGCAGGATCTGCACGCCCCTGTCGTGTCGATCTCTCTCGGCAACAGCTGCCTCTTCCGTCTCGGCGGCCTCGACCGCAAAGACCGCACGCTATCTTTCAAGCTTTCGAGCGGCGATCTGATCGTGCTGGGCGGCGAGGGGAGGCTTTGTTACCATGGTGTCGACCGCATCTACCCCGCGACGTCGACGCTGTTGAAGAACGGCGGCCGCATCAATCTGACGCTGCGCCGCGTTCGTCTGTGAAAATCGATCGCCTGCTATAGTTTTCTGAGCGCGACCTGTTCGATCAGATGATTCTTGCCCTTTTTCAGGATGAGATCGGCGCGCGGCCGCGTCGGCAGGATGTTCTGGCGCAGATTCTTCAGGTTGATGTTCGTCCAGAGATCTTCGGCGATTTCAAGCGCTTCCGCATCGGTGATCGAGGCGTAGCGATGAAAATAGGAGTTTGGATCGCGGAAGGCGGTTTCCCGCAGCCGCATGAAGCGCGTCACATACCAGTTGTGGATCTGGTCTTCCGCGGCATCGATATAGATCGAAAAGTCGAAGAAGTCGGACACCATCGGCACGATCTTGCCATCGGCCGGCAGGTCGCGCGATTGCAGCACGTTGATGCCTTCGAAAATCAGGATGTCGGGCCGGTCGACGATCTTGTATTCGTCCGGCAGCACGTCGTAGACGAGATGCGAATAACACGGCGCCTTCACATCGGGCCGTCCGGCCTTGATCGCCGAGAGGAAGCGCAGGATCGCGCCCGTATCGTAACTTTCCGGAAAACCCTTGCGCTGCATCAGCTTTTCCCGCTGCAGCACGGCATTCGGGTGAAGGAAACCGTCGGTGGTGACGAGATCGACCTTCGGGCTGGAAGGCCAGCGGCCCAGGAGCTCCTTCAGGATACGGGCCGTGGTCGATTTTCCAACAGCGACCGAGCCGGCGATTCCGATGACGAAGGGCGTCTTCGTCACGTCGGAGAGGCTGAGGAAGCGGTTGCGCTGCTCGAACAGCAGTTGCGAGGATTCGACATGCGACGAGAGCAGACGCGACAGCGAGAGATAGATGCGCCGAACCTCGTCGAGATCGATCGGGTCGCCCATCGAGCGCAGCCGTTTGACCTCGTCGCCGGTCAGCGTAAGCGGCGTGTCCGCCCGAAATTTCGCCCATTGCTCGGAAGAGAAGAAATGGTAGGGCGAATAGGATTCCGACTGGAAGTGATCCAATATCTCCGGCACCCCGATAATCTCAGTCGCGATACTCATGAACTCTGCCGGCTGGCCTTTTCCTTGAGACCGGACTGCGCGGTTCTGCGCTCGAGCTCGGCCATCACATTCTCTAACGGTATTTCAGCAATCTTCAATACGACCAAAAGGTGATAGAGCACATCGGCGGCTTCATAGGTCAGATTGTCGCGGTCGCCGGTGACCGCCGCCATCACGGCTTCGATTGCCTCTTCACCAAGCTTCTTCGCCGCCTTCGGCTGGCCGCCGGCCACGAGTTTGGCGGTCCAGGAGTGCTCCGGTGAGGCCTTCGACCGCTCTTCGACGATGGTTTCGAGGTCGGAAAGGGAAAATCCGCTCATATCTGCGCTTTCAGATTCAGTCGAGACGCATGTCGATACCGCACTTCGACATATAGTGCTTCGCCTCGCCGACGGAATAGGTGCCGAAGTGGAAGATCGATGCGGCGAGCACGGCATTGGCGTGGCCCTCCTTCACCCCGGCGACGAGATCGTCGAGGTCGCCGACGCCGCCCGAGGCGATCACCGGAACGCGCACCGCATCGGCAATCGTCCGCGTCAGTTCCAGATCATAGCCGACCTTGGTGCCGTCGCGGTCCATCGAGGTGACCAGCAACTCGCCGGCACCGCGCGCCACCATCTTCTGGGCGAACTCAACCGCATCGATGCCGGTCGCGTTGCGGCCGCCATGCGTATAGATCTCCCAGGCGCTGAGATTGTCGCCGCCGACCGCCTGCGTGCGCCTGCGTTTGGCATCGATCGAGACGACGATGCACTGATCGCCGAACTTGTCGGCCGCCTCGGCAACGAAATCGGGATTGCTGACGGCTGCTGAATTGATCGACACCTTGTCGGCGCCGCACAGCAGCAGCTTGCGGATATCGGCGATGGTTCTCACTCCGCCGCCGACGGTCAGCGGCATGAAGCACTGGTCGGCCGTGCGCGATACGACATCGAAGATCGTCTCGCGATTGTCCGAGGACGCGGTGATGTCGAGGAAGCAGAGCTCGTCGGCGCCGGCGGCGTCATAGGCCTTCGCCGCTTCGACCGGGTCGCCGGCATCGACGAGATTGAGAAAGTTGACGCCCTTGACGACGCGGCCGTCCTTGACGTCGAGGCAGGGGATGACACGGGCTTTGAGGGTCATTATGCGGTTTCCTTTGCCCTGCTGGCCTTGATCAACGCCAGCGCTTCCGCCGGGCCGATGCGGCCGTCATAGAGCGCACGGCCTGAAATCGCGCCTTCGAGCTTTCGTGCGTCGGGCTGCAGCATGCGCTTGATGTCTTCAATGGAGGCAAGGCCGCCCGAGGCGATGACGGGAATGGAGACGGCATCGGCAAGCTCCAGCGTCGAGCTCCAGTTGATGCCGGTCAGGATGCCGTCGCGGTCGATATCGGTATAGATGATCGCGGCGACGCCGGCGCCCTCGAATTTCCTGGCAAGCTCGATGATGCCGAGTTCCGAGGCCTCGGCCCAACCCTCGACCGCCACCTTGCCGCCCTTGGCGTCGATGCCGACGGCAACCTGGTCCGGAAATTGCCGGCAGGCCTCGATGACCAGATCAGGATTTCTGACCGCGACGGTGCCGAGAATGACGCGCCGCAGTCCGCGAGACAGCCAGGCCTCGATATGAGCGAGCGTACGGATGCCGCCGCCGAGTTGCACCGGATTTTTCGTCGCCTTCAGGATCGCCTCGACGGCGTCGCCATTAGCCGAATGTCCCGCAAAGGCGCCGTCGAGGTCGACCACGTGCAGCCATTCGAAACCCTGCTCTTCGAAGGATTTCGCCTGGGCGGCCGGATCGGTGTTGTAGACCGTCGCCTGCTGCATGTCGCCGAGCTTCAGGCGGACGCATTGGCCGCCCTTCAGGTCGATCGCGGGAAAAAGGATCATGTCGTCTTACGTCCGTAGAGTGATCGCTGTCATCAGCGCATTCCACGCATCTACGATATCCGAGCGGAAAAAGACAGCGGCAATGGCGGCCGCGCTCAAAAGCAGCAGAAGCAGAAGGGTGACGATGAAACCGGCACGCACTTGGCGCCAGAAACCGAGGCGTTTCTTGACCGATTTCTCGATCTCGCGCACCCGTCGCAGCGCGTCGCTGTTGACGGCGGCGAGCCGGATATCAGGCTCCATCGCCTCCACAAAGGTTTCGGCATAGCTCGAAAGAATCTGCGAGGCGCGATCGCGCAGCGTATTGCGCAGGTCGGTGGAGAGATAGTTGCTGGAGACGGCGGCAAGCTCGGCCTCATTGGGCGAACGGCCGGCATTTCGCTTGCGATAGCTGATGACGAAATCGCGCTTTTGCCGCTCGTAGAGCGCGTAGGCGATCAGCCCGATCAGATCGTCTTCATCTTCGATATAAAATTCCAGCACGGCTTCGGTGATATCGCCGGCGTTGATCCCATTGGCGCGCAGCTGCGAATTCTCATTGCCGGCAAGAAATTCGTGGATCATCGGTCCAGCCTTTCTTTCAATGCCTTGGCCGCGTTCGAAAGCGCTCTTTTATGGAGGGCTTCGTCGACACGGCGAATGATCGTTCCGTCGGGGAGCCGGATGTCCGAGAAGGGAGGCAGACCCTCTCGGGAGGGTCTCAGCATATAGAACACCTTGCCTGATTTCCGCGACTCCGGCATCGAGCGCACTCCTGTTCCGCTCTTTCCATAAAGAGGAAATAAGGCGGAGGTATTACGGGTTCCAGCGCAGGAAATTGGCGATCAGGGCGAGGCCGAGCTTCTGGCTCTTTTCCGGGTGAAACTGGGCACCCACCATGTTGTCGCGCCCGACGAGGGCGGTCATCGGGCCGCCATAATCGACCGTCGCAATGACATCCTCGGCATTTTCGGCGGCAAGATGGTAGGAATGCACGAAATAGGCGTGCAGCCCCTGTGGCCCGGTGGGAATTGCGTCGATGAGCGGATGTTCGCGCTTCAGGTCGAGCGTGTTCCAGCCGATCTGCGGTATCTTCAACGCCGGATCGCCAGGCGTCATCTCAATGACATCGCCGGGGATCCAGCCGAAGCCGTGCGTCACGGTCTTCTCGAGACCGCGTGAGGACATGAGCTGCATGCCGACGCAGATACCGAGGAAAGGCCGCGCCTTCTTCTCGACGGCCTCGATCAGCACCTCCGCCATTCCGGGCACAGCATCGAGACCGTGCCGGCAATCGGCATAAGCACCGACGCCTGGAAGTACGATACGGTCGGCCGCGGCGACGTCCTCCGCTTTATCGGTAAGGTCGATACGGGCATCGATTCCCGCCTCGCGGGCGGCCCGTTCGAAAGCCTTGGTGGCCGAACGTAGATTGCCGGAACCGTAGTCGATAATCGCGACGCGCATCGTCAGCGTCCTCCATCAAAGCCAAACAGACCAAGCGACGTAGCCTGGCCGCGCGAACTGTTTGCACCGGGCTTGTTCTGCCAGTCCGGTACGACGGTGTCGTCATGATCCGCTGCGGCTGGCCCGTCCGAAAAATAAATCTGCTCGGCAATGTCGAGCTTGTCGGCCGCAATGAGTGCGTTCTCGTTCCAACCCTTGGCGGCGAGATTGCGGATGCGCCAGTTCTGACCCTCGAGACCGACGATCATGTTCACGCCAAGCATGATTGCCACTCCCGCCGGCCAGAGGCCCGGTTCATCCATCAGCGCCCCGCCGATCGTCTGCAGCGCGAAAGCCGCGGCCGCATGCAGCCACAGTCGGTGTGCCAGCAGCCAGATCCATGGAAACAGCAACCCGAGGAACGTGAAGCCGTCGCGAATGGTTCGCGTTTCTTCGGCCGTGGCGTTCGTAGCGCCGGGCGGCGTCAGGAAAATATAGCTGGATGTCATTGTCGCAGCTCCCTGAGGGGCTCAGACGAGCGTGCCCTTCGTCGAGGGAACACGGTCTGCCTGTCTCGGATCGATCTCTGTCGCCGTGCGCAATGCGCGGGCAACGGCCTTGAAGCATGTCTCGGCAATATGGTGGTTGTTGGCGCCATAGTGGTTGAGAACATGCAAGGTGATGCCGGCATTCTGGGCGAGCGCCTGGAAGAATTCGCGCACGAGTTCCGTGTCGAAGGTGCCGATCTTCGGCGCGCTGAAGGCGACATTCCAGACGAGGAACGGCCGGCCCGAAAGATCGACCGCAGCCTTGGTCATCGTCTCGTCCATGGCAAGATCGATCGAAGCGTAGCGTGTGATACCCCGGCGGTCGCCGAGCGCTTTCGAGATCGCTTGGCCAATCGCGATGCCTGTGTCCTCGACCGTATGATGATCGTCGATATGCAGGTCGCCCTTGGCTTCAATCTCCATGTCGATGAGCGAGTGCCGCGAAAGCTGGTCGAGCATATGGTCGAAGAAGCCGACGCCGCTCGAAATCTTCGATTTGCCAGTGCCGTCGAGATTGACGGAAACGGAAATCGACGTCTCGTTGGTTTTGCGGGAAACGCTGCCCGTGCGGCTTGCTGCGGTCTCGGCCATGTGGCCCTCCATCGGAATAAGGCCGTTCCTTATCAGGCGCATCGGCAAATATCCAGAAGCCGGGCAGGAGAAAAGCCCGCCCATTTGCAATCGGCCCCGGCCTGCTTACATAGGGTTCAACAAGGACGGTATGCGGTTTTATGTAAAGGCCCGCGTCATGGGCAGACAGGTGTTTTATGACAACAATCATTACAGTTCGAAAAGGCGGCAAGGTGGTGATGGCGGGCGATGGCCAGGTGAGCCTCGGCCAGACCGTCATGAAGGGCAACGCCCGGAAGGTACGGCGCATCGGCAAGGGCGAGGTCGTCGCCGGTTTCGCCGGCGCCACGGCTGACGCCTTCACCCTGCTCGAAAGGCTTGAAAAGAAGCTGGAGCAATATCCCGGCCAGCTGATGCGCGCCGCCGTCGAGCTCGCCAAGGACTGGCGCACAGACAAATACCTGCGTAATCTCGAAGCCATGATGCTCGTTGCCGACAAGTCGATCACGCTGGCAATCACCGGCAACGGCGATGTTCTGGAGCCCGAACACGGAACGACGGCGATCGGTTCTGGTGGCAATTTTGCTTTCGCCGCCGCCCGTGCACTGATGGATACCGACAAATCGGCCGAAGAGATCGCCCGGCGCGCCCTCGATATCGCCGCTGACATCTGCGTCTACACCAACCACAATATCGTGGTGGAATCGCTGGATGTCGAGGTTTGAATTCCAGGCCCTTTGGCTGCTGCCGCGGCTGATCCGTCGCGGCGAATCAACGACGAATTGCGGCCGGGTGCCGATGGCTCCGGACCGCCAGGAGAATGATGCGCAATGACGACCTTTTCCCCCCGCGAGATCGTTTCCGAACTCGACCGCTACATCATCGGCCAGCATGATGCCAAACGCGCCGTCGCGATTGCACTGCGCAATCGCTGGCGTCGCCAGCAGCTCGACCCGAGCCTGCGCGACGAAGTCATGCCGAAAAACATCCTGATGATCGGTCCGACCGGTGTCGGTAAGACGGAGATCTCCCGCCGCTTGGCAAAACTCGCCGGCGCGCCCTTCATTAAGGTCGAAGCCACCAAGTTCACCGAAGTCGGCTATGTCGGCCGTGATGTCGAGCAGATCATCCGCGATCTGGTCGAGGTCGGCATCGGTCTTGTGCGTGAGAAGAAACGGGCAGAGGTGCAAGCCAAGGCGCATGTGAGCGCCGAGGAGCGTGTCCTCGATGCGCTGGTCGGCACCACCGCTTCGCCGGCCACCCGCGAAAGTTTCCGCAAGAAGCTAAGGGATGGCGAACTCGACGACAAGGAAATCGATATCGAGGTGGCCGATGCCGGTTCCGGCATGGGGGGCTTCGAAATACCCGGTATGCCAGGCGCCAATATCGGCGTGCTCAACCTGTCGGAAATGTTCGGCAAGGCGATGGGCGGACGCACCAAGAAGGTGCGCACGACGGTCAAGGCTTCCTATACCGACCTGATCCGCGATGAATCAGATAAGCTGATAGACAATGAGGTGATCCAGCGCGAGGCCGTTCGCTCCACCGAGAATGACGGGATTGTCTTCCTCGACGAAATCGACAAGATCGCCGCTCGCGACGGCGGCATGGGCGCGGGCGTTTCGCGCGAAGGTGTCCAGCGCGACCTGCTGCCGCTCGTCGAAGGCACGACGGTCTCGACCAAGTATGGGCCTGTCAAGACAGACCATATTCTCTTCATCGCCTCCGGCGCCTTCCATGTCTCCAAACCGTCGGATCTTCTGCCCGAATTGCAGGGCCGACTGCCGATCCGTGTCGAGCTGCGCCCGCTGAACAAGGAGGATTTCCGCCGGATCCTGACGGAGACCGAAGCAAGCCTCATCCGCCAGTATCGGGCGCTGATGGAAACTGAAAACCTGAACCTCGACTTCACCGAGGATGCGATCGACGCGCTCGCCGATGTCGCGGTGCATTTGAACTCCTCCGTGGAGAATATCGGCGCACGCCGTCTGCAGACGGTGATGGAGCGGGTCCTGGACGATATTTCCTACAATGCGCCCGATCGGGCCGGGGCAGCCATCACGATCGATGCAGCCTATGTGCGCGAGCATGTCGGCGACCTCGCACAGAATACGGATCTGTCACGCTTCATTCTGTGATATCGGCGCACCGGTTCATGGCTTTACCGATCTGAATGCCGCATTCAGTCGATTCGACTATCGACAGCGGGCCTTTTCCTTTTTAGTGAAGGCCCGTTTTGTTTTCCGCCGCGGCTTTATTCGGCCAAGATTCTGGTCCACTCAGCCGCATCGCGAACAGGACGATGAACGGATGGGATAGCGGATCGTGCGACGCCTTTTGACAAGTCTTTTGATTGCCGTTGCCCTGGTGAATTCGGCGCCTGCATTCGCAATGCAGACGGTGCCGGCCGGCAATCGTCATGCTGAGCAGCCCGATATTCCCGGCGCGTCCGTCCGCCGCACGAAGGGCACCAAAAGCAGTTTCGATCTGAAATATGAGAAGGTCCATGAGCTTCTCGCGACCGATCGCGAGCTCATGGCCAAGATTCGCAAGGTCTCCGGCGCTTACGGCATCAATCCTATCCATGTTATCGGCGCGATCGTCGGCGAGCATACTTACAATGTCGACGCCTACGACCGGCTGCAGGCCTATTACGTCAAGGCCGCCTCCTATGCCGGTGAAAGCTTCCGTTTCGCCTATGACGGCGAAAGCATCGATGATTTCGTGGCGCGGCCCCAATTTGCCGAGTGCAAGGGCAAGAGTGATTCCTATACGCTCTGGTCTTGCCGGGAAGATGTCTGGGAAAGCGATTTCCGCGGCAAAACGGTCAGCGGCGAGAGCTTCCCCAATAACCGCTTCAGCGCGGTCTTCTTCCAGCCCTTCTACGCCGGCCAGACTTTCGGCCTCGGCCAGGTCAACCCCCTGACGGCGCTGATGCTCTCCGATCTCGTCAGCCGCGTCTCCGGTTACCCCAAGCTGAACGAGAAGAATGCCGGCGCCGTCTATAGAGCCATCATGGATCCTGACATCTCGCTCGCCTTCGTCGCCGCCTCGATCCGCAGATCGATCGACGATTACAAGGAGATTGCCGGCATGGATATCTCGGGCAATCCCGGCCTGACGGCAACGCTTTACAACGTCGGCAACTCGCGCCAGCGTGCCTTAGCCCTTGCTTCGAAAAACCGCTCTGCCGTCGCGACCGTCTGGCCGGAAGAGAATTATTACGGCTGGCTGATCAACGACAAGCTGGACGAACTCAAGGGCCTGCTCTAGCTTCAAGCTTGCCGGGAAGGCGTCGATCTTCCCCGAAAGGCTTTGACGATGGACATGCGTCCTGATCCCTTCGTTCCGCCGGCACCGTTGCCGCGCACCGTGCCGCCCAGCCGGTTGGACATCATCCGCATCATCCTGCGCAACCCGCTCGAACTCTGGGGTGAGCCCTCTTATACTCTGCCCTGGATCAAGACGAGTTTCTTCGGGCAGCACACCCTCATCGTCAACGATCCCGGCCTGATCAAGCACGTGTTGGTCGACAATGCTGGCAATTACCGCATGTCTGATATTCGCCAGCTGGTGCTGCGGCCGATCCTGCGCGACGGTCTGCTGACGGCGGAAGGCCAGGTCTGGAAGCGGTCGCGAAAGGCGGTTGCCCCGGTCTTCACGCCGCGACACGCCAAAGGTTTTGCCGGCCAGATGCTGCGGCAATCGGAAGATTTTGTCCGGAAATACACGGGCGCCGATGCGGCTGGCCAGGTCTTCGATATCGCCGCCGACATGACCGACCTCACCTTTGCGATTCTTGCTGAAACCCTCTTTTCCGGCGAAATCGTCTCGTCGAGCGGCCATTTCGCCGACGACGTCAACCAGCTTCTCCACCGCATGGGCCGGGTCGACCCGATGGACCTGCTGCGGGCGCCTTCCTGGGTGCCGCGTCTCACCCGCATCGGCGGCCAGAAGGTGCTGGAGAAATTCAGGGCGATCGTTCGCGACACCATGGATATGCGTCTGGCGAAAATGAAGGCCAATCGTGCCGCCGCACCGGAAGATTTTCTGACGCTGCTCCTGGAACAGGCGGGCCCCGATGGCCTGACCAAAGAGGAGATCGAGGACAATATCCTGACCTTTATCGGCGCCGGGCACGAAACGACCGCGCGTGCGCTGGCCTGGACCCTTTATTGTGTCGCCAACAGCCCGCATATCCGCGAGGCGATGGAAGCGGAAATCGACGCTGTTCTGGCAACCGGCGCCGAGCCGGTGGAATGGCTGGATCTGATGCCGGTGACGCGGGCAGCCTTTGAAGAGGCTCTCAGACTTTATCCGCCGGCCCCTTCGATCAATCGCGCCGCCATCGCCGATGATCTATGGACGAATGCCAAGGGCGAAAAGGTCGAAATACCGGCCGACATTACCGTGCTCATCATGCCGTGGACGCTGCATCGCCACGAACTTTATTGGGAAAAGCCGCGCGCCTACATGCCGGAACGATTCCTGCCGGAAAACCGCGGCAGCATCGGCCGCTTCCAGTTTCTGCCGTTCGGCGCCGGCCCGCGCGTCTGCATCGGCGCGACTTTTGCGCTGCAGGAGGCGGTGATCGCGCTGGCCGTGATGATGCACCGTTTCCGTTTTGATCAGACGGAAACCACTAATCCCTGGCCGGTTCAGAAGCTGACGACTCAGCCGCAGAACGGACTTCCCATGCGCGTGACGTCGCGCATAATTTCCCGAACGGCATAAATCTTTCGAACTATTGCAGAATTGACTGTGAATGAAAGCCGGGCAAAGTGGCAGCATTCACAGGCGTTGCCAGGGAGACTATCGCATGAGCCGCATTGATAAGAACGGTCTTGCCATTGAAACCGTCCTACACGATTTCCTGACGCAGGAGGCTCTGCCGGGTCTGGCGATCGATGCGGACAGGTTTTTTGCCGATTTTTCGGCGATCGTCCACGATCTCGCCCCGCGCAATCGCGCGCTGCTCGCTAAACGCGACGAGCTGCAGACGAAGATCGATGATTGGTATCGCCAGCATGGCGCCCCGCCGGATATGGACGAATATCAGTCCTTTCTCCGCAGCATCGGCTACCTCCTTCCGGAAGGATCGGACTTCCAGGTCTCGACCGAAAACGTCGATCCCGAGATCGCTTCGATCGCTGGTCCGCAGCTCGTCGTTCCCGTGATGAATGCCCGTTATGCCCTGAACGCCGCAAATGCCCGCTGGGGCTCGCTCTATGACGCGCTCTATGGCACTGACGCCATTCCCGAGAGCGACGGCGCCGAGAAGGGCAAGGGTTACAATTCAAAGCGCGGCGAAAAGGTCATCGCCTGGGTGCGAGATTTCCTCGATACTGCGGCGCCGCTGCAGGACAGCAGCTGGAAGGATGTCGGCAGCTTCGCCGTCAAGGACGGAACGCTCGCCGTCAAATCGGTCGACGGCGAGCAGACAAGGCTCGGGGATGGGGGGCATTTTGCCGGTTATCGCGGTGATGCCGCGACGCCGACCCATATTCTGCTGAAGAACAACGGCATCCATATCGACATCGTCATCGACCCGACTACGGCGATCGGCAAGGCCGATCCGGCCCATATTTCCGATGTCTGGCTGGAATCGGCGATCACCACGATCATGGACTGCGAGGATTCGATTGCCGCCGTCGACGCCGAGGACAAGGTCGTCGTCTATCGCAACTGGCTCGGCCTGATGAAGGGCGATCTGCAGGAAGAAGTAGCGAAGGGCGGAACGAGCTTCATCCGTAAGCTCAATCCGGATCTGGAGTATGTCGGTTCTGATGGCGCCCGCTTCGAGGTGCATCGCCGCTCGCTGATGCTGGTGCGCAACGTCGGCCATCTCATGACCAATCCGGCGATCCTCGACAAGGACGGCAACGAAGTGCCTGAGGGCATCATGGATGCCGTCATCACCAGCCTGATCGCGCTTTACGATATCGGCCCGTCTGGGCGGAAGAAGAATTCGCGCAGCGGCTCCATGTATGTGGTCAAGCCGAAGATGCATGGGCCGGAAGAGGTCGCCTTCGCGGTCGAGATCTTCTCGCGGGTCGAAGACATGCTCGGCATGGCGCGCAACACCATCAAGATGGGCATCATGGACGAGGAGCGGCGCACCACGGTCAATCTCAAGGAATGCATCCGCGCCGCCCGTGAGCGTGTTGTCTTCATCAATACCGGCTTCCTCGACCGTACCGGCGACGAGATCCACACCTCGATGGAAGCCGGTCCGATGATTCGCAAGGGCGATATGCGCCAGGCAGCCTGGATTTCCGCCTACGAGAACTGGAACGTCGATATCGGGCTGGAATGCGGCCTCTCCGGCCACGCCCAGATCGGCAAGGGCATGTGGGCGATGCCGGATCTGATGGCGGCGATGTTGGAACAGAAGATCGCCCATCCGAAGGCCGGCGCAAACACCGCCTGGGTTCCCTCGCCGACGGCGGCGACCCTACATGCCACCCATTATCACCGCGTCAACGTCGCCAAGGTCCAGCAGGGGCTGAAGGACCGGGCTCGCGCCCGGCTTTCCGACATTCTCTCCGTGCCGGTTGCCGTGCGGCCGAACTGGACGGCGGAAGAGATCCAGCGAGAACTCGACAACAACGCACAGGGTATCCTTGGCTATGTCGTGCGCTGGGTCGATCAGGGCGTCGGTTGCTCGAAGGTGCCTGATATCAACAATGTCGGCCTGATGGAGGACCGCGCGACATTGCGCATTTCCGCCCAGCACATGGCGAATTGGCTGCACCACCAGGTGGTCACCGAAGCTCAGATCGTCGAAACGATGAAACGCATGGCCGCCATCGTCGATCGGCAGAACGAGTCCGATCCGGCCTATCAGCCGATGGCTGGCAATTTCGACCACTCGATCGCTTTCCAGGCCGCTCTCGATCTCGTGCTAAAGGGCAGGGAGCAGCCGAACGGCTACACCGAACCGGTGCTTCACCGCCGCCGCCTTGAGCTCAAGGCGAAGCAGACCGCTTGAGGGTAAAGAATACAAAAGGGCCGCCGAACGACAGTCCGGCGGCCTTTTTTATACCGAATTCGCTATCTAGCTTACTGGATGACGATGACCTTGGAGGTCGCCTTGCCGGGACGCACGCGGCTATAGAGGTCGATGACGTCCTGGTTCATCAGGCGAATGCAGCCCGAGGATGCGGCGGTGCCGATCGAAGCCCATTCCGGGGTGCCGTGCAGGCGGAAGAGCGTGTCCTTGCCGTCCTCGTTGAAGAGATACATGGCGCGCGCGCCGAGTGGATTGCTGAGGCCCGGGCCCATGCCGTCTTCGACATATTTGGCGACGTCGGGCCGCCGGACGGCCATCTCCTTCGGCGGGTGCCAGGTCGGCCATTCCTGCTTCCAGGCGACGTAGGCGGTGCCGGCCCATGCGAAGCCCTGTTTGCCGACGCCGATGCCGTAACGCATCGCCTTGCCGTTTGGCAGGATGTAATAGAGGAAGCGCTCGCGCGTGTTGACGATGATCGTTCCCGGACGCTCGGTGGTCTCGTAGCTGACGACCTGGCGGCGGAATTGCGGCTTGACCCTGTCGATCGGGATCGCCGGCAGGGAGTACCCTGCATCCTTCGTCACGCCATAGGCGTCATTGAAGATTTGTGCCGTCTGCACCGTCGGGCCTGCGCCCTTGTTGTCGACGGAGGCGCTGTCTGAGGTCGTGGAGCAACCGGCCAGAGCGATCGTCGTCAATAGGCCAAATACAGGGAATGCATTGCGGATGCGCATGAATGACTCTTGAAAGTTTTGGGCGAGGAGAAGGTCTTTCGACCATCGTTGATTATGGTTTATTTTCGATTAACTTGCGCTTTGCAAGGCTGCTGTGGCGCGACGATTTCGTCTGCAGCGCAAATTAAAAGCGCATGGTTTTTTTGCAACAAAAGGCCCGGCTTGGCGACGGTTATCCATGACGATTTTGAGCGTTTACAATAACAATCCGTTAATCGATGGCCGGCAATCGGACAGGGCCATGATGGTGCGGCGCGGGACGCAGATCTTGCTGCACGAAATGCGCCATGCCGTGCTGCCGGAACTGCCGCTTGCCAGCGGCCGCCGTGCCGATCTGATCACGCTTTCGGAGAAGGGCGAAGTCTGGATTATCGAAATCAAGACATCGATCGAGGATTTCCGGGTGGATCGGAAATGGCCGGAATACAGGCTGCATTGCGACCGGCTGTTCTTTGCGACTCACGAGGGCGTGCCGCTCGAGATCTTTCCCGAGGAATGCGGGCTTTTCCTCTCGGATGGCTATGGCGCCCACATGATTCGCGAGGCGCCGGAACACCGCATGGCGCCTGCCACGCGCAAATCCGTCACGCTCGGTTTTTCGCGCGCCGCCGCGCAAAGGCTGATGATGGCCGAATGGGCCAACGGAAAGCCTTTTACCGTGGATGATGCCTGACCGACATTTCGCTATTTCGGCGCGCGTTTGGCAAGGATGCGCTGCAGCGTTCGCCGATGCATGTTGAGCCGGCGCGCCGTTTCTGAAACATTGCGCTCGCACATTTCATAGACCCGCTGGATGTGTTCCCAGCGCACCCGATCGGCCGACATCGGGTTCTCGGGAAGCTCCGCCTTTTCGCCCGGTCGCTGCGTCAGCGCTGAAAAGACATCATCGGCATCCGCTGGCTTGGCCAGATAATCGACGGCTCCGAGTTTTACGGCCGTCACCGCTGTTGCGATATTGCCGTAGCCGGTCAGCACGATGATCCGGGTGTCGTCGCGACGCTGCCGGATCGCTTCGATGACGTCGAGCCCGTTGCCGTCGCCGAGGCGAAGGTCGACCACAGCATATTTCGGCGGCCTGCTCTTCGATTTCGCAACGCCCTCCGCCACTGATTCGGCCGTCTCCACCTGAAAGCCGCGTGTCTCCATCGCCCGTGCGAGACGGCGCAGGAATGGCCCGTCATCGTCGACGATCAGCAGACTGGCATCGGGCCCGATATGGTCTTCATCCGATGCGGCGAAATTTCCGTGATTCTGTTCTGTCATCGTCTCGGGTCCCGGCGGCTGAACGTCTGATCTTGATCAACCGTTTTCATTCTACTTATGCCCACAAAGTCATTTTGTCGAATTTGCGTCGATCAACATCCGCGGCCATTCGATGCGGATGCGCGCGCCAGCTCTTTCCGGCTCGCGGTTCTCGAAGACCAGCGATGCGCCCGAGCGCTCCAGCAGCGTCTTCGCGATGAAAAGTCCGAGCCCGAGGCCGCCGGCCGTATCTTCCTTCTGCCGCTTGGTCACATAGGGCTCGCCGATTCGCGTCAGGATGTCAGGCGAATAACCATTGCCGTCGTCCTCGATGACGATCAGCACTTTATCGTGATCGTGCTCGACGGTGACGGTCACTTTCTCCCTGGCATAATCGACCGCATTTTCGATGAGATTTCCGAGTCCGTACATGATGCCGGCATTGCGGTCGGTGACCGGTTCGCTCTTGCGCGGGCTTTTTTCGATGAGTTCGAGCGCGATTCCGAATTCCCGGTGCGGCGCAACGACCTCTTCGATCATCGAGGAAAGCGGCAACCGGCGCATATGCGCCTCGTCTTCGGAGGAGAGCGTCGTCAGCCGCCGCAGAATGTCGCGGCAGCGTTCGCTCTGGCTTCGCAGCAGCATGACGTCCTCGCGGAAGCGATCATCGTCCTTGAGCTCGCGCTCCATTTCCTTGGCGACAACGCTGATCGTGGCAAGTGGCGTGCCGAGCTCATGAGCGGCGGCCGCAGCCAAGCCGTCGAGCTGCGAAAGATGCTTTTCCCGCTGCAGCACCAGTTCGGTCGCGGCCAGCGCATCGGCAAGCTGGCTCGCTTCCATCGAGACGCGATAGGCATAGAAGGCGGCAAAGGCCATCGTCGAGGCGATCGAACACCAGACGCCGAACTGCATGACAGTGTGGACGTTGATCTCGGCTCCGTCGAACCAGGGCAGCGGGAAAGGCGAGAAGGCAAGCACCGTAACGCAGACCATCGCAATACCGATCAATGCTGTGCTGTAGCGGATCGGCTGCGAGGCAAAGGAGATGATGACTGGCACGCAGACGAGTGCGGCGAAGGGATTGGCAAGGCCGCCGGTGATGAAGAGCAGCGCGCAGAGTTGCAGCAGGTCGAAGCCGAGCAGCGCGAAGGCGGCCGGCGGCCCCAGCCGATGGGTCGGCGGATAGCGGATCGTCAGATAGAAATTCACCCCGGCAAGAGCAGCGATCAGCGAAGAGCTGGCGATCAGCGGCAAGGGAAATTTCAGCCAGAAGGCCACTATGAACACTGTCAGCGCCTGGCCGCCAACGGCAAGCCAGCGCAGCCGCACCAGCGTCTGCAGACGCAGCCTGCGGCTGCTGTGCCTGTCTCCCAGCGTTTGGCTTTCCGTCTTGTCGATCACGCCGGGCTTGTCGATCATGCCGGGGCTCCTTGATGGTTCTCATGTACCACGTGGTTTTGCCCGTGTCGTCGGCAACGCTTCTTCCGGCCGTTCCGGCCAGGGATGGCGGGGATAGCGCCCGCGCATCTCGGCACGTACGTCCTTCCATGAGCCGGCCCAGAAGCCAGGCAGGTCGCGTGTCGTCTGGACCGGCCGATGCGCCGGCGACGTCAGCTCCAGGAGCAGCGGCAGGCGGCCTCCGGCGATCGCCGGGTGCTGCCGGAGCCCGAAAAGCTCTTGCACGCGGATCGTCAGGACCGGCTCCTCGCCCTCATATTGAATCGGATGCCTTTGGCCCGTCGGCGCCTCGAAATGCGTCGGGGCGAGCCGGCTAAGATCGCGCTGCAGCTCGTGCGGCACCAGCGACATCAGTCCGTTCGAAAGCCCTGCCGCGGAAATCTCCGAGAGGCTTCGGGCGTCTTCCTGGAAGGGAGCGAACCAGTCCTCCATTCGCGAAAGCAGAGCGGTGTCGCTGACGTCGGGCCAGGGGTCGCCGATCGTTCTGTGAAGGAACCCGATCCGCTCACGCAGCTGGATGGCGTCCTTCGAGAAGGCAAGTTGATCGAGCCCGATTTCGCGCACGCCTTCCATCAGCGCCCGGGTGACGGCCGCCCCCGAAGGACGCGGCAAGGGGGTCTCGTCGAAGACGATTGCGCCGAGCCGGGTTGCCCGCCGCGCCCGCACTTGTCGGCTCTGTCGGTCGAAGAATATCTGATCGTCGGTTTTGATTTCGCCGGGCAATTCGGCTTCGATATCGCCGCGCGTCACTTCGGCCGCCGCCAGGATCCGCGCCTGCGCCGCCCGGCCGGTGAGATCGGCGATCACAAGCATCTGGCTACCGGCGAGCCTCTCGGTCTCCGGCAGCTCGGCTCCCCGACCGTTCGCCATCACGAATCGCCCGCGCCCGCCCCGCTGAAGCGCGATTCGATCCGGGAAAGCGTGCAGCAGAAGCTGGCCCGCAAGCGCCGGCGCCGTTGCGGCAATCCTGTCGAGCCCGCTCGCCAACCGCGCCGCGAGCCGCCGCGAGGCTTCCGCTCTTTCGCCGCGCTCGGCCTTGAAGCGCCGCAGCCGCTCCTCGATATCAAGGCTCGTTCCACCAAGTCCCTGTTCGGTCAGAAGCACGGCGATCGATGCCGCATCGCGTGCATGCCCCGATTCGCCCGCCGAGACGACCATCGCGGCAAGCCGTGGCGGCAGGGCGAGATCGCGCATCACCTTGCCGCGCGACGTCAACGCACCGTCCTTGTCGAGCGCGCCGAGCTGGCCAAGCAGAACCCGCGCTTCCTTAAGCGTCGTTTCCGGCGGTTGATCGACAAAGGCCAGCGACCGCGGATCCTGCACACCCCAGTGCGCGAGATCGAGCACCAGCCCGGAAAGATCGCTGGAAAGGATCTGCGGCGGCGTGAAGGCCGGCAGTGCCGCCGTCTGTCCCTGGTGCCACAGCCTGACGGCGATGCCCGGTGCCGTTCGCCCGGCGCGGCCAGCCCGCTGATCGGCGGAAGCGCGCGACACGCGCACCGTCTCGAGCCGCGTGATACCGGTCGATGCTTCGAATACCGGCAGGCGCTGCAACCCGCTGTCGATCACGATCCTCACGCCGTCGATGGTGATCGATGTTTCGGCAATCGACGTCGCGAGAACAATCTTGCGCGTGCCGGTGGGTGCCGGTCGGATCGCGGCATCCTGCTCCTTCTGGCCGAGGTTGCCATAGAGCGGCGCAATCAGCGTTTCGGGCCCGAATCGTCTCTGCAGCCGCTCCGCCGTCCGCGTGATTTCCGCCTGGCCGGGCAGGAAAGCGAGGATCGAGCCGGTTTCGTTGGCATGCGCCTCGATAATCGCCCGTGTCACGGCATCGTCGATGCGTTCGTTGCCCGGCCGGTCCTGGTAACGGATATCGATGGGAAAGCTGCGTCCCAGGCTTTCGATGACAGGTGGATCCTGGAGCAGGGCGGCCACACGTTCGACGTCGAGCGTCGCCGACATCACAAGGATACGCAGATCCTCGCGCAGGGCGGATTGGACGTCGAGCGCCAGCGCCAGCCCGAAATCGGCATCGAGCGAACGCTCGTGGAATTCGTCGAAGATCACGGCCGAGATTCCGGCAAGCTCCGGATCGTCGAGAACCATCCGGGCAAAAACCCCTTCCGTCACCACTTCAATCCGCGTCCCTGCCGATATCCTGTTGTCAAGGCGCATGCGGTAGCCGACTGTTTCGCCGACCTGCTCTCCGAGCAGCGACGCCATCCGGCTTGCCGCCGCTCGCGCTGCCAGACGCCGCGGCTCCAGCAGAATAATTTTGCCGTCGCCGCGCCAGGCCTGGTGAAGCAAGTAAAGCGGCACAAGTGTAGTCTTGCCGGCCCCTGGCGGCGCGGAAAGAACAGCGCGCTTCTGCTCGCCCAAGGCGACGCCAATGGCTGGCAGTACATGCGAAACCGGAAGTTCCGGCAGCGACGTGGGGATTGTCACTTTCGTCCCGTCACCGTTTCATAGGCAAGAATCGCCCCGGCGAGATCTTCCAGCGCTGCTCCAACGGATTTGAACAAGGTAATCTCGGCGTCATCGCTGCGCCCGCGATGGGCGCCGCTCACGAGTTCCGCGAGCTCGGCTTTTATATCGGTCTCCATGAGCACGCCGCTTTTCAGTGGCTGGACGATATCGCCCGCCTCGCTGATGGCGCCGGCACGCGTATCGACATAGACGCTGGCGCGACGGATGGCCTCATCGTCGCTTTCGCGCATGCCTGGCTTGAAGGCGCCGACAAGATCGAGATGAGCACCTGGTTTCAGCCATTCGCCTGATATCAGCGGCTCGCTGGAAAGCGTTGCGCAGGAAATGATATCGGCCGTTCGCGCGGCGGCTTCGGCGTTCGCAACCGCCTCGGCATTCAGGTCGAGCGCGCGTGCTTCGGCTGCGATCTTCTCGGCAGCCTGTCCGTTTCGGCCCCAGACCCGGAATTTCCTGAGCGGCCGGGTCGTGGCGTGAGCGAGCATCAGATTGAGCGACAGTCGCCCGGTTCCGCAGACGAGCAGCTCCTCCGCGTCGGGGCGGGCGAGATAACGGGCTGCCAGCGCCGATGCCGCCGCCGTGCGCCGTGCAGTGAGTTCGCCGCCGTCGATGACCGCCAGCATCTCGCCGGTGCTGCCAGAGGAAAGAAGATAGGTTCCGAAGATCGCCGGCAGGCCGCGCCGCATATTGCCGGGAAAGACCGAGACCGTTTTCACCCCGGCATAGCGCCCCGGAACCCAGGCCGGCATCAGAAGCAGCGTGGCGCTCTCCTCGTTCGGCACATCCATCTCATGGTGATGGCGCACCGGCATCACACATTCGCTCTGGAACATGCGCGAGATCGCCTCGATCAGTTCGGGCCAGGGTAGGGCCGCGCGCGTCTGTTCTTCATCGAGGACAAGCATTCTTCACTCCGCCTGATCGTTCTTTCCGTCCAGACTAGCGAGTGAGGCGCCTCGTAGGCAAGCACCTGGAATTCCGCTTCGGGCTTCCTATATAAGCCATGTCTCCCTCGCCGAAGCCTCTGCTTGCGGATTCGGCGAAAACGAATCCTGAAAACCGCCCCATCCGGCGGGGAATTTCGTAGTTTTTGGAGACGGGCGCTAAAAACCCTTGATTTTCAGTCTGTTACAAAAATGTCAAAAAACTTTTGGTATGGCTGTTGACTTGGAAAAGGTGATAGTTCTATAAGCCCACTCACTGACGAGGGCGGCGGCGCTGCTGGCGACGAAGTCTCTCGTTCTGAAGAAACTCA
>NZ_VCHT01000016.1:0-170856 GCF_005862215.1 Rhizobium sp. MHM7A
TGCCGCGGTGACGTTCGAGATCGGCAAAAACGCGGTAGCGGCCCTCGGCATGAAGCCCGTCCAGCTCGTTTTTGAAAAACGCTTCGAAATCCATCATTTGCTCCAGTATCGCGCGGCCGTTCTTGCCGACCGACCGTCCGCGCGTCAATGCTTACCTTCTGCTTTAACATCAACTGCGGCAAAAGGCGCAGTTTTTCGAATGATTCCAGATAAAAAATCTGCGAGGCGCGAGCGAGTGGATCGATGCAGCCGAAAGCGGTGGAAAATCGCGTAGACCGCTCGGGCGCGCAACCAGGTCCTCATTGCAAAAAAATCAATCCAACAGTGGACAACCCTTTCTTCCGACATAGTTTTTGAGCTAGCCTAAAAAAAACAATAGGGACGGCCTATGCCCATTGGGCGACAACCCAGGAGAAAAGAGATGAAAAAAGCTGTCATACTCGCACTGATCGGCCTGTCGGTCGCAAGCTGCACGCCCACCCAGCAAGGCGCCGGTATCGGCGCTGCATCCGGCGCCGTCATTGGCGGTGCAGTCACCGGCAATGTCCGTGGCGCGGCGGTCGGTGCCGCTATCGGCGGCGTGTCGGGCGCCCTCATCGGCAGCGTCGCCGAACAGCCCGGCCAGTGCTACTATCGCGACCGCTATGGCCGCCGTTACATCGACGCTTGCCCGCGCTGAGAGCGCTCACAAACGGCAAAAACAGGAAATCCCGGACACACATCCGGGATTTTTTGTGCTGAATTAGCGCGTGGGCAATTTAAAATGGTACACCCTGCGCGATTTTGCCGCTAAGCTGTTCACGGCTGGGCAACGAAGCTTCATGTAGGCGTAACCAAAAGCAGCGGATGCGGATTAGAGGGATAGGCCCGAAAACAGGTACTGCGTATCGGCGAACAGGCACCATGATGGTGGTCGCAGCGGCAGCTGCTTTCTCACCGGTCCTGATCGGCGATGCTTACGCCTTCAAGCTTTTCGGCATCACCATCTTCGGCAAGGAAGAGGACGAGAGCGAACAGGTGCCCGATCCTGTGCGCTACCAAGTGGAGCTCAAGGCCGACACCGCCGATCCTGATCTTAGGGAAGCGCTGGAAAATAGCTCTCGTCTCGTCAGCGATCAGAAACAGCCCGTCTCCGGCGATCTCGGCATCGTCGTTAAGGCGCGTGATGATCGCGAGCGGCTGATCGCCGCCTTGTACGAAAAGGCGCGTTACGGCGGCGTGGTGACGATCACCATCGATGGCAGGAACATCGACGACCTGCCGCCCAACCCGACATTCGACCGCTCCGGGCCGATCCCCGTTACCGTCGATATAACACCCGGCCCCGTTTTCAGGGTCAGAGAGGTGCAATTCGGCGGCGACGCCGCGGATCGCAATCCCGCCGATTACGACCTCGCCCCAGGTGCCGAGGCCGGCTCGCTCGCCATCATCAAAGCCGGCGACAGAATAGTTGAGCAGTTGAAAAGCGAAGGCCGGCCTTTCGCCAAATTGACCGAACGCAAGGTCGTCGCCGATCACAGGAGCGACACGGTCGACATCGTGCTTGCTGCCGAGGGCGGGCCTGTCGCCCCTATCGGCGATGTCGGTGTCACCGGCGAAAAAACCGTTCGGCCAGGTTTCATCCAGCGCTATTCCCGGCTGAACAAAGGGGACGCCTATTCCCCGGAAAGGCTGAAGAAGGCCGGCGAGCGGCTTCGCGCGCTCGGCGTCTTTTCGAGCGTCACCATCCACGAAGGCGATGCGCTGGCACCGGACGGCACCTTGCCGATGACGATCGAAGTTTCCGAAGGCAAGCGGCGCTATTTCGGCGTCGGCGCGCAATATTCCACCACCGACGGCTTCGGCGTCCAGGGCTATTGGGGCCACCGCAACCTGTTCGGCGAAGCCGAGACGCTGAGGATCGAGGGCTCGGTCTCGCGGCTCGGCGAAACTACCGATGTCGGCAGCCTCGACTATTCCGCCGGCATTCTCTTCACTAAGCCCGGCGCCTTCTTCCCCGCCGCCACGCTGAAGGCCGGCATCGTCGCCAAGACCCAGAATCCCGACGCTTATAACGCGACGCTCGTCACCGCCTCGCTGGGCATTTCCTATGAATTGACCGACAAGGATACGGTGTCTGCGAGCGGCGAAGTCAGCTGGGAGCGCGATGACGACGCCTTCGGCACCAATGACTATCTGACCATCGCCCTGCCGCTCCAATATGATCGTGACGCCCGCGACGATAAGTTCAATCCGACCGAAGGCTATCGCGCGACCGTGTCGGCAAAGCCAGGCTACGAGATTTTCAATGGCACACCCTATGCGGCGTTCGAAGGCTCGATCTCAGGTTATCTGCCGTTCGGCGCCGAGGATCGCCTCGTGCTTGCCGGCAAGGTCGCCGCCGGCGTGCTGATCGGCGGCGGCGGAATCGAGGATATTCCTGCAACGCAGCGCTTTTTTGCCGGCGGTGGCGGTTCGGTGCGCGGATACAGCTATCAGGAGATTTCGCCTTACAACGACAATGGCGAGGCCACCGGCGGCCGCTCCTATGTGACCGGCTCGCTAGAGGCCCGCATCCAGATCACAGATACAATCGGCCTCGTGCCCTTCATCGATGTCGGCACCGTATCCGACAGCACCTTCCCGGATTTTTCCGATATCCGCGCCGGCGCCGGCGCGGGAATACGATATGCCACACCTTTCGGCCCGCTGCGGCTTGATTTTGCCGTGCCGCTGAACAAGTACGAAGATGGCACAGATTATGGAATTTATGCCGGCATTGGCCAATCCTTCTAGGATTGCCGATTCCGGCTCCTTCCGATCGATGGGCCGCATGAAAACGGGGTAGTCCGCGCGATGCAAACGCTGGCAAAAATCGTCAATTGGATCGTGCGGGTCACCGCCTATGCCGTAGGCGCCATTTTGATTCTCGCCGTCGCGGCACTTGCGATCTTCGGCTTCACCTCCTTTGGGGCCCGCATCGTCACGGAGAGAATCGCCTCCACCCTCTCCAACCGCGACATGACGATCGAGGTACGCGAACCGGAAGGGCTTTTGACCGGCGGGCTACGCGCTGCCGAAATCTCCCTTTCCGACACGAGAGGCGTTTTTGCGGAAATTCACGGTGTGACGATCGACTGGAACCCGCTTGCGCTGCTAACGGGAACATTCCACGCCGAGCGGTTCCAGATCGAGACGATCAACGTGCTGCGAAAGCCGGTGCGCACCCTGCCCTCGCGGCCCAGCGCCGAGAATTCCGGCGGCTTCACTCTTCCGGTCAAGATCGATGTCGACCGCGTGGCCCTGCCCGATATCAAACTGGCCGAATCCTTTGCCGGGCGCGCTTTCGCGCTCGCCGCCGAAGGCAGCCTGTCGGCGGATGGCGACGGCGGCGAAGCGATGATCAATGTCAGCCGCCACGCGGTCCCGGATGCGCGGCTTACCGCCGATATCGCCTACGCGCCGGCCGAAAACCGGCTGCAGCTGAAGGCGCAGCTTGCCGAGCCGAAGGGCGGGCTTCTGGCGGGCTTCCTCGGCCTGCCTGGCAATCCGGCCGTCAACATCGACCTCGACGGCCAGGGACCGATATCGGACTGGACAGGAAAAATGCAGGCGGCGCTTGACGGACAACAGCGCGCTGCGATAGAGGGTCGGCATTCGATTGCTCCAGACGGGCTGCACCATCTCGACCTCAAGGGCGGCGGTGACCTGAGCTCGCTTCTGCCCGCGGCATTCCGGCCGCTTTTCGCCGGGCAAACCAATATCGACCTTGCCGCCACCTTCGACGATCGTGGCAAGATTGATATCCAGACCGGCAATATCGCCACCGGCAGCGTCGTCATCGCCGCATCGGGAGCGCTTGATCCGGCCGGCAACAACAGCCTGAACGCCAATCTGCTCGGCACGTCCGGACCCGTCGATTTTCGCTGGCCGCTCGCCGAGGGCGAAGCGCGCTTCCTGATATCCGGCCTTAATCTAGCCCTCACTGGTGACGCGCAGACCGCCCGGCTGAACGTCAGCGGCTCGCTCGACAGCGCAACTCTTCCGCAGGCCGATATCGGCAACGTGAAGCTGACGGCAAAGAGCGACTCCTTCAACCTCGCCTCCCGCTCCGGCAGCGTCCAGCTGCGCCTCGTAGCCGGGGACGCGACCTTTGCCGAACCGAATCTCAATCGTGCAGTCCAAGGGCCTATCACGATCGCCTCGCCGCTCCAGATTTCGCCCGGCGGCATCGGTTTCAACGGCACCACTGTCGAAAGCGCCAATATCAACGGCAGCCTCAACGGCTCTTACCGGCTGGCGGACCGCGCGCTGACCGGCAATGTGAAGGTGATCATCGAACCGACGGCCCTGCCGGCCGCGGCAACGAGCAGGTTCGACCAGCCGATCTCCCTCGAAAGCCAGGTGACCGGCACCATCCCGTCGAGATTCGCGCTGTCCAACCTCGTCCTGAAATCCGGCACGCTTGAAGCCGCCGGCAATGTCGCGCTTGATGGCACGATGCTCAACGCTGATCTTTCAGGTCGGCTGCCCGATATCGGCAAGCTGGTTGCGGGCGCGAGCGGCGGAGCGGGTTATGCGCTGAGGGTCGGAGGCGAACTGCCGGCGGTCTCAGTGACCGCCAATGTCAAAACTCCCAGCCTTGAAATAGCCGATCGGCGGTTCGTCAACCTCAATATCGATCTGTCGGGTGTCGCCGATCCCAAGGCGCCGCAGGGGAAGTTTGCGGCGACTGGCACGATCGACGGCCAACCGATCGGCATCAACGGCGACATCCGCTCTGCGAACGGCAGGACGACCATTCCCGCACTGACCGCCGATATCGGCGGCAACCGCCTGACCGGCAATCTGGAGCTTTCACCCTCACTGACGCCCTCGGGCGCGTTGACCTTCGATTTCCCCAGGATCGGCCTGCTGGCAGCCCTCGGCGGACAGAAAGCCGAAGGAGATCTCAAGGGTTCAATCGGGATCGACAGCGACGGCGGCAGGATTGCGGTCAAGCTCATTGCATCAGGCGCCTCGATCCGCCGCGATACGCTTGCGATCGTCAAGCCGGATATCGATCTCACGGTCAGCGATCTCAGCGCCCTTGCGGCAAATGGCACGGTCCGTGCCGAAGAGCTGGCTGCCGGCGCAAACAAGCTTGGCGGACTGTCGCTCAGCTTTTCCAAGCAGCAGGACCGGACCGACTTCGATCTTGATGCGACCTATGATGGCAATCCCGTACTGGCAGCCGGCAATATCGAGCCGGGGGGCGGCGCGGTCGATCTCAATCTCGATCGTTTTTCGGCCAGCCCCCGCAACATCAGTGTCGAGCTTGCCGCACCGACACAGGTCACAATCGGCGGCGGTGTCGCCAATCTGAATGGGCTGACGGTTCGCACCGGCACCGGCACGGTAAGCGTTACGGGTACGGCCGGCGAGACGCTGAAGCTCGACGCCGTCATCAAGGAGCTGCCGGCGGCACTCGCCAATGGTTTCGTGCCAAATCTTTCGGCCGGCGGCACCATCTCGGGAACGGTTGCTGTGACGGGAACGCCGGCAGCACCCATCGCCGATTTCAAACTCGACTGGAAGGATGCGACGACAGGGCAGACCAAGGGCGCGGGCCTCGCACCGCTCGGCATCGTCGCCAGCGGCAAATTTGCCGACAAGAAGCTCGATTTCGATACGACGATCGGCGGGGCCGACGGCCTTTCACTCAAGGCTGCCGGCGACGTCGCGCTCGCTGATCCGACGGCACCGGTGTTCGATATCGACGCCGATATCCTTAATCTGCCTGCGCATGTCGCCAATGGTTTCGTTTCCGATCTCGCCGCCGAAGGCGCGATCACGGGGAAGGTGACCGCTTCCGGTTCCCCTAAGGCTCCGACCGCCAATTTTGATCTCGCCTGGAAAAGTGCTGCGACGAACCACACGAAGCGCGCCGGCCTCGCCGGTCTTGACGTGGCTGCCTCCGGCAAATTCGCGGACAACAAGCTCGATTTCGACGCTGCGGCCAGCGGCGCCGGCAACCTCTCGCTTAAAGCGAACGGCAACGTGGACATCACCGGAACGACGATCGGTGCGGTTAGGGTTGACGCAACGCTGACCAATATCCCCGCGGCTATTGCCAACGGCTTCGTCCCCGATCTTGCAGCGGAAGGCGCGCTCTCCGGAACGGTCGCGGTCAGCGGATCGCTTGCAGCTCCGACCGCCGATTTCGATCTCCATTGGCAAAACGCCGCAACGAGCCACACGAAGCGCGCCGGCCTCGCCGGCCTCGGCGTCACCGCGTCCGGAAACTTCGCCGACAACAAGCTCGATTTCGACGCCGCCGTCGCCGGCGGCGACAGCCTCTCGCTCAAGGCGAACGGCAATCTCGCCATTACCGGCACGGCAATCAGCACCGTCGCGGCCGATGCGACGCTCTCAGATATCCCGGCAAGCCTCGCAAACGGCTTCGTCGCCGGTCTTGCCGCCGAGGGGGCCGTCTCCGGCAAGGTCTCGGCTGCGGGTTCGCTGTCCGCGCCGACTGCCAATTTTGACCTTAACTGGAAAGACGCTGCGACGAGCCATACGAAGCGTGCCGGCCTTGCCGCTCTCGGCATAACCGCGGCGGGGAAATTTATCGATAACAAGCTGGATTTCAACGCGGCAGCCAGTGGCGATCAAGGTCTCTCGTTAAATGCCATCGGCAATGTCGCTCTCGCCGGTACGGCAATCGACAGCGTGAAGGTCGATGCCGAAGTCGCCAAGCTTCCGGCTGCTCTCGCCAACGCCTTCGTCCCCGATCTGGCAGCCGGTGGCACGATATCAGGCACAGTGTCTGCGGCCGGAACACCCGCTGCGCCGCAGGCCGATTTCAAACTCTCCTGGACGGATGCCGCAACCAGCCACACCAGAAGCGCGCATCTTTCGGGCCTCGCGCTTGTCGCATCGGGGCATCTGGCCGACAACAAGCTCGACTTCAACGCCAATCTCGGCGGCCAGGACGGCCTCTCGCTAAATGCCGTAGGCAATGTCGCGATATCGGGCGTCTCGGTCCGCAACCTTGACGTCAAAGCTGATCTCGCCAATCTGCCCGCAGCCCTTGCCAACGGCTTTGTTCCGGGTCTTGGCGCGGAGGGCATGGTGTCGGGAACGGCATCCGCCTCGGGGGCGCTTCCCAAGCCCGCCGTCGATTTCAAGCTCGATTGGAAGAATGCCTCCACCGCCCAGACCAGAAGCAGCGGCTTGTCAGGCTTGAGTGCCGCGGCCTCCGGTAAGTTCGCCAATGACAGGGTCGACTTCGATGCCAGTCTTGCCGGCAAGGACGGCGTGGTGGCCAAGGCGACGGGTGGGGCCGTGATTGCCGGAAACGCCATCCGGGACCTCTCGGTCAATGCCGATATTCCCGCGCTGCCGGCCAGTATCGCCAATGCCTTTGTTCCCGGCCTCGGTGCCGAAGGCACTCTGTCGGCAAGCGCCCAGACTTCGGGAACGCCGGCAGACCCTATCGTCGATTTCAAGCTGAACTGGAAAGATGCCGCGACCAGCCACACCAAGGCCGCCGGCCTCTCCCGCCTTGCCTTGGCGGCGACGGGAAAATATGCCGGCGACCGGCTGGATTTCGATGCCGACGTCAGCGGCAGCGGCGGCATTTCGCTGAAAGCCGCCGGTAATCTTTCCATTGCAGGCACAACGATCCGATCGATCGATGTCACCGCGAACGCGGCCAATGTCCCGGCCGCCATCGCCAACGGTTTTGTACCTGGCATCGGAGCCGAAGGCACGATCTCGGCGACGGCCAAGGCGACAGGCGCGCTGTCCTCGCCCGTCGTCGACTTCAAGGTTGACTGGAAGAATGCCGCGACCAGCCAGACGAAAGGCGCCGGCCTGGCGCCACTCAGCGTCGGAGCATCCGGCAAGCTCGCCGGCGGCAGGCTGACGCTCGACACCAGCCTTGCCGGTGACGCCGGCATGTCGCTGAAGGGCGGCGGCAGCGTGGTGATATCGGGCAACCGCGCCATCGACATGCGCTTCAACGGCAATGTTCCCTTCGCCGTGCTTGGTGCCCCGCTCGCGCAGCAAGGCTTGGTCGCCGACGGCGTCGCCAAGGTTGATCTTGAGATTGGCGGAACGGCCGCAGCCCCCGTCATCAACGGCACTGTCTCGACATCCGGCGCAAAGCTCGTCGACGTCAGGCGCAATCTTGCCGTCAACAATCTCGCAGCCACCGTCACCTTCAATGGTAAGCAAGCCGTCATATCGCGCCTCAACGGCAATCTTGGCGGCGGCGGCACGATTTCAGTAAGCGGCACCATCGGCATCCAGCCGGCCGGTGGTTTCCCCGCCGACATTTCGATCAAGCTCGACAAGGCGGTCTATGTCGACGGAACGCTTGTCGTCTCGACAGTTAACGGGACACTCGGCCTGCGCGGGCCGATCATGAGTGCGACGCTGAGCGGTAGATTACGGCTGGACAAGACCTCGATCACCGTCCCGGAAAAATTGCCGACCTCCCTCAGCCAAATCGACATCCGGCATAAGAATGCACCGCGGGCAGTGCTTGCGCAGCTTCGCGATGAAGGCGAGCGAAAGCCGGGCGAGAAATCCTCCGTTTTGACGCTCGACCTCGAAATCGATGCGCCCTCGCAGATCTTCGTGCGCGGCCGCGGCATCGATGCCGAGCTTGGAGGCCGCGTGACGATCCGCGGAACGGCGGCAGCACCCATAGTCACCGGCGGCTTTACGATGCGCCGCGGCCGGCTGACCATTCTCAATCGTCGCCTCAATTTCTCCGACAAGAGCAAAATCACCTTCGCCGGTGACCTGACGCCGGCGCTCGACATGGAAGCGACCTCCACCTCCGGCACGACGACCCTGACGGTCGATGTCTCAGGCCTTGCTACCGATCCTTCGATCACCTTCTCCTCCTCGCCGCAACTGCCGCAGGACGAGGTGCTGGCGCAGTTGATCTTCGGCCAGTCGATGTCGAAGCTCTCGCCGGTGCAGATAGCCCAGCTCGCCGATGCCGTCAGCCAGCTGGCCGGCAACCGCTCCACATCGCTTTTCGAAGGCCTGCGCAACCAGCTCGGCGTCGACGATTTCGACGTCAGCACCGACGAGAAGGGCCAGACGAGTGTCAGCGTCGGCCGCTACCTCAACGATCGCACGTATTTCGAACTGCAGCAGGGTGGCTCGGCCGGCGCCAAGGCAATTATCAATCTCGACGTCGGCCGCGGCGTGAAGTTGCGGGGAGCCGCTGGCGGTAACGGCGCCGGCGAAGCAGGGATCGTCTATGAACGGGAATATTAAAGCGGCTTAAAAGCCCGTCTTGCTCGTTTTGAGCAGAATGTTGGTCTCGGTCGAATTGATGCCGTTGATCAACCTGATTCGGCGCAACGTCTCGTCAAAGGAGGCAAGGTCGCGATCCTCCAGCTCGGCGACGAAGTCCCATTTGCCATTGGTGCTGTGAAGCGCGCGCACCTGCGGCAGCCCCCTGAGCTGGTCGGCCACCCTGTCTGCGAGCTTGCCGAGCACCTCGATCATGACGATGGCGCGCACACCGGCGGACCGCGTCTCGTGACCGGTGCGGATGGTGAAGCCGACGATGGTGCCGCTGGCGACCAGCCGGTCGATACGGGCAGCGATCGTTGCCCGCGATGCACCGGTCATTGCCGCCAGCGAGGAGATGGACATGCGAGCATTGTGGCGAAGCGCACTCAGAAGTTCCGTATCGAGATCGTCCACGTCGAACACTTTGTCAAAATAGCTTTATCAATCTGCGCAATCATAACCCATTTCTGACACTTTTCCATCTTTTTGCCGCCGGCCCTTTATCCCAATATCGGCCGAAACAGGCCTCAACACGGAGCCCTCGAATGAATGCGCAATCGCGACCTGTCACCCTCATCGGCGCACCTTTGGAAGAAGGCTCCGGTCGCCGAGGTGCCGCCATGGGCCCCGCGGCGTTGCGGATTGCCGGCGTCGACCAGACGCTGATCGATCTCGGCCACGACGTTGCCGATATCGGCGATCTCTGCATCGTGCCGGCTATGGATCTGCCGAATCACCCGAAAGCCCACAATCTTAGAATCGTCGGTGCCTTTACGCGGGCGTTGGAAAGCAGCGTCTATGACGTCGCCGCTTCAGGCCGCTTTCCGCTGATTCTTGGCGGCGATCACAGCCTGTCGATGGGCAGCGTCTCCGGCATGGCACGCTATGCCGCCAGCAAGGGACGCCCGCTCTTCGTGCTCTGGCTCGATGCCCATGCCGATTTCAACTCTCCGGCGACGTCGCCCTCCGGCAATATTCACGGCATGCCCGTCGCCTTCTTCTGCGGCGAGGCGGAGTTCGCCGAAATTCTTCCGAAGGACCGTCCCTTCGTCGATCCGAGGAACGTCTTCCAGGTCGGCATTCGCTCAGTCGATGCGCGCGAGCGCGAAGAAATTCACGAACACGGCGTCAACGTCTTCGATATGCGCGCGATAGACGAGCAGGGCATCGGCGCCATCATGCGGGAGATTCTCGACGCCGTCGCCAGGACCAATGGCCTGCTGCATGTCAGCCTCGATGTCGATTTTCTCGATCCCGACATCGCCCCCGGCGTCGGTACGACGGTGCCCGGCGGAGCAACCTTCCGCGAGGCGCATCTTGTCATGGAAATGCTTTCGGACAGCGGCCTCGTTTCGTCGCTCGATCTTGTCGAACTCAATCCGTTTCTCGATGATCGCGGCAAGAGCGCCCGCATACTGGTGGAACTGACGGCAAGCCTGTTCGGCCGCCGCATCTTCGATCGTCCGACACGCGCCGCATAGACAAGGCTGAGGGAGCAGCGCCATGAACACTTCGGAAAAACTGATCGCGACGGAACAGCGGCTCGGCGCCAACAATTATAAGCCGCTCGATGTGGTGCTCACACGCGGCGAAGGCGTGTATGTCTGGGATACGGACGGCAATCGTTATCTCGATTGTCTCTCTGCCTATTCCGCAGTCAATCAGGGCCACTGCCATCCGAAGATCCTTGCCGCCATGGTCGAGCAGGCGGGGCGGTTGACGCTCACTTCTCGAGCCTTCCGCAACGACCAGCTCGCTCATCTCTACGAAGAGCTCGCGGCGCTGACCGGTTCGCACAAGATCCTGCCGATGAACTCCGGCGCCGAAGCCGTGGAAACCGCCATCAAGGCTGTGCGCAAATGGGGATACGAGGTCAAGGGCGTGCCGGAGGGGAAGGCGGAGATCATCGTCTGCGCCGACAATTTCCATGGCCGCACGCTGAGCATCATCAGTTTCTCCACTGACCCCGACGCTCGCACCGGCTTCGGACCCTATACACCGGGCTTCCGCATCATTCCCTTCGGCGATGCCGAGGCATTCGAGGCCGCGATCAACGGCAATACCGTGGCGGCTCTGATTGAGCCGATCCAGGGCGAAGCCGGCGTCATCATCCCTGCGGCCGGTTATTTCACCCGCATCCGGGAGCTCTGCACCGCAAACAACGTCACCCTGATCCTCGATGAGATCCAGACCGGCCTCGGCCGCACCGGCAAGCTGCTGGCTGAGGAGCACGAAGGCATCGAGGCCGATGTGACGCTGATCGGCAAGGCGCTGTCCGGCGGCTTCTACCCCGTGTCCGCTGTGCTTTCGAATTCCGAGGTGCTGGGCGTGCTGAAGCCCGGCCAGCACGGCTCGACCTTCGGCGGCAATCCGCTCGCCTGTGCGGTGGCGCGCACGGCCCTCAAGGTGCTAGTGGAGGAAGGCATGATCGAGAATGCCGCCGCGATGGGCGATTATTTCCTCGAAGGCTTGAGGTCGATCCGCTCCAACATCGTCAGAGACGTTCGCGGCCGTGGCCTGATGATGGCGATTGAGCTGGAGCCCGAGGCCGGTGGCGCGCGGCAATATTGCCATGTGCTGAAGGAGCGCGGCCTTCTCGCCAAGGATACCCATGACCACACGATTCGTCTCGCTCCGCCACTTGTTATAACGAGGGAGCAGGTCGATTGGGCCGTCTCGCAGATTGAAAAGACCATCAGTTGAAGTAGATCGAGGCCGAAAACCTTCGCAATCCCGTTCCCGATTTAGATTTGGGCAACACTCTTCCGTTAATGTCGTCGCTAGCCGTAACGATGCTTTGAGTGTGCAAAGACATCGCGGGTGTGAAGGCAAAGCTCGTCGGCGCCAATGGTGGCGCACCCGCTTCTGCTTTGACTTACGATAGTTGGGAAGAATTCTAATGGCCACGATCAATTCCACTAGCTTCAGCGGCGATACGCTCGAGATCATTGCCTTCCGCCTGCATGATCAGGAATTCTGCGTCAAGACCACGACCATACGCGAAATCCGCGGCTGGGCGCCTTCGACCCCGATCCCGCATTCGCCGGCCGATGTCATAGGTGTCATGAACCTGCGCGGTTCGGTCATCCCGATCATCGATCTCGCCTATAAGCTCGGCATGAAGAGCACGGTCGCCAACGAACGCAGCGCCATCGTGGTGGCTGAAGTGCATAGCATGGTCATCGGCATGCTCGTCGACCGCGTCTCGGATATTCTCACCATCTCCTCGAGCCAGGTTCAGCCGGTGCCTGAAGTAACCGCCTCCTTCGACCGCGCTTTCTGCGAAGGCATCATCGCGTCGGAAAACGGTATGATCTGCTTCCTGAACCTCGCCAAGATGTTCAAGGAAAACGAGACAGATGAGCTGGCGGCCTGACCTGTCAGAACAATAGGGACTTGAAAAACCGCCGCTCTCCGGCGGTTTTTTATTGCCCGTTATAGCCGATCTGAGCTTGCGGCAGCCACTATACTCAAACGTTAGTAATAGCTTCTATACGCAATTTTAACTATGCTTCAGCACTATGGTTTACGAAGCCTACGGTTGACACGTCTCCGGTCCACGGAATGCCCCGCTTCGCTTCTATCAGGCCGAAGCAGCAGGAGCTGTGGACTTCAGAGGGACGGGAATGTTTGGTCTATCCTCCGATTCGAAATACATTCTTGACGCCATCTCCAAATCGCAGGCGATCATCGAATTCGATCTCAAGGGAAATATCCTTGCGGCCAACGAAAACTTCTGCGCTGCGCTTGGTTACGGCCTGAGCGAGATCCTCGGCAAGCATCACAGCATGTTCTGCGAGCCCGCCTACACGGCAACGGATACCTACCGCGAGTTCTGGGCGCGGCTCGGACGCGGCGAATATGACGCTGGTGCCTACAAGCGCTTCGCCAAGGGCAACAGGGAAATTTGGATCCAGGCTTCCTACAATCCTGTTTTGAAGGGCGGAAAGCCGTTCAAGATCGTGAAATTCGCAGCCGATATCACCGCTGTGAAAAGAAAGGCGGTCGAGGATGCCGGCAAACTGGAGGCGATCTCACGCTCGCAGGCGGTAATCGAATTCACGCCGACAGGCGAGATTCTGACCGCCAACGACAATTTCTGCAGCGCCATGGGCTACTCGCTCACCGACATCGCCGGCAAGCACCACAGCATGTTCTGCGATCCCGCCTACGCTCGGACCGAGGACTACGCCAATTTCTGGAAGCGGCTGGCGCGCGGCGAATTCATTGCCAACGAATTTGTCCGGTTCGGCAAGGGCGGCCGGCAAATCTGGATACAGGCGGCCTATAATCCGATCCTCGATGCAAACGGCAAAGTCTACAAGGTAGTAAAGTTCGCTACCGACGTCACGGAGCGGATGAGCGCCATTGCCCTGCTCGGCACCGCCATGCGCGACCTCTCCGAGGGCAATCTCACACGGACCGTGGATACGTCTTTCGTTCCGTCGATGGAGCAGTTGCGTCACGATTTCAACACGGCGATCAGCGACCTCGCCCGAACCATGAAGACGATCGGCGAAAACGCCAATGCGATTGCCGCCGGCTCGCGCGAAATCGGTGCATCAGCCGACACCTTCTCCAAGAGGACGGAACAGCAGGCTGCTTCGATCGAAGAGACGGCGGCCGCGCTGGAAGAGATTACCACGACGGTCAATGATTCCAGCCGTCGTGCCGAGGAAGCCGGCCGGCTCGTCACCAAGACGAAGCGAGGCGCTGAGCAATCCGGCGTCGTCGTCCGCAATGCCGTCGCGGCCATGGATCAGATCGAACAGTCCTCTCGCGAGATCAACAACATCATCGGCGTCATCGACGACATTGCCTTCCAGACCAATCTCCTGGCGCTGAATGCCGGCGTAGAGGCGGCGCGCGCCGGGGAAGCCGGCAAGGGTTTCGCCGTCGTTGCCCAGGAGGTTCGCGAGCTCGCCCAGCGCTCCGCCAAAGCGGCCAAGGAGATCAAAGCACTGATCAATACGTCGAGCGAGCTCGTCAGAAATGGCGTCGGTCTCGTGGGCCAGACCGGACAGGCGCTTGAGGAAATCGTCGCGCAGGTCGGCGACATCGATGGCAATGTCGAAGCGATCGTCAGAGCAACGAAGGAACAGGCGATTGGCCTCAAGGAAATAAACCAGGCGGTCAATACCATGGACCAGGCGACGCAGCAGAACGCGGCGATGGTCGAGGAAAGCACCGCTGCCAGCCACAGCCTTGCCAGGGAAGCCGAAACGCTGCGCGTCCTGCTGGCGAAGTTCCGCCTCCCGGGTCAGGCCCAGACCTTCAGCAAGCCCGAGGCAAGGCCGATGGGTTCGCCGGCCCTCCACCTCGTCGCACGGGTAGCAAAGACCCATGCCGCTGCCGCAGCAAATTCGCAGAGCTGGGAAGAGTTCTGATTCCGCCACCTTCCCTTCAGCCGGACGGAAACGCGCCGCCTCGAAGCCGGCGCGTTCGAGTGCTTATCCGAAGAGAGCGAAAGTCGCCTTAAGCGTCACCCAGACGCCCCAGAGCAGCGGAATGCCAACGACGGCCCAGGCGAGCATCGCCTTGGCATCCAGCTCCGCCTGTGCCGATGCCGAAGGAGCCTGTCGGCCCGGCATTGACGGCCGCCGATTTCGCCTGCAGCGCAGCGACCTCATCATCCGACATGAACCATTTGTCCGGAAGCGGCCTGACCAACGCATTGGCGATGAGGCCGAGCGCCAGCATGCCGGCGAGGATATACATGGTCCCGGTATAAAGTGTCGGCCCGGGTGCGACGCCGGCGGCGATCTGGGCTTCGCGGATATAGTTCACGACGACAGGTCCGACGATGCCCGCCGTTGCCCAGGCCGTCAGCAGCCGGCCGTGGATGGCGCCGACGAATTGGGTGCCAAAGATATCGGCAAGATAGGCCGGGATCGTTGCGAAGCCGCCGCCATACATCGACAGGATGATCCCAAAGGAGAGAACGAACAGCGCCTTGTTGCCCATGCCGGCGAAGGTCGGCGCCAGCGCATAGAGCGCGATGCCGATGATGAAGAAGCTGTAATAGGTATTCTTGCGGCCGATCTTGTCCGACAATGACGCCCAGAAGAACCGGCCGCCGATGTTGAAGAGCGAAAGAAGCCCGGCGAAGCCGGCGGCGATCGTGGCGATCGATGCCTTATGCCCGGCGTCGAGCTGCGCGAAGGCAACATCCGGCAAGCCGATCAACGAACCGGCGAAGATTTCCTGCAGCATCGGCGAGGCCATGCCGAGAACACCGATGCCAGCCGAGACGTTGAGGCAAAGCACGGCCCAGATCAGCCAGAACTGCTTGGTCTTGTGGGCGTTGCGCAGCTGCACGTGCTTGGTTGTGATCATGGTGCTTTTGGCCGCCGGCGGCGTCCAACCATCAGGGCGCCAGCCGGTCGGCGGAATGCGATAGCCGAAGGCGCCGCCCATCATGAAGGCGAAGTAGATCGCCGCCATGACGATGAAGGTCTGCCAGACGCCGACCGACGTGTCGGTCTTGAAGGCATTCATCAGCAGATTGGCAAGCGGAGCACCGATCATCGCGCCGCCGCCGAAGCCCATGATCGCCATGCCGGTTGCCATGCCGCGCCGGTCGGGAAACCACTTGATCAGCGTCGAGACGGGCGAGATGTAGCCGAGGCCGAGACCAATGCCGCCAATGACGCCGGCGCCGAGCCACATCAACCAGAGCTGATGAGTAATGACGCCGAAGGCGGCAAGCACGATGCCGCCGCACCAGCAGCAGGCGGAAACGACGCCGGCCTTGCGCGGGCCGGCCCTTTCCAGCCAGCCGCCCCAGATCGCGGCGG
Organism: Rhizobium sp. MHM7A; assembly: GCF_005862215.1. NCBI lineage: Bacteria > Pseudomonadati > Pseudomonadota > Alphaproteobacteria > Hyphomicrobiales > Rhizobiaceae > Rhizobium > Rhizobium sp. MHM7A. The sequence goes on from NZ_VCHT01000016.1 coordinate 16,077, forward strand.
ACGAGCCGAGCAGAACGAAGAACAGCGTATAGATCCAGCCGAGATCGGCAATGCGCCAGTCGCAGGTCGTGGTGAAGAGCGCGGAGGCGAGCGTCAGGTCCGGGCAAGCCGTCGAGGCGGTGATCCCGAGCGACTTGGAAAGCGGCAGCCAGAACACACTGAAGCCATAGGCCATGCCAATGCAGAGATGGATCGCAAGCGCCGCCGGCGGCACCAGCCACCTGTTGAAACCAGGCCTTGCGATAATCCTTTCGCGATCAAGCAGGCCCGAGCCCGCCAACGCTCCGTCCGTACGTGTTTCCGCTGCAGTCATGAACAACTCCTCCTTGTTTCAGACCTCGCTATAAAATCCAGTGCCGCCCGTCTTTTCAGACGCGCCAAGGACACTGTGACATTTTGGATTGCTGCATCATCTCATCCTTAAATCGATTAATTAATCAGCGGCGTTTGTGCAGGCAGTGAACTGCTGCCTCCTCGCGCACGGCACCTCTTATGATTACCGGACCTGGTTCGTTTTCGCTTCCGGCTTGCGGATCATGGGAGCGGCCTGAAGCACCAGAGCATCCAGACCGTTTTCCTCCTTTTCGAGAATTTCGAATAATTGCCGCCGCATGCGCGGCTCCCAGAACTTATTGATGTGCAAGGCGACCCCTTGCGCAGCCTCGCTTTCCGGTTGGCTTTTGAAAAAGGTGGCGATCTGGTTTGCCATGTAGACAAGCTTGGTCTTGGTATCATGCGACATCGGCGATGCTTCCGGGCGAGATGCGGTGCGGGTGTGTGAAAATCTCGAAATCCTCCCCGCGCACCAGCGCGACGAGCGTCATGCCTGCCTCTTCGGCCGTGCGGATCGCGAGGGCCGTCGGCGCTGAAATGGCGATGAGCACGGGGCTGCCGAGGATCGCCGCCTTCTGCACCATCTCGACCGACAGCCGGCTGGTCACGACGACTGCACCGTTTCCGCCGCTTTCGCCGGCGCGGATGACGGCGCCGCAAAGTTTGTCCAGCGCGTTGTGCCGGCCGACATCTTCACGGACCGCAATGAGCCCGCTGCCGGGAAGGTAGAATCCAGCGCCATGTACGGCCCGCGTCTCCCGATGCAGCGGCTGCGCCTCGTTCAAAAGCGAAACGGCCCGAACGATATCCGCATGAGACAGGGTCAACGGCGATGTGGAGACATCGGGCACCGGCCGCACTGCCTGTTCGATCGATTCGATGCCGCAGAGCCCGCAGCCGACCGGCCCGGCCATGCTGCGGCGGCGCGCCCGCAACCGATCGGCGACGTCGTCGGCAAGGCTGACCTGAACGTCGATGCCCTGCTCGCCCTCAAGTATCTCAATGGCTGTTATTTCCACCGGCTTGGCGATAATCCCTTCGGTCAGACTGAAGCCGACGGCGAAATCCTCAAGATCCGCGGGTGTCGCCATCATCACCGCATGCGAGCTGCCGCCATAGGAAAAGGCGATCGGCACTTCCTCCGGCACGATACGAGAACCGCTCTGCATGATGCCGTTGCGTCGGGCGGTTTCGGGAGCACGGGCGGTCGTGGAGAAAGTCATGCCGCACGCTCCCTCTTCGGCAACACCAGACCGCCTCGCATCGTCACTCCGCCGCTTCCAGCTTGCCGGCGATGCGGCGTGATTGCCGTGCCTGCTCGTCGTATTCGAGTTGCCACTCGCTCGGCCCGTTGGAGGGCGAGACCTGCACCGCCGTCACCTTGTATTCCGGGCAGTTGGTCGCCCAGTCGGAAAAGTCGGTGGTGATGACGTTGGCCTGCGTATTCGGGTGATGGAAGGTCGTATAGACGACGCCCGGCGCGACGCGCTCGGTGATCAGCGCCCGGAGCGTGGTGTCGCCGGAGCGGCTGGCGAGCTTCACTAAATCGCCATCGCGGATGCCGCGCTGTTCGGCATCGTGCGGATGGATCTCCAGCCGGTCTTCCGCGTGCCAGACGAGGTTCTCGGTCCGGCGTGTCTGCGCTCCGACATTATACTGGCTGAGAATGCGGCCGGTGGTGAGCAGCAGCGGGAAGCGCGGGCCGGTGCGCTCGTCGGTCGCCACATATTCAGTGCGGATGAACTTGCCCTTGCCGCGGACGAAACCGTTGACATGCATGATCGGCGAGCCGAGTGGGTTCTTCTCGTTGCAGGGCCACTGCACCGAGCCCATCTTCTCCAGGTAATCGTAGGAAACAAGCGCGAAACTCGGCGTTGTCGCGGCGATCTCGTCCATGATCTCCGACGGATGGGCGTAATTCCAGTCGAGCCCCATGGTCTGGGCAAGCTTCTGCGTCACCTCCCAGTCGCCATAGCCGTTGCGCGGCGTCATCACCTTGCGAACGCGGTTGATGCGCCGCTCGGCATTGGTAAATGTGCCGTCCTTCTCGAGGAAGGTCGAGCCCGGCAGAAAGACATGGGCGTAGTTGGCGGTCTCGTTGAGGAACAGGTCCTGCACGACGACGCATTCCATTGCGGCAAGCCCGGCCGCGACGTGTTTCGTATCGGGATCGGATTGGAGGATATCCTCCCCCTGAATATAGATGCCCTTGAACGAACCGTCGACCGCTGCGTCCAGCATGTTCGGAATACGCAAGCCCGGCTCGTTGTTGAGCTTCACGCCCCAGAGCTTTTCGAAAATGTCGCGCGTCGCATCGTCGGAAATATGCCGGTAACCTGGCAGCTCGTGCGGGAACGAGCCCATGTCACAGGAGCCCTGCACATTGTTCTGGCCACGCAACGGGTTCACGCCGACACCGGGACGGCCGATATTGCCTGTTGCCATCGCCAGGTTGGCGATCGCGATGACGGTGGTCGAACCCTGGCTGTGTTCGGTGACACCGAGGCCGTAGTAGATCGCGCCGTTGCCGCCCGTGGCATAGAGCCTTGCTGCACCGCGCAGATCCGCGGCCGGCACGCCGGTGAAAATCTCCGTCTCTTCCGGACTATGCTGCGGTTCGGCGACGAAAGCCGCCCAATCCTCGAACTCCGACCAGTCGCAGCGCTCGCGGATGAATGTCTCGTCATAGAGCCCTTCGCTGACGATTACATGGGCCAGCGCCGTCATGACCGCGACATTGGTGCCCGGTTTCAGCGGCAGGTGGTAGGAAGCCTCGACATGTGGCGACCGGACGATATCTGTACGGCGGGGATCAATGACGATGAGCTTCGCCCCCTGGCGCAGCCGCTTCTTCAGTCGCGAGGCAAACACCGGATGGCCATCGGTCGGGTTTGCGCCGATGATTACGACAACATCCGAATGTTCGACGCTGTCGAAATCCTGTGTGCCGGCCGAGGTCCCGAATGTCTGGCCGAGACCGTAACCGGTCGGCGAATGGCAGACGCGGGCGCATGTATCGACATTGTTGTTGCCGAAACCGGCGCGGACCAGCTTCTGCACCAGATAGGTTTCCTCATTGGTGCAGCGTGAGGAGGTGATGCCGCCGATCGAGTCGCGGCCATATTGATACTGGATGCGGCGGAACTCCGACGCCACATGCGCGAATGCCTCGTCCCAGCTTACCTCCCGCCAGGGATCGCTGACCTTTTCACGGATCATCGGGTTGAGAACACGGTCCTTATGCGTGGAATAGCCGTAGGCGAAGCGGCCTTTGACGCAGGAATGCCCGCGATTGGCCTGTCCGTCCTTCCACGGCACCATGCGCACCAGTTCCTCGCCGCGCATCTCCGCCTTGAAGGAGCAGCCGACGCCGCAATAGGCGCAGGTGGTGACGGCCGAGTGCTCTGGCTGGCCGATCTCGATCACCGATTTCTCCGTGAGCGTCGCCGTCGGACAGGCCTGAACGCAGGCGCCGCAGGAGACGCATTCGGAATCCATGAAACTCTCATGCATGCCGGGTGAGACGCGGGAGCCGAAACCCCGCCCTTCGATTGTCAGCGCGAAGGTGCCCTGCACTTCCTCGCAGGCGCGCACGCAAAGCGAACAGACGATGCATTTGGAGGGATCGTAAGTGAAATAGGGGTTGGACGCGTCCTTCGGCATCCATTTCAGATTGATATCGCCGTTGTTGCGCGCTTTGACGTGGTTGTCACCCTCATAGCCGTAGCGTACGTCGCGCAACCCGACGGCACCCGCCATGTCCTGCAATTGGCAGTCGCCATTGGCGGCGCAGGTGAGACAGTCGAGCGGATGGTCGGAGATATAGAGTTCCATTACACCGCGGCGAATGTCCTTCAATCGCCCCGTCTGCGTGTGCACCACCATGTTTGCCGCCACCGGCGTCGTGCAGGAGGCTGGAGTGCCGGCGCGGCCCTCGATCTCGACGAGGCAGAGCCGGCAGGAGCCGAAGGCATCGACCATGTCGGTGGCGCAGAGCTTCGGCACCTCTATGCCGGCTTCCATCGATGCGCGCATGATCGAGGTGCCTTCCGGCACGCTGATCTGCTGCCCATCAATGGTGAGCGTTACCATGGTTTCGGATTTCGAAGCGGGAGTGCCGTAGTCGATTTCATGGATGAGAGACATGGTCGGCCTCCTGTACGGAAACGGAATTGAGCAAGTCAGGGCGTGCAGATGTAACTTGGAAGGTCATCACTCGGCCGCCTCCACTATCGGCGCCGGCGAAAAATCCTCCGGGAAATGCGTCATGGCGCTCATGACGGGATAGGGTGTGAAGCCGCCGAGCGCGCAGAGCGAGCCGAATTTCATCGTGTTGCAAAGGTCGGCAAGCAACACCCGGTTCTTCTCCGGCTCGATACCGTGCGCAATCTTGTCTACCGTCTCCACGCCGCGTGTCGAGCCGATGCGGCAGGGCGTGCACTTGCCGCAGCTTTCGACCGCGCAGAATTCCATGGCGAAACGCGCCTGTTTCAGCATATCAGCCGTATCGTCGAAGACGACGATGCCGGCGTGGCCGATAAGTCCGTCCTTGGCGGCGAAGGCTTCGTAATCGAACGGCGTGTCGAACAGCGCCCGCGGGAAATAGGCTCCGAGCGGCCCGCCGACCTGAACCGCCTTGACCGGTCGGCCGGTCCTCGTACCGCCGCCTATCCTGTCGACGATATCGCCGAGCGACAGACCGAAGGCGGTTTCATAGAGTCCGGCGTATCGGACATTGCCGGCGATTTGAAGCGGAATGGTGCCGCGCGAGCGCCCCATGCCGAAATCGCGGTAGAAGGCAGCACCCTTCTCCATGATCACAGGCACGGAGGCGAGCGAAATCACATTGTTGATGACGGTCGGACAGTCAAACAGCCCCTTATGCGCCGGCAGCGGCGGCTTGGCGCGCACGACACCGCGCTTGCCTTCGAGACTGTTCAGCAAAGCGGTCTCTTCACCGCAGACATAGGCGCCGGCCCCGGTACGCACCTCAATATCGAAGCCGCGGCCCGAGCCAAGCACAGACGGGCCGAGAATCCCGGCCTGCCGGGCAATGCCGATGGCCTCGCTCATCACCGCGATCGCGTGCGGATATTCCGAACGCGTATAGATGAAGCCCTTCGTGGCTCCGGTGGCAAGGCCTGAAATCGCCATGCCTTCGATCAGCACGAAGGGATCGCCCTCCATGATCATGCGATCGGCAAAGGTGCCGCTATCGCCCTCATCGGCGTTGCAAACAATATATTTGCGCTCGCCGGCGGCATCGAGAACGGTTTTCCACTTGATGCCTGTAGGAAAGCCCGCACCGCCGCGTCCGCGCAGGCCGGAATCTGTGACTTCCTTGACAATATCGACCGATCTCATCGAAACGGCGCGGCGGAGGCCGGCAAGGCCGCCATGCGCCTCGTAATCGCCGAGCGAAAGGGGATCGATGATGCCACAACGGGCGAAGGTCAGGCGGGTCTGTTCCTTGAGGAACGGGAGGTCTTCAACCTCCCCGAGACAGAGCGGATGATCGCCCCCGTTCAGCATTTCCGCGTCAAGCAGGGCAGGCACATCTCTTGCCTTCACCGGCCCGTAGCCGATGCGCTTGCCGGCGACTTCAACTTCGACAAGTGGTTCCAGCCAGAACATTCCGCGCGAGCCGTTGCGCACGATCTCTGCATCGAGGCCGCGGGCGGCGATCTCCTGGGCAATCGCCTTTGCCACCTTTTCGGCTCCGAGCGCCAGCGCAGCGGCATCGCGCGGAACATAAATCTTGACTGTCATCGACGTGCCTCCGCAACGAGCTCCGCCGCCATCTGACCGTCTACCCGGCCATAAACCTCGCCGTCGAGCATCGCCGACGGGGCGCAGGCGCAGAGGCCGAGACAGTAGACCGGCTCCAGCGTTACGGCGCCGTCGGGGGTCGTCTGATGAAAATCGATCCCGAGCAACGTCTTGACGCGTTCAGCCAGCGCGTCGCCGCCCATCGACTGACAAGCCTCGGCGCGACACAGCTTCAGCACATGCCGGCCGGCGGGATGGTCGCGATAGTCGTGATAGAATGTCATCACCCCGTGCACTTCGGCGCGTGAGAGGTTCAGCTCCTCCGCGATCACAGGCACAGCTTCCTGCGGCACATAACCGAATTCTCGTTGAACCTCGTGCAGAATGGGAAGCAGCGGCCCCTCAAGGAAGCGAAGGTCCGCGACGATGGTACGCGTACGCGCTGCGATATCGCCTCCGGCGATATGAATGGTCATCAGGCAGCCCTCCCAGTGGCTTGCTCTTTCGGGATGGCCGACCTCCCCCAGCCGAGTGCCATCACCGAGACAGCATCTCAGGGAAGCCAATGACGATCAATAAAGCTGTCTTGTGGATTAATAGGTTTTTCCTATCAGAGTTCCTCATCCTGCACGAGCACTCTCGCTTCGTGCAACAAGGCCGATACGAGCGGGGTGAAGGGCTCGCGATAGGGTGCGACGAGGCCGACCAGATGATGGGCCTCCGGCTCGACAATTGGAATCATCCGGATTTCAACCGGAAAACCAAAGGATTTGGCGACATTCCGCGGCATGATGCTCGCCCAGCGTCCGGTCCTGACATGTGAGAACAGCACGATCATCGAATTGGATTCGAGAGTCGGATGGACAGTGGCGCCTGCTTCCGTCAGGTGCCGATTGATGATGCGCCGGTTTTGCATATCGGCAGTCAATAGACAAAGCCGAAGATCGCCGACCTCCCGCCAGGTCACTTTGTCGCGATCGGACAGCGGGCTCCCTGCGGCCGTGATGAGGTTATAACGCTCGGCATAAAGGGGCACGGTCGTCACGCGGCCAAGCGGTTCGTTTTCGAGATAGGTGATGCCGGCGTCGATTTCGAGATTTTCGAGCATGCTGAGCACCTGCAGCGAGTTTCGCGAGACGATCGAGAAGGTCACTCCCGGATGTCGTTCCTGAAAGGGCGTGGTGATGCGCGAAAGCATGGCGAGCGCGGTCGGAATGGCGGCGAGGCGAATGTGGCCGGAAAGACCGCGACGCGCTGCGCGCATCTCCTCGCGCATGGTGCGGGCATCGCCGACGATGCGCCGCGCCCATTCAAGCACGCGCTGCCCCTCCGGCGTCAGCCCTTGAAATCGTGAGCCGCGCTGCACCAGCATTACACCAAGCTGATCTTCAAGCTGCCTGATGGCGGCCGAGAGCGTCGGTTGGGATATCCCGCATTCCTCCGCGGCTCGGCCGAAGTGCTTTTCGTTGGCAAGGGCGATGAAAAATTCCAGCTTGTCGATCATCCGGTCTCCCGATCCGGCGTGGAACCATCCGGATCAGCCTATCTTCGACGCAGCAACCGTGCTCCGCAAGAGCGCGTACTAATTGTTTTCAGCAGCCGGAAAAAGATCGAACAGTGATTCTAGGAAGACAGCCACGCTGGCATTGCCGATACTGTAATAGACCAGCCTGCCCTGACGGCGCGTATTGACGAGGCCTTCGAGCCTCAAACGCGCGAGCTGCTGCGAGACCATCGCCTGCTGAATGCCGAGAATGTTTTCGATTTCTCCGACCGTCCGCTCCTCGGTGGTGAGTATGCAGAGGATCAGAAGCCGGGTCTGGTGTGCCAGCGCCTTCAGCAGATCGCTCGCCTCACGGGCGCTTCCAGCGAGTTTGTGCAGTTCCTGACCGGACATTCCCGGCACGGGTTTGGGCAATGGCATTCGACATCTCGGAAGGGAAGCGAAAAGGCGGATCAGCACAATAGCATATTCGCACACGCGAATTTGCCAAAAGTGATGAAATGTCAAAAAAGGTCTAACTAAATCAGCAGATAAGCTGGCCGCCGTTGATCTCGAGGACCTGGCCGGTAATGTACCCGGAGAGGGAGGGTGCCGCCAGGAACAGATAGGCCGGAGCGCAATCCTCCGCTGTGCCCAGCCGCTGCAAGGGAATGGACTTTCTCGTCTGCTCCAGCTTCTCGCGGGAGGAATAGCGCTCATGGAAATCCGTCTCGATCGTTCCGGGCGAGACGCAATTGACGCGGATGCCATCCGGCGCAAGTTCGCGGGCAAGCGCCTTGGAATAGGTTGAAACGAAGGCTTTCGAGGCAGAATAAATCGAAGAACCGGGACTGCCGCCGGTGAGCGCGGAAATTGAAACGGTGTTGACGATGGCAGCGCCTTGCGCGGCTTTCAATGCCGGCAGCAACGCACGCGTCAGCGCCACCACCGACGTCTGGTTCAAGCGGACGATCGTTTCATAATCTGCGTCAGTCAGTGTCGCAGCCGGAAAACGGCCGAGCATGGTGCCGGCGTTGTTGACCAGCACATGCACCTTGTCGAAAAAGGCGAGCGCATTTTCAGCAAATTGCGCAGCACCGCCGACGGCGGTGAAATCGGCGTGCAACAGCAGCGCCCGCCTTTCCGATTCAGCCGTCAGCAGAAAATCCGGCAGGTCCCGTTCGGGTTTGCGACCGGTATGGACGATCACTTTCGCGCCGCAGTCCAGAAACTGCCGCGCCACTTCGAGGCCGATGCCCCGCCCGGCGCCGGTCACGACGACATTGCGATTTTCGAATAGTCTCGGATGGAACACGAAGCCGTCCTCCTCGCGGACAATGCCGCCTGTTGCGCCATTCGCCCTTAACATATGAGCGCGCCCGCCGAAAGAAAGGCAGGCATCATCTTTCCGCGAGAGGCTAGGGCTCTCCCCTGAAAGCTCATACTTCGTTTTCGGCCTCCAGCAGCCGCGCGCCCGGCCCTTCCTCGCCGAGTCGATCGAAGGGATTGCGCAAAGGGCAGCTTTCGATCGACAGGCAGCCGCAGCCGATGCAGCCGGTCAGGCGGTCTCGCAGCAGGCTGAGCTGCCTGATTCGCGCATCGAGTTCATTCTTCCAGCGCGCCGACAGCGTCTGCCAGTCGGCGACTGTCGGCGTGCGTCCCTGCGGCAGGGAGGCAAATGCCGTCTGGATTTCCGAAAGCGGAATGCCGACACGTTGCGCCACCTTGATGATGCCGAGCCGGCGAAGCACATCGCGTCCGTAGCGCCGCTGGTTGCCGCGCGTGCGGATACTCGAGATCAGCCCCTTGGCCTCATAGAAATGCAGCGCCGATACGGCAAGACCACTGCGTTGCGCCACTTCTCCGACCGTCAGAAGCCTTCCGAGCGGCGTTGCAGAAACCGTATTCATTCCTATTGACCTCAACATTGGTTGAGGTTTTATAACCCCTCCTCCCTCGGCCGTGAAGCCGCGGCGCAGGAAAGAGCGACGGTGAGACCGTCGATCGATACAGGTGAAATGACGACATCGACGCTTGCCGCCATACCGATCACCCCTGCCGAATAGCCGCCTGAGAGGTGAGCGCTCGGTTCCGTTCCCGGCAGGTACGGAACCTCGGAAAACACCCGGACAGGACCTCCGTCCGGGTGTTTTTTATCTGCGGTCCCATCCGGCCAGACGGACTGCTTTGCAATTTTGCGGTTGCGGCAGGAAGACCCGAATGATAGTTTTCGCTGCAATAACAGGGGAGCTCCGTGTCGCCGGGGCTGAGATGCGAGGTGCAAGTCTCCGGACCCTTCTAAGCTGATCTGGGTAATGCCAGCGGAGCGAGGTCCAAATGTTTTCCGGCGCGCAAGTGTCACTTTACCCCACGTCCGGCAGTTCCGCCTGCATCATTATCGCTACCGTCATGGCAATCGCCCTCAAGCGGGTGCGGCCGCGCATCGAGACCGATGCCGTCGACAAGTTGCCACGAACGGCCCGACGAAAGCCTGAAATCGAACGCCGATGACATCGCCACGACCATCGGATTCGCGTCTTGCGACGCTCCGCCTCGCCATCTATCGCGCGATGCCCGCCTTGCTCGCAGGCTTTGCCTTTCTCGCGGCATGGGAACTTTACGTCGATCTTTCCGGCATAAAACCTTCCATCCTGCCGGCACCTTCGCGCATCCTTATCCAGGGCTGGCTGAACCGAGAGGCACTGATATCAAACACTTGGCCGACGCTCGGTGCCACGCTCGGCGGTTTCGCGCTGTCACTCGCCTTCGCCTTCGTCTCTTCCATCCTGATGGACTTCATGCCCTTCATGCGCCGCGCATTGCTGCCGATCTTCATCGCCAGCCAGACCTTGCCGCTGGTGGCGATCGCACCTCTTGTCGTTCTGTGGTTCGGTTTCGGCCTCTTGCCGAAAATATTGCTGGTGGCGCTCGTCACCTTCTTCCCGCTGCTCGTCGCTCTGCTTCAGGGCTATGAGGCGACCGACCGTGACATTGCCGAGCTCTTGAACTCGATGAAAGCGAGCCGCTGGCGCATTTTCCGCCTGGCGCGGCTTCCCTCCTCGCTGCCCTATTTCTTCGCCGGCCTCAGGATCTCGATCACCTATGCCGTCGTCGGCGCAATTTTCGCCGAATATGCCGGTGCCGCGCGCGGCCTCGGCATCTATATCCTCAACGCCAAGAACAATTTCCGTCCCGATCTGGTGCTTGCCGCCGTTATCGTCAGCGCTCTGTTGACGCTCTGCCTCTTCGCGCTGACGTTGTTGATCCAGCGTTTCGTCATGCCCTGGCAGCCATCCCAGGAACGACGCCGATGACCGGTCAGATGCTTGAACTGCGCAACATCTCGAAATCCTTCGACGGCATGAAGGTTTTGGGCGACATTTCGCTGGCTGTCGCAAACGGCGAGTTCGTCTCGATCGTCGGCCCATCCGGTTCCGGAAAATCGACCGTTCTGAGACTGCTGACGCAGGCGCTGCGGCCCGATTCCGGCAACATGTTTTTCAATGGTGCGGCATTGGAAGAGACGCCACATTCCTTTGCCTTCATGCCGCAACGCGATGCGCTGATGCCCTGGCGCCGGATCATCGACAATGCCGCCCTCGGGCTGGAAGTGAAGGGCATGAGCCGGCGGGCCGCCCGCGCCGCTGTTGCGCCGCTCTTCGATCGGTTCGGCCTCGCCGGCTTCGAACATCACTACCCCGCCTCCCTTTCCGGCGGCATGCGCCAGCGTGCTGCGCTGCTGCGCACCGTCATCCAGAAACAGGACATGCTTCTGCTCGACGAGCCCTTCGGCGCGCTCGATGCGCTGACCCGCACGCAGATCCAGGAGTGGCTGCAAGGCATGTGGACCGAACATCGCTGGACGGCGCTGCTGATCACCCACGATGTCCGTGAGGCCGTTTTTCTCTCCGATCGGATCTACGTGCTGTCTGCCCGTCCGGCGCGCGTCATCCGCGAATTCCGCGTTCCCCTGCCCCGCCCGAGAAGCATCGCCGACCTCGGCTCGCCGGCGGCCCAGGCGATAGAGACCGAAATCCTGCAAACCCTGCTTCATCCGCTAGAACAGGATGATTTTAGGCCGTCGGCCTAAAATCTGAATCCTGTTCTGATTTAAAGAGTTAGAGCCTGATGTCGTCCGAAAACCGATCACAATTTTCGGCATCATCTCTAGAGACCTGAGGAGGTCACCATGCTGCTGCTCACCCGTCGACAGACGATTCTCGCCGCTATCGCAACAAGCCTCGCCGGCCGCGCCGCCTTTGCTCAATCGGCGCCGGCAAAGGTTCGCATCGCGCTCGACTGGACGCCCAACACGAACCATATCGGCATTTACGTCGCCAAGGAGAAGGGCTTTTATGCGGCCGCCGGCCTCGATGTCGAGATTCTACCCTTTACCGACACCAGCGCCGGCACGCTGGTGTCGAACGGAGTTGCCGACTTCGGCATCAGCAGCGAGATCGAGGCCCTAACGCAGCGTGCCGGCGGCGGTGACGTGAAGATGGTCTACGGCGTCGTCCAGACGGAAACCGCACGCCTGATCTTCAAGGGCGGGCGCGACGACATCAAGAGGCCTCGAGATCTCGACGGCAAGACCTATGGCGGCTTCGGTGGCACCTGGGAGAGCGCGTTGGTCTCGGCGATGATCCGCAATGACGGCGGCAAGGGGGACGTCAAGACCGTCACCCTCGGCACCTCCGCCTATGAGGCGCTGGACAATGGCTCGATTGACTTCACGCTGGAGATCTACACCTGGGAAGGCATCGCCGCCGAACTGGAAAACCGGAAGATCGGCCGCTTCCACTATTCTGATTATGGCATTCCAGACGAGCAGACGACGGTCATCGTTTCCAGCGACGCCTATCTCTCGGCAAGTCGAGAACACGCCCGCGCCTTCATCCAGGCGACGCGTCAAGGCTATGTCTACTCCATCGACCATCCCGACGAAGCCTGCGACTTGCTGATTGCCGGAAGTAACGGTGCTCTGATGAACACGGAACTGGTAAGAGCATCTCAGAAGGCGTTGATCGAAGGCCATTTCCTGAGATCCGAGGCCGGTGTGATCGGCACGCTTGACCCGGCAAAGGCCGAGGCCATCGGCGGCTTCCTGGTCGAGAACGGCATCCTGGTCGATGCGAATGGCACCGTTCTCAAGGAAAAGCCGGACTTTTCCGCCTATTATACCAACGAACTCCTCGGCTGATCCCGCTCCGGTCTTGCCGACGCGGCCTTCCGCGGCAATGCTTTGAGCTTGAACGGTTTGAGCCGAATCGGGCAGGGCGGGGAACGAAATGCGATCACAGGACAGGCTGGCCGGAGCCGACTTTCTGCGCGCGATGGCCTGCTTGTTGGTGCTTGCTCATCATCTCGCGCTCCGGCTGGATATGCGCAGAATTCCGGACGAACTGGCGACGACGGCAAATGTCCTCCGCTTCGGCAATTTCGGCGTCGCGATCTTCTTCGTGCTCAGCGGCTTTCTGCTTGCCCGCCCCTTCTGGCGCGCGCTCGACGCCGGCGGCGCCATGCCGAGCCTCAGGCACTACGCCATCCGCAGGTCGGCGCGCATCGCTCCGGGCTTCTGGGTCGCGGCCAGCGTCGGCTTCGTTCTCGGCCTGACCCTGCTTGCCCTGCCGGTGACGCCGGAGCTCGTCGTCCGCTACGTCTCCGGACTGCTGTTCATGAGCCAGTGGCATTGGCGCACGCTCTTTCCTGTCGAAGCTAATGGGCCGCTCTGGTCCATTCCCTTCGAAGCGACCAGCTACGTGCTCCTGCCGGCCTGCTTTCTCCTGCTGTTTCGCTGGCCCCCGCTGCGGCAGCGCCCGTTCCTCGCCCGCTTCGCCTGGCTCTGCGTCATTGTCGTCGTACTCCTTGTCCATTTGGCGATTCTGAGCCTTTTTGCGCTCGACGATATCGGCCGCGGCTGGGCATATGGCCTGCAGGGTGGGGCGAAGGAATGGATGCCCAAGTATAATCCGATCGGCTTCTTCGCCGTTTTCGCGCTCGGCGCCCTTGCCGCCGGCATCGAAATCATGTTGCCCGCAAGGCGCTCCTCCTGGTTCGATGCAATGGCACTCCTGGCCCTTGCGACTGCCGGTTTCCGCCTCCTGATATCGCCTGGCGGCTCGGCCGAAGGTTATGGCTGGCTTGACATCCCTTACGGATTTCCCGTCTTTCCGCTGGCAGTCGCAACGGCGCTCGTTTCGCTCAGCCATTCCCAATACCTTGGCAGGCTGCTCGACAACGCTCCCGTCCGCTACATCGCCAAGATCTCCTTCGGCATTTATATCTGGCAGGAGATTATCCTCACATTGATTCAGAGACTTGATCCCAACTCGTTCGGCGCCGCCTCGGCCAATGTCGTCACCGGTTGGCTGCAATCCTGCGGATTGACGGTCGCGCTCGTCTTTCTGGTGGCAAGCCTGAGTTATTATCTGTTGGAACGGCCGGCGATCGACTTCGGCAATCGCTTGACATCAAGCCCACCTGATCGGGCTACTCCTTTCAAAGTATAATTTCGACTGCACCTCAACTAGAGGCGTTAAGGTTAACGGGAAATACTCCCTTTTTTGGCGTCTTTATGATTACCGATTTCTTATTTATAACGATGACAAACCATGCGCGAGCATGTATCTGTCTCGCTGCACTTCAATATCGCATCTAAACTTTTTGGGCCTTGAGTAATGAATGCTTTTACTTCGAAGACGAGTTCACGCTTCGATCCGTCTCAGCGTCAAGACAAAACCAGGACCCTGGTTGTAGCGAACTCCAACATTCGCCAGCCGGACAGCTTTTTCGATGTCGAAGGAACGACGGCTCTGCGTCTGGCCGCAAAGCGGCTGATCGACATCGTCATCTCGGCGAGCGCTCTCCTCGTGCTGGCCCCGCTTTTCCTGGCAATCGCTCTCTTCATCAAATTCGATGATGGCGGTCCTGTGTTCTTCCGTCAGATCCGCTGGGGCCTGAACGGCCGGAAGATCACCGTCTTCAAGTTTCGCTCGATGCACACGGACGCTTGCGATCCGAGCGGCGTTCAACAGACTATCAAGGGCGACAGCCGGGTGACCGGCATCGGCGCTCTGCTCCGTAGGACCAACATTGACGAACTGCCGCAGCTTCTGAACGTCCTCAAGGGCGACATGTCCTTGGTCGGCCCACGCTGCCACGCCATCAACATGCGCGCGGCCGGCAGGCTATACGAAGAATTGGTGCCGAACTACCACCATCGACACATCATGCGCCCCGGCATCACCGGCCTCGCGCAGACACGCGGCTGGCGCGGACCAACGGCAAGGCCATTGCAAGCCCGGGCCCGCATCGCCTGCGATATCTATTATGTCAGAAATTTCAGCCTGCTGCTCGACTTTAAGATCCTGTTGAAGACGCTGGTCATCGAGCTACGCGGCGGCACCGGCTTCTAGAGCTTTTCGGTTAGATGGAAGCATTCTGACGGAGCAGGTTTTCGTCAGGGCAAAGGCGACGATTGGCGACGGGCATGCCCCATGGTACGTCCGAGCCGATCGCCTTTGATGCTGACCAGACATGCCCGGCCCACCGGCCGCACCGCGACTCCGTGGCGAAGCGATAAGTGCGTCCGGCGATTCGGCTTGCAGATTTGCAGGCACATCTGCGGGAAGGCTGGCTGAAACGGTTCGCCTGAACGACCGGGCCGGCTGGCCGTAGAGCTGCGCTACGGCGCGCGCCGGCCGGTCAACCATTCGACTCGTTTGAGCTAACAGAATGATTCGATCTAACCAGGAAAAGCTCTAGATGTGCGGTCCCTGGGGGCGGTGGTGCATCACTGATCCTGAGTCGCCAGGAAGAGGGATGCAATTGGGAAATGTTCTTCACGGCAGCGCCTGCTCGACGCCGCTTCGACCTTCGCTGGAAGACAGGAGAAACAAAAAAGCGGCCCTCGAGGCCGCCTTTCATTGATGCTGTCGGTCTGATCAATCCTGCTGGACGATGCCGCGAAGGTGCGTCAGTTCCATGATGAAGTGCTCCAGCTTCGACTTGTGCTCGTGCAGCTCGGCATGTTCGAGCTCCTTGCGGGCAGCTTCGATGCGGCGGGTCAGTTCGTCCTTATGGAGTTCCTCGACCGGAACGGCGGATTCGGCGAGCAATGTGCAGCCCGTCGGCAGAATATCGGCAAAACCGCCGAACACCACATAGTCCTGCTTCTTGCCGGAAGCCGAACGCACGCTCACCACGCCCGGCTTGATCGTCGTCATTGTAGGCGCGTGGTGCGCCATGACGGTCATCTCGCCCTCGGTCGCGGGAATGACGACCTCCGTCACCATCTCCGACAGAAGCAGACGCTCCGGTGAAACGAGCTCAAAGTTGAAATTGTCAGCCATCAGTGACTTACCTTCTCGGCTATGGCTTTTGCATCTTGCAATTTTGTCCCGCAGAACGGGCAGTGCAGTATCGCCTGGTCGAGATATCCGATGCCTTCCTCCGTCTGAACCAATCCGACAACCATCATCAGCACGCCGTTATCGGCACGATAGACAGTCGGCGCGGCCGGTTCCGGAAGTTCTGCCACGATCCCTTTGAGGGAGTCGCAGCAGAATATCTCGTCCTGAGCATCGCTCATCAAGCAGCAGCGAGCTTCTTGGCCTTTTCGATAGCTTCGTCCATCGAGCCGACCATGTAGAAGGCGGCTTCCGGCAGGTGGTCGTATTCGCCGTTAACGAGACCCTTGAAGCCCTTGATCGTGTCTTCGAGGGCGACGAGCTTGCCCGGCGAACCAGTGAAGACTTCGGCAACGAAAAACGGCTGCGACAGGAAGCGCTCAATCTTACGGGCGCGGGCAACCGCCAGCTTGTCCTCTTCGGACAATTCATCCATGCCGAGAATGGCGATGATGTCCTGCAGGGCCTTGTAGCGCTGCAGTGTCGACTGAACCTTACGGGCCACTTCGTAGTGCTCTTCGCCGACGACCATCGGGTCGAGCATGCGCGAGGTGGAGTCAAGCGGGTCGACGGCCGGATAGATGCCCTTTTCAGCGATCGAGCGCGACAGAACGGTCGTTGCGTCCAAGTGGGCGAACGAGGTTGCCGGCGCCGGGTCGGTCAAGTCGTCGGCCGGAACGTAAATAGCCTGGACCGAAGTGATCGAGCCGGTCGTCGTCGTGGTGATGCGTTCCTGCATCTGACCCATGTCGGTTGCGAGCGTCGGCTGATAACCCACGGCCGAAGGAATACGGCCGAGCAGAGCCGACACTTCCGAACCAGCCTGGGTAAAGCGGAAGATGTTGTCGACGAAGAACAGAACGTCCTGACCCTGATCGCGGAAATGCTCAGCGACGGTCAGACCGGTCAGGGCGACGCGAGCGCGGGCGCCCGGCGGTTCGTTCATCTGGCCGTAAACGAGCGCAGCCTTGGAGCCTTCGCCGCCGCCGTGCTTGTTGACGCCCGATTCGATCATTTCGTGGTAAAGGTCGTTGCCTTCGCGGGTACGCTCACCCACGCCTGCGAACACCGAGTAACCACCGTGCGCCTTGGCGACGTTGTTGATCAGTTCCATGATCAGAACGGTCTTGCCGACGCCGGCGCCGCCGAACAGACCGATCTTGCCGCCCTTCGCATAAGGGGCGAGAAGGTCGACGACCTTGATGCCGGTGACGAGGATCTGCGCTTCGGTAGACTGCTCGACGTAAGCTGGAGCGTCCTGGTGGATGGCGCGCTTGTGAGCGGTGTTCAGCGGGCCAGCTTCGTCGACCGGCTCGCCGATGACGTTCATGATGCGGCCGAGCGTTTCATCGCCGACCGGAACCGAGATCGGAGCGCCGGTATCGATAACCTGCTGGCCACGAACGAGACCTTCGCTCGAATCCATCGCGATCGTGCGCACTTCGTTCTCGCCCAGATGCTGAGCGACTTCGAGAACCAGGCGGTTGCCGTTGTTGTCGGTTTCAAGCGCGTTCAAAATCGCCGGCAGTTCGCCTTCGAAAGCAACGTCGACGACGGCGCCGATAACCTGGGTGACTTTGCCGACAGAGCGGGTAGCTGCCTCAGCCATTTTCTTACCCTCTTTCCCTAACTCAGAGCGCTTCCGCGCCCGAAATGATTTCAATCAGTTCCTTGGTGATCTGAGCCTGACGCTGACGGTTGTAGTTCAGCGTCAGCTTGTTGATCATCTCACCGGCATTGCGCGTCGCATTGTCCATGGCGCTCATTTTGGCGCCCATCTCGCCTGCGACGTTCTCAAGGAGCGCGCGGAAGACCTGGACGGAGATGTTGCGCGGGATCAGATCGCCGAGGATCGACGCCGGATCCGGCTCGTATTCGTAGACGGCGCCGGCATGGGCGGCATCTTCGGCGACGGCTTCCGGAGCCCTGGCCGGGATCAACTGCTGCGCGGTCGGAACCTGGCTGATCACCGACTTGAATTCGGAGTAGAACAGCGTGCAGACGTCGAACTCGCCGGCGGAAAACATCTCGATGATGCGCTTGCCGATCTGGTCGGCATTCTCGAAACCGATCTTCTTGACTTCGCGCAATTCCTTGCGCTCGATGATCAGCGACGCGTATTCACGGCGCAGGATGTCGTAACCCTTCTTGCCGACGGTGAAGATCTTCACCGTCTTGCCTTCGGCCTGCAGCTTGCGGATATGGTCGCGGGCAAAGCGGGCAATCTGCGAATTGAAACCGCCGCAGAGACCGCGTTCGGCCGTGCAGACCACCAGAAGATGGACCTTGTCCTGGCCGGTGCCGGTCATCAGCGCCGGTGCGCCATCCGCATCGGTGACGGCCTTGGCAATGTTCGCCAGAACCGCACCCATGCGCTGCGAGTAAGGCCGGGCGGCCTCGGCCGCCTCCTGCGCACGCCGAAGCTTCGCCGCGGCGACCATTTTCATCGCCTTGGTGATCTTCTGCGTCGCCTTGACGGAGGCGATCCGGTTTTTCAGATCCTTGAGTGAAGGCATCCGTGATCCGTCCTAACTTAGGGCCCGATTACTGGAAAGACTTGGCGAAGCTATCGAGAGCAGCCGTAAGCTTGCCCTTGGTATCGTCGCTGATAGCCTTTTCCGTGCGGATCGCATCGAGGATGGCGGAGCCTTCCGAACGCAGATAGGACAACAGGCCCTGCTCGAATTTGCCGACCTGAGCGACCTGCAGCTTGTCGAGGTAGCCGTTGACGCCGGCGAAGATCACGGCGACCTGCTCTTCCGTCTTCAGCGGCGAGAACTGCGGCTGCTTCAGGAGTTCGGTCAAGCGTGCACCGCGGTTCAAGAGACGCTGCGTTGCGGCGTCGAGGTCCGAACCGAACTGAGCGAAAGCGGCCATCTCGCGATACTGAGCAAGTTCGCCCTTGATCGAGCCGGCGACCTGCTTCATCGCCTTGATCTGCGCCGAAGAGCCGACGCGGGAAACCGAGAGACCGACGTTAACGGCCGGGCGGATACCCTGATAAAACAGGTCGGTCTCAAGGAAGATCTGGCCGTCGGTGATCGAGATCACGTTGGTCGGAATGAAGGCCGACACGTCGTTGCCCTGCGTTTCGATGACCGGCAGAGCGGTCAGCGAACCGGCGCCCTTGTCGTCGTTCATCTTCGCTGCGCGCTCGAGGAGACGCGAATGCAGGTAGAAAACGTCGCCCGGATAGGCTTCGCGGCCCGGCGGACGGCGCAGCAGCAGCGACATCTGGCGGTAGGACACGGCCTGCTTGGACAGGTCGTCGTAACCGATCAGCGCGTGCATCCCGTTGTCGCGGAAATATTCGCCCATGGCGCAGCCGGCAAACGGGGCCAGGAACTGCATCGGCGCCGGATCGGAAGCGGTAGCCGCAACGATGATCGAATACTTCAGTGCGCCGCGCTCTTCGAGCACCTTGACGAACTGAGCGACGGTGGAGCGCTTCTGGCCCACGGCGACGTAGACGCAGTAAAGCTTCTCGCCTTCGGGACCGTTGTCGTGAATGGCCTTCTGGTTGAGGAAGGCATCGAGCAGGATGGCGGTCTTGCCGGTCTGGCGGTCGCCGATGACAAGCTCGCGCTGGCCGCGGCCGACCGGGATCAGCGCGTCGATTGCCTTGAGACCGGTCGACATCGGCTCATGAACCGACTTGCGCGGAATAATGCCCGGGGCCTTGACGTCGACGCGCGAACGGCGGGTCGCATTGATCGGGCCCTTACCATCGATCGGATTGCCGAGAGCGTCGACGACGCGGCCGAGCAGTTCCGGACCGACCGGAACGTCGACGATGGCGCCGGTCCGCTTGACGGTGTCGCCTTCCTTGATGTCGCGGTCGGAGCCGAAAATAACGACACCGACATTGTCGGATTCAAGGTTCAGGGCCATGCCGCGGATGCCGCCGGGAAACTCGACCATTTCACCGGCCTGGACATTGTCCAGGCCGTAAACGCGAGCAATACCGTCACCGACGGAGAGAACCTGGCCGACTTCCGAGACTTCTGCCTCTTTGCCGAAATTTTTGATCTGGTCTTTGAGAATTGCGGAAATTTCCGCGGCGCGGATATCCATCAGCCGACCTCTTTCAATGCAAGCTTAAGGGTAGAGAGTTTGGTACGAAGAGACGTATCAATCTGACGGGACCCGACCTTGACGATCAGACCACCAAGAATTGACGGATCAACCGTGACGGCAATCGCCACGTCTTTGCCGGTGACGCCCTTCAGCGCCACCTTCAATTCATTTTCCTGCTCTGCGGAGAGAGCGTGGGCCGAGGTGACATCGGCGGAGATTTCGCCGCGATGATTGGCGGCGATCAGCCGGAAGGCCTTGATCATGCCCGGCAGGGCAAACAGGCGGCGGTTACGCGCCACGACCTTCAGGAAATTGGCGAAGAAGCCCGAAATGCCTGCCTTCTCGCTGATGGCGATAATCGCCTTCAACTGGTCCTCGGCAGAGAAAACAGGGCTCAGGATGAAGCGCTTCAGGTCGTCGCTCTCATCCAGCATCGTCTGGAAACGGTCAAGGTCTGCAGCGACGGTACCGACGGCGTTCTCTTCGAGCGCCAGCTCGAAAAGCGACGAGGCATAGCGCTCTGCAACACCAGAAGTAAGCTGGGACGTGTCTGCCACTGGCACAAATTTCCCTGATTTCAATCCAAAATCCGGCTTTCGGCGGGCGCCGAACCTATGATCTTGAATTCGTTTTGATTTCCCCCAGAAATCACAAGAGAAGCCTCTTGCTTCTTCCGAAATTCGGGGTCCGTCTAACATAGGATGTTCGGACTCGCAACACGCGTAATGCCCGAATACGCCTTTCACATGAATTTCTGTCCGCAAAATTGCGCAACGGCTTGCGGACAGGCCGAGCAAGCCGTCCGCCGCCGGTGAAACTCACGTTTGAATGAAGCCGAAAACATAGAGCATCGGCAGCGCAGCCAGCGCGACTTGCACAACCAGAAGTAAGTAGTTGACCAAATTGCTCCCCTTATCGGACAGGATGGATATGATCCTCGCAAAGGCAGCCATGCTGAAAGAGGCGCCGAGCGCCATATAGATCCAGTCCTGTGCAAGCAGGATCGCCGAAAGGCCGAAGCCGAGATAGAAGCCGCCCATCGACCGCCCCTCGCCATATCCTTCCGGCCGCCCCTCCTGCACCTGCAGGCCAAGAAGACGGAAGGCGTGGCCCGGCGCAAACATCATGATGAAGCCGGCCAGCGCCGTAAAAGCGGCAGAGCAGAAAGCCAGCTGCTCGCCGAGCTCGGTCGGAAAATAAAACTCCATGCATCAGCCTCAAATCACCCCGAAGAATCGGTGTTTTATGACATGGGCCGGAAAAGGAGGAAATGGCGCCATTAGAGAAAACTCTGGGGATCGATGTCGAGCTGTACCTGCACCGATCCGCGCTCCTTCGGCGACTGCGACAACATCGCCCGCAGAAACCCCTGCATGTCGGAGTTGCGCCGTCCGTGGACCAAAAGGCGGAAGCGGTGGCGGCCGCGCACCAGGGCAAGCGGCGCTTCCGCCGGGCCGAGCACTGAGATGCCGGAGACCTGGGGTGCCGCGTTGCGCATGCCGCGCGCATGATTTTCCGCGTCGTGGCGCGTTTCGGCCGAAACGATGATGGAGGCGAGCCGGCCGAATGGCGGCAATGCCGCGCTTTCGCGCTCGGTGATTTCACGCTCGTAGAAGGCGTCGGAATCGCCGGATACAATCGCCTGCATGACCGGATGCTGCGGCTGGTAGGTCTGCAGCAGCCCATGGCTCTTGAGACCGGTGCGCCCGGCGCGCCCCGTCACCTGCGACAGAAGCTGGAAGGTGCGCTCGGCCGCGCGCGGATCGCCATTGGCAAGGCCGAGATCGGCATCGACGATGCCGACCAGCGTCATCAGCGGAAAATTATGGCCCTTGGCAACGAGCTGGGTACCGATGACGATATCGGCCTCACCCTTGGCGATCGCATCCAGTTCCAGCCGCAGCCGCTTCACCCCACCCAACATATCCGAGGAGAGGACGATCGTCCGCGCCTCCGGGAAATGCCGCTCCACCTCTTCGGCGATACGCTCGACGCCGGGCCCGCAGGCGACCAGATGGTCAAGCGTCCCGCATTCCGGGCACGCCTCCGGTGTGCGCTCCGCATGGCCGCATTGATGGCACTGCAGCTGCTTGCGGAAGCGATGCTCGACCAGCCAGCTCGAACATTGCGGGCATTGGAAGCGGTGACCGCAGACCCGGCAGAGCGTCAGCGGCGCATATCCGCGACGATTGAGAAAGAGCAGCGCCTGCTCGCGCCTCTCCACGGTCTTTCCGATCGCCCGGATCAGCACCGGCGACAGGAAGCCGCCGCGCTCCGGCGCGTGCCGGCGCATATCGATGAGATGCAGGTCCGGCAGCGCCGCGTCGCCGAAACGCGTGGGCAGGTGGCGGGTGCTGTAGCGCCCGATCTGCCCGTTGACCTGGCTTTCAACTGACGGTGTCGCAGAGACCAGGATGACGGGAAAATCGCCGATGCGGCCACGCACCACGGCCATGTCACGGGCATTGTAGAAAACGCGATCCTCCTGCTTGTAGGCAGGATCGTGCTCCTCGTCGACGATGATGAGGCCAAGATCTTCAAAAGGCAGGAAGAGCGCCGAGCGGGCCCCAGCCACGACCCGCACTTCGCCGGTCACCGCCTGGCGCCAGACCTTTTCGCGCATGCGCGGGGCGAGGTCGGAATGCCATTCGGCGGGCTTTGCCCCGAAGCGATCCTGAAACCGCTCCAGGAAACTCGCCGTCAGCGCGATCTCCGGCAGCAGGATCAGCACCTGCTTGCCCCGTTTCAGCGTCTCGGCGATCGCCTCGAAATAGACTTCGGTCTTGCCGGAGCCGGTCACACCATCGATCAGAGACACCGAAAATTCGCCCCTGCGGATGTCGGAGACGATCTCCGCCGCCGCCTCTTTCTGCGGTCCTTCGAGGCGTGCGGCGGCAAAGTCAGGATCTGGCATCGCCACAACGGGCGGCGGCGGCAGAAACACCGTCTCGAAAATGCCGAGCGTGATCAGTCCGTCGACGACGCTGGTCGAAACGCCTGCCGCATGCGCCAGACCGCTGCGCGTCCAGGACAGGCCGTCTGAAGCGGCCGCGAGCACGCGCGCGCGCGCCGGCGTCATCCGCTCCGGTTCGCCGCCAGCGAGTTTCAGCCCCTCCACCATCGGCTCCGGCTCGAAGGCGTTCGGCGCCCTGAGCGCCATGCGCGCCACGAGGCCGGGCGGGGAGAGCGTATAGCTCGCCACCCAATCGATGAAATCCCGCATCTCCTTGGAAAGCGGCGGGCAATCGAAGACATGACTGATCGGCCGAAGCTTCTTCGGATCGACGCCATCTTCGCCGCCGTCCCAAACGACGCCGATCACCTGCCGCGGCCCAAGCGGCACCTGCACGACCGAGCCGGGCTCGACCGCCATGCCCTCCGGCACCGAGTAGGAATAGGGTTTCGGCGCCGGCATCGGCACCAGCACCGGAACCGTTCGGTTCGCGGGCGGTGCTTCAAAAAGGGCGCCAAAGAGATCGGACGAATCTATGCTCATCGCGCGAGACCATGCCCGCAAATCGATGGAATTGGAACCGCAAAGACGTGGTGGCCGATCGGCCGGGAATGTGGATTGCGAAGACTCGCCAATTTGGGCCACGCCTTGACGAAAAGGTTGCCGGGCAAGCGATTGGCCGCATAGATTGCCGGAAGATTTGTTCGACAGCTGAATCGGAGAGCACGAATGGCCAGACTGACCGAGGACGCCAAGGGCGTTTACGTTATCGCCGTAACTCCCTTTGCCGATGACGGCGCGCTCGATCTCGAAAGCATCGACAGCATGGTCGATTTCTATGAAGGCGCCGGCGTCACCGGCCTGACGGTGCTCGGCCAACTCGGCGAGGCACCAAAGCTGACCGCCGAGGAATCGCGAACCGTGGTCGAGCGTGTGCTGAAGCGCCTTGACGGGCGCCTGCCGGTGGTCGTCGGCGTGTCGGCGCCCGGACTTGCTCCGATGGGCGAGCTCGCCAAAGCCGTCATGGGCGAAGGTGCTGCCGGCGTCATGGTTGCCCCGCCCTGGACCGTCAGAACCGACGACCAGGTCTTCGCCTTCTACCAGTCGGTTGGTGAAACCCTAGGTGATACGCCTTTCGTGCTGCAGGACTATCCGCTCACCACCAATGTGACGATCGCACCCGCGGTCATCGAGCGCGTGGTCAGGGAGGTGCCCAATTGCGTCATGCTCAAGCATGAGGATTGGCCGGGCCTGTCGAAAATCACCAGGCTTCGCGCGGCCAGCGACAAAGGCAGCATGCGGCGCATCTCCATCCTCTGCGGCAATGGCGGACTTTTCCTGCCGGAGGAGATGGGCCGCGGCGCCGACGGCGCCATGACCGGCTTCTGCTATCCCGAGATGATGGTCGGCGTCGTCGAGGCCTATGGCGCCGGCAATCCCGATCGCGCCCACGAAATCTTCGATGCCTATCTGCCGCTCGCCCGCTACGAACAGCAGCAAGGCATAGGTCTTGCCTGCCGCAAATATGTCCTTGCCAAGCGCGGCGTCATCAAGTCCCCCGCCTTGCGGAAGCCGGGCCCCAGGCTTTCGGCGCTCGACATTGCCGATGTCGAGCGCCTTTTGGCGCGCCAGGCCGTCCATCTCAAGGAGATCGGCGCATGACGGCCGACAGGAATTTCGACTTCGTCATAGCAGGCGGCGGATCCGCGGCATGCGTTGCCGCCATGCGGCTGGTGCGCGACTTCGGCTTTTCCGTTCTTATCATCGAGCGCGGACCGCGCGATACGGCAAGGCTGATGTCCTTTCCCGCCGGCTATATGAAATATCTCGCCCGCGACGATTTTCTCGAGATGCACCATACGGTGCCGCAACCCCAGCTCGGCGGGCGGGGGCCGATCGTGCCGGTCGCCAGCGCTCTCGGCGGCGGCAGCGCTGTCAACGCCATGGTCTATATGCGCGGCCAGAAGGAAGATTACGACGGCTGGGCCGCCCATCTCGGCAATGGAAGTGAATGGTCCTACGAGGACATGCTCCCCCACTTCAAGGGCATCGAGGCCAATAGCCGCTTCAACAACCGTTATCACGGAATTTCGGGCAACCTGCGTGTATCGGAGCCGCGCCATATCTCCGATACGACGGAAGATTTCATCCTGGCGGCCCAGGGACTTGGCCATCCGTATAATCCGGACTTCAACGGCGCGCGGCAGAACGGCGTCGGCATCATGCAGCACACCTTTGCGTCATGGGGCAGGCGCATCGAGCGATCGGATGCCAAGAAAGCCTTTCTCGATCCTCTTGGCGGCGACAGCCGACTGAAGATCGTGACGCGGGCCCGTGTCGATCGCATCCTGATCGAAAGCGGACGGGCCGTCGGCGTCGTTTACACCAGCAATGGCGAGAGCCGCAGGGTATTGGCCACACGCGAGGTGCTCGTCGCCGCCGGCACCTACAACAGCGCCAAGCTGATGATGCTGTCCGGCATCGGCCCGGCCGACCACCTTCGCGAACACGGCATCGCCGTTGCCGCCGATCTTCCCGGTGTCGGCGCCAATCTCCAGGACCATCACGAAGTGCCCGTCATCGCCTCGACGAAATCGAAATCCGGCTATTTCGGCGAGGATCGCGGCTGGCCGATGATCCGAAACGGCCTGCAATATCTCTTGTTCAATACCGGTCCCGTCACCACGACGGGCATCGAATCCTGCCTCTTCTACGATCCAGATGGCGGCGACCGCCCGACGATCCAGCTTTATTGCGCGCCGATCGTCTATCTCGACCGCGACGTCTCATCGGCCAAGTCGACCTACGGAGTGACGTTCACATCCTGCCTGCTGAGACCGAAGGCGCGTGGCAGTGTGAAGCTGCGCTCGCCGAACCCCGCAGACCAACCGCTCGTCGATTGCAATTTCTTCGGTGATCCCGACGACCTGCGCCTGACGCTCGCCTCTCTGAAGACGGCACGCCGGCTGTTGGAGACGGAACCTTTCAAGGGCAAGATCGCCGAGGAAATCCTCCCGGGACGATCGCTCCAGGACGAGGCGTCGCTCACGAAATTCGCCGGCCAGACGGTCAAGACGAATTACCATCCTGCCGGCAGCCTGAGGATGGGACCGGAGACGGATCCCATGTCGGTCGTCGACGGCAGGCTGCGCGTGCGCGGCGTGGACGGGCTGAGGGTGATCGATTGCTCCATCATTCCCTTTATCCCGTCAGGCAATACTAACGCACCGGCAATGGCGATCGGATCGAAGGCGGCAAGCATGATTGCCGAGGACTACCAATGATGACGTACCATCTGGCCTCAACCGCGCAGCTCGAGAACATGGGTATAGCTATCCTGTTTAACGGGACGAAACCCAAGCGACTCCCAGAACTTCATTGCACCATCATTTCCCGCGTGCACGGTGACACAGCGGCAGAAGAGCCGCGCGTGATCCAGAAGAGCCAGGGCAAGCATCCGGCCGACGCCGCGACCGCGCATCCCAGGGCGAACGTAGAAACGCCGCATCCGCAACGCTTCCCGCATGGCGGGTTCGATGGTCATGCCGCCGACAGCAACGAGTGCTGCGCCCGCAAAGGCGCCGAGCAGCCTTTCGCCGTCACGCGCGAAACGGATATCGCCAACTGCCCACTCATCGATAAGCCGGCCGATATGGAAATAACCTTCCTGCCGGGCGTCGCGCGCAAGCCCCGCCATCGCCTCCGGCAAACGGTCACGGAAGTTGCGGATTTAGATCGTCACGGCGATGTCAACGCAACTAGACGGCAAGAACCGGTATCTCGCGCGGCGTCGCCGCGGTTGGGCCGCCGACCGGTATGAAAATCGTGTCGCCATCGCGCGCCATGTCGTGCACCGTATGTTTCTCCAGCGCCTTCGTCACCTCGTAGAGGTCGCCGTCCAGATGTTCGGCGGGAATGAGATTGCCGATCACGAAATCGAAGCGGTCGCCACGCTTGTTCAAGAGTTCGTGGAATACCGTCATGTCGCGAAGCTCCGTCGACCACTTCGCCAGCCAGTAGAAAAGGCCTGAATTGCGCGCCCTCATGTGGACGGGAAGGATCGGCAGATTATACTTGCGCGCCAGCCCGACCGCCGAGGTCTTCCAGGGACGTTCGTTGAGCCGGCCGTTCGCCCAATAGGCGATCCGGCCTGATGGAAAGAGTACCGTCGCCTTGCCTTCCCGCACCGCGTGGTTCGTCAATTGCAGCGTCTCGCGCGCCTTCAGCTTGCTCTTGTGCTCCTCCCGCCATTCGACCGGGATGACCATCTCGGCAAAACGCGGGTTGACGCGGATCGCATCGCGATTGGCAAAGAACATCATATCGGGCCGGCGTGTTTTCAGGAGGTCGAATACAGCGACGCCGTCGGCAATGCCTGTGGGGTGATTGCTCACGAGGATGAAACCGCCGCTATCAGGGATGCGTTCGCCGTTGGCGACGCCGATGTCGAGCTTCAGTACGCCGCTCAGATATTCGAACGACTGGAAACCCGGCATGTTGGCAACCGCATTGGCGAATTCGATCGCCTTGTTGTAGCGCAGAAGCGTGTAGAGGAACGGCCGCATGACCGGCCAGAATGGATTTTTTACGATCCTCTGGCCGCGTTCGGCAATCAGCGTATCGACGATATGACCGGGCTTTCCC
Source organism: Rhizobium sp. MHM7A (assembly GCF_005862215.1). Classification (NCBI taxonomy): domain Bacteria; kingdom Pseudomonadati; phylum Pseudomonadota; class Alphaproteobacteria; order Hyphomicrobiales; family Rhizobiaceae; genus Rhizobium; species Rhizobium sp. MHM7A. Next base: position 43,744 of record NZ_VCHT01000016.1, read on the forward strand.
TGTGAAACAAGTGCGATCGCTTCCGCGAGTTGTCCGAAAGCCGTCATGGAATCGCGCCGGGCCATGAAAGATCCTGTCTGTGGGCTATAAGCTATCGCAGTACAATATGATCGAAGCGTGACAAAGGCTTGCCGGCATTAGCAATTCCATAACCGTTCCTGCTTCAAATTGGCGGACTTAAAGGCAAATTCAAGGCCAGCGACGTGAATGAACTGCTTGTAATCGCCGACCCGCGCCTGATGGCGGAACGCGCTGCGTGGCTCGAAAACCTCGCTCGCGAACGCCGTCTTTCCGAACATACGCTCGATGCCTATGAGCGCGACACCCGCCAGTTTCTGACTTTCCTGACCGGTCATCTCGCCGGCCCGGCGACCCTCGCCGATATCAGGGAATTGCGCCCCGCCGATTTCCGCGCCTTCCTGGCCGCCCGGCGCAGGCAAGGCTCCGGCGCCCGTTCGCTCGGCCGCAATCTCGCCGGCCTTCGTTCCCTGTTGCGCCACCTCGAAAAGAAGGGCTTGGTCAATGCCGCCGGCGCCGGGGCGATCCGTTCGCCGAAACAGCCGAAGTCGCTACCCAAGCCGTTGTCGGACACGCAGGCGATCACCATCGTCAGCGATGAAGCCCAACTGCATGACGAACCCTGGATCGCCGCGCGCGATGCAGCTGTCATGACGTTGCTCTACGGCTGCGGCCTGCGCATTTCCGAGGCGCTGAATCTCGTTCCCGCCGACTTGCCGAAGAGCGCCACAGCGCTGCGCATCACCGGCAAAGGCAACAAGACGCGGCTCGTGCCGCTTCTGCCCGTGGTTTTCGACGCGGTCGAGAAATATCGCGCGCTCTGCCCATATGATCTCGAAAGCGGTGAGCCGCTGTTTCGCGGCGCCCGCGGCGGCAAGCTGCAGGCGGCGATCATCCAACGCGCAATGCAGAAGCTACGCGGCGCCTTCGGCCTGCCGGAGACGGCAACGCCGCATGCGCTCCGCCACTCCTTCGCCACCCATCTGCTTGCCGGCGGCGGCGATCTCCGCACGATTCAGGAACTGCTCGGCCACGCCAGCCTTTCCACAACGCAGGTCTATACCGGCGTCGATGCTTCCCGGCTGCTCGAGGTGTATGACCGAGCCCATCCGCGCGCCTGATGCATCTCGTGCAGAATGTGCAGCGCATGTGACGACGGCATCCGACATCCTCAGCGCCCATGAATCCGCCCCGATGAGATGCGCTAAGTGTTCGTTAACGCATTCTCTTAAAGGATTATGCGCAAGCCAGGCGTAGAGCAGAAGCGATAGGGCATTTGACCGGAACATCAAGATGACGACTTCAATCGGCCGCCGGGCTTTTTTCCTCGCAGTACCCGGCAATCTGCTGCTCTGGCTGATTGCAGCCTTCCACATGCTGCTTGTTGCAGCGCTGTTTGTCGCCTTCCTGGCTGCAAGGCCGGCGGCGGCCGAGGACGCAGCCTGCACCGGCCGCAATCTCATGGTCGATTTGCAGCAGAACGACCCCGCCCGATATGCCGAGGCGCTAAAGGAAGCCGAGGCAACGCCGAACGGCAAGGGCATCTTCTGGAAGATCGAGAAGCCTGGACTTGCCCCTTCATGGCTGCTGGGCAGCATGCATGTGACCGATCCCCGTGTGCTTGCTCTGCCGTCGCGCGCCCAGATCGCCCATGACACAGCCAATACGATCATCATCGAATCCGACGAGATCCTCGATGAGCGCAAGGCGACCGCCGCCCTGCTCGCACGACCGGAACTGACGATGTTCACCGACGGCACGACGATCGACAAGCTGCTCTCTGCCGACGATTACAAGCGCCTGGAAGCCGGCCTGAAGCAGCGTGGTATCCCGCTCAGCGCCGTTTCCCGGATGCGACCATGGATGATCTCCAGCGCCGTCGCTCTTCCGGCCTGCGAGCTCGCCCGCAAGGCCAAAGGCGTGCAATTTCTCGACCAGAAAATCGCCAGCGACGCCGTTGCCGAAGGCAAGGAGGTCAAGGGGCTGGAAACCCTTGCCGAGCAGATCCAGGCCATGGCCGATCTGCCGGTCGAATTTCATATGAAGTCGCTGATCGAGACGCTGGAACTCGGAGCCAAGATGAACGACGTCGTCGAAACGATGACCGATCTCTACCTCTCCGGCGATATCGGCATGACCATGCCGATGCTGAAGACAGTGACGCCGGCAACTGTCGACGAGACCAGCGACTACGCCGCATTCGAACAGCGCGTCATTCTCGATCGCAACAAGGTGATGGCCGAGCGTGCCGTCCCGATCCTCGACGGCGGCAATGTCTTCATGGCCGTCGGCGCCCTGCACCTGCCCGGCAAGGACGGCGTCATCGAGCTGCTGCGCAAGCAGGGTTTTACGGTGACCGCTGTCAATTAGGCTACTCGGAAAAGGACCGATGCGCGGCAAATAAAATAGCCGCTCGCCTCGCGGCAAGCGGCTGCGCATTTTCGTAGGGCTGCCGACAACCTACATATGGATCGGCTTGAAGAAAGTTGCGAGCGCGGCCTCCTTGACCGCTTCCGACATCGTCGGATGTGCATGGCAGGTGCGGCCGAGATCTTCCGACGATCCGCCGAATTCCATCAGCACGGCGATCTCGTGGATCATCTCGCCGGCGCCGAAACCGACGATGTGGCCGCCGAGCACGCGGTCGGTCTCCTTGTCGGCGAGGATCTTGACGAAGCCGTCGGTCGCCAGCATGGCGCGGGCGCGGCCGTTCGCGGTGAACGGAAACTTGCCGACCTTATAGGCGACGCCTGCCGCCTTCAGTTCCTCCTCGGTCTTGCCGACCGAAGCGACTTCCGGCTGGGTATAGACGACACTCGGAATCACGTCGTAATTGACGTGGCCATGCTGCCCCGCGAGGATTTCGGCAAGCGCGACACCCTCGTCTTCCGCCTTGTGGGCCAGCATCGGGCCCTTGACCACATCGCCGATCGCATAGATGCCGGCGACATTGGTCCTGAAGTGGCCGTCGATCTCGACGCGGCCGCGATTGTCGAGCGCCACGCCCGCCTCTTCCAGGCCGAGGCCTGCGGTGTAGGGCTTGCGGCCGGTGGCGATCAGCACGACTTCAGCGTCGAGCGTCACCTTGTCGCCGCCCTTAACAGGCTCGAACGTCACCTTGGCGCCCTTGCCGCCCTTCTCGACGCCGGTGACCTTGGCGCTAAGGTTGAAATCGATGCCCTGCTTGGCGAGCATGCGCTGGAACTGCTTTGCGACTTCGCCGTCCATGCCGCCGAGGATGGTGTCGAGATATTCGACGACGGTGACCTTTGCGCCAAGACGCGACCAGACGGAGCCGAGTTCAAGGCCGATGACGCCGCCGCCGACGACGATCAGCGTTTCCGGCACCTTTTCCAGCGCAATGCCGCCGGTCGACGAGATGATGGTCTTCTCATCGATTTCGACCTGCACGCCGGGAATGCCGGCGACATCCGAACCGGTGGCGATGACGATGTTCTTGCCGTCGATCTCCTGCGCCGTTCCGTCCTCGGCGGCAATGGAAACCTTGCCTGCCGAAACGACCTTGCCGGTGCCCTGGAAGGTATCGATCTTGTTCTTCTTGAACAGGAAGGCGACGCCGTCGACATTCGCCTTCACCGTCGCATCCTTGTGGGCCATCATATTGCCAAGGTTCAGCGTCGGCGCGGGAACGTCGATGCCGAGCGCACTCAACCCGTGGCCCGCCTGATGGAACATTTCGGAAGCATGCAGCAGCGCCTTCGACGGAATGCAGCCGACGTTCAGGCAGGTGCCGCCATAGGTCGCGCGCTTTTCGACGACGGCGACCTTAAGGCCGAGCTGGGCCGCCTTGACGGCGCAGACATAGCCGCCCGGGCCGGTTCCGATAATGATCACATCGTAAGACATTGCTTCTTTCCCTTTGGATTTTTCGTTTAGGCGGCTGCGCGCGACAGCGCGAGAGCCATCAGGCCGAGGAATTCGAGAATATATGGCATGCTGTTTTTCGCCGTGTCCTTCTAGCGACCGCCGCTCACGTTGAGGATCGCGCCCGTTACATAGGAGGCGGAAGGAGAAAGAAGATAGAGGATAGCGTCCGCCACCTCCTCGGCTGTGCCCGGACGCTGCATCGGGACCGACGGCGCCATTTCGCGCGCCCGGTCCGGCAGTCCGCCCGAAGCATGCAGATCGGTTTCGATGATCCCGGGTCTGACGGCATTCACGCGAATGCCCTCGGCTGCGACCTCGCGCGCAAGCCCGACCGTGAATGTGTCGATAGCGGCCTTCGAGGCGGCATAATCGACATATTGCGTCGCCGAGCCGAGGATCGCGGCCATTGAGGAGATGTTGACGATCGCACCGCCCTGTCCGCCGTGACGGCTCGACATGCGGCGAACGGCCTCCCCCGCACAGAGGATGGAGCCCGTCACATTGACGCGCAGCATCCTTTCGATCCGCTCCATCGACATCTCGTCGACCCGCTGCGGATAGTCGACGATGCCGGCATTGTTGACGAGCCCGTCGAGCCGGCCGAAATGGCGATCGACCGCGGCAAACATCGCAGCGATGTCGGCAGCCTTGCCTACATCGCCCTGGATGGCCACCGCCTCGCCGCCCTCTCCGGCAATCGCCGCGACGACAGCCTCGGCCGCCTGTCGGCTGGAGGCATAATTAACCGCCACGCGCCAGCCCTGCCGCGCGGCGAGCCGGCAGACCGCGGCGCCAATACCCCGGCTGCCGCCGGTCACGAGAACAACAGGTGCATCATTCATGTCGCACACTCCTTGAAAGTCAGCACGTCCCAAGGCGCCACCGAAGCCTTGCCCTCTCCCCAGGCGCTCGATTCACGGATGGCGGGACCAAGGCCGGGAAGTACGATCTTTTCGGCCGCCGCGGCACCCTCCGGCTGCAGATTGTCGACCTCGCCTTTGACATTCATGCCGTAGACGGCGCCCTGCCAGACGGTGCAGGCATCGAGATCGGCGCCGGTCGCGTCTCCCTCCGGGCAGTTGAACATCAGGATGCCGATCGCGCGCACCGGATCTTCCGATGGCATCACATAGCCTTCCATGACCACGGATGTCTTGAGCGCACTGACCTTGAACTGATTGCTGGCGGCAGCCGAGGGAGAATTCAGCGGTGCAAAACGCAGTTCATAGGCGCCGTCACGGTCGACGTAGACGGCCTGCTCCTGTTTGCAATCGACGGCGAACGCGGCGACCGGAACTGCGAAAAACGCGGCAGCTGCAATCGCAGCCACGCCACTCCATCCTGCCATGATCCCGACCGCCCCGCTCATTGCACCTTCGGCTCTCGCCGCCCGTCGGCATTCTCGATCACACCAAAATCCGTCAACAGAACCAGCGGGTGGCCATCCTTGTCGAGGCCCCAGAAGACAGGATAGAAACCGTCGCCCCAACCGCTCCAGAACACCGCAACATTGCCCTTCTTGCCGGCAACCGGCCGGTGCAGTGCATAGTGGCGCTTATTGGCGTCAAGCTCCGACGCCAGCACGTCATCGTAATAATTGATATCGGCATCCGGCTTCTGCGCTTGGACCTGCGCTTCGCGCTCATCGATCCGCCCCAGCGTATCGGCGTCCATGTAGCAGCCGACGCCGGCATCGACCGGATAGCCGAAGATCTCGTCGTCCTTCAGTGTCGCCGGGTCCTGGCCGGGGAGGACGGCCAGTTCCCAGTGATCGGGCTTGCCCTCGGCAAACCGCATGCTGGCCGCCGCGATGCGCCCGAAGGCACGGTAGAGCGTCACCGGATAGTCGCCCGGCGCAACTGTTCTTGCCAGCGCCGGACGATCCGGCTGGGCAAGCGGATCAGCGGCGACAATGCGCCCCGAGGTCAGCTCGACATCGCCCATATGGACCACGTCGATCGACCGGCTGGAGAGTTCGGCATCATCAAGCGTCACCAGTTCGAAATTGCTGCTGGCCTTGCTGACATCCCAGCCGGCGGCCGATGCGAGGACCGGGGCATGCGCGGCGGCAGCGCAAAGGAGAAGGCGCGCCGCTCGCATGATCCGCTTCCGCATCGAAAAGCTCCCTTAGAGATCGAGAACCAGGCGTTCCGGATCTTCCAGGCTCTCCTTGACGCGCACGAGGAAGGTCACCGCTTCCTTGCCGTCGACGATGCGGTGATCGTAGGACAGCGCCAGATACATCATCGGACGGATGACCACCTGGCCGCCGATCGCGACCGGCCGCTCCTGGATCTTGTGCATGCCGAGGATGCCAGACTGCGGCGCGTTGAGGATCGGCGAGGACATCAGCGAACCGTAGACGCCGCCGTTCGAGATGGTGAAGGTGCCACCCTGCATGTCGGCCATCGAGAGCTGACCGTCGCGGGCTGCCTTGCCCAGGCGGCCGATTTCCTTTTCGATCTCGGCGATGGACATCTGGTCGGCGTCGCGAACGATCGGAACCACGAGACCCTTGTCCGTGCCGACCGCGACGCCGATGTGGCAGTAGTTCTTGTAGATGATGTCGGTGCCGTCGATCTCGGCATTGACCGCCGGCAGTTCCTTCAGCGCATGCGTCACAGCCTTGGTGAAGAAGCCCATGAAGCCGAGCTTCACGCCGTGCTTCTTCTCGAAAACGTCCTTGTACTTGTTGCGCAGATCCATGACCGCCTTCATGTCCACCTCGTTATAGGTGGTCAACATGGCGGCGGTGTTCTGGGCGTCCTTGAGGCGCTTGGCGATCGTCTGGCGCAGGCGCGTCATCTTCACGCGCTCTTCGCGCGAGGCATCCTCGACCGTCGAAGGCCCGCGCGCAGCCGCAGGCGCTGCAGCCGGTGCCGCGGTGGGAGCGGAAATGCCCTTGGCGACGGCGGCAATGACATCGCCCTTCAGCACCTGGCCGCGTTTGCCGCTGCCGTCGACCTGATCGGCGGAAAGATTGCTTTCAGCCAGCATCTTCGCAGCCGCCGGTGCCGGCGGCATGGTGGAGACGGAGGCGCTCGACGACGATGCAGCAGCAGCGGCAGCCGGCTGGGCGGCAGCAGCCGGGGCCGGTTGAGCGGGAGCGGCGGCCGGTGCAGCTGCTGCCGGTGCGGCGGCTGCGCCGGCGCCTTCGGCGATCTGGCCAAGCAGCGCGCCGAGGCCGACGGTCTCGCCGGCAGCGGCGACGATTTCCGAAAGCGTGCCGGAAGCGGGTGCGGGAACTTCGATGGTCACCTTGTCGGTTTCAAGCTCCAGAATCGGCTCGTCGGCCTTGATGGCGTCGCCGACCTTCTTGAACCAGGTGCCGACGGTTGCCTCGCTGACGGATTCACCGAGAGTTGGAACGCGGATTTCTGTGGCCATTGTTCAAATCCTGATTTCGTGTGTTTTCGTTTATGCGTTTCAGACGGCGGGCGGCCGCAAAATGATTGAGGGCATCTGCAGGACATCGAAACGGAACCCGAGACCGGAAGCGATGATCGGATCGCCGTCGGCAAGAGCTTGCGCCGCCGCCTGATCTTCGACCTCGACCACTGCCATGCCGAAAGCGCCTTCCCCTTCGAACACCGGACCGACGACGATTGCCGATCCCGCAAGGGCGTGCCGATGCCAGTATTCGACGTGGCGTTTCATCGCCGCGATTTCCTCCCCCGTCCCATCATGCGGGAAAGTGGGGCGCGGCGGCAGCAGTCTCATAAAGAAGTAAGCCATTGCGCCCCCCTTGATTTCAGCCGCCCAATGCGTCCTCGAGGAATGCGGCGAGCTGTGACAAATGCTTCGACATCAGGCCCGTCGCCGGCGAGGCGGCGGCCGGACGGCCGGTATAGCGGACACGCTGGTACTTCGCGTCGATATGGGCAAGCACCCACTCGAGGAAGGGGTCGATGAACGACCATGCGCCCATGTTCTTGGGCTCTTCCTGGCACCAGACCATCTCGGCGTTGCGGAAGCGCGACAGCTCGTTGATGAGCGCCTTTGCCGGGAACGGATAGAGCTGCTCGACGCGCAGGAGATAGATGTCGTCGATGCCGCGCTTTTCACGCTCCTCCAGAAGATCGTAATAGACCTTGCCGGAGCACATGACGACACGGCGGATCTTGTTGTCCTTCTGCAGCTTGATCGGGCCGTCCTTGATCACCTCGGCATCGTCCCACAGCAGGCGATGGAAAGCCGATTCGCCGGCCAATTCGGCAAGCGTCGAAACCGCCCGCTTGTGACGCAGCAGCGACTTCGGCGTCATCAGGATCAGCGGCTTGCGGAAGTCGCGCTTCAGCTGACGGCGCAGGATATGGAAGTAGTTCGCCGGCGTCGTGACATTGGCGACCTGCATGTTGTCTTCCGCGCAAAGCTGTAGGAAGCGCTCCAGGCGAGCCGAAGAGTGCTCCGGACCCTGGCCTTCATAGCCGTGCGGCAGCAGGCAGACGAGGCCGGACATGCGCAGCCACTTGCGTTCGCCCGACGAGATGAACTGGTCGAAGACCACCTGTGCTCCATTTGCGAAATCGCCGAACTGCGCTTCCCAGAGCGTCAGCGCATTCGGGCGGGCCAGCGAGTAGCCATATTCGAAGCCAAGCACAGCCTCTTCCGAAAGCATCGAATTGATGACTTCGTAGCGGGCCTGCGTCGGTGAAAGATTGGCGAGCGGTATATAACGTTCCTCGGTTTCCTGATCGTAGAGAACCGAATGACGCTGCGAGAAGGTGCCGCGTTCGCAATCCTGACCGGACAGGCGGATCTTGTGGCCTTCTAGGCAAAGCGCGCCGAAAGCGAGCGCTTCGGCCATCGCCCAGTCGAGGCCCTCGCCGGTGGCGATCATATTGGCCCGGTTTTCCATGAAACGCTGGATCGTGCGGTGCGCATTGAAGCCAGCGGGGATTTCCGAGAGCTTGCGGCCGATATCCTTCAGCGTCTTCATCGGCACTGCAGTCTTGCCGCGGCGCTGTTCGTCTGCATTGTCGGCGGTGCGCAGGCCCGACCACTCGCCGTCCAGCCAGTCGGCCTTATTCGGCTTGTAGTGCTGGCCGGCGTCGAATTCCTGCTCGAGATGCGCGCGCCAATCGGCCTTCATCTTCTCCACTTCGCCTTCGGTGACCAAGCCTTCGGCGACCAGGCGCGCCGCATAGAGCTGCAGCACGGTCTTGTGGCCGCGGATCACCTTGTACATCTTCGGCTGCGTGAAGGACGGCTCGTCGCCTTCATTGTGGCCGTAGCGGCGATAGCAGAACATGTCGAGCACCACTGGCTTGTGGAACTTCATGCGGAATTCGGTCGCGACCTTGGCCGCATAGACCACAGCTTCGGGATCGTCGCCGTTGACGTGCAGGATCGGCGCCTCGATCATCTTGGCGACGTCGGACGGATAGGGTGACGAGCGCGAGAAGGCCGGATTGGTGGTGAAGCCGATCTGGTTGTTGATGATGACGTGCATGGTGCCGGCAACGCGATGGCCGCGCAGACCCGACAGGCCGAGGATTTCGGCAATGACACCCTGGCCGGCAAAGGCCGCGTCGCCATGGATCAGCAGCGGCAGAACCTTTGCGCGTTCGGAAAGCGGAATGATGTCGCCTTCCCAGACGGTGGCGCTCATGTCCTGCTTGGCGCGGGCCTTGCCCATGACGACGGGATCGACGATTTCAAGATGCGACGGGTTCGCCGTCAGCGAGACGTGCACCTTGTTGCCGTCGAATTCGCGGTCGGAGGAAGCGCCGAGATGGTACTTGACGTCGCCCGAGCCTTCGACTTCGTCAGGGGCGTAGGAGCCGCCCTTGAACTCATGGAAGATCGCGCGGTGCGGCTTGCCCATGACCTGGGAGAGCACGTTCAGGCGGCCGCGATGGGCCATGCCGAACACCGCCTCCTTGAGACCGAGATGGCCGCCGCGCTTCAGGATCTGCTCCAATGCGGGGATCAGTGATTCACCGCCGTCGAGGCCGAAACGCTTCGTGCCCTTGAACTTGACGTCTAGGAACTGTTCGTAGCCTTCGGCTTCGACGAGTTTGGAAAGGATCGCCTTCTTTCCTTCAGGCGTGAAGGCCACACCCTTGTCCGGACCTTCGATGCGTTCCTGTATCCACGCCTTCTCCTCAGGATTGGAGATATGCATGAACTCGACGCCGAGCGTCGAGCAATAGGTGCGCTCGAGAATCTCGATCATCTCGCGAAGGGTCGCATATTCCAGGCCGAGCACGTTGTCGATGAAGATCTTGCGATCGTAATCGGCAGCGGTGAAGCCGTAATTTTCCGGCGACAGCTCGCGATAGTCGTCGACGGCAGCGGCGATGCCGAGGGGGTCGAGCTTGGCGTGCAGATGGCCGCGCATGCGATAGGCGCGGATCATCATGATGGCGCGCACGGAATCGCGCGTCGCCTGCAGCACGTCGGTGGTGTCGGCGGGCTTGCCCTGAGCCTCGGCCTTGGCCTTCACCTTGGTCTCGATCACCTTCTCGACGATACCCCAGTCGCCGTCGAGAGCCGACACCAGGTCGCCGCCGGCCGGAAGCGGCCAGTTCTTCTTGCGCCAGGAAGCACCCTTGGCCGCTTTCTTCACGTCGCTCGGATCGTCTTCCAGCGCCTTGAAGAAGGTGCGCCATTGATCGTCGACCGACGCCGGATCCTCTTCGTAGCGCGCATAGAGCTGCTCGATATAGGCCGCGTTGGCGCCATCCAGAAACGAGGTGATCTGAAATTGCTCGTTGGCTTCTTGCCGTGCCATGGTGATATGCGGACGCTTCGGTCCGCCTCCTGACTTTGATGAATTTGCCGGATCGATTGCCGGCCGCCGCATTCCGATCGCCGCCTGTCCGCGACGCATCTGCTGGTCTCGTATGCGAGCCGGGCGGAAGGCGCAGATGCCGTTCCTCCGCCCGGTCCATAGGTGGTTTTAGCCCTTCAGGACTTCAACCAGCGTCTTGCCCAAGCGAGCCGGAGACGGCGACACCTTGATGCCTGCCGATTCCATCGCCGCAATCTTCGATTCAGCGTCGCCCTTGCCGCCCGATACCACGGCGCCGGCATGGCCCATGGTGCGGCCCTTCGGTGCCGTACGGCCGGCGATGAAGCCGGCCATCGGCTTCTTGCGGCCCTTCTTGGCCTCGTCCTTGAGGAACTGGGCTGCGTCTTCTTCGGCGGAGCCGCCGATTTCGCCGATCATGATGATCGAGGTCGTGGCTTCGTCGGCGAGGAACATCTCCAGCACGTCGATGAACTCGGTGCCCTTGACCGGGTCGCCGCCGATGCCGACAGCCGTCGTCTGGCCGAGGCCTTCATTGGAGGTCTGGAAAACGGCTTCATAGGTCAGCGTGCCCGAGCGGGACACGATGCCGACCGAACCCTTGCGGAAGATCGAGCCCGGCATGATGCCGATCTTGCATTCCTCCGGCGTCAGGATGCCCGGGCAGTTGGGCCCAAGCAGGCGCGACTTGGAACGGTCGAGGCGAGCCTTGACGCGCACCATGTCCATGACGGGGATGCCTTCGGTGATGCAGGTGATAAACGGGATCTCGGCGTCGATCGCCTCGATGATCGCGTCGGCGGCGCCGGCCGGCGGAACGTAGATGACGGTCGCGTCGGCGCCGGTTTTTTCCTTGCCTTCTGCAACGGTTGCAAAGATGGGCAGGCTTTCGCCCTTGGAGCCGGTCCAGGTTTCTCCGCCCTTCTTCGGGTGGATGCCGCCGACCATCTGGGTGCCGTAATAAGCGAGCGCCTGTTCGGTGTGGAAGGTTCCGGTCTTGCCGGTCAGACCCTGAACGAGGACCCTGGTGTCTTTATTGACGAGAATGGACATTCTTTCGATCCCTCAAATTAGCCGTTGATCGCTGCGACGATCTTCTTGGCCGCATCGTCCAAGTCGTCAGCCGCCGTGATCGCGAGACCCGACTCGTTCAGGATCTTCTTGCCGAGCTCGACATTGGTGCCTTCAAGGCGCACGACCAGCGGAACCTTGAGACCGACTTCCTTGACCGCGGCAATGACGCCCTCGGCAATGACGTCGCACTTCATGATGCCGCCGAAGATGTTGACGAGGATGCCTTCGACCTTGGGGTCGGCGGTGATGATCTTGAAGGCCGCAGCGACCTTCTCCTTGCCGGCGCCGCCGCCGACGTCGCAGAAGTTGGCCGGCTCCTTGCCGTACAGCTTGATGATGTCCATCGTCGCCATGGCGAGGCCGGCACCGTTGACCATGCAGCCGATATTGCCGTCGAGCGCGACATAGGCGAGATCCCACTTGGAGGCCTCGATTTCCTTGGCGTCCTCCTCGGTCTCGTCGCGCAGCGCCTTGACGTCGTCGTGACGGAAGAGCGCATTGCCATCGAACGACATCTTGGCGTCGAGGACGCGCAGATGTCCATTCTTCATGACGATCAGCGGGTTGATTTCGAGAAGAGACATGTCCTTCTCGTTGAAGGCCTTGTAGAGCAGCGGGAAGAGCGACTTGGCGTCTTCTGTGGCTGCACCTTCGAGCTCGAGGGCGGCGGAGATCCTGGCGACGTCGGCCGCCGTCACGCCGGCTTCCGGATCGATGGCGATCGTCTGGATCTTCTCGGGCGTATCGTGGGCGACAGCTTCGATGTCCATCCCGCCTTCGGTGGAGACCACGAAGGCGACCTTGCCGACCGAGCGATCGACCAGCAGCGAGCAGTAGAGTTCGCGCTCGATGTCGGCGCCGTCCTCGATATAGAGGCGGTTGACCTGCTTGCCGGCTTCACCGGTCTGCGCGGTCACCAGCGTGTTGCCGAGCATCTCCTTGACGTTGGCAACAACGTCTTCGATCGACTTGGCGAGACGTACGCCGCCCTTGGCTTCCGCCGACAGTTCCTTGAACTTGCCCTTGCCGCGGCCACCCGCATGGATCTGGCTCTTGACTACGTAAAGCGGGCCGGGAAGCGACTTGGCGGCCGCTTCCGCTTCTTCAACCTTGAGAATTGCCACACCCTCGGCAACTGGCGCGCCATAGCCCTTCAGCAGAGCCTTGGCCTGATATTCATGAATGTTCATGGGTCTATCCCTGTTTCGATTACTTCAGCGCCAATTACTTCAGGGCAGGCGCGATGTTGATGCAGGCCTCGCAGAGACCGGCGACGGCGGCAACCGACTTGTCGAAGGCCTCCTTCTCGGTCTTGTTGAGGTCGATCTCGATGACGCGCTCGACGCCGCCGGCGCCGATGACGGTGGGAACGCCGACATACATGTCCTTGACGCCGTATTGGCCAGTGAGATGAGCAGCGCAAGGCAGGACGCGCTTCTTGTCCTTGAGGTAGGATTCGGCCATTTCGATCGCCGAGGCGGCCGGCGCATAATAGGCCGAGCCGGTCTTCAGGAGGCCGACGATTTCGGCGCCGCCGTCACGGGTGCGCTGGATGATCTCTTCGAGGCGCTCCTTGGTGACCCAGCCCATGGTGACGAGGTCGGTGAGCGGAATGCCGCCGACCGTCGAGTAACGGGCGAGCGGCACCATCGTGTCGCCGTGGCCGCCGAGAACGAAGGCCGTCACGTCCTGAACGGAGACGTTGAATTCCTTGGCGAGGAAGAGACGGAAGCGCGAGGAATCGAGAACGCCTGCCATGCCGACGACCTTGTTCGCCGGGAGGCCGGAAAACTTTTGCAGCGCCCAGACCATGGCGTCGAGCGGGTTGGTGATGCAGATGACGAAAGCGTTAGGCGCATATTTCTTGATGCCGGCGCCGACCTGCTCCATGACCTTAAGGTTGATGCCGAGAAGATCGTCGCGGCTCATTCCCGGCTTGCGCGGGACCCCGGCGGTGACGATGCAGACGTCAGCGCCTTCGATCGCCGAATAGTCGCTGGCGCCGGTCAGATTGGCGTCGAAACCTTCGACCGGAGAGGACTGTGCGATGTCGAGACCCTTGCCCTGGGGGATGCCGTCGGCGATGTCGAAGAGGACGATATCGCCCAGCTCCTTCAGGCCGGCGAGATGCGCCAGCGTGCCACCAATCATACCAGAACCAATGAGTGCGATCTTGTTACGCGCCATTTCGCTGTTTCCTTTGCGATCAAATTCGTCGAACGACGCTGCAAGGCCGCTCAATGACGCAATCGCATAGACCCAAAGCCCAAAAATGGCAATCCATTAATTTTGATGCAGCATTTTCAATCGTTTAGATAACAAATTTCTTACGTAAACGTAAGAGAGTTTGTCACTTGATTGTTACTCGGCGGCACGTTTCGCATGGTGCAGCGCAAGATATTCGGCACTTCGCATCTCGAACAGTCGTGATGCCGTGCGGTCGAATTCAAACCCCTCGGTACCCCGGCGGGTGACGAGCAGTTCCTCCGGCATCGCCGCCGCCGATACATAAAGCCGCACGGCATGATCATAGAACGTATCGACCATAATGATGAATCGCTTGATCTGGTTCCGCTTCTCCGGCCCGAGCAAGGGAACGTGGTCGAGGAAGACGGTATCGAACCGTTCGGCGATGGCCAGGAAGTCCGCAGCCCCGAGCGGCTTGTCGCAGAGATCGGCGAAAGAGAACCGCGCCATCCGGTCGGCGGCAAGCGGCACGTGGATGGAGCGCCCCTTCATCGGAATGTCGAGCGGTTGCGCCTTGCGTCCATGCAGCGCCTGCGTCCAGGACGCTTCCATCGCCATGTCATTGTGGTCGTTGATCGGCACCAGATAGACCGGCTGGCTGCTCAGCTTTTCCATCCGGTAATCGGTCGGCGAATCCAGGGTAACAATATCGACATGTTGTTTGAGCAGGGCGACGAAGGGCAGGAACAGGCCGCGATTGAGACCATCCTTGTAAAGATTGTCCGGTTCGACATTCGAAGTTGCGACCAGCACGCATCCCCGCGCGAAGAGTTCGGAAAACAGCCGCGACAGGATCATCGCGTCAGCAATGTCGGTGACGGTGAATTCATCGAAGCAGAGCAGTTCCGCTTCCTCATAGAGGGCTGCGGCGACCGGCGGCATCGGATCGGCCTGCTTCGTCTCGCCGTTCTTGAGCTTCAGCCGGTGCGCCGCGATGCGGCTGTGAACATCCGCCATGAATTCATGGAAATGCGCCCGCCGCTTCTTCCTGCACGGCGCCATCGAGAAGAACATATCCATCAGCATGGTCTTACCACGTCCGACGCTGCCGTGGATGTAAAGCCCCTTGATGCCGTCGGCGGACTTCTTCTTCCTGGCAAACAGCCAGCCAAGCGCGCTCGCCTTTGCCGCCGGCCGCAGCTGCTTCAGCCCGGCAAGCACGCGATCCAGGCTTTTGGCCACGTCCATCTGGGCGGAATCGACCTGCAACGCACCGGCCAGCGTCAGCGATTTAAGCTGTTCGCAAACGCTGAGCGCATAATCTGGCATTGGCTGCATGAGGGCATGTCCGCCTGTCAGTCATCGGCGGGCGCCGCCGGATCGCTTACCCCCGCCGGTTCATTTGCCGGCCGGTTCATTTACCGCGCCAGCTCATTTACCGGCTGAGGCTGATCTGCTGACCTGTATTCGTCTGGCCTTGGAAGCGATTGTCGGCCGTCTTGTAGACGCTGCCGATCTGGTTGCCCGAACGATCCTTGAGCAGCACCTGCTTGCCCGCCACCTCCCAGGAGCCCATCGCCGTCAGTTCGCCGACGCAGCCGCGCGTGCCGCCACGCGACCCGCTGCCGAGATTGGTGAGCGTCAGGAACATGTCGCAGCTGCCGTTGACGCGCCAGCTTCCGACCATCGATTCCTTGGTGACGTCGAGTGCATTCGCAGCCATGGCGCCGGACTGTGCCCCAGGCATCGGTGCCGTCGCCGTCGGCGCGGCCGGAAACTGCGCGCTGCCGGTCGGCGGGGGAAGCTGCCCGCCCTGCACCGAGGGGACAGGCTGCGCCGTCAACGGCGCCGGCCCGGCATTCGAGTTGGAGCTGTAATCATATGCCGTACGCTGACAACCGGCTAGCGCGAGAGCCACCACCAGACCTGTTATCGCATATCGCAACTGCATCATCATACTCCTGAATTCGGCTATAGCCGCAAAGAAACGGGCGTGAGATAGGCCCGATTATCGTAATTCGCTTTGGTTAATCAAGTCGGGCTGCATAAATTGCCCGTGACAACAACTAACCGAAAAACGATACAGTTCAACTGCCCCGCTGCAAAACTTCCTGCACATAGAATTTGTCAGGAACGTGTTGCGCGCGTGGATCTCCGCCCGAGTCCTTGCGAGCTCCCGCAATGATCAGACCCGGCGCTCGACCATCATCTTCTTGATTTCGGCGATTGCCTTGGCCGGGTTGAGGCCCTTCGGGCAGGTCTGCGCACAGTTCATGATCGTGTGGCACCGGTAGAGGCGGAACGGATCCTCGAGATTGTCGAGACGCTCGCCGGTCGCCTCGTCTCTGGAATCGATCAGCCAGCGATAGGCCTGCAGCAGAACGGCCGGACCGAGATAACGGTCGCCGTTCCACCAGTAGCTCGGACAGGAGGTCGAGCAGCAAGCGCAGAGGATGCATTCATAGAGGCCGTCGAGCTTCTGCCGGTCCTCATGGCTCTGCTTCCATTCCTTGGCCGGCGTCGGTGACACCGTCTTCAGCCAGGGCTCGATTGAGCGATGCTGGGCGTAGAAGTTGCTGAGATCGGGCACCAGATCCTTGACGACTGGCATATGCGGCAGCGGATAGACCTTTACCGCGCCCTTGATATCATCCAAGCCCTTGGTGCAGGCGAGCGTATTGGTGCCGTCGATGTTCATCGCGCAGGAGCCGCAGATGCCCTCGCGACAGGAACGGCGCAGCGTCAGCGTCGGATCGATCTTGTTCTTGATGTAGAGCAGGCCATCGAGCACCATCGGGCCGCAATCGTCGACATCGATGTAGAAAGTGTCGATCGACGGGTTCTGGCCGTCGTCCGGGCTCCAGCGGTAGACGCGGAATTCGCGCGTGTTCGTCGCACCGGCCGGCTTCGGCCAGACCTTGCCTTCGCGCATCTGGGAGTTCTTCGGAAGAGCGAGTTCAACCATGCCAGGTTCCTCTTGAGATCAGTAGACGCGCGCCTTCGGCTCGATCTTGTACGGATCGATGCCTTCGGCAATCAGCTCGGTGTGAACGGGCCGGTAGTCGAGTTTCACCTCGCCTGCGTCGTTCACCCAGGCGAGCGTATGCTTGCGCCAGTTGAGGTCGTCGCGGCCGGCGAATGCGCCCTCGGTATAATCCTCGCGGGCGTGCGAACCGCGGCTCTCCTTGCGGGCCTCGGCGCCGTAGATCGTCGTGATGGCGTTCGCCATCAGATTCTGCAGCTCGAGCGTTTCCACGAGATCGGAGTTCCAGATCATCGACCGGTCGGTGACCTTCAGATCGCGCATTTCCTGCCAGATCGCCGAAATGCGCCGGCAACCGGATTCCAGCGATTCCTGCGTGCGGAACACGGCCGCGTCCTCCTGCATGGCGCGCTGCATCTTCTCGCGCAGCGCCGCCGTCGGCGTGCCGCCGCTAGCGTGACGCAGGCCGTCGAAACGATCCATGATCTTGTCGCAGGCGGCGACGTTGAGATGCGGAATCGGCTCGGCGCGGTCGATCACCTCGCCGGCGCGAATCGCGGCGGCGCGGCCGAAGACCACAAGGTCTATCAGCGAATTGGAGCCGAGGCGGTTGGCGCCGTGCACCGAGGCGCAGCCGGCTTCGCCGACAGCCATCAGGCCGGGGATGATCCGTTCCGGATTGGCGGCGTCGGCATTCAGCACTTCGCCCCAATAGTTGGTTGGAATACCGCCCATATTGTAATGAACGGTCGGCAGAACCGGGATCGGCTCGCGCGTGACGTCGACTCCGGCAAAGATCTTGGCGCTCTCGGAAATCCCCGGCAGGCGTTCATGAAGAACGGCCGGATCGAGGTGGTCGAGATGCAGGAAGATGTGGTCCTTGTTTTTGCCGACGCCGCGGCCTTCGCGGATCTCCAGCGTCATGCAGCGCGAGACGACGTCGCGCGAGGCAAGATCCTTGGCCGAAGGCGCATAACGCTCCATGAAGCGTTCGCCTTCGGAGTTGACGAGGTAGCCGCCTTCACCGCGCGCGCCTTCGGTGATCAGACAGCCCGAACCATAGATGCCGGTCGGGTGGAACTGCACGAATTCCATGTCCTGCAGCGGCAGGCCGGCACGCGCCACCATACCGCCGCCGTCGCCGGTGCAGGTATGGGCCGAGGTCGCCGAGAAATAGGCGCGGCCGTAGCCACCGGTCGCCAGCACCACCATCTTGGCGGCGAAGCGATGGATCGTGCCGTCGTCGAGGCACCAGGCAATGACACCGGTGCAGCGGCTGCCGTCTTCCGACATGATCAGGTCTAGCGCGAAATATTCGATGAAGAATTCGGCATTGTTGCGCAGCGACTGGCCGTAGAGCGTATGCAGGATGGCGTGGCCCGTGCGGTCGGCGACAGCGCAGGTGCGCTGTACCGGCGGGCCTTCGCCGTAATTCTGCATGTGGCCGCCGAACGGGCGCTGGTAGATCTTGCCTTCCTCGTTACGCGAGAACGGCACGCCGTAATGCTCGAGCTCGTAGACCGCCTTCGGCGCTTCCATGGTGAGATACTGCATGGCGTCGACGTCGCCGAGCCAGTCGGAACCCTTGACGGTATCATAGAGATGCCACTGCCAGCTATCCGGCGTCATGTTGCGCAGCGAGGCGGCAATGCCGCCCTGGGCCGCAACCGTATGAGAGCGGGTCGGGAACACCTTGGTTATGCAGGCGGTGCGGAAACCCTGCTCGGCCATGCCGAGCGTCGCGCGCAAGCCCGCGCCGCCGGCGCCGACGACGATCACGTCATAGGAGTGATCGACATATTTGTAGGCCTTGCCATTCTGGGCGGGTGAGGTCGGTGCCATGTCGAGCTTATCCTACGAATGCGATTTTCAGAATGGCGAAAAGACAGAGACTGGCGATCACGATCGCAAAGAAGGTGTTCAGCATCAGCAGAGCGATCTTGCCGAATTCGCCATGAACGTAGTCCTCGATGATGACCTGCATGCCGAGCTTCATATGGATGACGCCCGATATCACCATCAATCCCATGACGACGGCGACGAAGGGGTTCGACAGGGCGCGAACCACATCCGCGTAGGGCGCGCCGGCATAGGCGATCATGAAGATGACGAAGAACAGGATCAACGGAATATTGGAGACCGCAGTCAGCCGCTGACGCCAGAAATGGCTCGTGCCTTCCTTGGCGGAGCCGAGCCCGCGAACCTTGCCGAGGGGGGTGCGCATATCCATGAGAGGACCTTCAGAAGCGAATGAGGAGGCCGATCGCCCAGACCAGCACGGTCAGACAGAGCGATCCGATGACGTTGGCGATGGCGAGCTTGGTCGAGACTTCCTTCTCGAAGCCGTAGCCGAGGTCCCACATGAGATGGCGGAAGCCGCCGAGCATGTGGTGCAGCAGTGCCCAGGTATAGCCGAGCAGCACGAGCTTGCCGAGCAGGCTGCCGAGCACCCAGTTTGCCCAGTCGTATGAGCTCTGGCCGCTTGCCGCCGCGATCAGCCACCAGGCGACGAGCAACGTGCCGACGTAAAGCGCGCCACCGGTGATGCGGTGGACGATGGACATGACCATGGTGGGAATAAGTTTATAGACTTGCAAATGCGGCGACAGGGGCCGGTTATTTGTCACGTTCGCCATCAGAACCTCGCGGCGGCTTCTCTGCGCTCCCGGGTTTCGGAGCATTCTCAGTCAACCACACGAATGACAAAATCCTCTGTGTGCGTTGCATCAATTGCGACGTTTAATCACCGGACAGCCATACGACAAGCACAATTGCTGTCTGCTTCTAATTTAATCGATTCGGGTTACCGCGAAGTTTGCGGGCTAACGAAACTGATCTTTGGCGCTCAATATTTCAGCCACTCCGCCGGCACGCATGGACAAGCCACGGCTTTTGGCGCAATCTGGCGTTAACGATTTGTTAACGATCGCAATTCCAGAGGCCGGCATCCATGTTTCCCCGTCTGTCGAGAGTTATCTTGCTTGCCCTTGCCGCGCTGGCTGCACTTCCCGCAATGGCGGGCGAGCGCCGAGGCGATCATCGCTTTTCCGGCCATCGCCGTGCTTTCCACGACGGATTTCAACTCGGCGAAAGGGTGAGCTGGCGCGACCGCGGCATTCGTTTCGACAGCGCCTATGGCCATCGACACGGCAGAAAGCGGATGCCGATGCTGAAGCAGTTTTCGCCGGCGGGAGCCAGTCGCATCGCCCGCGGCAGTCTCGTCGTGCTCCTTCCCCAGGCAGCCGGCGGATACGGCGGCGGAACCTATTCCGGGTCTTCCTATGTTTACGAGACCGATGGCGGAACCTATGTCGGGGGCGACAGCTACGGCTACTATCCCGCAATCCGGCCTGAGCCGCTCGCGCCGAAGGCGAAGGTCATCGACGTTGCCATCCAGGACGACCCCTGCTCCTATGAAGCCAATGTCTGCGTCATCCGGCCTTAAACCATGTCGGAAAATCGCGACGCGCTATAGAGTTCTGTATTAACCGGCCACGAAGCGCCATACCGTCGTCTTCTTGACGTCGCTGTCCTCCAGCGCCCGCGTCACCGGCACCTGATAGGCGGCGCAGAATTCCAGCCGGTCCCGAGGCAGATAGCTGCGCCCGGGATCGCCGACTAGCACCAGCCTGCCCTCGGCCGCCAGTCTCGAGAACCAGGGGACGAGCGCATCGGCGAACGTGCGGTCGTAGAAGACGTCGCCGGCAAGCACAATGTCAGCCTCGACGCTCGCACCGACCAGGTCGGCGCCGGTAAATCCGACTGCAACATGATTGGCCCCGGCATTCAGCCGGATTGCCGTCTGCGCCCAGGGGTCGATATCGGCAGCCATGACCTCGCGGGCGCCGGCCATGACGGCCGCAATGCCGACAAGACCGGAGCCGCTGGCAAAATCCAGCACGCGCTTGCCGCGCACCATGTCCGGATGATCGAGGATGTAGCGCGCCAGTCCCTGCCCGCCCGCCCAGGCAAATGCCCAGAAGGGCGGCGGCAGGCCGATTGCTTCCAGTTCCTCCTCCGTCTTCAGCCAGAGTTCATGCGCCTCGCTCGCCAGATAGAGAGAAATCTCCGGCACGTGCGGCGGCGGCATCAGACTGGTATTGGCGCGGATGAAGGCTTCCGGGTCGGTCTTCAAAGTTTTCAGCGCGGCGGATTGTCGAGCCCGCCCATGCGGCAGACTTCGGCCCATTCATCATCCGTCACCGGCTGCACGGAAAGGCGCATGGAGGTGACGAGCGACATCTTGGACAGTTTCTCGTTCGCCTTGATGTCCTTCAGCGTCACTGGCTTCGGCATGTCAATGACGGCGCGGATATCGACGCAATCCCACTTCGGATCGCCCTTGGCGGTGGAGTCTGGATGCGACAGGGCTGCGACTTCGACGATGCCGACGATCTCCAGCCCGTCATTGGAATGGTAGAAGAATCCTTTATCGCCGATTTGCATCGCCCGCATGTTGTTGCGCGCCAAATAGTTGCGCACGCCCGTCCATTCCGTGCCCTTGTCGCCGGCGGCCTTCTGCTGCTCCCAGGACCAGGAGGCAGGTTCCGATTTATAGAGCCAATGCGCCATGTTTACGCCTCCGGCTTATTGAAGACCCAGTTGAACGGCTTGATCTCGACGCTTTCGAACAAACCGGCCTTGGCGTAAGGGTCGGCATCGGCAAGCGCCTTTGCCTCTTGCGCTGTCTCCGCCTTGACGAGCACCAGACTGCCGCAGGCCTTGCCCTCATCATCGAGGAAAGGGCCGGCCATGGAGAGCTTGCCTTCGGCATTGAGCTTGTCGAGATAGGCAAGATGCGTCGGCCGCGTCTCCATGCGGACGTTGGAATGTCCCGGCTTGTCCTTGCAGAGCAGGGCGAAAAGCATGTCTATTCTCCTATTCGGTGGTGATTGGACGCGTCATCAACTGCTCGATGGCGTCTGATATGTCGAGCCTGCCTTCGATGATGGCGGAAACGGCATCGGTGATCGGCATGCTGATCGAAAGCGCCGCGGCAAGGCGGGAGGCAACGGAGGCGGCGAGCGCACCCTCCACCAGAGCGCCGTGCACGGGATCGGTCTTTTCGCCGCGCCCGAGCGCAATGCCGAAACGCAGGTTTCGCGATTGATGGCTCGTCGCCGTCAGTACCAGATCGCCGAGACCTGAAAGTCCGCGCACCGTATCGGCCTGACCGCCTTTGGCCACGACGAAGCGCGACATTTCCGCCAGCCCGCGCGCAATCAACGCCGCGCGGGCGGATTCGCCGATGCCGCGGCCCTCGACAATGCCGCAGGCGATCGCCAGCACATTCTTGAGCGCGCCGCCGAGCTGGACGCCGACGCGGTCGGTGGAGGCATAGAGCCGGAATGTTCGCCCGGAGATCGCCTGAGCGAGCCGCTCCGCTGTCTCGATGTCGTCAGCCGCAATCGCCATCGCCGTCGGCAGTCCTTTGGCGATATCGGCGGCAAATCCCGGGCCGGAGAGAACCGCAACCGGATGGTCCCGCAGTTCCCGCTCCAGCATGTCGGTCAAAAGATTGCCCGTTGTTCGCTCGATGCCCTTGGCGCAGGTGACGACAACCGCATCCTTCGACAGATAGGGACCATATTGCCGCGCCGCATCGGCCTGCGCCTGCGATGGCATCGCAAAAAGCACGATTGAGGCGCCGGTGACCGCTTCCGCCTCGGCCGAGAATTCGAGCGATTCCGGCAGGATAATGCCGGGCAGCACGGCATCATGCAGCCGCTCGCTCTTCAGATCGGCCATCAGCGATGGATTGCGCCCGACGAGCGTCACGGCACCGCGGCCGGCAAGGGCGATGACGGCGGCAAGCGCCGTCCCAAAGGCACCAGATCCGATGACGGCGATCTTTTCGCTCATGCCTTGGCTCCTCTCTTTCCAAAGCCGATCAGCGTTTCGGCGTTAGCATCGAGCGGCCAGCGCGAACGCGGCTGCACGTCAAGCGTATCAGGCTCTACGCCGGTCGCCATGCGCTCGAGCCCCGCCCAGGCGATCATCACCGCATTGTCGGTGCAGAGGCTGAGCGGCGGCGCAATGAAGCGGAAACCGTTCCGGGCGCAGAGCGCCTGCAACGTGCCGCGCAGTTTGAGATTGGCGGCCACTCCGCCGGCAACGACGAGCGCCGGCTTCTCGCCGGTCGTCGGGAACTCCGTTTTGAAGCGTTGCAGGCCGCGACCGATGCGGTCCTTCAGTGTGCGCGAAATCGCCTTCTGGAACGATGCGCAAATGTCAGCCACATCCTGATCGCTGAGCGGCGCGATCTCTTGTGCCGCCTGCCGCACCGCCGTCTTCAGACCTGAAAAGGAGAAGTCGAGCCGCGCCTCGCCGACGAGCGGGCGCGGAAAATCGAAGCGATCGGCATTGCCGTCCCGCGCCATCCGCTCCACCGCCGGGCCGCCGGGATAGGGCAGGCCGAGCAATTTTGCCGTCTTGTCGAAAGCTTCGCCGAGCGCATCGTCGATCGTCGTGCCCCAACGTTCATACTGCCCGACACCGCGCACCAGGATCAGCTGGGTATGGCCGCCGGAAACGAGCAGCATCAGATAGGGAAAGGAGAGCCCGTCGGTCAGCCGCGCCGTGAGCGCATGGCCTTCGAGATGGTTGACCGCATAGAGCGGCTTGCCGGCGGCTCTGGCGATCGCCTTACCGGTCATCAATCCCACGAGCAGCCCGCCGATCAGACCCGGGCCTGAAGTTGCGGCGATGGCGTCGATATCTGTCAGCGACACATTGGCGCGCTTCAGCGCCTGCTCGATCAGCTCGTCCAGCGCCTCGACATGGGCGCGCGCGGCGATCTCCGGCACCACGCCGCCATAGGCGCTGTGCTCGTCAAGCTGGGAAAGCACGATATCCGACAGGACGTTGCAATGCCCCTCCGCATCACGCTCGACGACGGCCGCGGCGGTCTCGTCGCAGCTTGTTTCGATGCCGAGGATGCGCAGAAAGGGAACCATGAGGCCTGTTCGTTGATTGCGATGGAACGGAAACCGGTTTACGAGAATTCCGGTAACAACGGAACAGAGCGGATGCAAACAAAACCTTTCCGGATCGGCACGCGGGGCAGCCCGCTGGCGCTTGCCCAGGCGCATGAGGCCCGCGACAGGCTGATGGCGGCGCATCATCTGCCGGAAGAGATGTTCGAAATCGTCGTCCTGACGACGAAGGGCGACCGCATCACCGACCGATCGCTCGCCGAGATCGGCGGCAAGGGCCTCTTCACCGAAGAGCTCGAACAGAAGCTTGCCGGCGGCGAGTTGGATTTTGCCGTGCATTCCACCAAGGACATGCCGACGCGCCTGCCGGAAGGCCTTCACCTCTCCGCATATCTGCCGCGCGAGGATATTCGCGACGCGGTCGTCGGCCGCACCGCGCGCAAGCTGATCGACCTGCCGCATGGCGCCACCGTCGGCTCCTCCTCGCTGCGCCGCCAGGCGCTGATCCGCCGCATGCGGCCTGATATCAATGTCATCACCTTCCGCGGCTCGGTCGAAACCCGCCTGCGCAAGCTCGAAGAAGGGCAGGTGGATGCGACCCTGCTGGCGCTTGCCGGCCTGAAACGCCTCGGCAAGGTCGAGGTGCTGACCGATATCCTCGACCCCGACACGTTCCCGCCGGCGCCGGCGCAGGGGGCGATCTGCCTCGAAAGCCGCGTCGGCGATCAGAGGATCGACGACCTGCTGGCGGCGGTCAACGATGCCACGACCTTCGACACCGTCTCCTGCGAGCGCGCCTTCCTCGCCGCTCTCGATGGTTCCTGCCGCACGCCGATCGGCGGCTATGCCGTCTGCGAAGGTGACCTCATTCGATTCTCCGGCCTGATCATCACGCCCGACGGCCGCAGCCAGCATGCGGTGACGACCGATGGCCACCGCCGCGATGCGGCCGCACTCGGAACCCGCGCCGGCCAGGATGTGCGTGCGAGAGCCGGCAGCGCCTTCTTCGACGACTGGCGCTGAAGCGGCCATGCGTGTGCTCGTCACCCGCCCCGCGCATTCGGCGACAAGAACAGCACAACGTCTGCGCGATATGGGCCACGAGCCTCTGCTGCTGCCGCTGCGCCGGCCACAGCACGATAGTGCGGCAGCCTCAAACGCACTCGAAACCACCAGCGGCGCGATCGCGGTGACCAGCGCCGAAGCCGTCAGGGTCATGTCGGCTCTCGGCGAGAAACTGCGTCCGCATCTTGTCCGACCGCTTTTTGCGGTCGGTGAGATTACGGCGGAAGAGGCCCGCCGCCTTGGCTTCCGGTCCGTCGCCGCATCCTCAGGCAACGGTCGCGACCTCGCCGATCTCGCCGCCGCTGAGGCAGCAGATGAGTTGCTCTACCTTGCCGGCATGCCGCGCGCCGAAACCTTCGAAGGAAGATTGCGCCAACTCGGCATCCGCTTTTCCGTCGCCGAGTGCTATCGCATGCAGCCGGTCGCTCCCAACCCGGCCGAGATCGAAGCTCTTTTTTCGGACCACCGCCCGGACGCCGTTCTTTTCTATTCCCGGCAGACAGCGGAGGATTTTTTTCAGGTAGCTGAGCTGCGGTCTGCCCTGTCGGAGCACAGCGACACCCGCCTTCTCTGCCTCAGCCGGGCCGTGGCGCAGGTCATTCCGGCGTCCCTGAAAAAAACCGTGGCGATTTCGGCCATGCCGGATGAGCAAAGTCTTTTGTCGCTGCTTTGAATGCTATTGAGCCTTTCCTGGTCAGATTGATGCATTCTGACCAGGAAAGGCTCAAACCGCCCAAATTTGATCTAACCTCTTCCCTTAATTGGCATCACTGTCTAGTTTCGTTGCAATGCAGGATAAAGAGGACCTCATGGTATCGGGAAACCCGCCACGCCATTCGAAAAGCGCAGATGAGCCGGTCACGATCGACCTTGATGCACAGGACTTCGCCTCCGCAGCCGATACCGAAAAGCCGGTGAACAATGGTGCCGGCGATGCCGACAGCACCCCCGCCGATGCCGGCCCTCCGCCCGAAACCGAAGCGGTGTGGCAGCCCGAACCTGAAAGCAAGCCGGAAGCGGAGGCGGTGGAGGAGACGCCGGCAACCGCCGAACCTTCGTTCACGCCATCTGCCGACCGGCCCGCGCCGAGGGGTGCGGGCACCGCCGGTCTCATCGCCGCCGGCATTTTCGGTGGTCTCGTCGCCCTGCTCGGCGCAGGCGCCATTCAATATGCCGGTTACCTCCCCGCTTCTTCCGCCCCACAGACCACCTCGCCCGAGATCACCAATCTCACCGGCGAGATCGACGCCTTGAAACAGACCGTGGCCAACCTCGCCGCCAATCCCGCAAACACGGGTGACGGCGCTCTTGAGACGCGTGTCGCCGCGCTTGAAACGGCTGCAACGAATTCCGCGGCGGCACCATCGGCCGACCCGGCAAATGTCGAGGCGCTCAACCAGAAGATTGCAGAGCTGAGCAGCCAAGTCGACCAGCTGCGTTCGACGATTGCTCAATCCTCCGACCAGCAGACGAGCAGCGACGCCGATATCGCCAAGCGTCTCGCCGAAGCCGAAAAGAAACTCAACGAGCCGCGCGAGGATGTTGCCGTCGCGCGGGCGATCGCGGCAGCCGCCCTAAAGGCGGCGATCGATCGCGGCGGCCCCTTCCTGGCCGAACTCGACACCTTCGCCGGCGTCGCACCCGACGATCCCGCCGTTACCGACCTGCGCGCTTTCGCCGAGACCGGCATTCCCTCGCGTGCCGAGCTAATGCGTCAGGTTCCCGACGTTGCCACAGCGATCGTCGAAGCCGTCAACCAGCCGGATCCGAACCAGAGCTGGTCGGATCGGCTGATGGCGAGTGCAAAATCACTGGTGAGCGTCCGTCCGGTCGGCAATATCGAAGGCGAAAGTGTCGAAGCGATCGCCGCTCGCCTGGAGGACAAGGTGAAGAACGGCGATCTGCCCGGCGCTTCTGCCGAATGGAAAAATCTTCCTGCTCCCGGCAAGCAGGCCTCCGCTGCCTTCAAACAATCGCTGGAGGCGCGCATCCGCGTCGAGGAACTAGTCGGCGGGGCGCTGTCGAAGGCGGTCGCCGGTGCCGGCAAGGAAGGGTGAGATCATGATCAGACTCGTCGTCTTCGCCCTGCTCGTGCTGCTTCTCGCCTACGGCTTCTCCTGGTTCGCCGATCGCCCGGGCGATCTCTCGCTGATATGGGAAGGCCAGATCTATCAGACGAAGCTGATCGTCGCAGTCAGCGCGATCATCGCTCTCATCGCCGCCGTGATGATCGCCTGGTGGTTCGTCCGCCTGATCTGGACGTCGCCGCATTCAGTGACCCGCTACTTCCGCGCCCGCAAGCGCGACCGCGGCTATCAGGCGCTCTCGACCGGCCTGATCGCCGCGGGCGCCGGCAATGCATTGCTCGCCCGCAAGATGGCCGCTCGCTCCCGTGGCCTCATCCGCGCCGATCAGGAGCCGCTGATCAACCTGCTCGAGGCTCAGGCTGCTCTGATCGAAGGCCGCCATGATGAGGCGCGCGCCAAGTTCGAAGCCATGGCCAACGACCCGGAAACTCGCGAACTTGGCCTGCGCGGCCTCTATCTCGAAGCCCGCCGTCTCGGAGCCAACGAAGCCGCCCGCCAATATGCAGAAAAGGCCGCCGACAACGCCCCTTATCTGCCCTGGGCCGCCCAGGCGACCCTCGAATATCGCAGCCAGGCCCGCCGTTGGGACGATGCGATCCGCCTGCTCGAACAGCAGAAGGCCGCCCGCGTCGTCGAAAAGGCCGAGGCCAACCGCCTGCACGCCGTGCTCCTGACGGCGCGCGCTGCCGAGAAGCTGGAAGGTAATCCGGCGGGAGCCCGCGATGATGCCCTCCAGGCGCTGAAGCTCGCCGCCGATTTCATTCCGGCCGCCCTCATTGGCGCAAAGGCATTGTTCCGCGAAGGCGGCCTGCGCAAGGCTGCCTCGATCCTCGAAAAGGCTTGGAAATCGGCGCCTCATCCCGAGATTGGCCAGACCTATGTCAGAGCCCGCAGCGGCGATTCCACGCTCGATCGGCTAAAGCGCGCCGAACGGCTGGAAGCGATGCGTCCGAACAATGTCGAATCCCTGCTCGTCGTTGCCCAGGCGGCGCTCGACGCACAGGAATTCGCCAAGGCCCGCGCCAAGGCGGAAGCGGCGGCGCGCATTGAGCCGCGTGAAGCAGCCTTCCTGCTCCTGGCCGACATAGAGGAAGCCGAAACCGGCGACCAGGGCCGCGTGCGCCACTGGCTGGCCCAGGCTCTGAAAGCCCCGCGCGATCCCGCCTGGGTGGCGGACGGTTTCGTGTCCGACAAATGGCTGCCGGTGTCGCCCGTCACCGGCCGCCTCGATGCCTTCGAATGGAAGGCGCCTTTCGGCCAGATCGAGGGGCCGCTCGAAGATGGTTCAGCGCCCGCCTCGATCGAAACTGCGCTGAAGACGCTGCCGCCGCTGCGTGACGTCAGACCGGAAAGCCCGGTCAACGATCACCGCATCATTGAGCTGGAACGCGCCGCCACGATCGCCGAGGCCGTGCGCCCGGCACCGGCAAAGCCGAAACCCGTCGAACCCGCCGCCAGCGACAAAGCGCCATTACCGAACGAAGCAAAGCCCTTTTTCGGCGGACTGCCTGATGATCCCGGCGTTCGCGATCCCAGGACGGAACCAGAACCCAAGACACGGCTTCGCCTTTTCTGAGACGGAACGAAACCCGCATGTTCGAACGCTTTCAGGCATTCTTCCAGAATCTCACCGCCGACCGTCCAAAGAAAGGCTTTGCCCCCGATGATCCGCGCATCGCGGTGGCGGCACTCTGCATGCAGGTCATGGAAGCAGACGGTCAGATCAAGGCAAGCGAAAAGAAGCGGCTACGCAAGCTGTTGAAGGAGCAGTATTCGCTCGACAGCAGGCAGCTCAATGCTTTGATGGCCGCCGGCTTCGAAGCCGAAAGCTCTGCCGTCGACTACTATCGCTTCACCGCCGACCTGAAACGCCATCTCGATACCGAGCAACGGCTTGAGCTGATCGGCATTCTCTGGGATATCGTCTATGCCGATGGCGAGCGCAGCGAGATGGAAGACCACGTCATCTGGCGCATAGCCGATCTGCTCGGGGTTTCCTCACGCGAACGCATCCAGAAGCGGCAGGAGGCCGCCGCCAGGGTCACGGATGTTCAGGTTGCGCAAGATGATGCCGACTGAGCAAAACCCGAACCGCGACCGGCGCCCGGTCCTCATCGTCCTGCATCAGGAGCGGTCCAGTCCTGGCCGCGTCGGCCAGTTGCTGGTTGAAAAAGGCTACCGCCTCGATATCCGTCGGCCGGTCCTCGGCGATCCGCTTCCGACGACGCTCCAAGACCATGCCGGTGCCGTCGTCTTCGGCGGACCGATGAGCGCCAATGATCCGGATGACTTCGTCAAGAAGGAGATCGCATGGATCGAGGTTCCGCTGCGGGAAGGACGTCCCTTTCTCGGCATCTGCCTCGGCGCCCAGATGCTGGTGCGTCATCTCGGCGGCAAGGTGCAGCCGAATGCCGACGGCTCGACAGAGATCGGCTGGTACCCGCTGCACCCGACCGAGAAGGGCCGTCTGCTGATGCACTGGCCGAAGATGGTTTATCATTTTCACCGCGAAGGCTTCGAGCTGCCACACGGCGCCGATCTTTTGGCCGAAGGCGATGCCTACCCGAACCAGGCCTTCCGATACGGGGGCAACGCCTGGGGTCTACAGTTCCATGCCGAGCTCACCCGGGTGATGATGCATCGCTGGGTCGTGCACGGCGCGCATCGCTTCATTCTTCCGAACGCCCAGCAGGGCCGCGAACATCTGGAAGGCCGCATGCTGTTCGACTCGCCGCTGAAAGCCTGGCTGACAGAGTTTCTCGATATCGTCTTCGAGGGAAAACCGGCGAAGGCGGCACCCTCTATCCCTCTGCGCGCATAATCCCGCTCCCGCTTAATGAGGTCAGGCGGGCGCGTCGAGCGTGTCGATCCTGCGCAGTTTCGGAAAACTGGAAGCCCAGATCGCTGCAACGACAAGGGTTCCAACACCGCCGACGACGACTGCCGGCACCGCGCCGAAGATCGATGCCATCGTACCTGCTCTAAATTCACCGAGTTCGTTCGATGCGCCGACAAAAACCATATTGACCGCATTGACGCGGCCGCGCAGGTGGTCGGGCGTCCAGAGCGCGATCAGGCTCTCGCGCACATAGACCGATATCATGTCGGCCGCGCCCATCACCGCCAGCGCTGCGATCGAAATTTCGGTATTGGTCGAAACGCCGAAGACGATGGTGCCGACACCGAACAGGGCAACGCCGATGAACATGTAGAGGCCGGCGCGGTGCTTGAGCGGATAGGCGGCAAGGAAGATCGCCATGACGATGGCCCCCAGGCCCGGTGCGGCGCGCAACAATCCCAGCCCCCAGGGGCCAAGCGTCAGAATATCGCGTGCGAAGATCGGCATCAGTGCGGTGGCGCCGCCGAGCAGCACAGCGAAGAGATCGAGCGAGATCGCGCCGAGCACGACCTTTTCCGCGCGGATGAAGCTGAAGCCGCCGAGGATCATCGCCCAGCTCTTGGCCTCGCCCGTCGTCTTCTGTTCCGGCTTCGGGATCATGAAGAGAAGAGCCGCGCCGAGGATGGAAAAGATGACTGCCACCGTATAGGCGGTCGAAGCGCTTACGCCGTAGAGTAGGCCACCGATGACTGGCCCTGTGATTGCGGCGAGCTGCCACGACGACGAGTTCCATGCGATGGCATTGGACAGGGCATGCTCAGGCACCAGATTGGGCGCAAGAGACTGCACTGCCGGCGACATGAAGGCGCGCTCGACGCCGAAGATCAAAAGCACCGCAAAGACCGGCCAGGGCGCGAATGTGTCCGTCGCCGTCATGATGAGCAACGTCAGCGTGCAGAGGGCGCTCACCAGCGAACAAAGAGCGGCGATGGCGCGGCGATTGTGCCGGTCGGCCACAGAACCGGTGACGAGGATGAGCAGCAGCGACGGCAGGAATTGTACCAGCCCGATCAGGCCGAGATAGATCGCTTTGCCGGTCTGGTCGTACATCTGCCAGCCGACGGCGACGCTGACGATCTGCTGCGAAAAGGAAAGCAGGAAACGCGCGAAAAAGAAGCGCGTGTAGGACTGATGCCGAAACGCGGCAAAACGGTCTCCGGTGGGCGAAAACGACATGGGCCTTGTCCGAGGAAACGGGCGCCGGAATGGCTGTGAGGCCGCCCGTTAAACATGATCTGCCATGCGTTTCGACACGGCACTTGCCCGTTTAGTCGCCAATGTCTACATGTCTGTCAACAACCAATTGGAGACGACGATGTTTGCCTTGTTTCAAACCATTGATTTGGTTTTGAATATTTACACCTGGATACTGATTGCCAGTGCCGTTTTCTCCTGGCTCTATGCGTTCAACGTCATCAATTCCAGCAACCAGTTCGTCAATTCGGTCGGCATGTTCCTCTATAATGTCACCGAACCCGCGCTGAAGCCGATCCGCCGCCTGCTGCCGAATCTCGGCGGTATCGATATTTCTCCGATCATCCTGCTGGTGATTATCTTCTTCCTGCGTACTTTCCTTTGGACCACACTATACCCGCTGGTCGCTTGAGCCCTCCCTGGCGGCTTTCCGGCGATCATGTCCGCCTCGCCATGCGGCTGACACCTAATGGTGGGCGTGACGCGATCGATGGCATCGAGGCCGATGGCGACGGCGAGACCCTGCTGAGAGCACGCGTCACATCAGTGCCCGAGAAGGGCAGGGCCAACAAGGCGCTGATCCTTCTGGTCGCCCGGTCGCTGCGCATTCCCAAATCCAGCGTCAGTCTCGTCTCGGGCGAGACTGCGCGCAAAAAAATCCTCCGGATCGACGGAGACCCGGAGGATTTGGTAAAAAGGCTTGAAGCTTTATTAGGCTGAGGGATCAGCCCTTCGCCTTCTTGGCGCGCTCGACGGCTTCGATGATGAGCTGGCCGGCTTCCTTGGAATCGCCCCAGCCGAAGATCTTCACCCACTTGCCAGGCTCCAGATCCTTGTAATGCTCGAAGAAATGCTCGATCTGCTTCAGCGTGATCTCCGGAAGATCGGTATAATCCTTCACCTTCTCGTAACGCAGCGTCAGCTTCGGCGACGGCACGGCAATGATCTTCTCGTCCTTGCCGGAATTGTCTTCCATCTTCAGGACGCCGATCGGGCGCACGTTGATGACGCAGCCCGGGACTAGCGGACGGGTGCTGGCGATCAGGACGTCGATCGGGTCACCGTCTTCAGACAGGGTGTGCGGCACGAAACCGTAATTGCCCGGATAGGTCATCGGCGTATAGAGGAAACGGTCGACGACCAGCGTGCCAGCCTCCTTGTCCATTTCATACTTGATCGGATGACCGCCGACCGGAACCTCGACGATTACGTTGACGTCTTCAGGGGGATTCTTACCGATTGAAACGGCGTCGATGCGCATACGAAACTCCTGGGAGGTTGAATTTGGTCGCAGCCAGTTAATCGGTTTCATGCGGCAACGCAACATTGGAGATCACCAATGCGTGATGGCGGCCAGCGCCCCAACTGGATCAAAATTCTAGCGGAAGGTGAGCGAGGTATCGGAAAAGCGGATCAGTTCCAGATGAAACCAATTTTCTTCAACTGCTTATCGTCGAAATTTTCCATGCCTTCGCAGAAATCGGTCCCGCCATGATGGCGGTAGAAGCGGCTGGCGGCCTCGTTTTCTTCAAGGCACCAGACGACCAGCCCGTTGCAGCCGAGCGACTTCAACAGCCGGCGCGCCTCGCCGAACAACATGTGGCCGAGGCCGATGCCCTGATATTCAGGGCGAAGATAAAGCTCGTAGATTTCGCCTTCTTGCGGCAGGGCGCGAGCACGGTTGAGACCGAGCGTGGCATAGCCCGCGACCGTTCCTGCCACATCGAGAACCAGCAATGTCGCGGGTCCGCGTGTTGCCTTGCGCCACCAGTTTTCGCCGCGTCGCTCGATCATCTGCGTCAGCGCGCGATGCGGAATGATGCCCGCATAGGTGTGTTGCCAGGCGAGCCTGTGCGTTTCCGAAATGGCTCGGGCATCGTGCGGTTCGGCCCGCCGGACATCGATCGACAACGTCTTCATAACGTTTACTCTGGTCCTGCCGCGGGCAATTAACCATATGCAACGATGCATTCGGCTCGATTGCCCACAGACTTAACATGTGGACGATGATCAAATTTTAACGCTTTTTTAACGATTGTCACAAGCCGGAATCGGCGCAGCGCACAATAAAAAACCCCGGCGCAAGGGCCGGGGTTTAAAACCGGTCACGACTGAGCTCTTAGAGAGCCGCCTTGGTCTTTTCGAACCGCTTGCGGTCGTTGGCGTCGAGATACATCTTGCGCAGGCGAATGGACTTCGGCGTGACCTCGACCAGCTCGTCTTCCTGGATCCAGGAGAGGGCGCGCTCGAGCGTCATGCGGATCGGCGGAGTGAGCTTGACGGCTTCGTCCTTGCCAGCGGCGCGGATGTTGGTCAGCTTCTTGCCCTTCAGCACATTGACCTCGAGGTCGTTGTCGCGGGTATGGATGCCGATGATCATGCCCATATAGACCTTTTCGCCGGCATCGATAATCATCGGACCGCGGTCTTCCAGGTTGAACAAGGCGTAGGCAACGGCTTCACCGGCTTCATTGGCGAGCAGCACGCCGTTGACGCGGCCGCCGATCTCGCCCTTGTAGGGCTGGTAGCTGTGGAACAGACGGTTCATGATCGCCGTACCGCGCGTATCCGTCAGCAGTTCCGACTGATAGCCGATCAGGCCGCGGGTCGGCGCGTAGAAGACGAGACGGACGCGGTTGCCACCGGACGGACGAAGCTCGACCATTTCGGCCTTGCGCTCCGACATCTTCTGCACAACGACGCCGGAATGCTCTTCATCGACGTCGATCAGAACTTCTTCGATCGGCTCCAGAAGCTGGCCGCTCTCGTCCTTGTGCATGACCACGCGCGGACGCGAAACGGCAAGCTCGAAACCTTCGCGGCGCATGTTTTCGATCAGAACCGCGAGCTGAAGTTCGCCGCGGCCGGAGACGAAGAACGAATCCTTGTCGGCGCTTTCTTCGATCTTCAGAGCGACATTGCCTTCGGCTTCCTTGAACAGACGATCGCGGATGACGCGGCTCGTGACCTTGTCGCCTTCGGTGCCGGCAAGCGGCGAGTCGTTGACGATGAAGGACATGGTAACGGTCGGCGGGTCGATCGGCTGCGCCTTCAGGGCTTCCGTCACCGAGGGATCGCAGAAGGTGTCGGCGACCGTGCCCTTGGAGAGGCCGGCAATGGCGACGATATCGCCCGCATGCGCTTCCTCGATCGGCTGGCGCTCGATACCGCGGAACGCGAGGATCTTGGAAATACGGCCCTGTTCGATCAGCTTGCCGTCCTGACCGAGAACCTTGACGGCCTGGTTCGGCTTGATCGAGCCGGAGGCGATGCGGCCGGTGATGATGCGGCCGAGGAAGTTGTTGGCCTCGAGGATGGTGCCGATCATCCGGAACGGACCTTCCTCGACCTTCGGCTCGGGCACGTGCTTGACGACGAGGTCGAGCAGCGGTGCGAGACCTTCGTCGGTTGGGCCTGCCGGATCGTAGTTCATCCAACCGGCGCGGCCGGAACCGTAAAGGATCGGGAAGTCGAGCTGTTCGTCGGTCGCATCGAGCGCGGCGAAGAGGTCGAAAACTTCGTTGACCACTTCGTCGGCACGGGCGTCCGGACGGTCGATCTTGTTGATGGCGACGATCGGGCGCAGGCCGACCTTCAGGGCCTTGCCGACGACGAACTTGGTCTGCGGCATCGGGCCTTCGGCAGCGTCCACGAGAACGATCGCGCCGTCCACCATCGAGAGAATGCGCTCGACTTCGCCGCCGAAGTCGGCGTGGCCGGGCGTGTCGACGATGTTGATGCGCGTGTCCCTCCATTCGATGGAGGTCGCCTTGGCGAGAATGGTGATGCCGCGCTCTTTTTCGATGTCGTTGGAGTCCATCACGCGTTCCATGACGCGCTGGTTCTCGCGGAACGAGCCGGACTGCTTCAGGAGCTCGTCAACGAGAGTGGTCTTGCCATGGTCAACGTGCGCGATGATCGCGATGTTGCGAAGTGCCATATGTCATAATCTCTGAGGCTGGGGCGCTACGCCAAGTGGACGCGCCATTTACGTTTGGCGCGCTCTTACCGTTTTTTTCGCGATTGCGAAAGGGGGTCGCGCGCGAAAGCTGCGGCATGGCCGCCGCCATGCCGCATGGGTATCTGTCATCAAACTGTCTTATGCGTCGCTGCCTGTCAATTCCTCGAAGGTCGCAAGTCCCTTTTTGACGAGCATCGCATCCGGCCTCGGCAGCTTACCGCGGAAAGCCTTGTAGGCATCTTCCGGGTCGACTGAGCCGCCGGTGGAATAGATATTCTCCTTGAGCCTATGCGCCATTTCGCCGTTGAAGGCGTCTCCCGTCTCCTCGAAGGCGGCAAAGGCATCGGCATCGAGAACTTCCGACCACATGTAGGAATAATAGCCGGCTGAGTAACCGCCGGAGAAGATGTGCTGGAAGTGCGGTGTGGCGTGTCGCATGACGATCGACTTCGGCATGCCGATCTCGGCCAGCACCTCCGCCTGTACCGCCATCGGGTCGTCGACAGGTTCACGCGTATGGAACGCCATGTCAACAAGCGCCGACGAGGTGAATTCGACGGTATTGAAGCCGGCATTGAAGGTGCGGGCCGCCAGGACCTTGTCGAGCAGAACCTGTGGCATCGGCTCGCCAGTCTCGAAATGCATGGCGTACTCCCTGAGGATGGCAGGGACGGTCAACCAATGCTCGTAGAGCTGCGAGGGCAGTTCCACGAAATCGCGCGAGACGGCGGTGCCGGAGACCGAGGGATAGGTGACGTTCGAAAGAATGCCGTGCAGCGCATGGCCGAATTCGTGGAACAGCGTTCGGGCATCATCGAGCGACAGAAGCGCCGGCTTGCCCTCGGCGGGCTTGGCGAAGTTGCAGACATTGTAGATGATCGGCAATTCCCCGCGGCGGCCGTTCTTCAGCTCCAGCCGGTGCTGCGATTGCAGCGAGCTCATCCAGGCACCGGACCGTTTCGAACTGCGGGCGAAATAGTCGCCGAGGAAGAGGGCAAGGAGCCTGTCGTCGCGATCCCTGATTTCGAAAACCCTGACATCGGGGTGATACGCCGGCACGTCCTTCTTCTCGACGGCGCGGATGCCGAAAAGCCGGCCCGCCACGTCGAAGCAGGCGTCGATGATCTTCTCCAACTGCAGATAAGGCTTGAGCTCGGCTTCGGAGAAATCGAACTTCCGCGCCCGGATCTTTTCGGCGTAGTGGCGCCAGTCCCAAGGCATCACCTCATGGTTCCGGCCTTCCTCGGCGATCAGCGTCGTGATGTCGACCTCTTCCTCACCGGCGCGTTTGACCGCCCGCGCCCAGACAGCCCTCAAAAGGCCGTTCACTGCATCCGCCGTCTTCGCCATGGTGTTGTCGAGCTTCAACTCGGCGAAATTGCGGTAGCCAAGCAGCTTCGCGACCTCATGGCGCAGGGCCAGCGTTTCCTTGATGACGGCACGGTTGTCCGTTTCGCCGCCGTTTGCACCGCGGGCGACCCATGCCTTGAACGCCTGTTCGCGCAGGTCCCGGCGCTCCGAAAAGGTCAGAAATGGTTCGATGATCGAGCGGGACAGCGTCACCGCATATTTGCCCTCCGCGCCGCGCTCACGCGCCGCAGCCGCCATGGCGTCGCGGAGGAATTCCGGCAGCCCTTCGAGCTCCGCGCCTTCGGAAAGCATGAGAGCCCAGGCCTTCTCGTCGGCCAGCACGTTCTGGCCGAATTGCGTGCCGAGGCCCGCGAGTTTTTCATTGATCGCCGCAAGCTTCTCCTGCTCTGCCTTTTCAAGCTTGGCGCCGGATTTGACGAAACCTTTCCAATGGCGTTCCAGCACCCGCGTCTGCTCCAGCGTCAGGCCGAGGCTCTCGCGGTTCTCCCAAAGCGTATCGATGCGGGCAAAGAGGGCGGCGTTCATCCCGATCCTTGAATAGTGCCGTGACATCTTCGGCGAGATTTCCCGCTCCAGCGCCTGGATGACCTCATTGGTATGCGCGCCTGCCTTGTTCCAGAACAGCGCCGAAACTCGCGAGAGCGCATCGCCAGCAATCTCCAGCGCCACCACCGTATTGTCGAACGTCGGCGCGTCGCCGTTTGCGGCAATGTCGTCGATCTCCTGTTCATGCGCGGCGAGTGCCGCGTCGAAAGCGGCGGAAAAATCGCCATCATCGATGGCATCAAAACGTGGCAGGCCGTGGAGGCCATCCCAGTTGACCAGCGCCGGATTGAAATTCTGTGGAGAAGGCATCGGAGAATTCCTTTTGTATGCGGGGATGGTCAATATAGGAGAGCCGCCACAGAATTGGTATGTCGCCGCGACAGGGCTTTTGCCTTGTCTGGCGACGTGACGCACGTCAGCCAAAGCCGGTGGACAAGATCTGACAGTTGAAAATTAACCATTTGTTTACGATTGACGCGAATCACGCGCAAGCGCTAGTTTCCGGATGATCTTCTGCCAGGGGACATGCGCCATGGAAATTTTTTCCCTGCGGTCTTCTCAGAGTTTGCTGTTCAAAAACAACCCTAATAACGCAGGAAATTCGAAGACTGCCGACATTCAAATCGAGACGAAGGCTCCGGCTTCGGTCTCTTTCCAGATCGAAGCCAATCTTGACGAGGGGCCTGATTTCACTGCAGTCAGCCCTGGCGAGCTGCGCAACTACGCCCGCCAAAGCTTCGATAGTGGCCTGATTGATCAGAACACCTACGCCGCGATCTCCGAACCCCTGCCGATGCATGCGATCGATCCGCTCGGCAATATCATCGATCTCTCCAGCGTCACCGACGGCACGAGTTTTAATTTCCTCGATTATTATAAGAACCAGCTGCAGATCGCCATGTCGATCGGCGATCCTCATGAAGTTCAGACGTTGAAGTCGATCGTCAATTTCCTGAACAGCTGAGCGAGCGCGTGCCGCCGAGACTTGCACAATCCATCAGAGCTGAAGCGCCTGGCATCGACCGACGCGCGTCAAGCCTTGCGCCAGCCGATGAGGCCGGGCGTTGCATGCCATAGCGCCTGGGCGGCAAAGCCCATGAACAGCACGCCGGATGTGCGCACGATCAGCCGCTCATGTGCGCGATAGAAGCGGCGAACTGCCCCCGCACCAATGACGCCGATCAGGATGACGTCGGCGGTCACGAAACCCAGGAAGGACACAACGAGAAGCACCGGCAGCGCCTCGAAATCGAGCGCGCCGGCCGAGCCTGCGACCAGCGCTGTGAATGTGGCAAGCGCCACCGGATAACCCTTCGGGTTGGTGACGCCGAAAATCAAGCCACGCCGGAACGGCCGCTCGACCACCACAAGCGCCTGCCCATCCGCTTTCGCCTTGGCGTTGACGGCGCTCCAGCCGATCCAGGCGAGGTAGAAGCCGCAGGCGAGCCCAAGCAGATCGAAGACGAAGGTTCCGATCGTCTTTGCCCCGACGATCGCAATCAGCGCCAGCGACGACCAGATGAGATCCCCGACCAGATGCCCCATCATGAACAAGGCACCGGCCTTGCGTCCCTGCCCGGCGCCGATGCCGAGCAACTGCAGAAATGCAGGCCCTGGAATGAGCACATAGAACAGCGCCGCCAGGAAGGCGCCGAAGAGCAGGGACTGCGTCATGGACATGCTCCGGAGAATGATCGCAGCAGACTAAGCGATGGCAGGCATCCGTCAAGGGCGATTTCACTGCCATGAAATTGTTGGAGCGATTCTGCGCTCTGTAAAAGGCTGAACTGCTCCAATCGCAATCTGCACGTTGTCATCACCTTCCGGTTGGCGTCGGCCGGGCTCGATCCCGCCGCCGCGTCCGGGGTTCCGCAACGGCTCCTTGTCGATCGGGGGGGCGACGGATGTGCCGTTCGCCCGGCCACCCATCAGGTGCCCAGGATCTCAATTCCGTGCCTCTGGCACGCCGCCAATACTGCGCCGATTTCCTCCGCCGAAGGGGGGCCGTCTGGCGGTACTTCGCTCTGGCCGACGTCGCGGAAGAAGTGGTTCATGGAGTCTTCCACGATGGCGATCATCTGGGCAGGGAGGCTTCCGGTGTTGGCATAATTGTGCGGCTGGAAGGAACGCAGGATGAGAACGTCGCCCGGCCCCGCGACCATTTGCGAGGGAGGCACGCTGTCGAACACAGTGAAAGTGATCTCGCCGCTCAGGACCCGGAATATCTCGACGGATTGGTGCTTGTGCGGTGGCGTACTGGAACCGGGAGGCACGGTCACCTCCAGAATGGACAAGCCCTTCTCCGGCACTTCGCCCATGAACTGCACCTTGTCGCGAACGACCCAAAGGGCGTCCGCGGTATCTCGTGTCTTGAATGCTTGATTCATCATCGTCTCCATCGTCGAGCCGGCTCTCGCCGGCATGTGTGTGATCAGTTCTCGTCGGCCTCGGCAGCCTTCAACAGCGTCTGCATCGCCCAGGAGGCGACCTGTCCCGCGTCCTTCCCTGTCAATCCGCCGTAGTCCTTAAGCGTTTCCCAGGCGCTGGCGCTGTAGAGAAGGTGGAAGAGCGCTTCGATCTTGCGGGCGCTCATGGAATTTACATCCAGATTGGCCTGTTCAAGGCACGTCTGGAACGCGGTGCGTCGTGCCTTGACCGTCCGCATCCGCATGGCGTGACCCGTCGGCGTATGAAGGCTGGCGCGAATGATACCTTCGTTCTTGTCGAACTGGGGAAAGGCGGCGAGCGGCGAGCGAAGAAGCTCCTCCAGGGTCGTAGGAAGGGTCGCCGCATCCATACTTTGGTTAATGTAGACCCAGAACGCGTCGAACAGCGCTTCCTTCGTTGCAAAATGCCGGAACACGGTTCGCCTCTCCACCCCGGCAGACCGCGCTACATCGTCCATGGATATGTCCGCGAAGACAT
Source organism: Rhizobium sp. MHM7A (assembly GCF_005862215.1). Lineage (NCBI taxonomy): Bacteria > Pseudomonadati > Pseudomonadota > Alphaproteobacteria > Hyphomicrobiales > Rhizobiaceae > Rhizobium > Rhizobium sp. MHM7A. Next base: position 83,631 of record NZ_VCHT01000016.1, read on the forward strand.
TGCCGTTGAGAAGGTCTGAGGTGGCGCGCAGGATGCGCTCTCGTGTTTCCTGGGCCTGCGACTCCCGTAAGGGAGAGTTGTACTTTCGTGTGGGCGACGGGTGGGACATGCGTCTCTCATGATGTATTAATGTCACTTGTAGTGACTCTATTTTACGATTATGTCAACTGGGTTTGTTGGCCGTTCGCGGAGTGGGGTATCGGCAAGACCCGGACGCAGGCGAATGCACGCGAACAGCGACTCAGTCGATTGATGACCGTTGTTGGCGCATTCGGTCATCTTGAACGCCCTGAGAGGTTGTTGGCGCGCTTGCCGCGCACTCAATAAAAAAGCCCGCGCGGCAGTGCCGGCGGGCTGATGTCCGTCCGAAGACGAAGTCCGCGATTACTTCGCAAGGTTCCGCTTGCCGAGCGTGCGCAGGCGCAGCGCATTGAGCTTGATGAAGCCGGCCGCGTCCTTCTGGTCATAGGCGCCCTGATCGTCCTCGAAAGTGACGAGCTTATCGGAATAAAGGGACTTTTCGCTTTCGCGGCCGATGACCATGACATTGCCCTTGTAGAGCTTCAGCGTCACTTCGCCTTCGACATGCTCCTGGCTCTTGTCGATCAGCGCCTGCAGCATCTCGCGCTCCGGCGAGAACCAGAAGCCGTAATAGATGAGTTCTGCGTAACGCGGCATGATCTCGTCCTTGAGATGGGCAGCACCCCGGTCAAGCGTGATGGACTCAATGGCGCGATGGGCCGAGAGCAGGATCGTGCCGCCCGGCGTTTCGTAGACGCCACGCGACTTCATGCCGACAAAGCGGTTCTCGACGAGATCGAGACGGCCGATGCCGTTGTCGCGGCCATAGGTGTTGAGTGTGGCCAGCAAGGTCGCCGGCGACATCTCGACGCCATTGATCGAGACGGCATCACCCTTGCGGAAGCCAACCTTGATGGTGGTCGCCTTGTCGGGTGCGGCCTCCGGCGAAATCGTGCGCATATGCACATACTCGGGAGCCTCCTGCGCCGGGTCTTCGAGAACCTTGCCCTCGGAGGAGGAGTGCAACAGGTTGGCGTCGACGGAGAACGGAGCCTCGCCCTTCTTGTCCTTGGCAACCGGGATCTGGTGCTGTTCCGCAAACGCCAGCAGCTCCGTGCGGCTCTTGAACGCCCAGTCGCGCCACGGCGCGATGATCTTGATGTCGGGGTTCAGGGCATAGGCTGAGAGCTCGAAGCGGACCTGGTCGTTGCCCTTGCCGGTCGCGCCATGAGCGATCGCATCGGCGCCGGTCTTGCGGGCGATGTCGATCAGATGCTTGGAAATCAGCGGCCGGGCAATCGAGGTGCCGAGCAGATAGACGCCCTCGTAGACGGCATTGGCGCGGAACATCGGGAAGACGAAATCCCGCACGAATTCCTCGCGGACGTCCTCGATGTAGATCTCCTTGATTCCCAGCATTTCGGCCTTCTTGCGCGCCGGCTCCAGCTCCTCGCCCTGGCCGAGATCGGCGGTGAAGGTGACGACTTCAGCGCCGAGTTCCGTCTGCAGCCACTTCAGGATGATCGAGGTGTCGAGGCCGCCGGAATAGGCGAGCACGACTTTCTTCACGTCTTTGTATGATGCCATGGTGATGAGGTCCGTTGCATAAAGGCCGGCGAAAACCCGGTGTCGCGGCACTTTTAGCGAGATTGGCGCGTGACGCAAGGGCAAGTGCAACGGCGCATGGCGCCGATAGCGTTTGACAGTGCGAAAGCGGCGCCCATATTCGGCTGCGTGCGAACAACGCTCGAGGAGGGGCTTTCCCCGTGACCAATATTCAAGATATTTTCAAGAAGTCCAATGTTGCCGTCATCACCGGCGGCGCCTCCGGCATCGGGCTTGCGGCGGCGAAGTATTTTGCCGGATGCGGCATGAGCGTCGTCATCGCCGATCTCGGCGGCGATCGGCTGGCCAATGCCGCCGAGGAGCTCAAAGCCATTGCCGGCGAAGAGGATGTAATGGCGGTCGAGACCGACGTCGCCAGCCGGGACTCCCTGGAGGCGCTCGAACGCGCCGTACTCCAGCGTTTCGGCCGCGTGCACGTGCTGATGAACAATGCCGGTATCGGACCGGAAACCTCGATCTTCAGTTCGCAAGCGAGTTGGGACCATATCTTCGCCGTCAACCTGATGGGTGTCGTCAACGGCACCCGCGTCTTCGGCCCCAAGATGCTGTCCCACGGTGAGCCCGGCCTGATCATCAACACCGGCTCCAAGCAGGGCATTACCACGCCGCCGGGCAACCCCGCCTACAACATCTCCAAGGCTGGCGTGAAAGTCTTTACCGAAGCGCTCGAGCACGAGCTACGCAATACCCAAGGGTCGAAGATCTCCGCGCATCTGCTGATCCCCGGCTTCGTCTTCACCGGCCTCACCAAGGGTGACCGCGCGGAAAAGCCGGCTGGCGCCTGGACACCGGAACAGACCGTCGATTTCATGGTCGAGAGTCTCGAACGCGGCGATTTCTACATCCTCTGCCCCGACAATGACGTGACGCGCGCGGTGGACGAACGCCGCATGCTCTGGGCGGCCGGCGATATCGTCGAGAACCGCCCGCCGCTGTCGCGCTGGCACAAGGATTATGCCGAGAAGTTCAAGGCTTTCCTCGAACAGAAGTAATCGGTGGCGGATGCGTGCCGCCCCGGAGGCGTATGGCGGTTCCGGCATAACGGCATCCGCAATAGACGGCCAATGCGCGTCGCATGAATCAAGTTTAATGCGACGTGCATTAGAAGGTTTGATTGGTAATTTTCTCCAAGCCGGGTAAGAGATCACCAGACTTCCGGCTTTCAGAGTGTGCCATGGATTTTCTGCCGAGCCTGCCCACCCTTCTCGCCTTTGCTGCCGCGACGCTGCTGCTCGCGGCGACCCCAGGCCCTGACATGACGCTCTCGATCAGCCGCGCGCTCGCCCAGGGCAAGAAGGCGGCTCTTTTCGTCGTCGTCGGCACCAGCCTCGGCATTGTCGTCCACACCATGCTTGTCGCCTTCGGCATCTCGGCGCTGATCACTGCCTCGCCGACCGCATTCCTTGTCCTGAAGACCGGCGGCGCCGCCTATCTGCTCTGGCTCGCGGTGCAGGCGATCCGCTTCGGCTCGAAACTCACCGTCGCCAAGGTCGAGACGCAGAAGGGCACCGCACTTGCCAACATCTCATCCGGCTTTTGGGTCAATCTCCTGAACCCGAAGGTTATCATCTTCTTCATGACCTTCCTGCCGCAATTCGTCAGCGCCGGCGATCCCTCCGTGACGCAGAAACTGCTGTTTCTCGGCTTTTGCTTCATCCTGATCGGCATGCCCGTCAATGCCGCAGTCGTCTTTGCCGCCGACTGGCTGGCGTCCTGGCTGCAGAACAACAAGAAGGTTCTGCGCGGCATGGACTACACCTTTGCCGGCGTCTTCTCGATCTTCGCCGCCAAGATCCTGCTGACCCAGGCAAGATAGGCCGCCGTTGGCTTGCCGGTCAGCCCGCTGTCGGCGCTACCGGTCAGCCCGCGGTTCGGCTCAGCCAATCAGCAAAGCATCGTCATCGAGCGTCTGGCCGCGCATCTTGCGGAACATAGCGATCAGATCCTCGACCTGCAGGTTCTTCCTGTTCTCGCCTGCCACGTCGAGAACGATCTCGCCGCCATGCAGCATAATCGTGCGGTGACCGTAGTCCAGCGCCTGGCGCATCGAATGCGTTACCATCATCGTCGTCAGCTTGCGCTCGGCAACAATCTTCTGCGTGAGGTTCATCACGAACTCGGCCATGCCAGGATCAAGGGCCGCCGTATGTTCATCGAGCAGAAGCACTTCGGACCCGGCAAGTGTCGCCATGACGAGCGACACGGCCTGCCGCTGCCCGCCCGAGAGCAGGTCCATGCGGTCCTTCAACCGATTTTCCAGCCCTAGGTTGAGCTCGGCGATCCGCTCTCTGAAATAGCCGCGCCTGTTACCACCGAGCGCCGGCGCAAGCCCGCGCTTCTCGCCGCGCCGTGCAGCCAGAGCAAGATTCTCCTCGATCGACAGCGAGCCGCAGCTGCCCGTCAGCGGATCCTGGAAGACGCGCGCAACCAGGCCCGCGCGCGCCGCCGTCGATTTGCGCGTCACGTCGCTCTTGCCGATCAGCACCTGTCCTTCGCTCGGCAGGACGTCACCGGCGAGCACGCCGAGCAGCGTCGATTTGCCGGCGCCGTTGGAGCCGATGACGGTAACGAAGGAGCCTTGTTCGATGGTCAGGCTGACGCCGTTCAGCGCCTGCTTCTGCAGCGGCGTGCCACGCCCGAAGACGACCTTGATGTCCTTGACGCTGATCACGATGCGGCACCTCGGCGAAGACGGGGAAGAATGAGCGCGAAGGTCACGAGAACCGCCGTTACGAAATTGAGGTCGGAGGCCTGAAGGCCGATGACGTCGCTCGACAGCGCCAGCTGAATCGCGATGCGGTAGAGGATCGAACCAAACACGCAGCCGACGAGAGCAATCAGGAGACCGCGCCGGCCCAGCAGCGTTTCCCCGATAATGACCGCCGCAAGCCCGACGACGATCGTGCCGACGCCCGAAGTGACGTCGGCAAAGCCGTTGGTTTGGGCAAACAAGGCACCGCCGAACGCCACCAGCGCGTTCGAGATCGCCATGCCGAGATAGATCTGCCGGCTGGTATCGACGCCTTGGGCGCGGGCCATGCGCGCATTGGCGCCGGTCGCCCGCATGGCAAGTCCGGCATCGCTTTCGAGGAAGCGCCAGACCAGAACCAGCGCGACGATAACAAGAACGCCGACGAAGAGCGGCCGCACGTAGAAATCGCGAAGACCATGACCGAAGAACGGGCTGATCATCGTATCGGCATTGATGAGGGCGACGTTGGGCTTTCCCATGACTCGGAGGTTGACGGAAAACAGCGCGATCATCGTCAAGATCGAAGCGAGCAGGTTGAGGATCTTGAAGCGCACATTGAGAAGCGCCGTCACCATGCCTGCAGCCGCGCCTGCCGCCATGGCGATCAGGGCTGCAAGCCAGGCATTGACGCCGGCAATGATCAGCACCGCGGTGACCGCAGCGCCGAGCGGAAAGGAACCGTCCACCGTCAGATCGGGAAAATCGAGGACGCGGAAGGCGAGATAGACGCCGAGAGCGACGAAGGAATAGACCAGACCGAGCTCGACGGCCCCCCAGAATGCGATTTGGCTCAAGGCTTTCAGCCCCTTTTGTTTCCGTTCCGCCCGTCGCGAAACCGGAGCCTTGTAATACTACAGCCGCCCCCGTGCAAACGGGAGCGGCTGAATGTGATTGCTCGAAGAAACGATGGCTGTTTATTCGATGACTTTGTTGGCGCGCGACAGCACGCTCTGAGGCAGGGTGACGCCCATCTTGGCAGCAGCCGCCTTGTTGACGACCAGGTCGCTGCCGGCAGCGGTCTTGACCGCGATTTCTCCCGGGTTTTCGCCCTTCAGCACGCGAACGACGATCTCGCCCGTCTGCTTGCCGACGTCGTAATAATTGAAGCCGAGGGCGGCGATCGAACCGCGCGAAACCGAATCCGTATCGGCGGTGAAGAGTGGCAGTTTGCTCTCTTCGGAAACTGCGACGGCGCCTTCGAGCGCGGAGATGATCGTGTTGTCGGTCGGGATGTAAATCGCATCGGCGCGGCCGACGAGGGCGCGCGCAGCACCCTGGACCTCGGCCGACTTGGTGGCGGCCGATTCCACAACCGTCAGGCCCGCCTTCTCGGCGTCAGCCTTCAGCACGGCGAGCAGCGAAACGGAATTTGCTTCGCCTGAGTTGTAGAGATAGCCGATCGTTTTAGCGCTCGGTACGATTTCCTTGATCAGCGCCAGGTGTTCGGCGACCGGCGACATGTCTGAAAGGCCGGTGACATTGCCGCCGGGCTTTTCCATGTTCTTGACAAGCTGGGCGCCGAGCGGATCGGAGACGGCCGTAAAGACGACGGGGATGTCGCGCGTCGCCGACACGACAGCCTGCGCCGAGGGTGTCGAAATCGGCACGATCACATTGGGCTCGTCACCGGCGAACTGGCGAGCGATCTGGGCTGCCGTCGCCGGATTGCCCTGCGCCGATTCGAACACGAATTTCAGATTCTCGCCTTCCTTGTAGCCAGCCGCCGTCAGCACATCGAGAACGCCTTTGCGCGCGGCATCCAGCGCGGGATGCTCGACGATCGCCGTCACGGCAACGGTCACATTATCGGCCCTGGCGGGAAGGGAAAGCGCCAAAGTGGCGGCAAGAGCGAGCAGAATCGGGCGCATGGGTGTCCTCCTGAATGATTTTGGCGGCACTATTAGGAAAAGCGCATGCTTAAATCAATCCAGGAGAATTGTAGCAAGGATCAAACTTGCTGATCAGTCGTCGGCACCGTGATTGGCGATCATCATCGCCTCGAAAGCCAGCCGCTCGGTTTTGCGCATGCGTTCGGACTCCGATTTCAGCTGGCCGCAGGCGGCAAGAATGTCGCGCCCGCGCGGAGTGCGGATCGGCGAGGCATAGCCCGCCGAGTTGATGAAATCGGCGAACTTCTCGATCTGCTCCCAGTCGGAACACTGGTAATTGGTGCCGGGCCAGGGATTGAACGGAATGAGGTTGATCTTCGCCGGCACGCCCTTCAGGAGCTTGATCAGCCCCTTTGCGTCCTCCAGGCTGTCGTTGACGTCCTTCAGCATCACATATTCGAAGGTGATGCGCCGGGCGTTGGAAAGACCGGGATAGTCGCGGCAGGCGTCGATCAGCTCCTTCAAGGGGTACTTCTTGTTGATCGGCACGAGGATGTCGCGCAGGTCATCGCGCACCGCATGCAGCGAGATCGCCAGCATAACGCCGATCTCCTCGCCAGTACGGAAGATTTCAGGCACGACGCCCGAGGTGGAAAGCGTCACCCGTCGCTTGGACAGCGACAGGCCGTCGCCATCCGTGGCGATCAGCAACGCCTGCTTGACGCTCTCGAAATTATAGAGCGGCTCGCCCATGCCCATCATCACGATATTGCTGACCTTGCGGCCTTCCGAAGGCACCATGGCGCCGACCGGCACATGACGGTCGGGGAAGTCGCCGAGCCGGTCGCGGGCGAGCAGAAGCTGAGAGAGGATTTCTTCGGCCGTCAGGTTGCGCACCAGGCGTTGCGTGCCCGTGTGACAGAAGGAACAGGTGAGAGAACAGCCGACCTGGCTGGAAATGCAGAGCGTTCCGCGCCCTTCTTCCGGAATATAGACCGTCTCGACCTCTACCGGGCGGCCTGCGCCACGTGGCGGAAAGCGCAGCAGCCATTTGCGCGTACCGTCGTTGGAGACCTGCTCTTCGACGATCTCGGGACGTTCGATGGTGAAATGCTGTTTCAGCATTTCACGCATGTCCTTGGCGACGTTCGTCATATGATCGAAATCAGAAACGCCGCGCACATAGATCCAGTTCCAGAGCTGCGAGACGCGCATCTTGATCTGCTTCTCGGCCACGCCCTTTTGCCGGAGTGCTGCCGCCATCTCTTCGCGCGACAGCCCGATCAAGGAAGGCTTCTCGCCGCCGGAAGAGGCGCGCGCGGCCTGCGGCTTGGTGACAACGATCGCATCCATGACGGACATAGCTTTTGATCCCGAGTTCGAACACGTAAACCGCCCCTCAAGCCCCGCAGACTTCAGGAGTAAGCCGGAAGACTTGAGGCGCGTGGCGGCACATTGGCAGAAATTGAATGGCGGAATGGCGACTGATGTATCGCGATCTGTCCGCTGTTGCGCGGGCTTTAGCATCATTTTACCCGCGCGTCACCATAGATGGAAAATAACAAAGGCCGGCGCAAGGGCCGGCCGTTTGGAACTCTATCCACCAAATCCTTTTATTTGCAGGTTTCGATCTGCTTCAGCGCAGCTGAGATGCCCGACAGCGAGTAGCTGTAGGAGGTGCCGGTGCCCTTCCGGGAAACGGCACTCACAGTCATCGAACGGCCGGTCTTCATCGCCGCGACGAGAGCCGGCTCTTGAGCAGCATTCTCGACCCATCCGGCTTTGTCCTTGGTGAACATCACGAAGGTCTTGTTGTCGATAACGACGTTGATCTTCGAATTTTCCTTCACCGTGTAGCCCATCATCGCCTGCGGTTCATAGGAGATGTTCTGGCCCGGGCGCTGCGAGACGATGAAGAAATTGTCACCGTGATCGACGCTTGCCGGCTGCTTGGCAGTTGGAACGGACAGTACGTAGCACACGGTGCTGTTGCCCGACTTGTAGGAATAGGCACCCCATGCCTGGAACTGCTGAATGCGGGTCGGCGCGGCCTGCTGCGCTGCCGCCACTCCGGCCATTGTCAGGGTGAGGGCGAGGGCGGATACGATACTTCTTACAAACATGGATTCCTGCCGGTTCTTGCGATTCAAGGCCCGAAGCGATCATAGCGGGCAGCGCATAATCACGATCTGCTTTATTTTGACTTAATTCAGGTTACCAAATGGTCAACAATAGCTGCGATTTGTATGTGCCTGTGTCATTTCAGCTCGACTATCACTTTTGCCCCTTGCTGAAATCGGCTGCGATGCCGTGCGCCGATGGCACCGGCCGGCCGTTCGGCTGAATTTAAGACACAAAGATTCAGGCAAGAGTTTGACCTTTCAAAATTCCGTTGTACCTCATTAAGGCTTTGGAAATCCGGGACGAAATTTTCGCCGCAGGGGGCTGGTGAGACGACATGGATGCCGAGGAAAGACAGCGTTTTGCTGCCCTCGCAAAGGCCGTCGCAGATAATCGCGACCACCAGGCCTTTTCTATCCTGTTCGATTATTTCGCTCCGCGCATGAAGACCTGGCTGATGCGCCAGAAGATGACATCGAGCGAGGCCGAAGAGCTGGTCCAGGAGATCATGATCGTGCTCTGGCATAAAGCCTATCTCTACGATTCCACGCGGTCTTCTCTTTCGACCTGGCTCTTTCGCATTGCCCGCAACCGCCGCATCGATCTCAGGCGCCGCACCAGCACCCGCATTTTCGACGAAACCGACCCGGCCCTGCTGCCGCCGGCCGAGATCGCCGCAGACGAAATGGTCGCCAATGATGACCGCGACGCCAAGATACGCGCCGCAGTCGAACAATTGCCGGAGGAACAGCGCGAAATGCTCCGCGCCGCCTTCTTTCTCGGCCAATCGCATTCGGCGATCGCAGAAGCGGCCGGGCTGCCCCTCGGCACGGTGAAATCGCGCATCCGGCTGGCTTTCGGCAAGCTTCGCAAGATGCTGGAGCAGGAATGAATCTAGATCGTCTTCATCGCTTCCTCGGGTCCGTCGGCGAGAACGCGGTCGGCCGCCTCGTAATGGCTCGGCCGGATGTTGCCGCGCACCATGGCGAAGGCGGCTGAGAGCACTGCGATATCGTCGGAAAAGCCGACGAGAGCGAAAATGTCAGGGATCATGTCGACGGGCATGACGAAATAGGCGAGCGCTGCCAGCAGCACGCCACGCACCTTCGTCGGTGTCTGCGGATCGAGCGCGCAGTAGAAACCGGCGACGACATCGCGCGAAAACGGAACCTGCCGCACCGCCCGACGGAAGGTCGGCCAGAATTTCTGCCGGACGGTCTTCTCCCGGCGGCTCTGCGTGTCCTCGTCTCCCGGCAATAGGATTTCTCCGAATTTGACGTCGTCCATCCCTCACATCCTTTCGTCCATGCCAGCATATGGTGATGGCGCTTCAGCTTTTAAACAAGACGCCGCGCCGCCGCCTTCTCCATGGCCTTGGCGAGCTTGAAATCGAGCTCCGTCAGTCCGCCGGCGTCATGCGTGTTCAGCGTTACCTCCACCTTGGAGTAGACGTTGAACCACTCTGGATGGTGGTTGAGCTTCTCCGCCGTGATTGCTGCTTCCGTCATGAAGCCGAAAGCCTCGATGAAGTTGGAAAACTTGAAGGTTTTCGATATCGACGAAGCCGCGTCATTGAGCGCCCAGCCCTTGAGATCAGCCAATTGCGCCTCGGCAGCGGCCCGTTCCAGTTTTTCCCCTTTCATGCCATGCTCCTCTCATCTATCCGACAGGCCTACCGATGAAACGCATCAGCATCCTCTTCGTTTGCATGGGCAATATATGCCGTTCTCCGCTGGCGGAGGGAATATTTAGCCATCTCGTCGCCGAGGCGGGCCTGAACGGCTGTTTCACGATCGGTTCCGCCGGCACCGGCGGCTGGCATGACGGCGAGCCGCCCGACTGGCGTTCAGTCGCCATCGCGAGGAGCCACGGCATCGACATCTCGGGACAACGCGCCCGCCGCATCCAGCCGCAGGATTTCAGGGATTTCGGTCTGATCCTGGCTATGGACCGCGATAACATGGCAGCGCTCGGGAGGATCGCGCCTGACGGAGCGAACATCGGTCTTTTCGGCGATACCGCGCTTGGAACGGGAGAGAATATCCCCGATCCCTATTATGGCGGACCAGACGGTTTCGAGCTGGTCTATACCAGGCTCTTGACCGGTTGCAGCAGCCTGCTGGGAACGCTGGGCGCCGAGCGCCCCTCGTGGAGCGGGAACACTTCTTCGGTGAGATAGGGGCCGCCGCCGACCGATTCGCGCGATGAAAGCAGCACGAAACGCGGTGCCGTGAAGGTCGCGGTGTGGAAGTTGCCACGTCCAGTCAGATATTGCACGACGTCGTCGAGCCGCGAGGATTTGAGCCGTGCCAGCGTCACATGCGGCGTGAATTTGCGCGGATCCGGCGGCAGGCCGATGCGCTGGCAGATGCGTTCTATCTCGGCCTGCAGGGCGTACATTTCGGGCGATTGGGAAACCCCGGCCCAGACCGAATGCGGTTTCTTCGAGCCGAAGGAGCCAACGCCTTCGAGCCGAAACTGGAATTCCGGCCGGTCGATCCGGTCAAGGCGTTCAACGACTTCATCGGCCGTGCGACCGTCGACATCACCGATGAAGCGTAGCGTGATGTGGTAATTTTCCACATCGATCCATCGTGCTCCGGGGAGGCCACCGCGCAGCAATGAAAGGCTCATTGCAGCATTGCGCGGAATTTCGAGGGCGGTAAACAGTCTCGGCATAACGAGCACTCCCCGAATCTTTTGCAGGTGCTCACACGGAATCACGCAATCAAGAGCCGCGCAAGCCCCTATTTCTTCACAGAAGAAATCGCTTCGACGAAATTTGTGACATCGGCTTCCATCTTTTCGACAATGACGTCGACACCCTTCGCATTCGGATGCATGCCGTCGCTGAGTTTGAGCCCTGCATCGAGCACCACGCCATCAAGGAAGAATGCATAAAGCCGAACTCCGTGTTTCTCCGAAAGTTTCCGATAAATCGGATTGAAGCGTGCGGCATAATCCGCGCCCATATTGGGCGGTGCCATCATGCCGACGAGGAGCACCGCAATGCCGCGTTCCTTCAGTCGAGTTATCATCTGGTCGAGATTCTTCTCGCTTTCTTCGGGCGGAATGCCCCGCAGCGCATCGTTGGCGCCGAGCTCCAGGATGACGCCATCTGTGCCGTCAGGCACCGACCAGTCTATGCGGGCGAGGCCGCCAGTCGTCGTATCGCCTGAGACGCCCGCATTGGCGATAGCGACGTCGAACCCCTTCCCCTTCAAGGCCGCCTGCAGCTTTTCGGGAAAGCCGTCGCCGGGCGGCAGCTGATAGCCTGCCATCAGGCTGTCCCCGAATCCGACGAGATTGATCGTCCGCGCATTTGCGCTGGCGGCAAAGATTAGCGAGACGGCAATGACGGTGAATTGAAGGGCGGCAACTTTAAATCTCATCCTGCTTTCCCTAGATTGGCGGGGTGCCGTTATGCGGCAATTTGATTACGGGCTTATATAGGGCGATTTCCGTTGGCAAAAACTATCATCGAGTTGAAGAGCGCCGATCTGACCCTTGGCAGCGCCGCGGCCTCCGTCCATGTGCTGAAGGGCATCGATCTCGATATCGCCGCCGGAGAATCCGTCGGCATCGTCGGTCCCTCCGGTTCCGGAAAGTCCACCCTGCTGATGGTGCTCGCCGGACTGGAGAAGCTCGACAGCGGCGAAATCAATATCAATGACACGCCGCTCCATAGCCTGAGTGAGGATCAGGTCGCCGATTTCCGCGGCCGCAATATCGGTATCGTCTTTCAATCCTTCCACCTGATCGCCAATATGACGGCGCTGGAAAACGTCGCCGTGCCGCTGGAACTCGCCAATGTTCCCAATGCTTTCGACATCGCTCATCGCGAGCTGAATTCGGTCGGCCTCGGACAGAGGCTGAACCATTATCCCGGCCAGCTTTCCGGCGGCGAACAGCAGCGTGTGGCTATCGCCAGGGCGCTCGCCCCCTCGCCCGCTTTGCTGATTGCCGATGAACCGACCGGAAATCTCGATACCGAGACCGGCCGCCAGATCGCCGACCTGCTGTTTGCCAAGCAGGCCGAACGCGGCATGACCCTGCTTCTCGTCACCCACGACGTCTCGCTTGCCAACCGCTGCTCGCGCCAGATCCGCGTCCGCTCCGGAAGGATCGAAGGCGACAGCGCCGCCCGCCACAGCGAGGCGGCATTCGCATGAGTATCCTTACACCGCGTGTTTCGCTCGCTTTTCGCCTGGCGCTCCGCGAGCTACGCGGCGGCATTCGCGGCTTCTACATCTTCCTCGCGTGTATCGCGCTCGGCACGGGGGCGATCGCCGCAGTCAATTCCGTTTCACAGTCGATTACCGACACGATCGCCTCTCAGGGCCAGGAGCTGCTGGCCGGCGACGTGCGTTTCGAACTCAACAACCGCGAGGCGACGCCTCAGGAAATGAGCTTCCTCGAAGGCCTGGGGACAGTTTCGGTTTCAACGGGCCTGCGCTCTATGGCCCGCAAGCCCGACGGTTCGGACCAGGCGCTGGTCGAGGTTAAGGCCGTCGACGACGCCTATCCGCTCTACGGCCGGTTCGAGGCAGAGCCGGACTATCCGCTTGCAGCCCTGCTTTCCGGCCAAGGTGGCACTTACGGCGCGTTGGCAGCGCCTCTGCTTCTCGATCGGCTTGGCCTTGCGGTTGGCGACGAATTGCTGCTCGGCAACGTCAAACTCAGTATCACCGGGACGGTGAAGACCGAGCCGGACGCGCTGTCTGAAGGCTTCGGCTTTGCGCCGCGTCTGCTGGTCAGCCGGCAGGCGCTCGAATCCTCGGGGCTGATCCAGACCGGAAGCTTGGTCGAACATGCCTACAAGATCCGATTGGAAGACAGGAGCACGATGTCGGGCATCCAGGTGCGTGCATCCAGGGAGTTTCCCTCCGCCGGCTGGGCGATCCGTACCAGCGACCGCGCAGCACCGTCGCTCACCGAAAACATCACCCGTTTCTCGCAATTCCTGACGCTGGTCGGCCTCACCGCGCTGGTTGTCGGTGGCGTCGGCGTCGCCAATGCAGTGCGTGCTTTCCTCGACTCCAAGCGCACGACAATCGCCACCTTCAAATGTCTCGGCGCTCCGGCAGTTGTCGTCGTTCTGATCTATCTCTTTCAGATCGCTATCATCTCCCTTGGCGGCATCGTGACCGGCCTCGTCATCGGCGCCCTGTCGCCGATCTTTGCGGCGCAGTTCCTGGCGCAATTCCTGCCGGTCTCGACCGCGCCGACCCTCTATCCCGGTGCGCTGGTGCTTGCGACGCTCTTCGGCATCCTGACGACGCTGGCTTTCGCCATTCTGCCGCTCGGCCATGCCCGCGAAGTGCCGGCGACCGCACTGTTCCGCGAGCAGGGCTTCGAGACCCGCCGTCTGCCGTCCTGGCCCTATATCTTGCTGGCCGCCCTCTTCATGGTGGGCCTTGCCGGCCTCGCCATCCTCACCGCCTATGATCGTTTCATCGCCGTCGTCTTCGTCGGTGCGATCGTCTTCGCCTTCGTCGTCCTGCGCCTCGTCGCCGCCTTAATCGCCTGGCTCGCGCGCCGCAGCCCGCGCGTCAGTTCGCCGGCCCTCAGGCTTGCTATCGGCAATATCCACCGCCCCGGCGCACTTACCCCCTCGGTGGTGCTTTCGCTCGGCCTCGGGCTGGCATTGCTGGTGACGCTGACGCTGATCGACGGCAACCTTCGCCAGCAATTGACCGGCCGCATGAACGAGGGTGCACCCAACTTCTTCTTCGTCGATATACAGAGCGCCGAGGTCGACGCCTTCCGCAATCTCGTCCAGGCGCAGGCGCCGAAGGGCAAGCTGATGGAAGTGCCGATGCTGCGCGGCCGGATCGTCGCCTTCAACGGCGAAGACGTCACCAAGATGAACGTGCCGGCCGCCGGTCGCTGGGTGCTGAACGGTGATCGCGGTATCACATACGCCGACGCGCTTCCGGAAAATGCCGCCCTCAGCGAAGGCAGCTGGTGGGACAGGGATTACAGCGGCGAGCCGCTTGTATCCTTCTCCTCGGAAGAGGCGCACGAGCTTGGCCTCAAGATCGGCGACACCGTCACCGTCAACGTCCTCGGACGTAACATCACGGCGAAGATCGCCAATCTGCGCCGTGTCGAATGGGAATCGCTGTCGATCAATTTCGTCATGGTCTTCTCGCCCAATACCTTCCGCGGCGCCCCGCACGCCTGGCTGGCGACGCTGACAGATCCCTCCTCGACGCCGGCCGAGGATGCAGCGATCCTGAAATCCGTCACCAACGCCTACCCGACGATCACCAGCGTTCGCGTCAAGGACGCGATCGATATCGTCAATCGGCTGGTAGCGCAGCTTGCGACCGCGATCCGTGCCGCAGCCTCCGTGGCCCTCGTCGCCTCGGTCCTCGTCCTTGCCGGTGCGCTCGCCGCGGGAAATCGGGCGCGCACCCACGACGCCGTGGTGTTGAAGACGCTCGGCGCCACCCGCGCCATGCTGATCCGCGCCTTCAGCTACGAATATCTGATCCTCGGGCTCGCGACCGCGATTTTCTCGCTGATCGCCGGCGCCGCCGCTGCCTGGTTCATCGTCGCCCGCATCATGCGCCTGCCGTCCACCTTCCTGCCCGATGTGGCGGGACTGACGCTCGTCACCGCACTGGTGCTCACCGTCGGCATCGGCCTCATCGGCACCTGGCGCATCCTCGGACAGAAGGCGGCGCCCGTACTGCGCGAGCTTTAGGTAGATAGCGCGGCCGAAAAGCCTTCACCTTACGCCGATTTAACCGGCGCAGCCCCGCAAGCCCCTTGTTTGCGATGGGTGAAGGCCTCATATTGTCTGCAGGCATGCTGGAGCTCCGCAGCGGCGCCCGGGTCGAAAACCCGACACCGTATCTCCATCGGAGCTTGTAAGAGGAAACTATGGCTGATCTTCGTAACTATCAAAGCCGCGTCCAGACCGGCGAGATGATTGATCAAGGCCTGCGCGCATATATGCTCAAGGTCTACAACCTGATGGCGCTGGGCCTGGCGATCACGGGCGTGGCCGCATATCTTGGGTTCAACTTCGCGGTCCAGGACGGCCAGCTCACCCAATTCGGCGTGCTTCTGTTCCAGTCGCCCTTGCGCTGGGTCGTGATTCTTGCGCCTCTTGCGGCTGTCTTCTTCCTGAGCTTCCGCATTCACCGGATGAGCGTGGCCGCCGCGCAGACCACCTTCTGGGTCTATGCCGCGCTGGTGGGTCTGTCCCTGTCATCGATCTTTCTGGTCTACACCCAGTCAAGCATCACGCAGACCTTCTTTGTGACCGCCGCCTCCTTTGGCGCGCTGTCGCTTTACGGCTACACGACGAAGCGTGACCTGTCGGCGATAGGCTCGTTCCTGATCATGGGCCTGTTCGGTCTGATCATCGCGTCGCTCGTCAACATCTTCCTGGCTTCGTCCGCGCTGCAGTTCGCGATCTCGGTAATCGGCGTGCTGATCTTCGCAGGCCTCACCGCCTACGACACGCAGCGGATCAAGGAACTCTACTACGAAGCTGATGACGTCGCTGTTGCCGGCCGCAAGGCGATCATGGGTGCGCTGACACTCTATCTCGACTTCATCAACCTCTTCATGTTCCTGCTGCAGTTCATGGGCAACCGTAAATAAGCAGGTCTATCACGATCGAAAAAGGCGGCTCCGGGCCGCCTTTTTTATTGCGCTGGCTTCAGCGGAGTGGTTTGAAAGACCTCCCTCGATGGATTTGTTGCCGAATGTCCTTCCTGTTGCGCGATGCCTCCGAAGCCGATATCTCCGCTATTGCCGGTATTTATCGCGAAGCCGTCCTAAATGGCGTTGCGAGCTACGAGATTGCACCGCCGTCCGAAGCCGAGATGGCCCAGCGTTTCTCCGCGATCGTCAGCCAGCACTATCCCTATATCGCCGCCGTAAATGGAGACGGGATACTGCTCGGCTACGCCTATGCCTCGGCTTTTCGCACGCGCCCCGCCTATCGCTGGCTGGTGGAGGATTCGATCTATCTGGCGCCTGAAGCCCGCGGCCGAGGTATCGGCAAGGCCCTCCTTACCGAACTGATCGAACGCTGCACCGTGCTCGGCTTTCGACAGATGGCTGCCGTCATCGGCGGCGCCAGCCCCGCCTCGATCGCGCTTCATCGCGGAGCCGGCTTTGAGGAGGTCGGTCTGATGAGGGGCACCGGATATAAACACGGGCGCTGGCTGGACACGATGTTCATGCAGCGCGCCCTCGGCGAGGGCATGACGACCAATCCGGATGCGGCCGCCTATCCCGGCACATTATTTGCGGGTTGATAAGCCTACTTGTCGACGAGCTTCAGGGCCTTGTCGAACACCTTCAACACCTGGTTCAACTCGTGACCGCGCTTCAGGATCATGCCGTTGATATTAATCACGGAATAGGCGCCCTGCTTGGCGGCAAGCTTCGGGTTCTTCTCGATCCGAAAGAGCGGCATCTCGCCGGAGCGCTTGAAGACTGAAAAAACCGCCCTGTCCCTCAGATGATCGATGGCGTAATCGCGCCATTCTCCCTCGCCGACCATACGGCCGTAGATCCAGAGGATTGCATCCAGCTCGCGCCGGTGGAAGGTCACCGGAAGCGGGTCCTTGCTTTGTTTGTATTCCCTGAGATCGACGACGACCGAGGAACCATTGTCGACGGAGCGGCTTTCGCCGTGTCGCAAATCCGGCTGATCTGTCATCAGGTCTCCAAGGCCTCCGCTTGTGACAGGAGAGTGACAGTTTGCCCGAGCCGCCGCAAATTGCAAGAGCGCGGCCTGTCACTTTAGGCCGCACTGCGGCGCCATGCAGGCGGGTACGATGGCCTGGGGAGAAAGGACGCTTTCTCCGCACTGCCGCATTTCAGTCAAAACAGCGCCTCATTTGCGGGGGATTTATGCATCCCGGTTTGGCGCCAGCGCGCCAAAGGGCCCGGCGGAGCGTATCGACCTTAACCCCAGCCCCGAATACGCTCGGCCGGGCCGCCCGGCATTCCACCCGTAAACGGGTGAAAGTCAGATGTTTTTTCCCGCCATCACCACGGTCGCACCGAGGATCGCCGCCGGGTCGCCGTCCGCCGTCGCTGTCTGCAGCAGGATAGCGCAACCTTCGAGCTGCGGACGCTGCAGGACGCTCGCCGGCAGCGTCAGACTGGTCGCCTTGCCGTCCCACATCCCAACGGTTTCGACATTGGTGACGCTGTGCAGATAGGAGATCTTCTTTCCGCTATTTTCGCCCTTTTCGACGTTGATCGTCTTTTCCTTGTCGAAATAGACCATAACGACATTGGCCTTGCCCTGTCCGGCGCCGATCTTGATCTCCAACTCGTCGCCGCGCATCGCCGCGCTGATCGGAACGGTCAGACCGTTGCCTTCGCTGCTGTAGCTGTCGATCCGGCTGTTGATGCCGTTCAGATCGGCGCCGGCCAGATGGCCGCGTCCGTTGACGATGACCTGCGGCGTATAAACGTTGCTGCGGCCCATCGTCCTGGCATAGCCGTACTGCCGCTCGGTATTTTCCTTGGAGCTCAGCGTATCGGCCCAGCCGAGGTAATTCCAGTAGTCGATGTGGTAGGCGAGGGCGATGACATCGCCCTGGTTCACCAGTTTCCGGAAGGCGGCATCAGCGGGAGGACAGGAGGAGCAACCCTGTGACGTGAAAAGTTCGACAACGCCTCTGCGCTTGCCGTCTTCGGCATGCAACGAGCCTGCAAGAGCAACACCGGCGATCAGCGGAATCAAGAAACGGGGGGACATTCACCTGCACCTCTTTTTCAGCGCCGACGGCGTTTGGAACCGAAGGCTCTGAGATATGAACGTACGAATAATCCTTCCGGCTCCAAACGAAAAATCACGAACGGGTGAGACCGCAACCCGGCCGGAACGCGCCTGAGACAAATCATCGTGAGCCTCCGGAAAAGACTGTCGCCGCAAAGAAAAAGCCGCCGGAAACTGCTTCCCGGCGGCCATTATCAGTCAGGTCTCTTAAAAATCAGGCAGCGAGATCGCGCAGAACCGTCTGCAGAATGCCGCCATTGTTGAGGTAGATCACCTCGTCGAGCGTATCAACGCGCGACAGCAGCGGAACTTCCTTCACGGAGCCGTCGCTATAGCTGATCTTGGCGATCTTCCTCTCGCGTGGCTTGATCTTATCAAGCCCCTCGATTGTGACGAGCTCGTCGCCCTTGAGGCCGAGACTCTGCCAGGTCGTGCCCTCCTCGAAGACGAAGGGGATGACGCCCATGCCGACCAGGTTCGAACGATGGATGCGCTCGAAGGACTGGGCGATCACGGCCTTGACGCCGAGCAGGTTGGTGCCCTTGGCAGCCCAGTCGCGCGAAGAGCCATTGCCATATTCGACACCGGCGAAGATGACGAGCGGCACGCCTTCGGCCTTGTACTGCATGGCGGCGTCGTAGATCGAGGTCTCTTCCTTCGACGGATAGTGGATGGTGTAGCCGCCTTCCTTGCCGTTCGGGCCAAGCATGTGGTTGCGGATGCGGATATTGGCAAAGGTGCCGCGCATCATCACTTCATGGTTGCCGCGCCGCGTGCCGTATTGGTTGAAGTCGGCAACGGCGACGTCATGGCCGATGAGATAGGCGCCGGCCGGCGATGCCGCCTTGATCGAACCGGCCGGAGAAATGTGGTCGGTGGTGATCTTGTCGCCGAACAGGCCGAGGACGCGAGCGCCCTTGATGTCTGAGACGCCGGTGCCCTTCTTGCCCATGCCGACGAAATAGGGCGGGTTCTGGACATAGGTCGAGTTGTCGTCCCAGGCATAGGTCTGGCCCGGCGGAACCTGAACGGCCTGCCAGTTGACGTCACCCTTGAAGACATCGGCATATTTGGTTTCGTAGAGTTCGCGTGTCACGTACTTCTGGATGAACTGCTGCACCTCGTGCGAAGTCGGCCAGATATCCTTGAGATAGACCGGGTTGCCGTTCTGGTCTTCGCCGATCGGCTCCTTGGTCAGGTCCTTCTGAACCGTGCCAGCGAGAGCGTAGGCGACGACGAGCGGCGGCGAAGCGAGGTAGTTCGCCTGGACATCAGGCGAAATACGGCCCTCGAAGTTACGGTTGCCGGACAGCACGCCGGATACGATCAGGCCCTTGTCGTTGATCGTCTTGGAAATCGGCGCCGGCAACGGACCGGAATTGCCGATGCAGGTGGTGCAGCCGAAGCCGACGAGGTTGAAGCCGAGTTTGTCGAGGTCGGCCTGCAGGCCGGATTTGGCAAGATATTCGCCGACGACCTGCGATCCGGGCGCGAGCGAGGTCTTGACCCACGGCTTGGTCTTCAGGCCCTTGGCGACGGCGTTGCGGGCGAGAAGGCCGGCAGCGATCAGCACCGACGGGTTGGAGGTGTTGGTGCAGGAGGTGATGGCGGCAATCGCAACGTCACCATGGCCGAGATCGAAATCGGTGCCCTCGACAGCGTAGCGGTTGTTGAGCTGCCCCGGCTTCTTGTAGTCGGCTTCCATCGACGTCGCGAAACCTGAAGCGATGTTTTCGAGCGCGATGCGGCCTTCCGGACGCTTCGGGCCGGCCATCGACGGTACGACGTCGCCGAGGTCGAGTTCCAGTGTGTCAGTGAAGACGAGATCCGAACCATCGCCTTCGCGCCACATGCCCTGGGCCTTTGAATAGGCTTCGACAAGGGCGATCCGGTCATGCGTGCGGCCGGACATGGTGAGGTAGTTGATGGTTTCGCCATCGACCGGGAAGAAGCCGCAGGTCGCGCCGTATTCCGGCCCCATATTGCCGATCGTCGCACGGTCGGCGAGCGGCATGTTGTCCATGCCTGGACCGAAGAACTCGACGAACTTCGAGACGACGCCCTTCTTGCGCAGCATCTGCACGACGGTCAAAACGAGGTCAGTTGCCGTGACACCTTCCTTGAGCTTACCGGTAAGCTTGAAGCCGATGACTTCCGGCAGCAGCATCGAAACCGGCTGGCCGAGCATCGCGGCTTCAGCCTCGATACCGCCCACGCCCCAGCCGAGAACGCCGAGACCGTTGATCATCGTCGTGTGGCTGTCCGTGCCGACGCAGGTGTCGGGATAGGCGATGGTCTCGCCGTCCTCTTCCTTGGTCCAGACGGTCTGGCCGAGATATTCGAGATTGACCTGGTGACAGATGCCGGTGCCCGGAGGAACGACCCGGAAATTCTTGAACGCCTGCTGGCCCCATTTCAGGAAGCGGTAGCGTTCGCCGTTGCGCTGATATTCCAGCTCGACGTTCTTGGCGAAGGCCTGCGGCGTGCCGAATTCGTCGACGATGACCGAGTGGTCGATGACGAGATCGACGGGAACGAGCGGGTTGATCTTCTCGGGATCGCCGCCCAGCGACACCATCGCGTCGCGCATCGCGGCAAGGTCGACGACGGCGGGAACGCCGGTGAAGTCCTGCATCAGCACGCGCGCCGGGCGATAGGCGATTTCATTTTCGACCGCACCCTTGTTGTTCAGCCACTCCGCGACGGCGAGGATGTGCTCCTTGGTGACCGACTGGCCGTCTTCGAAGCGCAGCAGGTTTTCGAGCAGCACCTTCATCGAATAGGGAAGCTTCGATACGCCGGCCAGACCGTTTGCCTCAGCCTTGGGCAGGCTGTAATAGACATAGTCCTTCCCGTTCACGGAAAGCGTGGAACGACAATTGAAACTGTCAAGAGATTTAGACACGAGAGACCCCGTTCTGATAGCCAACACAGTCGTGCGAACGCCTATGCACTTAATGCACATCAGGATGCGGGTGCGGCCATTTCCGCTGTCCGCACGTGGAGGAGACGCTCCAAGTTCGGCGCAAGGATGAAATTCACGCCGACCGCTGGCGTGGTTGCCGGTCTTATAGATAATTTCCTAAAAACTTGCCATACCCGAGCACTGCCAAAACCAGACATTTTTTGAGCCTTCCGAAAGCCGCAACGAAGAAAGAACCGACGCATGCAACTCACCGCCGAAAATCTGGCTGCAAGACGCGGTGAGGATCTCATTTTCGTAAACGTTTCCTTCCACTTGACGGCAGGAGAAACGCTTGTCCTGACTGGCAAAAATGGATCGGGAAAATCCACTTTGCTGCGCGTTGCCGCCGGTCTTCTCAAGCCCGAAAAAGGGACTGTCATCTTCCGCGATGAAGAGAGCCCGCAAGGCCGGCATCCCGGCGAGGTCAGCCACTACCTCGGCCACCGAAATGCGATGAAGGATGAGCTCACGGTTGCGGAGAATTTGGAATTCTGGCAGTCCTTCCTTGGCCATCCTGCCGCCGCCGTCCTCCCTCTCGAAGACGCCGCCGAAGCAGTCGGCCTCTCGGGAATCACCCACGTTCCCTTCGGTTATCTCTCCGCCGGCCAGCAGCGTCGCTTCGCCTTCGCCAAGCTGCTCGTCGCCCACCGCCCCGTCTGGATCCTCGATGAACCCACGGCGGCATTGGACGCCAGCGCCGACCGGCTGTTTGCAGGATTGATCGAAACCCATCTTGCCAAGGGTGGAATCGTGCTCGCGGCGACGCATCAGCCTCTGGGATTGAAGAATGTGCATGAGATGAAGATGACGGGCTTTGCTGGCATGGATCAGAGGGTATGGGGATGATGCTTGTCGATGCCCCGTCCTGCGTACCTGCAGAGAGCCGCCCCGCATGACCGCCCTCTTCCTCCGCGACCTCAAACTCTCGATCCGCGCCGGCGGCGGCGCACTGATCGGCGTGCTGTTCTTCCTGACCGTCGTCGCCGTCATCCCCTTCGGCGTCGGGCCGGATCTCAAGCTGCTTTCACGCATCGGCCCCGCCATCGTCTGGATCGGCGCGTTGCTCGCCGCCCTTCTCGGTCTCGACCGCCTGTTCCAGGCCGAGCGTGATGACGGATCGCTCGATCTGATGCTGATGCAGGAAACGCCGCTCGTGCTCACCGTGCTGGTCAAATGCTTCGCCCACTGGACCGCCACCAGCCTGCCGCTGGTCATCGCCTCGCCGCTGCTCGGCCTCTTCATGAACATGAACGAGACGTCGATCGGCGCCACCATGCTGACGCTCTTCGTCGGATCGCCCGCGATCACCTTCATCGGCGCCGTCGGCGCTGCCGTCGCCGTCGCCCTGCCCCGCGGCGGCTTGCTGGTCTCGATCCTCGTGCTGCCGCTGACCATCCCCGTGCTGATCTTCGGCGTCAGCGCCACCTATGCCGCAGTCGAGGAGCCGGCGCCATTCCTGCCGCCCTTCCTCATATTGATCGCACTGACGCTCTTCTTCGCGGTCATCGGTCCGGCCGCCGCCGCCTTGGCGCTGCGAAACACGTCGGATTGAATGCCATTCGATTGCGGGAATGGCCGGATCAAGGTAAGGAAGCGGGCATGAGCCAAACCAGCCTTGCCATCAGCAAAATCAGCGATCTCGCCAACCCGACGCGGTTTCTGGCGCTGGCGGCCCGAGTCGTTCCCTGGATGGCCGGCATCACCGCCGTCTGTTTTG
The DNA here is from genome assembly GCF_005862215.1 of Rhizobium sp. MHM7A. Taxonomy (NCBI): domain Bacteria; kingdom Pseudomonadati; phylum Pseudomonadota; class Alphaproteobacteria; order Hyphomicrobiales; family Rhizobiaceae; genus Rhizobium; species Rhizobium sp. MHM7A. Next base: position 106,425 of record NZ_VCHT01000016.1, read on the forward strand.
CGATCGGCCTTTATCTGAGCTTCGCCACCGAAGGCGATTACCAGCAGGGCGAGACGGTACGCATCATGTATATCCATGTGCCCTCGGCCTGGCTTTCGATGATGTGCTACACGATCATGAGCGTCTCGGCGATCGGTACGCTCGTCTGGCGCCACCCGTTGGCCGACGTCTCCGCCAAGGCAGCTGCTCCGCTCGGTGCAGCCTTTACGCTGCTCGCGCTCGTCACCGGTTCGCTCTGGGGCAAACCGATGTGGGGCACCTGGTGGGTCTGGGATGCGAGGCTCACCTCCGTCTTCATTCTCTTCCTGATGTACCTTGGCCTCATTGCGTTGAGCCGCGCCATCGATGACCCATCCAGAGCGGCGCGCGTCTCCGCCGTGCTCATCCTGGTCGGCTTCGTCAACATCCCGATCATAAAGTTCTCGGTCGACTGGTGGAACACGCTGCACCAGCCGGCAAGCGTGATGCGCCTCGACGGCCCTGCGATCGATCCGGAATTTCTGCGCCCGCTCCTCGTCATGGCCATCGCCTTCACGCTGCTCTTCTTCACGCTGCACATCATGGCAATGAGAAACGAGATCTGGCGCCGCCGCGTCGCCGCCCAGCGCCGTCTCGCCGCCCGCATGGCCAGCCGGGAGGAATAGGCCTTGACCCACGCCTTCTATGTCTATGCATCCTATGGCGCCGCCGCATTGGTGACGACCGCCATCATCCTGTGGACCTGGGCCGACGGCAGGGCGTGCCGCCGCGAGCTTGCAGCGCTCGAGGCCGCCGGTATCCGCCGCCGCTCGGCGCGGCCGAAGGACGGCGAATGACCGAGACACCCGAAACCAGAACTGCCAAGCCGCGCGGATTTGGCCGCTACGCGCTGGCGCTTCTGCCGCTGATCGTATTCGGCGGCATTGCCGCGACGGCTGCGAAGATGCTCTACGATCAGGATTTCCATGGCAAGAACATCGCCGAAATTCCTTCCGCCCTGATCGGCACCAAGGCGCCGTCGCTGAACCTTCCACCGCTCGAAGGCGCCAACCTGCCCCCGCTGACCGACGCCGCGATCGTCGGCAAGCTGACCCTCGTGAACGTCTTCGCCTCCTGGTGCATCCCCTGCCGTGACGAGCACCCTATCCTGAAGGAACTCGCGAAAGACGGCCGGCTGAACATCGTCGCCATCAATTACAAGGACAAGAACGAGAACGCGCTGCGCTTCCTTGGCGAACTCGGCAATCCCTATAAGGCGATCGGCGTCGATCCGAACGGCAAGGCGGCGATCGATTGGGGCGTCTACGGCATTCCGGAAAGCTATCTGGTCGGCCCCGACGGCACCATCCTATACAAGCGGGTCGGTCCCTTCGACGATATCAGCCTGAAGGAAGGGCTGTTTCCGGCGATGGAAAAGGCGCTGGGCAAGCAGGCGTCGTAGTTTTTTTGGAGAGCGGCTCCCGCAAACCGGAATTAACCCCCACCCTGCCATACCCTGATAGCCTCGACGGGCCAGATCAGCATCAGCACATTGAGCGTCAGGTTGTCGCGTATCACATAGCCGGTGAAAACCTCGAAGAAGATGGCGATCGCCACCGTCAGCGCGACCGGCGCGCGCCAGGCGAAGAAGAAGCCGAGGCACATGAAGACGGTGTCCATCGCCGAATTCAGGATGCTGTCGCCGTAATAATCGAGCGCGATCGTCGCCGTGCGGTAGCGGTCGATGATAAGAGGCGAATTTTCCAACAGTTCCCAGGCGGATTCGATGAACAGCGCCAGCAGCAGCCTTGCCGCAAGCGGCTTGCCGCGCAGGACCAGGTGAGCGAGCCCGTAGAACAGGAAGCCGTGGATGATGTGCGACGGCGTGTACCAGTCAGACAGATGCTGCGAATTGCCGCTGGTATTGACCCCGCCCTCCCACAGCTTGACATAGCCGCAGGCGCAGATCGGTACGCGGCCGATCAGATATTCGGCGACGACCTGGGCGACCAGGACCGCGAGGCAGGCGACGAACCAGAAGGTCTGATGTCTTGCTCGATATTCGGCGTCTGCTGCGCTCACGTCTCGCCGTCCGTTTCCAGATTGACGCTATGTTTCAGCACCAGCGGCATCTGCGCCAGCGTGAAGATGATGGTGATCGGCATCGTGCCCCAGACCTTGAAGGCGACCCAGGTATCGTTTGAAAAATTGCGCCAGACGACTTCGTTCAGCACGGCCAGAAACAGGAAGAAGACGCCCCAGCGGATGGTAAGCTTGCGCCACCCCGCGGCATCGAGCTGGAAGGCCGCATTGAATACATAGCCGAGCAGCGACCGGCCGAAGGCAAGCCCGCCGAGGAGCGCCACTCCGAAGAGCGTATTGACGATGGTCGGCTTCATCTTGATGAACGTCTCATTCTGCAGCCAGATCGACAGCGAGCCGAAGATGACCACGACGATGCCAGAGACAAAGGGCATGATCGGCAAATGGCCGAGCACGATCTTCGATACGGTCAGCGAAATGACCGTCGCCGCCATGAAAAGAGCGGTCGCGACGAACAGAGGACCGCCCAGCTCCGAAAGAGCAGGAAATCTCTCCACCAGCCACTGACCGCGAAGATTGGCAAAGAAGAAAATCATCAGCGGCCCGAGTTCCAGCGCCAGTTTCAGCATCGGATGATGGCGGTCGGCCGCGCTCGGGGTGATATCGCTTTCGGTAGTCATGCGCTCTTCAAACCTGCTATTGCTGAAAACCTGTTTCCCGACCGTCCCTTGCAGGCTTTCGGCGGCATATCTGTGGCATCATTGGGGAAGCCCGGCAATGGCGTGAGCAAAATCCTCGGCCTCGAACGGCTCCAAATCGTCCACACCCTCGCCGACGCCGATGAAATAGACCGGCAGCTTGTGCTTGGCAGAGATCGCGACGAGAATGCCGCCGCGCGCAGTGCCGTCGAGCTTGGTCATGATCAGCCCGTTGACGCCGGCGACATTGCGGAAGATCTCAACCTGGCTCAGCGCATTCTGTCCCGTCGTGGCATCCAGCGTCTGCAGCACGGTATGCGGCGCATCGGGATCGAGTTTGCCGAGCACGCGCACGATCTTCTCGAGTTCGGCCATCAGTTCGGCCTTGTTCTGCAGGCGACCGGCTGTATCGACGATCAGCACGTCGCATTTTTTCGCCTTGGCCTGTTCGAAGGCGTCATAGGCGAGGCCGGCGGCATCCGCGCCGAGCTTGGTGCCGATGAATTCGGAATTTGTCCGCTCGGCCCAGATCTTCAGCTGCTCGATCGCCGCCGCGCGGAATGTATCGCCGGCAGCCAGCATCACCTTCAGCCCGGCGCCCGAAAGTTTCGCCGCGAGCTTGCCGATTGTCGTCGTCTTGCCGGTGCCGTTGACGCCAACGACGAGGATGACGTGCGGCTTGTGCGAGAGGTCGAGCTGCAGCGGCTTGGCGACGGGCTTCAACACCTTGGCGATTTCGGATGCCATGATGCGGCTGACATCCTCGCCCGTCACATCCTTGCCGTAGCGTTCGGAAGCGAGCGTATCGGTGACGCGCATTGCCGTCTCGACGCCGAGATCGGCCTGGATCAGCAAGTCCTCGAGATCCTGCAACGTCTCGTCATCGAGTTTGCGCTTGGTGAAGAGCGCGGTGATCTGACCGGTGAGCTGCGAGGAGGTGCGCGCGAGACCGTTGCGCAGGCGCTGGAACCAGCTGAGCTTCGGTTGGGGGAGAACGGGTTCGGGTTCGGCAACCTTCGGGCCGGTGGCGAAGCCTTTGGGGAGGATGGGAGATTCAAGCTTCGGCTGTTCTGGGAGCGCATCGACGGGTTCGGCGGGTGTGATACCCCCCTCTGCCCTGCCGGTTATCTCCCCCACAAGGGGAGAGATCGGCTGAACGGAGATGTTTGGTATCTCATCGATCTCAGGCGAAATCTCCTCTGGAGGCGTTTCTGCGGCTTCCTCGACTTTTTCAGCCGAAATCGGCGCGTCAGGCTCCAAATGATCTCCCCCCTTGTTGGGGAAATGTCCCGGAGGGACAGAGGGGGGTGTTTCCCCAACGGTTTCGACAGGCGCCTGGATTTCGCCCTGCACCTCCGCTACCGCCTCAGCTTCCAGCAATGAAAGCGGCACGACACCCATGTCACCCAAATGATCGGCCGGCAGCAGAACTTCCGTTTCGGCCCCAACAGGCTCCTCGGCCCCGCCCTCGCCGACATCGGCGGCCGGCCCGCCTGCCGTATCCATCTCCTCGGGACGAACAGGGTCTTCCGCGATCGGTAGGTCTTCGTCGCGCGAGCGCGGTTCAAGTTCCCGCTCCACAGCCTCGGGCACGCGCTCTTCAGCCGGCTTGCCGAAGGTGAAGACCTTTTTGATGAAACTGAGCGCCATGGGGATTCCGTGAAAGTCAGGCCGCTGCGGCCGTCAATTGCATGTCGAGATGCTTGTCATTGTGGCCGGTGATCGTCGCCGGCACAAGCTCGCCGGGGCGAAGGCCGGGGGCTGCGACCAGCGTGAAATTCTCCGTATGCGCCAGGCCATTGTTTTCGACAAGCAGCCACTGCCGGGTTCCGACCATGCGATCGAGATGGGATTGGTGCAGCCTATGTCCAGTGGCGCGCAGCCGGGCGGCGCGATCCTTGACCAGCGACCGGTCGAGCTGCGGCATTCTGGCGGCCGGCGTGCCGGGACGCGGGCTGTAGGGGAAAACGTGCAGATGCGCGATGCCGGCCTCTTCGGCAAGCCGCACGGAATTGGCGAACATCTCTTCCGTTTCCGTCGGAAAACCGGCGATCATATCGGCGCCGAAGCTCATGTCCGGGCGGAGCCGCCGCGCGTCCTCTATGAACCGCAGCGCATCGGCGCGCGAATGCCGGCGCTTCATGCGCTTCAGGATCATGTCGTCGCCATGCTGCAGCGACAGATGCAGATGCGGCATGAAGCGGGGCTCGTCGGCAATGAGGTCCATCAGATGAGCGTCGGCCTCGATGCTGTCGATCGAGGAAAGCCTGAGACGGCGGATATGCGGAATCTGCTTCAGCAGCGTCTTCGCGAGAAGCCCGAGGGTCGGCGCGCCGGGCAAATCGCCGCCATAGCTGGTGGCATCGACTCCGGTCAGTACGATTTCGCGATAACCGCTGTCGACCAGCTTGCTGGCCTGATCGACGACTGCGCCCATCGGCACCGAGCGGGAATTACCGCGGCCATAGGGAATGATGCAGAAAGTGCAGCGATGGTCACAGCCGTTCTGCACCTGGATGAAGCCGCGTACATGGCCGTCGATATGCCTGACCATCTGCGGCGCCGTCGCCTTGACGCTCATGATATCGTTGACACGGAGCTTCTCTTCGGCCGAAACGCCGAAATCCGGCAGGCTGCGATATGAGGCGCTCGCAAGCTTTTCCTCGTTACCGAGCACCGCGTCGACCTCCGCCATGGCGGCGAAGGTCTCTTTTTCCGTCTGCGCGGCGCAGCCGGTGACGATGATCCGGGCATGCGGATTATCGCGCCGCGCCCGACGGATCGCCTGGCGTGCCTGGCGCACGGCCTCGCCGGTCACGGCACAGGTATTGACCAGGATGGCGTTGTTGAGCCCCGCCTTCTCGGCCTGCACCTTCATCACTTCGGATTCATATGTGTTGAGGCGGCAGCCGAAGGAAATGACCTCGATGCCGCTCACTGCGCCTCGACCTCTTGGGTTCCATCACGCGACCAGAGGCCTGTCGAGGGATCAAGCCGGCCCGACCATTCCCATTCGGCAGGACCCGTCATGATGACGTGATCGTCGCGCTCGCGCCATTCGATCGAAAGTGTCGCCGACGGCTTGGCGCTCGCCACGTTGATCGTCACCTTGCGGCCGGTACGGCCGGTACGCGCGGCGCTGACGGCGGCGGAACAGGCGGCCGAGCCGCAGGCAAGCGTCAACCCCGCGCCACGCTCCCAGGTGCGCGTCGTCAAGGATGTCGGCGACGTCACCTGCGCAAGCGTGATATTGGCGCGTTCGGGAAACATCGGGTGATTTTCGAGCAGCGGCCCGAAGCGGGCGAGATCATAGGACATCACGTCCTTGTCCACCCAAAAGATCGCATGCGGATTGCCCATCGACATCGCGGAAGGCGAATGCAGGACGGGGTTGTCGATCGGGCCAATCTGCAGTTCGATACGGCTGGTGTCGTGGAATTCCTCCGCCAGCGGGATCCGGTTCCATTCGAAGACCGGCTTGCCCATATCGACGGAGATCGTCCCGTCGTCGTGCTCGACGGCATAGAGAATGCCGGCGACCGTCTGGAAGGTGAAAGCCTTCCGGCCGGTCTCAGCAGCGAGCGCCTGCACGACGCAACGCGTGCCGTTGCCGCAGGCCTGCGCCTTCGAACCGTCGGAATTCAAGATATCGATGAAGGCATCGGTACCTTCGGCCTTCGGATCATGGATTGCCATGATCTGATCGAACTCGGTCTGCGGATCGGCATTGAGCGCCACCGCCGCTGCGGGCGTCACCTTGTCAGGCCGGCCGCGCATGTCGACGACCAGGATCTTGTTGCCAAGCCCGTTCATCCTTGCGAATTCGACCGTTGCACTCATATTGTCATTCCGTCCGCCTTTTCCGCTGTATATGGCGGAAATGCGAGGGAATTACCAGTGGGTGAGTGCCGCGGGGGCATTGCGGCCGACTGAGCCTTCGGAGCAGTCCGGATTCTACCGCTGCCTGCCGTCGGATTCGAACGACGCCGCATGCGCCTCGACGATAGCGGCGGTGATGACCTTCCTCAGCTCGTAGACCAGCGAGCGGGACCGTTTTCGATCCAGGTCCTGTGCCGCCTTTGCAAGACTAAGGCCTTCGTTCAGAACAATATGATGGGCTCGTGCCAGTGCCCAACTTTCAATATCGGGATTCATCATCGATATCTCCGCCGGATCATCCGGCATCAAGGATATTCACGAATCATTTTACAGATGCACTTAAGTAGAAAATAGAATCATAAGCGGAATATTTTGCAACTGCCTTGTATTGTGGATTGTGACTGCGAGCAGAAGTTTTAACGTTCGCGGCCGCCCGCCACATGGGCCTCTGACATCCGGCCACGCGCCTGTTCCGCGTATTCACCTTGACTTTCCCGTCGCTTTCCTGTTTATCGCGCCCAATCCGCGACGAGCCGCATGACTCCGAGCCGCCGACCGGGACTTCGAGATCCCGGAGGTCAACACCCGACAGCGCGATGCGCCCTCGGGTGCTTTTTGGCTTTGCGTCTTGTTTTCGTCACGGAAAAGCACGACGTTTCCGGGCATATCGAACCCGCCCGAAACGTATCAAGGAAGAACCGATGTTTGAAAACCTCCAGGACCGTCTTGGATCCATTCTGAATGGACTGACAGGCCGTGGCGCGCTTTCGGAAGCCGATGTTTCCGCAGCGCTGCGCGAGGTTCGCCGCGCGTTGCTGGAGGCCGATGTCGCGCTCGATGTCGTCCGCTCCTTCACCGACCGCGTGCGTGAAAAAGCCGTCGGCGCCGAGATCCTGAAGTCGATCAAGCCTGGTCAGATGGTCGTCAAGATCGTGCATGACGAACTGGTTGAGATGCTGGGCGGCGACGGTGTAGGCATCGATCTGCATGCGCCGGCCCCTGTCGTGGTCATGATGGTCGGCCTGCAGGGCTCGGGCAAGACGACGACGACCGCCAAGATCGCCAATCGCCTGTCGACGCGCGATAAGAAGAAGGTGCTGATGGCGTCGCTCGATACGCGTCGTCCGGCAGCCCAGGAACAGCTTCGCCAGCTCGGCGCGCAGACCAATATCGACACGCTGCCGATCATTGCAGGCCAGTCGCCGACCGATATCGCCGCCCGCGCCGTGCAGGCGGCCAAGCTCGGCGGCCATGACGTCGTCATTCTCGACACCGCAGGCCGCACTCATATCGACGAGCCCTTGATGGTCGAGATGGCCGACATCAAGAAGCGCTCAATCCCACACGAAATCCTGCTGGTCGCCGATAGCCTCACCGGCCAGGACGCCGTCAACCTCGCCCGCAATTTCGACGAACGCGTCGGCATCACCGGCCTTGTACTAACCCGTATGGACGGCGATGGCCGCGGCGGTGCTGCCCTTTCGATGCGCGCCGTCACCGGCAAGCCGATCAAGCTGATCGGCGTCGGCGAGAAGATGAGCGAGCTCGAGGAGTTCCATCCCCGCCGCATCGCCGACCGCATCCTCGGCATGGGCGACATCGTCTCGCTCGTGGAGCGTGCCGCCGAGAATATCGATGCCGAGAAGGCGGCCGCCATGGCCGCCAAGATGGCCAAGGGCAAATTCGACCTCAACGACCTCGCCGACCAGCTGCGCCAGATGCAGAAGATGGGTGGCATGGGCGGTATCATGGGCATGATGCCCGGCATGGCCGGCATGAAGGACAAGATGGCCGCCGCCGGTCTCGACGACAAGCTTTTCGGCCGCCAGATCGCCATTATCCAGTCGATGACCAAGGCCGAGCGCGCCAATCCCGACCTGCTCAAGCATTCGCGCAAGAAGCGCATCGCCGCCGGCTCCGGGACCGATGCAGCCGCCATCAACAAGCTTCTGAAGATGCACCGCCAGATGGCTGATATGATGAAGATGATGGGCGGCAAGGGCAAAGGCGGCATGATGAAGCAGATGATGAGCGGCCTTGCCGGCAAGATGGGGCTTGGCGGCGGCATGCCCGACCTCTCGAATATCGACCCGAAGCAGTTAGAAGCCCTGCAGAAGCAGGCGGAAGCGGCGGGGCTTGGAAAGCCGGGTGCGGGCATGCCCGGTCTCGGCGGACTGCCGGGTGGTTTGCCTGGCCTCGGCGGCGCCAAGCTGCCGGGCCTTGGCGGTGGTTTCCCGGGATTGCCCGGCTTGCCGAAGAAGAAGTGAAAGGATCGCTTGCCCCATGATTGATCCAGACGTCAAAGCCCAACTCGCGAGCTATCGTCAGTCGATCGACAATATCGATGCCGCTCTCGTGCACATGCTGGCCGAACGCTTCCGCTGCACGAAAGAGGTCGGCCTGCTGAAGGCCAAATATAATCTGCCGCCGGCCGATCCGGCGCGCGAAGAATACCAGATCGAACGCCTTCGCCAGCTGGCGAAGACCGCCAATCTGGATCCGGATTTCGCCGAGAAGTTCCTGAACTTCGTCATCAAGGAAGTCATCCGGCATCATGAGCAGATCGCTGCGGATCACGCTGAACAGAGCGCCGCAGCCCGATAACCCTACCGCCCTACGAAGCGGTCAAGAAAAGCCTAAGGAGTAAAGAACATGGCACTGAAAATTCGTCTCGCCCGCGGTGGCTCCAAGAAGCGTCCGTACTACCACGTCGTGCTCGCCGACGCGCGCAGCCCGCGTGACGGCCGCTTCCTCGAAAACCTCGGCTCCTGGAACCCGATGCTCGCCAAGGACGATGAGAAGCGCGTTCAGCTGAACGCCGAGCGCATCAAGCACTGGATCGACAATGGCGCCCAGCCGACCGACCGCGTTCTGCGCTTCCTCGATGAAGCCGGCGTTGCCAAGCGCGAAGCCAAGAACAACCCGATCAAGGCTAAGCCCGGCAAGCGCGCCCAGGAACGCGCCGCCGAAAAGGCTCAAAAGGCCGCTGACGCCGCTGCAGCTGCTGCCGACGCTGCGGAATAATCGGGACCTCTCCTTATCGAGCGGGCGGCATGGCGACATGCCGCCCGTTTTCGTTTCCAATCGCCCGCACTTCGTTTATGAGAAGCTGTCTTCCGGCTTCACATGAAGGAACCCATGACAAAGCTTGAAAACCCGGTTTTGATGGCAACGATCGGTGGCGCTCAGGGCCTCAGGGGCGAGGTGCGCGCCAAGGCCTACACGGCCGATCCGACGGCGATCGGCGATTACGGCCATCTGCACAGCATGGACGGACGCAGCTTCGAAATTCTCGAAATCCGCGAGATGAAGAACGTCGTCGTCGTCCGTTTCCGCGGCATCAACGACCGCAACGCCGCCGAAGCGCTGAACGGGCTTGAACTCTATATCGAGCGAGACAACCTGCCGGACGATGAGCTCGAGGAAGACGAATTCTATTATGCCGATCTCGAAGGGCTCGAAGCGCTTGATGACAAGGGCGTCAGCTACGGCACGGTCACCGGCATCTTCGATTTCGGCGCCGGCGATCTCCTGGAGCTCAAGGGCCCGGGCAAGCGGCCGGTTCTCATTCCCTTCTCGGAAGCCTCTGTGCTGGAAATCGATCTTGAAGCCGGCACGCTGCTGATCGATCCGCTGGCGGCGGGACTGGTCGACGACCCCGAGCTTTCGCCGTTCACCGCGGGCAAGCCAAAAAAGAAGAAGTAATGGCTTTTCGCGCGCGCGTACTGACACTTTATCCGGAAATGTTTCCGGGGCATCTTGGTTTCTCGCTCGCCGGCAAGGCGATGGAGCGCGGGCAATGGTCGCTGGATCCGGTACAGATCCGCGACTTCGCCACCGATAGACACCGCACCGTCGATGACACGCCGGCCGGCGGCGGCGCCGGCATGGTGCTTAAGGCTGACGTTCTGGCGCGCGCGATCGACAGTGCCGGTGAAGATGACCTCCGCCCGCGCCTGCTGATGAGCCCGCGCGGCCGGCCGCTGACGCAGCAGCGCGTGCGCGAGCTTGCGGCGGGTGACGGCGTCATCATCGTCTGCGGCCGTTTCGAGGGCGTCGACCAGCGGGTAATCGAGGCGCGTAGACTGGAAGAAGTCTCGATCGGCGACTATGTGCTGTCGGGCGGCGAGCCAGCGGCGCTGGTCCTGCTCGATGCGATCATCCGCATCCTGCCGGGCGTCATGGGCAATGACCTCTCCGGCCTGCACGAAAGCTTCGAAGGCGGGCTGCTGGAACATCCCCATTATACCCGCCCGCAGGAGTGGGAGGGCCGCGAAATTCCTTCGGTTCTCACCTCGGGCAACCACGGCGCGATCGAGAAATGGCGGCGCGAGCAGGCAGTTCGACTGACGGAGGAGCGGCGGCCGGATCTGCTCGAAATGGCGAAGCGCGATAAAAACGGCTGATTCCGCCGGCCATTTCACAAAAATGTCGTGCGAGGGATGACAAGCGCCGGCCTTTCGTGTATTGGCGCACGCGGAAATGGGGTTAACCCCGTCTGCCAGCAAACAAAGAATGGCGAATCCGCTCCCGCCCGCAAGGGCAAAATCCTGAGGTTACCCAAGGGATCAGTGTCGAGCGCTCTGGCTGTTTCAGAAGAACCAAAGGTTAAGACGATGAACATCATCCAGCAGCTCGAGGCCGAACAGGCCGCCAAGATCGAAGCCAAGCGCACGCTTCCCGAATTCTCCCCGGGCGACACCGTCCGCGTCAACGTCAAGGTCACGGAAGGCAACCGTACCCGCGTTCAGGCCTATGAAGGCGTCTGCATCGCCCGCTCCGGAGGCGGCCTGCAGGAAAACTTCACGGTCCGCAAGATCTCCTACGGTGAAGGCGTCGAGCGCGTATTCCCGGTCTACTCGCCGCTGATCGAAAGCGTCGACGTCGTTCGCCGCGGTAAGGTCCGCCGCGCCAAGCTCTATTACCTCCGCGACCGTCGCGGCAAGTCCGCCCGTATCGTTGAAGACACCGGCGTTCGCGCCCGCAAGCTCAACGACGCCGAGCGCGCTGCTGTCGCCGAGGAAAAGGCCCGTATCGAAGCTGAGAAGGTTGCAGCAGCCCAGGCGCTCGCCGCCGAGAAGGCAGCAGCCGAGGCTGCTGAAGCAGCCGCTGCAGCCGAGGCCGAGAAGGCAGCAGAATAATATCTGCGCAAAATTCTGTTTCTGGAAAGGCGGTCTTCGGATCGCCTTTTCTGTTTTTTGCGCGCCCGTGCAGATGACGGCCTTGCCACAGGCCTATTTTCCGTGACAATTTTCGCGTTCAATTTGGAGCGTTCAATGCTGTTTCGTCGTACCGTCCTTGCGGGCCTCGCCGCCCTTTCTCTTCTGCCGTTCGCCGCATCGGCCGCCGAACTGCCGGACCTCGGCGGCAAGAGCGTCGTCGTCGTCACCGAGAATGCCTATCCGCCGCTGCAGTTCGTCGATCCGAAATCAGGGAAGGCGATCGGCTGGGAGTATGATGCGATGAATGAGATCGCCAAGCGGCTGAATTTCAAGGTCGAGTACCAGAACACCAGCTGGGACGCGATGATCCAGGCGGTTTCCGACGGCCAGTACAACATCGGCATGACCGGCATCACCATCAAGGACGACCGCAAGCAGAAGGTCGACTTCTCCGATCCCTATATGCGCTCGCAGCAATTCATGCTGGTGCGCGGCGATGAGAAACGCTTCACCGACGCCAAGTCCTTCGGTGATTTCAAGGATGGCCTGATCGGCGCCCAGCCGGGCACTTCGCCTTTCTACACCGCCGTCTATGAAATCCTCGACGGCAACGAGCAGAACCCGCGCATCAAACTTTTCGAAACCTTCGGCGCAACCGTGCAAGCCTTGAAGACAGGCGACGTCGATCTCGTCCTCACCGACAGCGTCGCTGCAAAGGGTTATGTCGATTCCTCGAACGGCGGACTGAAGGTGGTCGGCGAACCGCTCGGCACCGAGGATTTCGGTTTCATCTTCCCGAAAGGCTCCGATCTCGTCGCTCCCGTCAATGCCGCCATCGCCGCGCTGAAGGCTGACGGAACGTTCGATGCGCTGAACAAGAAGTGGTTTCTCGACTACAAGATGGGCGAATAGTCCCTCGAGCGATCGCAGATGGCGCCACAACCATCCCCGCGACAGGAGAAGGACGACCGTCCCTGGTGGCTGGCCGTCCTTATCCTGATCGGCATCGTTCTCGCCGTCGTCATCATCACCAACGACATTTACACCCAGGTCTTCCGCACCGTGGTGAATGGCGTCGGCGTCACCGTATTTGTGACGCTCGTCGCTTTTGCGCTGGCTACGGTGCTTGGTCTCGGCATCGCGCTGCTCGGCCTGGCGGACAGCGTCGTGCTGCGCCAGATCGCCCGCTTCTACATCGAGATCATCCGCGGAATCCCAATCCTGGTGCTGCTTTTCTACGTCGCCTTCGTCGGCGCGCCGGGATTTGTCGCGGCCTATAACGCGATCATCACACCTTTGGTGAAGGCCGGCGTCGCCGAACCGATCCTGGTGCGCGACCTCTCGTTGATGTGGCGGGCCATCATCGCGCTGATGATCGGCTATTCCTCCTTCATTGCCGAGATCTTCCGCGCCGGTTTTCAGTCGGTCGATATCGGCCAGATCGAGGCAGCAAAGTCGCTCGGCTTGTCGCGCTACCGCCGCTTCCGGCTCGTTGTCTTCCCGCAGGCGATCCGGGTCATCTTGCCGCCGCTCTCCAACGATTTCGTCTCGATGGTGAAGGACTCCTCCCTCGTCTCCGTGCTCGGCGTGGCCGATATCACTCAGATGGGCAAGGTCTATGCGTCCGGCTCCTTCCGCTTTTTCGAGACCTATTCGATTGTCACCTATATCTACCTGATCCTGACAATCGGCCTATCGCTGGCGCTGCGGCGGATCGAGAAGAAGATGAAGCAGATGCCGCGGCGATAGAGCTTCATGATTCGAATTGCCGTTTCCATCAAAAATCGCTATATCCAGCGCCATGGAATCCAAGTTCAGATGCACTGGCGCGCATATTTTCGTGCTGCAGGATCATTATCGCCTGCCGGCGCGGTTCTTCGCATGCGTTTCCGGTGCGCTCAACAGCCGACTTCGTTGATCGAATGACGGCCGGCGGTGCCTGATCCGCTTTTTTCCGATTTTCAAAAGCTTCCAAAAACGGACTTACCGCAATGAGCGCACCGCGTACCCTCTACGACAAGATTTGGGACGACCATCTGGTCGATGAACAGGCAGACGGCACCTGTCTTCTCTACATCGACCGTCACCTGGTCCATGAAGTCACCTCGCCGCAGGCTTTCGAAGGCCTGCGCATGTCCGGCCGCAAGGTTCGCGCCCCGGAGAAGACGCTTGCCGTCGTCGATCACAACGTTCCCACTTCGGCCGACCGCCATCTCGGCATCAAGAACGAGGAAAGCCGCATCCAGGTCGAGCAGCTCGCCAAGAATGCCGCCGAGTTCAATGTCGAATATTATTCCGAGAACGATAAACGCCAGGGCATCGTCCACATCATCGGGCCGGAACAGGGCTTCACCCTGCCGGGCATGACGATCGTTTGCGGCGATAGCCATACCTCCACGCACGGCGCCTTCGGATCTCTCGCCCACGGCATCGGCACGTCCGAGGTCGAGCACGTTCTCGCCACCCAGACGCTGATTCAGAAAAAGGCGAAGAACATGCTGGTGCAGGTCGACGGCCAGCTGCCGGCGGGCGTCACCGCCAAGGATATCGTTCTTGCCATCATCGGCGAGATTGGCACTGCAGGCGGCACTGGCTACGTCATCGAATATGCCGGCGAAGCGATCCGTGCGCTTTCGATGGAAGGCCGCATGACGATCTGCAACATGTCGATCGAAGGCGGCGCCCGCGCCGGCCTCATCGCCCCTGACGAAACCACCTTCGAATATATCAAGGGCAAGCCGCGCGCACCGAAGGGCGAAGCACTCGAACAGGCGATCGCCTATTGGAAGACGCTGAAATCAGACGAAGGCGCTCATTTCGACCGCGTCGTCAAACTGAACGCCGCCGAATTGCCGCCGATCGTTTCTTGGGGCTCCTCGCCGGAGGACGTCGTCTCCGTTCAGGGCACCGTGCCGAACCCGGACGAAATCCAGGACGAAACGAAGCGTGCCTCCAAGTGGCGGGCGCTTGATTATATGGGCCTGAAGCCGGGCACGAAAATGACCGACATCGTCGTCGACCGCGTCTTCATCGGCTCGTGCACCAACGGCCGCATCGAAGACCTGCGTGCCGCTGCCAAGGTCGTCGAGGGCAAGACGGTCGCCGCGACCGTCAATGCGATGATCGTCCCGGGCTCCGGCCTCGTCAAGGAACAGGCTGAAGCCGAAGGCCTCGACAAGATCTTCAAGGCCGCCGGTTTTGACTGGCGCGAGCCCGGCTGCTCCATGTGCCTTGCCATGAACGACGACCGCCTGAAACCGGGCGAGCGTTGCGCCTCCACGTCGAACCGCAATTTCGAAGGTCGTCAGGGCTTCAAGGGCCGCACGCATCTCGTCTCGCCGGCCATGGCCGCCGCCGCCGCGATTGCCGGGCACTTCGTCGATATCCGCGAATGGAACTGATCCGTCCGGCGGAATGAAGGATGAAGCCGCCCGACGCGTCTCTGCGCATCGGGCGGCTTTTATATCGAGCGTGACCGGCGATCAGAAAGCCGCCGTCATCGGATCCGGCCCCATGCGGGCGCCGGCATTGTCAAGCTTGGCGATCGCCGCCATGTCGTCGGCATCGAGCTTGAAGTCGAACACCTGGAAGTTCTCCTCGATTCGCGACGGCGTGACCGATTTCGGGATCACGACGAGGCCGGTATCGATATGCCAGCGGATGATGACCTGGGCCGGCGTCTTGCCATGCTTCCTGGCGATCTCGCCGATGGCAGGGTTCGAGATGAATTTGCCCTGGCCGAGCGGGCTCCAGGATTCGGTGGCGATGTTCAGTTTCTTGTGAGCCTCCTGCGCCGCCCTCTGCTGAAAGTCGGGGTGCAGTTCGATCTGGTTGATGACCGGAACGACGCCGGTCTCACCGATGATGCGCTCGAGATGTTCCGGATAGAAATTCGACACGCCGATCGAGCGGGCGCGGCCCTCTTCGCGGATGCGCACGAAAGCCTTCCAGGTCTCGGTGTAGAGACCGCGATGCGGCGACGGCCAGTGAATGAGATAGAGATCGACATAGTCCGAACCAAGCTTCTTGAGGCTGCCGTCGAAGGCGCGCAAAGTATTGTCGTAACCCTGATCGGTGTTCCTGAGCTTGGTGGTGACGAATATATCTTTGCGGTCGAGGCCGGACGAGCGGATGCCTTCGCCGACGCCCTCTTCATTGTCGTAACCCGAAGCCGTATCGATATGCCGATAGCCGGCGGCGATGGCAGTGCGTACCGTCGGGGCGGCAATCTCCTGCGGCGTTTGCCAGACGCCGAGACCAACCTGGGGAATGGAATGTCCGTCATGGAAAGTGATGATGGGTTGAGCGGTCACAATATATCTCCGGGAGTTTGAAGAATTGGACGAGGCATGGATTGCGTCCGCACCTGCGGACGTCCCGGATCGCATTTCAGCCGGAGCGTCCGGTCACCGAGACCATATAGGTGGCAGCGGCTTGAAGACAATCAGAGGACCCGGACAATCGTTCCCTTTCGAAGGTGAGGCAGAAGGCGGCGCATATCGCTGAGGCTTACGGCCACGCAGCCGGCCGTCGGCTCGTAGCCGGGTCTGATAAGATGGAAGAAGATCGCCGAACCTCGATCGCGCGCCCGCGAGGAAATGTTCCAGTCCATAACCAGGCAGATATCGTAGACGCCGTCTCCGCGCCGCATTTCCTCATGGCTTGCGGCGAAGGGCGCCCGGACGAGGCGGTTGTAGTTGGCATCGCCGGGCTGGTCGCACCAGAGCATGTCCGCGCGGATACGCCGGATGGGAAGCGAGGTGATGAGTTGACCGTTCCGTTCACCGCGCCGGAAACCGGATATCAACCGCATCGCCGCGATCGGCGTGGCGCCATCGCCCTCGCGTTTAAGGATGGTACGCCCCGAACGGCCGATCGCGGCCGGGACGGTGATTGCGCCGAACCGGACGATCGCGCGGCTCTTCCGCCCTGGAGCGGGGCGCACCACGATCGTCGATGGCCGCATGCCCCGGCTCCGCCTTGCTTTTTCCATCTTTCTCGCATGTCTTGCATTGCCTGAGGTCATAATTGAAATCATATGAAAACCTGCCCGGCAACAGCCCGCCAGCCGATCCTTGGCCAAAGCTGCAATTTGGCGTAGGACTAGGGGAATTAACTTTGAGGACGCAACGGCATGACCGCACGCACCATTCTTCTGGTGGATGACGACGAGGACCTTCGTCAGACCCTGACGGAGCAATTGTCGCTATATGAGGAGTTCACGGTTCTGCAGGAAGCGAACGCCGGCAAAGGTGTTGCGACCGCCCGTTCGACGCCGGTCGACCTCTTGATCATGGATGTCGGCCTGCCAGATATGGACGGCCGCGAGGCGGTGAAGCTCCTGCGCAAGGGCGGCTTCAAAGCGCCGATCATCATGCTGACCGGCCACGATACCGATTCGGACACGATCCTCGGCCTCGAAGCCGGCGCCAACGACTACGTCACCAAGCCCTTCCGTTTCGCCGTGCTGCTCGCGCGCATCCGCGTACAACTGCGCCAGCATGAGCAGAGCGAGGACGCGACCTTCACCGTCGGCCCCTATCTCTTCAAGCCGAGCCAGAAGCTGCTGACCACCGACAATGGCCAGAAGATCCGCCTGACGGAAAAGGAAGCAGCGATCATCCGCTATCTCTACCGCGCCGAACAGAAGGTCGTCACCCGTGACGTGCTTCTTGAAGAGGTCTGGGGCTATAATTCGGGTGTAACGACGCACACGCTGGAAACCCATGTCTACCGGCTGCGCCAGAAGATCGAGCGCGATCCCTCCAACGCCGAAATTCTGGTCACGGAAAACGGCGGCTACAAGATCATACCCTAGAGCATTTCCGCTTTTCTTCGGATCACGGAATGTCTTTCTCTTTGTTTTCACGCAATTTCGGATGCAAGGCCCTATGCACTTTTGCTGGAACTGCTCTAAGGCGAAAAAGCCCTGATGGCGCTGACTGACGACATTCATCTGCTCTCGCGACTTCCGTTGTTCAAGGACATGAGCGAGGACCAGTTGCGGCTGATCGCCTTCGGCGCCGACCGGCGCATGATCGCCGCCGGCCAAATGCTGTTCCGCCAAGGCTCGCCGGCCGAGAGCGCCTATGTCGTCCTGAGCGGCAGCCTGGAACTCAGCACGACGAGCAGCGACGGCATGCAGCGGACCGAGGCAGTCGCCGGGCCGGGAACACTGATTTCCGAGCTGGCGCTGGTCACCTTGGTGGAGCGCAAGTTCACAGCGATTGCGCGCGAGGACACGAGCATCATCCGCATCACCCGCGCCCTCTTCCATCGGCTGCTCGAGGAATATCCGGACGCAGCACGGCTGATCGAGAATCGCATCCGCGACAATCTCGCCGAACTTGCGGCAAAGGCCGCAAGCCAATTTCACCGCTTCAGCTGATTGCCGTCAGAAGTCGAAATGCGCCGTTACCGGCACATGGTCCGACGGCCGGTCCCAACCGCGTGCCTCCTTCAGGACCTCGATCCGCTGGAGATGCGGCCCCAGATCGGATGAGGACCAGATGTGGTCGAGGCGCCGGCCGCGATCGGCCGCCTCCCAGTCCTTAGCGCGGTAGCTCCACCAGGTATAGAGCTTTTCGCTAGCCGGCACATGATGACGCATGAGATCGAGCCAGCCGCCGCGTTGCATCACCTCGAGCAGCCCGTCGGTTTCGACGGGCGTATGGCTGACGATCTTCAGCAGTTGCTTGTGCGACCAGACGTCTTGCTCCAGCGGCGCGATGTTGAGGTCACCAACCAGGATGGCGGACGTATTGGCCTCGCCATTCGCCTTCAGCTGCTTCATCTCCTCGATGAAATCGAGTTTGTGGCCGAATTTCGGATTGATGGTACGATCGGGCTCATCGCCGCCGGCTGGGACGTAGAAATTATGCAGCCGGATGCGGCGATTGCCCCGCTCGAACACTGCCGATATGTGGCGGGCATCGCCCACGCCGCAATAATCCTGCCGGTGATCCTCCGTCAGTGGAATGCGCGAGGCGATCGCCACCCCGTGATAGCCCTTTTGGCCGTGGATGATGATGTGGTCGTAGCCCATCGCCCGCAGGGGTGCCGCGGGAAAGAGCTCATTCGGCACCTTGGTTTCCTGCAGGCACAGGATGTCAGGCCTGTGCTTGAGAACGAGCTGTTCGACGATCGGCATTCGCAGCCGCACCGAGTTGATGTTCCAGGTGGTAATCGAAAAGCCCATGCCATGCCCTCTCGCGTCCAATCCCGCATGCCAGCCGACCCACGGAACTGCAGCTCGACGCGACGCGCTTTCATGAAAGGGCTTTAGAACAATGGCGGACGTGAGGGAACCGGCCGCTTGCGAAAGCGGCCGAAGATCAACCGAAAATGCTTCAGTCGCGTGAAGCTGCCGTGCCCGGAATGCTCTCGTAAGGCACACGGAAGACCCGGTCGTCGAACTTCACGCCTGTCTTGACGTTGAAGATCATCACCGACGTGTCCTTGCCCTGGTTGTCGGTGATCGTCCACTGACGCAGGTCGTAGGTCTTCGGATCGAACATCATGGTGATGGTCGAGTTTCCGAACACCGTATTGTTGCCGAGCGCGATCGTCGTCAGGTCCGACTCCTCCTTCACGCCCTTCACCATGCCGGCCGAAAGGTCGATACGCTGCGCCAAGAGCAGGCTGAGCGGGGTTTTGGAGAGTGGATAGAGATCCCAGGTCTTGAGCTTCATATTGCCGATGGCGACGTTTTTGCCGTCGGCGATCACCCGCATCGGCGACGGATCGTCATAGTTGAAACGCAGCTTGCCCGGGCGCTGGATGAAGAACTTGCCGCCGGTCTGTTCGCCGCGCGGACCGAACTGGACGAATTCGCCTTGCATCGTCGTGACGCCGGAGAAATGATCAGCGATTGCCTGCGCCGTGCCGGAGGCGGGCGCTGCCGCCTGCGCGATGGCGCTGAAGGGGACGGTGCTGGCGATCGCAGCGCCGGCGAAAGCGCCGAGAAGATCGCGGCGCGTCATCGCCAGGCCGGCGAGCAAGGAATCGGAGTTACGCATCTAAATCTCCTTTATGCGATCTGCATGCCGCTGAAAGGCGGCGTCTTCAAGGCGCTGCGATCGGCGCGAAAAGCAACGGCGTTAATGCCGCCGCGTTTTCGCCAAGCGGCTATATCAGAAATATATGGCGCTTCTCTCAGCGGTCGAGGATGTCGCCCTCGGTCGGAACGAGGATTTCTCGTTTGCCGGCATGGTTGGCGGGCCCGATGATGCCTTCCTTCTCCATACGCTCGATCAGCGAGGCGGCGCGATTATAGCCGATACCAAGCCGGCGTTGGACGTAAGAGGTCGAAGCCTTGCCGTCGCGCAGCACGATGGCGACGGCTTGATCATAGGGATCTTCCGAATCCGAAAGGTTCGACGTGCCGGCCGGCCCGCCGCCATAATCGCCCTCCTCGTCGTCATCGGCGGTGATCGCATCGAGATATTGCGGCGAGCCCTGCGTCTTCAGGTAGGAGACGATCTCTTCCACCTCGACATCCGAGACGAAGGGACCGTGGACGCGTTGGATACGCCCGCCGCCGGCCATGTAGAGCATGTCGCCCATGCCGAGCAGCTGTTCGGCGCCCTGTTCCCCGAGAATGGTGCGGCTGTCGATCTTCGAGGTGACCTGGAAGGAGATGCGGGTCGGGAAGTTCGCCTTGATCGTGCCGGTGATGACGTCGACCGACGGACGCTGGGTCGCCATGATCACATGGATGCCCGCCGCACGCGCCATCTGCGCCAGGCGTTGAACCGCGCCTTCGATGTCCTTGCCGGCGACCATCATCAGATCGGCCATCTCGTCGATGATGACGACAATATAGGGCATCGGCTTGAGATCGAATTCCTCGGTCTCATACAT
The DNA here is from genome assembly GCF_005862215.1 of Rhizobium sp. MHM7A. Classification (NCBI taxonomy): domain Bacteria; kingdom Pseudomonadati; phylum Pseudomonadota; class Alphaproteobacteria; order Hyphomicrobiales; family Rhizobiaceae; genus Rhizobium; species Rhizobium sp. MHM7A. The sequence goes on from NZ_VCHT01000016.1 coordinate 127,027, forward strand.
GGCCTCGCCGGTGTGGCGGTCGAAGCCGGTCTGCACCGTGCGGGGGATAACCTCGCCCTTCGACAGCGCCTGTTCGACGCGGGGATTGAAGCCGTCGATGTTGCGCACGCCGATCTTCGACATCTTCTTGTAGCGCTCTTCCATCTCGCGGACGGTCCATTTGAGCGCGACGACGGCCTTCTTCGGATCGGTGACGACGGGCGAAAGCAGATGCGGAATCCCGTCGTAGACGGAAAGTTCGAGCATCTTCGGGTCGATCATGATCAGCCGGCACTGTTCCGGCGTCATGCGATAGAGCAGCGATAGGATCATCGTGTTGATGGCGACGGATTTGCCCGAGCCGGTGGTGCCGGCGACGAGCAGGTGCGGCATCTTCGCGAGGTCGGCGATGACGGCTTCGCCGCCGATCGTCTTGCCGAGCGCCATGGCAAGCTTGGCCTTGCTGGCGTCGAAATCCCGGGAGGCGATCAATTCGCGGAGATAGACGGTCTCGCGCGTCTGGTTCGGCAGTTCGATACCGATGGCATTGCGGCCCGGCACGACGGCAACGCGAGCGGCGATGGCGCTCATCGAGCGAGCGATATCGTCGGCAAGGCCGATGACGCGCGACGACTTGATCCCGGGCGCCGGCTCCAGTTCGTATAGCGTGACGACGGGGCCCGGACGGACATGAATGATCTCGCCCTTGACGCCGAAATCTTCCAGCACACCCTCGAGCATCCGGGCATTCTGCTCCAGCGCATCGGCCGACAGTGTCGAATCGCGCACCACGTTCCTGGGCTCGGCAAGCAAATGCATCGACGGAAGCTGGAAGCCCTCGGGACGAATGAACGAGCCCTGCGCCTCCCGCTCGACACGCACGCCGGGCTTCGGGCGCGTGATCGCAGGGACGACACGAGGCTCCGGCTTGGCGGCGGCTTTCGCCGGCGCGCGGATCATCCAGTCGTCGTCATCGTCGTCGTCGGGCAGGATGTCGGCCGGACGCGGCGGCATGTCGGCATCGAAGGGCGGATCGTCGTCCATATCCTCGTCGTCGATGGAAACCGACGGCGTGGCGGCGACGCGCCGCGGCGAAGCCGCCCGCGGCTCCATCGATGGCTCCAGGCGCTCCCCGCGGACGGCGGGCGCTTTGGCGCGGACCGGTTCGTTCAGCGTGCCGAACTCATCGTCGTTGAAATCATAAGGCGACTCGAAATCGCCCTGGCGCCGCTTGCGCGGTCCCATGCCGAAGAGCCGCCGCAGCCGGCCCTGGCTCATGTACCAGGCATGCGTCATGGCGCCGCTGAAAGCGACCCAGCGTGACGCGTCCTCTTCCTCGTCCTCGTCTCCGACGACTCGAGCCTTGCTCGTTGTCTCGACGTAGTCGTCCTCGAGTTCGTCATCATCCTCGCTGCGGCCGACGAGGCCTGATGCAAAGAGCATCATCCAGGCGGTCGGCACGGCAAAGATGCAGCCGACCACCATGGCGAAAGTGCCGGTGGGATAAGCGCCGACGAAGAGTGCGGGGAAGCGCAGGATCATATCGCCGATCACGCCGCCGATACCGTTCGGGATCGGCCAGGTAAGCGGTGGCGGGAAACAGCCTATGACGGCGGAGGAAAGCACCGAGCCGGCAAGCCAGGCGCCGATGCGGGCGGGGATGCGGTCGAAGCGACGGCCGGAGATCATCGTCAGCGCCCAGGCCACGATCGGCAGCATCGACACGACGCTGGCAAGCCCCAGGAACTGCATCACGATGTCGGCAAAGGCGGCGCCGCTATAGCCGAGGATATTCGTCGGCAGGTTGGCGGTGGCGTAGGAATAGCTCGGATCCGCGACGTTCCATGTCGCCAGCGCCGCAACGCAGAACGCCAGTAGCAGAAAGATCGCAAAGCCGATGAGTGCCTGGATCTGCCGCAGCATGAATGCCGAGAAGGAGAACCGATCCGGACGGCCATCCATTGCCGGCGACGTGCTTCTTGCCATGTGTCTAACCCGTCCAATGCCTGAGGGCAGGCGAATCGCCGAAGCCTCGCCATACCAAATGCGTCCGCTCTACCTAACCAGAGCGGGGTTAAAGCGATGTTAACCATGCGTGCCGGCGTGCGCATTCCCGAGGGGAAACGAAAAAAGGCCCGAACCGTGCAAGGTTCGGGCCAAGAGCGGCTCATGTTGAGAGCCGCGACGGGCCGTGAAGGGCGCCCTCATGCGGGGCGCCCAAAGCCGATGTTACGAGTGATAGGCGGCTTCGCCGTGGGTCGCGAGGTCGAGACCTTCGCGCTCGGCTTCGACGCTGACGCGCAGGCCGATGACGACGTCGACGATCTTGAAGAGGATCGCCGAGCCGATACCCGACCACAGAAGAGTCGTGAGAACGCCCTTCGCCTGGTTCAAGACCTGGGTTGCCGTGCCGGCATAGGTGGCGGCGAAATCGGCCGTCGAATAGTCGACGATGCCTGCACCGCCCAGCGCCGGATTGACGAGGATGCCTGTGCCAAGAGCGCCGATGATGCCGCCGATGCAATGGACGCCGAAAACGTCGAGGCTGTCGTCGTAGTTGAACTTGTTCTTCACGACGTCGACGAAGAAGTAGCAGACCGGCGAAACGATGAGGCCGAGAACGATCGAGCCCATCGGCCCGGCAAAGCCGGCGGCAGGGGTGACGGCAACGAGGCCGGCGACGGCGCCGGAAGCGCCACCGAGCATCGAAGCCTTGCCGCGGGCGAGGCTTTCGACGATGCACCAGGATACCGCGGCGGCTGCCGCCGCGACGAAGGTGTTGATCATGGCGAGCGATGCATAGCCGTTGGCTTCGAGGTTGGAACCGGCGTTGAAGCCGAACCAGCCGACCCAGAGCAGCGAGGCACCGACCATGGTCAACGTCATCGAATGCGGAGCCATGATTTCCTTCTTATAGCCCGTGCGCTTGCCGAGCATGATGGCACCGACAAGACCGGCAATACCGGCATTGATGTGAACGACCGTGCCGCCGGCAAAGTCGATTGCGCCGTAAGAGAAGATAAGGCCGGCCGGCGAAGTGTAGGAGCTCGGACCGCCCCAGAACCAGACCATGTGCGCCATCGGGAAGTAGATGAAGGTGACCCAGAGCACGACGAAGAGCATGACGGCCGAGAACTTGATGCGCTCGGCAAAGGCGCCGACGATGAGGCCGGGTGTGATGCAGGCGAAGGTCATCTGGAAGACGATGAAGGTGTATTCGGGAATTGCGACGCCCTTCGAGAAGGTCTCGACCAGCGACGAGGGATCGACGCCGGCAAGGAACGCCTTGGAGAAGCCGCCGACGAAGCTGTTCAGCGAGCCGCCGTCGGTGAAGGCGAGCGAATAGCCGTAGGTCACCCAGAGCAGCGCCACCACGGCCGTGATCATGAAGACCTGCATCAGCACGGAGAGCATGTTCTTGGCGCGGACAAGACCGCCGTAGAATAGCGCAAGGCCGGGGATGGTCATTAAAAGGACGAGCGCCGAGGAGACGAGCATCCAGGTATTGTCACCCTTGTCCATCGTGAGAGCAGGAGCAGCGGCGGCAGCGGCTGGCGCAGCAGCTTCCTGCGCGAAGGCGACGGCCGGCGCAAGAAGCGCAGCCGATGCTGCGCCGACCCGCGCAAAGGTGGAAGAAAACTTCGAAATTGACATTGGAAAAGGCTCCTTGATCTGCCGTTCTTACAGCGCTTCTGAATCGGTTTCGCCCGTACGGATGCGCACGGCATGGTCGATCGAATAGACGAAGATCTTGCCGTCACCGATCTGGCCGGTCTTGGCCGACGCCGCGATGGCTTCGACCGCCCTGTCGACAAGTTCAGATGCAACCGCGATTTCGATCTTGAGCTTCGGCAGGAAGCTGACGGCATATTCGGTGCCGCGATAGATCTCGGTATGTCCCTTCTGGCGCCCGTAGCCCTTTACCTCGGTTACGGTCAGGCCCTGAATGCCGATCGCCGTAAGGGCTTCGCGGACCTCATCGAGCTTGAACGGCTTGATAATAGCCATCACAATTTTCATCTGGTTTCCCATCCTTCGTTATCCTCGGCGCGGAGCCGACTCTCCTTGCCGCTGACGTTCCTGAACAGCGACCGGCGATATACATTCAAAGGACGTGCCAGATTCGAAGCAGAAGCTAACCCATTGAAAAGTAAATGTTATAATTAATGATACCAATAAACAGGCATTTGACTGAGCAATAAGCGCATAAATAATGCGCAAATTTGCAATTCTGCCTATTCTTTATTCATTTGCCTTTTTCCGAATCAATCCTTCCTGCGCGACAGACGCGATCAGCACACCTGTACGGGTGAACAGGCTCCCGCGAGTCAATCCCCTGGCGCCTGAAGCCGAGGGGCTATCCTGCGTATAGAGCAGCCAGTCGTCGAGCTTGCAGGGCCGGTGGAACCACATGGAGTGATCGAGGCTTGCAACCTGCAGGCTCTGATCGAAGATGGAAGTTCCGTGCGCATAAAGCGAGGTATCGAGCAGCGTCATATCAGAGAGATAGGCAAGCACTGCAGCCTGATAGAGCCGGTCGTCGGGAACCGAACCGGTGGCGCGCACCCAGACGTCCTGCATGGGATCGAGCTTCTTGTCGGAAAAATAGTGGGTCAGCGAGACGGGGCGGATCTCGATCGGCCGCTCGCGCTCCCAGTATTTCCGGATCGCTTCCGGCGCATGCGCCAGATATTGCTCCTTGATCTGCTGTTCGCCGAGTAGGTCTTCGGGCATCGCCACAGCGGGCATGGCGATCTGGTGGTCGAAGCCGGGTTCCTCCACCTGGAAAGAAGCCGAGAGCGCGAAGATCGCCTTGCCGTGCTGGATCGCGACCACGCGCCGGGTGTTGAAGCTCGATCCGTTGCGGATGCGTTCCACCTGATAGATGATCGGCACCGAGGGATCGCCGGGGCGTATGAAGTAGGCGTGCAGTGAATGGACGAAGCGCTCGGCCTCGATGGTGCGCTGCGCCGCCATCAGCGCCTGACCGATCACCTGCCCGCCGAAGACACGCTGCCAGCCGGCCTGCGGACTGCGGCCGCGGAAGATATCGACCTCGATGGGCTCCAGATCGAGTGTCGCAAGCAGCCTCTCCATCGCCGAAGGTTCTGATGTCTCGCGCGTCATTTTGCATGCCTCCCGGCGGTAGGAAGTGAAGTTGCGATGATCTATATAGGTGATATCTGAGGCATAAGGTACGGGAGCAGCGCGATGCTGGATATGCTGGTTGTGGGCGGGGGTTATGTCGGCCTTTCCGCGGCCGTCGCGGTCAAGCAGGCAGCGCCCCATCTGAATGTCACGGTCGTCGAGGCCGCGCCCGAGCATGTCTGGAAAAACGATACGCGCGCTTCCGCCGTCATCGCGGCGGCGGCAAAGATGCTCGAAATCTTCGGCATCTGGACCGAAATCGAGCCGGAAGCGCAGCCGATTACCAAGATGATCGTGACAGATTCCCGGACCTCCGATCCGGTTCGCCCGGTTTTCCTCACCTTTGACGGTGAAGTGGCGGAAGGCCGGCCCTTCGCTCACATGGTTCCGAATGTCGCGATGGTCGCAGCACTTCGCGGCGCCTGCGAACGGCACGGCATCGATATACGCCACGGACTGAGCGCGACGGAGCTCAAAACGCAGGACAGCCATGTCAGCGTCACGCTTTCGAACGGCAATACGCTGGAATCCCGGCTGGTGGTCGCCTGCGACGGCGTGCGCTCGAAGCTGCGCGATCTCGCCGGCATCAGGACCGTCACCTGGGACTACGGCCAGTCCGGCATCGTCGCGACGGTCGAGCATGAGCGGCCCCATGACGGCTGCGCCGAGGAGCATTTTTTGCCGGCCGGTCCCTTCGCCATCCTGCCGCTCCGGAACAACCGCTCCTCGCTCGTTTGGACGGAACGCACGCATGATGCCGACAGGCTGGTCGCCGCCGACGATCTGATCTTCGAGGAGGAACTGGAACGCCGCTTCGGCCATAAGCTCGGGACGCTCAAAGTCATCGGCGACAAACGCGCCTTTCCGCTCGGCCTGACGCTTGCCCGCTCCTTCGTCACTCCGCGTTTGGCGCTGGCCGGCGACGCCGCGCACGGCATCCACCCGATTTCGGGACAGGGCCTCAACCTTGGCTTCAAGGACGTGGCGGCGCTCGCCGAAACGATCGTCGAGGCCGACCGCCTCGGTCTCGATATCGGCTCGATCAACATCCTCGAGCGCTACCAGACCTGGCGGCGCTTCGATACTTTCCGCATGGGCGTGACGACCGACGTTCTCAACCGGCTCTTCTCCAACGACACAACGCCGATCCGAATCGCCCGCGACATTGGCCTCGGCGTCGTCGACCGGCTGCCGCGCCTCAAATCCTTCTTCATCAGCCAGGCTGCCGGAACAGCCGCAAGGGACAATCCGCGGCTGCTGGCCGGCCAGATGATATAGCCCAGCAGTTCCAGGAAAGTGTGAAGCGGTTTTCCGTCCGGAAATTCCGTAGATACAAAAGCCCGGAGCGGTTTTGCGCTTCGTGAAACGCGCAACCGCTCAAGCCGGATTGAAGGAGGCGCTATTCGTCGAGGCGCCGCGCCTCGGACACCAGCATGATCGGAATGCCGTCGCGGATAGGATAGGCAAGCTGCGCCTTTTCCGAGACGAGCTCATTATGTTCGCGATCATAAGAGAGCCGCCCCTTGGAGAGCGGACAGACCAGGAGCTCCAACAATTTCGGATCGACGCGGCTCAATTTTTCGTCCATCGCTGCAGTCTACTGCAGAACCGTATCGGAGTCACCGAAGACCCGCGCCAGCACGATTTCGGTGATGGCGATCAGCGTCTCGGCCCGCGTCTTCAGGTCCGGCGCCTCCAGGAGCGCCTGCTTTTCAGCCGGTCCGAACGGCGACATCATGGCGAGTGAATTGACCAGCGTCAGGTTGCTGGCCCGCTCGACGCTCTCCCAGTCGGCCTCCAGCTTATTGGCGTCGAGATAGGCCTTGAAGGCGGTCAGCAGCGCCGTGCGGTCGACCGCTTCCTCCTCGTTCTCAGCCGAGAGATCGGAAATGAAGGGCGCGATGCGGAAGGTGCGGAAGGGATCGCTGGTCGCTTTCTCCTCCAAGAGCCGGAAGCGGCAGACCCCGGTCAGCGACACGATATAGCGCCCGTCGCCGGTCTCGGCGAAGGATGTGATGCGACCGAGGCAGCCGACGGTGGCAAGGCTCGGCTCGCCGCCCTTGTCCTCATGTTCGCCGAGCGCCGGCTGTACCATGCCGATCAGCCGGTTTCCGGCAAGTGCTGCATCCAGCATAGCCAGATAACGCGGCTCGAAGATGTTGAGGGGAAGCTGCCCGGCGGGCAGGAGGAGGGCCCCGGTCAGGGGGAAGACGGCGATCGCATCAGGCAGATCGCCCGGCTTCAGGTATCTGGCATTACCGACTTGCATGAAACCGTCCCGCATTCTGGCAGACGGGCATGCCCGTCCTGACGAGAATGTGGTGCCCCCGCCCGAAAACGCAAGGGCGGATATTCATCTTAAGAGAACAGCATCGCCGAAAGCTTGCGCCGGGCGGCCACCGTCGCCGGATCCTTGAATCCCCAGACCTCGAAGAACTGCAGCAGTTGCCGGCGGGCGCCGTCATCGTCGAAGGCGCGATCCTTGCGCATGATGAGAAGCAGATGTTCGGCGGCTTCCTCGCGCCGGCCTTCGACATTGAGGATCTTGGCGAGCTTCAGCCGCGCCTCGTGATTATCGGGATTGGCAGCCAGTTCACGCTCGAGCGCAACGGGATCGCCGAGCTTGCGCGCCTCTTCGATCTGGTCGAGCTTCTTCAGCACCGCCTGGATGCCGGCATCCTTCGCAAGCTCCTGCGGCAGATCAGTCAGCGTTTCGCGCGCCCGCTGATGCTGGTTTGCGGCGATCATGCATTCGGCCATTCCGGCAAGCGCCTTGGCATTCTCGGGATCGGCCTGCATGACGGCGCCGTAAAGCTGCGCGGCCTCGTTGACATTGCCGGCGGCGAGAAGCTCTGCCGCTTCCGTCAGTACGGCCTCGATCTCGGCCGCCTCGTCGGCGCCGGCCGGACCGGCGATCCGGTCGATGAACTGGCGAATCTGGGTCTCAGGCACCGCGCCCATGAAGCCGTCGGCCGGACGGCCGTTGACGAAGGCAATGACGGCAGGAATCGACTGGATTCCGAGCTGGCCAGCTATCGAGGGATGGTCGTCGATGTTCATCTTGACCAGCCGAACGCGGCCATTAGCCTCGTTGACCACCTTCTCCAGGACCGGCGTCAGTTGCTTGCAGGGACCGCACCAGGGCGCCCAGAAATCGACCAGCACCGGCTGTTTGCGCGATGCCTCGATAACGTCCTTGCCGAAATTCGCAGTCGTCGTGTCGGTGATGTAGCTGCCGGCCGCAGCCGCCGGTTCAGTCTGAGCGCCGAAGCTGGCCGTTGCCGACATCTGATTTCCGAAGGAACCATTATAGGGATTGTTGCTGCCGCTCATAGGTATCTCCCGCCGCGCCGATTCTGCCGGCATGATTGTAGCGCTAAAATCGTATGTCAGGACGTCACTTTCAAGACAAGCGGCTTATGTCCGGTCGCTTCCATGAAACGGATCAGGTCGCCGCTCGCAATCGATGTCGTCGCATTATTGGAGAGCGGGTGGCAGTTGACGATCTCCTCTTCCATCAGATCGGCATCGAGCACGAAGGTGACGTTCCCACCGGAATCGTTGATCGCACCGAAGGCCGTAACCGCTCCCGGAATGACACCGAGATACTCCATCAGCTTCTCCGCTCTGCCGAACGAGACCCGGCCCGACCCGCCGATGATGGTGTGAACCTGCTTGAGGTCGACCTCGGCATTCTCCTCCACAGTCAGCAGAAAATACCTGTCCTTCTTGTCCTTGACGAACAGATTCTTGGTGTGACCGCCGGGAATTTCATCGCGCAGGGCAACCGATTCGGCCACCGTGAAAACGGGCGCATGATCGACCGTCTTGTGCGGGATGCCCAGCCGGTCGAGGAAGGCGAACAATTCTTCTCTTGTCTTGCAGGTATTTTCTGACATCTGGCGATCCATTAGGCGGAAGAGGAAATCGAGGCGTCCTGATTAAGTCCGTCCATAATATTTGGCAATCTTCGCAACCGACGCTCTACCCCCGCATTTGCGGCCTTTCCGCTCCGCCTCCCCAGGCGCCTGAATTTTTCTTCGCCTCTTCGTCATTTCCCTGTTGCATTTGAAAATCCGTTAGGCCATATAGCGCCCGTCGCCACGAGGCGGCGCCCACGGTCCAACAACTACCCCGGACCGATGCGGATTGAGCGGGTGTAGCTCAGGGGTAGAGCACAACCTTGCCAAGGTTGGGGTCGAGGGTTCGAATCCCTTCGCCCGCTCCAAAATTCCCTTTCGGATCAATGAGACTTGGGCTGCCCGGCAGGGCGGCTTCACTTTCGCCGTCGACTGCTCTCAGTGAGGTGCAGAGGATTCGTCCAGCAAAACACTTCGAATTGCTCCGGCCCTTGATTTCGCCCCAACTGCGAATAGTGCTCGGCGCCCTGTCAACATAAATGGTGAATTATGCGAGAAATATTCCGATCACGCCAGGCGACCTAAAGAGGCGGCCGGATGTATCGCCCTTTGACTTACAATGGGAAGGATGACGAGCCACCAGATACGCCGATGTCAGCCGAAGCAGGAATGATCGAAACCCAGTGAAAACGCGAGCGCGCACGCCAATTAGAATACAAACGAACGCAATATTGTGATTGCGGGTTTCAACCATTCCGCGTCGGGCAGCCGTTCGTAGATTGGGGTGAGCGCTCCCGCCCACCCCAACATAAGTGTGATGAGCCCGCCCGCCGCAGTTCGCGACCCCCATTTTGCTAGCCTTGTGGACGTCTGGGTAGCGAAATCGGACGCGAATTGGGCCACATACTCAAATACCTTGCTGAACAAGTTTTCTAAGGTCCTGAACAAAGCATATGATGTTCGTTTGAAGGCGCGTTTAGGGTCGCCAACCGCTTCTTTTATAAGTTTAATCGTGCGGGGAACTTCAGCGTCGACTAGATCTGGTTCAGCACTTAGACTTGAAATAATTTCATCAGCGATTGCTACCGATTTCTTAATATCGCTTTCATCAAGCTCCACGACGGCAGCATTTTCTGTATATCGGCGCCAATCGGGAAACTGAGCCACGTACGCGTTGACAGAGTTTAGGTGCGCGCGCAGTCGTGCAGACACGGCATCGCTAAGCTCAGCGTCATACTTTTTGGCCATTTCGACGCATGAAATGTTCATTATACCGAGTTGAATAATGTCGTCCGCAGCTTGGAGTTTCGATTGGAGCGAAATAACCGTTTCGAGAAATCGAGTGTCACAATTTGAACGACGCAGCTCCTCAACAACCGTTTTCCCTTGAGACACAAGCGCCTCTCGGGCCGATTCAGCACTCTTGGTGTCTTGCTTGGAAGTGGTCGCGGGGAGGTGATCCACGGTCAAGAAAGCTTCTTGGATCTTGAATTGCACTGGGGCAAGCTTTTGCTCCGGAACAAGTTCAGAAAGGCGCTCGATGGTGCGTTTGTCTGGAATGCGAAGCTCCCGCGGCTCCCCCAGCGCGAGCTGCTCCTGATCTGCGTCTATCTGTACCGCGTTCCGCACTCGATCACGCAGGAGAACCAACGCGCCTGCAAAAGTTGTCCGAACAGGTTCCTGGCGTTCTCTAGCTCCAGTTGAGCTTCGGATGTGCTCTCGGATCACAACCGGGTTTTGAGCAAACTGCCTGAATGATGCGCTTTCTTGGATCGCTGTGATCTCCGAGAAAAAGCGGACCATACTGTTTTCAGTGAAAACCCGACGGTTTCTAACGTAAAGCTGCCGCAAGATCTCAAGCCGGGGAGCAACCTCCAAGGCGTCATCCATATCGATCTGCCGGGAACTACTGACAGCGGTGCGAAGCGACATGATAATGTCTAATACACCGTCTTCTATAAAATATTCCACAAAAGCCCCACCCCCGGATGTTTCCACTTTTTATGTACATCATCTGGGTAAAAGCTTGTAAACCCCTGAATTTAACACAGAAATTCTGCTTTCTGGAAATTAACTATTTGGCGATTGAAAAGTCGCCCGCAGGACTTAACGCGATGCAGTACGGTTACCACTGAACATGTTCCCCAGGGCGTCAGAAAACTGACCGTTCCATCATGTGTCTACAAATCCGAATGCACTACCCAAGCGAGCTACGCCCTTATAGCTACTCGCCCTTGGATTGAACAATGCAGAAAACAGGACTAACTTTGAATTGCAAGCGCATTCTTTTGCTCACATTGTTCAACCATTGGTCAACCGAGAGGGGACAATATCATGCCAGCAGCAGCTAGAGAACTTTCTCCCGACTTATTGAAAACCGAAATCACTGAAATGTTGGAGGCGCTTACTCACCCTGCCTACGTGGCGGCTATGAAGGAAGTGAGGGACACACCGATCGACAAGCGGTTGGCACGGGGCGCACTTCTTTTGACTCCTCGCTCACTCCGCGAGAAAGGCGTACCGCTTCCCGAAAAAATGCGCATATCAAGCCGATATTTTGAGGAAGGCCTGCCAGACTATGTGGAATACGGGGATCTGAAGGATGGCGGCGCAAATGTGATTACCGGCCTCGCCGCCGCGCAGCCGGATCTTTTGGACAGGCTTCGAATCGAAAACCCGGCTCTTCTGAAGCAACTCCTATCCTCAGGCCCAGGCATCATGGCAGGTTGCTGCTGTGGAGGCGCTGCTACAGCGTGCGGCGGCTGCGGTGGAGCTACCTGACCGGCCGCTAGCTAAGTTCAACGGCTGCCGGAAGGGAGGCCTTCATGAACTACCCAGGATTAGATTTCACGCAGGCAGAGTTACGTGCTGCGATGGCAAGCTACTACGATGATTTGCTTGAATTCGTAAGCACCGATGAATTTCGAAGTTTATACCGAACGTTGATGGCCTTGCCACCATCTGAAAGACCGACATTTGTCGAAACGGTGATCCTTAGTAGCAAAGAGCTAGAGGATCGCGGCATTCGCGTACCGGAAGATATTTTGGTGCAAACGTCCGCTTTCGGCGACAGACGTCCTACGTTGTTTGCCGTCAAGAAATTTCTTCCGGAGAAGTTCCATAGAGCATGGGAGAACGTGAATATCACGTTCTTTAATGACTTCGACGACGAAACTGTGCCAAACGATCCTGAAAATGCCTGGCGACTGCCGCTTCCTGTCGCTCTTCAACAAGCTCTTCTGGCGAACGGCATTGACCTAAATTCGGTTTCGAATGACATCGGCATGACACTCAACAGATGATTAACCCTGAATAGGAGCCCGCGACTCACAAGGCGCGGGCTTTCACCTCATGCGGGGCTGGGTAGGTCAGCAAATCGGCGCCGTAAATCTCACTTCGTCGATAGCGGCCAATGTATCAACCCGCCCATTCAAAAACTTTCGAAGAAGGGTATCCGCGGCGCGTCAGCACCTCCGCCCAGCGCATCGTCTTGGGCCATGCCCAATTAGAGGCGCTGTTTGCTCGGCTCGACTTGCCTCGGGTCCGTGCATGGAGGCAAGAGCGCCCATATGCTATCGAATAGATGCGGCACGATGGATCGGGCGGCAAATTCCAAGGCCGAACGCGCACCTGGCTTCGATAGACTTCGACCATGTTAAAAACCGCCGATCTTCCCAGTCAATATTGCTGCCCTGAAGGCTATGCTTAGGCCGATCGCGCTCAATTTCACGAACTTCTTCTTAGCCGGGAGCATGACACCAGAGCGGAGAATCGGGGACAGTCGCTTCGCTGATCGAGATATGCAATCTCAACCTGTCGATCCGCTCGCCTACCTGCGTTGTACGCTCGCCGCGATTGCTCAAAGGAAAGGGTGCGGGCGGACTCATTTGTGCAAATGAGTGCGCGACACTACCCAAAGATCGAGGACCTTGGAGCGTCGGGGTGGTTCATCGGCTGTGTGTGCCCAGCCATCCAGACGCAAAGGTGCTGCCACATCTGATTACAGCATGAGTAGATGGACATCGCGTCGTGATCGTCGGACGCTCCAAGTTCCTCTAATCGCGTTTCTGCATCAATGCACGCGTTTTTAATTGCTGTGAACACTAAAATGACTGAGGCGGTATCTACGCCGACTGGAAAACTTTGCTTTAGATTGAGGAACAAATCCCGAAAAACTGTTGAATATGGCGGGCGTGCGTCGGGAGCAGTTATTGCACAGTCATATCCCCACCATGTGGAATCGTGTGCCGCAAAGGACTGCCCAAGCTCTTTAGCTGTGTGGCACGCCCAGCAGAAGATTTTGTATCCTTGCAGGTTCACCGCGTCGGCCGCGGACAACGCTACTTCTCCATTTGCATCCCAAAGGGCATCTGGTGAACCGTGACTCATTGCAAAGATGAGATTATCCGGCGGGACGATTTGAAACTCGGAATGTAGACGTGCGCGAGTTGCATCTGCTGCAAAGAGAGCGAGGTCACTTTGCACCAGCATTTCTAATGCAATAGCATGATTGGCCTGCGTAGCAGGGTCCGTGGAGGAAACAAAAAAGATGGTCATTTGTTCGCCTGCCGTGCGATGAGATCACGGGCAACTCGCAATAGCTCTGTAGCATATTGATTTCCGAGGGGCGTTCCATCGGCAATTGCTTTTGCCAGCTCGCCAGCGCTAATCCTTGCACCTGCCATTGTCTTCCAAACGACCTTCGTTTCAGGAAGTTCTCGTAACAATGTGGAAACCACATCGCGGGTATCCGAGAGTTTGCCAACGGGTAATTTAAAATCGAGGTCAGCACCCACCAATGCGGCGACTCCCTCAACGAATGTCCGTAAAGAAGGAGAGCGTGCAGCAGCTAAGTTAACATCGAAATCCCCGGCAACCGGGTATTTACTAGCCGATCCAAATACGTTCATCGCGAACTGCTTTGGGTAGGGAATTGCCTCAGGTAGGGGCGCGCGATCGATCATTTCCCTAGCATGGGGGCTGCGGGCAGCACTCTTTGCAAAGTCGGGATCAGCGAATATCCATGCTTCGATTGTCGGAACCGCGCAGAATACATCAATTGAAGGGCGCCCCAACTGCTGACGTGCCAATTCCCTCGAATCTGCGACGCTCGCTTCGTCGGCGTCAACGAGAGCAACAAACTTATGCAGATCATCGTTTCTCAATTGGCGGATATGAGATGCAATATTTCGCTTAACGCCCAATGATCGAATGCTGATGTGCGCTTTCTGGTGCAGCCCTAAAGCGTTGACCAGCGTTTGCACCATCGAATGGTCTGTTGGGCCTTCTACGAACACAGTTAGATGTGGATTTGTCATGGGGACATTTTACGAATCAGATCGGCGTTATCTGACGTGAGTTGATTTATCTTGAAGAGTCAACACGGCTTTATGCAGACGCCTGTAAAGCCACTAAGCCAGTCGGAGAGCGGGATGCGCTCGCGGTAAAGCACTTTTACGCCGGTTTTGGTCGCAATGCGGTCGCCAGAGGTCCCGACATGGATACGGCCATCGATCCCGCAAACTGCTCAGACCGCTCGAACTTCAGCGAGCCGCTTGACGGCATACTGGTCCTGCCGGCAGACAGGCGGCTTCCCATGCGGCTTGCGCAACGGGCGACGTGAGCGCCGTCGTCCAGACCGGCAGCGTTGCTGGGCGGCATGGCAGCGGAGAGGCTCTCGGCGAAGGTGGCCAATCGGTTCTGGAACGAGCACAATTTCGTTTTCCGGAAATCCGATGGTCTTTTCTACCACGGCAAAGGGAGCGACGCCGGCCTTCGACAAATGGGCCGAGGATGCGACCGATCTGACGATCATTCCGCTCAACATGGCGGAACCGATCCTGATCGTCCGCAGCTCCAACGCCGCCCATGGCCTCGGCTTCTCGCCGCACGGCGCCGGCCGTAATTTTTCGCGCAGCGCCCATTTCAGGCGCCTGGCGGAAGAATATGGCGCCGATGCCCGCGGCTTGAGCCCGAACAACCTGGCGGCGATCCTGGAAAAGGACACGGCGGGCCTGGACGTTCGCTTCTTCTCGGGCTTCGCCGACGCCTCGGAACTGCCGAGCGCCTACAAGTCCGCCGCCAATGTTCGCGCCCCGATCGAGCATTACGGTCTGGCCGAGGTGGTCGACGAGGTCGTCCCGTATGGAAGCATCATGGCCGGCGACTGACAGAGGGATGCACCCTGGCGTCGTAAACGGGAACGCCGTTGATTGTCTCCGACAATGCTGCGGTCTTTGCCATACCGGCAAGGGCCGCAGCAGCATGTTAGCGGCAATTCTGTCGTCGATTCATATTACTTTATCAGGACCTAAGTATCGGCATTTCTTCGTATTATCTAAAAAATAACGCTGCCTCGTAACGACTCCTAAAGCCGGTTTTGGCACCTTGCTGCCTATCGATATTTGCTTCCAATTTTTTCGGCTGGGGTTTGTCATGAGTCACAATAAAGACGTCTGGGTCAGCCAGCGCGCTTATTCGCTGTGGGAATCGGAAGGCAGGCCGGAGGGGCGTGGGGAAAGCCATTGGGGCCAAGCACTCAAGGAATTCGAGCAGCTGGAATTGACCAAGGCCTCGCCCGACGGACAAGATCTCATCGCGAAGCTGAAGGCGGCCGGACGACTGATGCGGGTCTGTGACGTGGCAGTCCCCGCCGCCGGGAACGACCTGCAACTGAAAGCGGCTCGTTAGGCGGTGCCGACTCCAAGTGCCGAAAGCCGCATTCCCCAGTTGGCTCGGGCAGGGGGCCAGTTGTATATCGTCGGTGATGTGGCTCTCCTCTGCAGCTGCTATTTGTGCTGAGGTGTGGAGGAGGCTGACGGCAAAAGCCCCTAAGTCTTAGAGGTATTCAGGGGCACAAAAAAATTCCCGGCGACTGGCGCCGGGGGCATGCATTTCACATTCCGTGTTTGCGGATCATCGCTTCGGCAGATGCAAGAGCCGCCTTGGCTGCTGACAGGGCGGCGATCGCGCTCACGGCGACCCTTCCGGCCGGATAGGGGCCTGACGGCGGCAAATCTTTGGGCTCTGCCGGGTCCACCAGAGGGAAGCGGCAGCCGGTCGCGATTTCTGCAATCCGGCCGCCGTTTACTCCGAACCACGCAGCAATGTCATGCTGCCGGTCGCCTCGGGTCAACATCCCCTTCACGATTGCTGCATCGGCTGCCGAGAGGATGATGCCACTGGCTTCAGCGCGCTTTGTCATGACACACCTCACTGAACGCTGATCTTGGGGAGGCGCTGCTGCATCTTTGCAACCAGCACACGACGCCCAGCACTGCTGGAGTAGGATCCGGCGGCACCCAGCGGGGCAGCCCGCCAGAAGGTGACGCCCTTAACGGGGTCGCCTGAAGCGTTCTCGCCTTCGACCTCTTCGAGCGCCCCGCGCAGGATATTGGCGTAGCTCGTTGGCTCCGTGACGCCATCTCCGCGCGAACGAGCAATCTCGATCACCTGGGTCAGGAGCATGTGGAGCACGGTCACGCCGATGCCCTTCTGGACCGAGAACTCCGACGACTCGTCAAATGCCTCGGGCAAGACCGCCCTGATGCCGCGCCAGTAGGCGTCGAGGATCGACACCTGCTGGTCAGGCGAAAGCGCCTTGAAGTAGGGCGAGTTGAGCGCCGGCTTGAGCGACGACACCATCGACGCAGACGGCATAACCGTGTCACCCTTTTCCATTGCGGCGAAGCGGATGCGGTTGCGCCAGACGGGGCTCTCCTCGGACAGCTGCTTGACGATGTTCGTGGCGTGGACCTGCCAGTCGCGGCCACGTTCGACGAGCGATTCCATTACTTCTGGGTCCTGCGCCCGCTGCGACAGGAGCTCGTAGGCGAGGTCGGTGCGAACCGACTTGGCCTTCGAGTTGACAATGTAGAACTGGTCCATCTCTTCATCTTCGGTGGCGCCGAGCATGCAGGTGAAGGGGATCATGTACTTCGACCACCGCTCTTCCTCGAAGTCTTCGATCAGGCGCTTGAGAGCGAGAATACGGTGCTGTCCGTCGACAACATAGAACTTCGGCTCGTAGCCCAAGGAACGTCCGGAATCGTTGAAGGGCACGAGATTAAGCTGGCCATCGTTGAAAGCGCGCCTCGCTTCGCGGTTGCGGATATTCAGAAGCACCGAGGTAGGGAGATCGACCCGGCCCTTCCGCAAATCCGTCGCGAGTTCATTGATGCGCGTCTCCTGTGGTAGGCGCTGATACCCGCGCCCGGTTCGCGGGTCGCGGTGGGGGACCACGAAGTTATCCGGGATGAGCGCGCCCGCCGGAATGAAGCCCGTAACGATCGGAACTTCGGCCCGAATAAGCTTAGGCCCCATGATGACGGGGATCGACCGGGGGGCTGTGAAGGGGCCGGGTTCAGGTGTGAAGGTGGGGTGCGCCATCAATTTATCTTCCAATTCAGGAGTAATGTCAGTAAGCATGAAAAAACCTCGTAGGTGGGGTTAATGGAACGGGCTCCCCGGGTACCAGCCGGTGGGCCCGTTTTTTTATTGGGCCTTGGCCCGGCGATCTCTCGACCGCAAGGCTTATATGACTGATCTAGATCCGAACGTCCAGATCCAATTTTGCGGATCCAAATATCCGGATCCCAAATCGGAGATCCGCTGCCTCTGAATTACCTCCACCTGAGACAATGCTGGACTCCAGCCCATCGATACTGGCTCTCGGCTGCCTCATTCTACCTCCAACAACCGATAGCGGACGAACTGCTCCAACTCTTTGACTTGGCGTCGGGGTACTTGCAGAAATCTTCATCGTCGTGTTGAGTATTATGGATGCAGGCAGTGAAGAAATTCGAGCAGCTGGAATTGACCAGGGCCTCGCCCGATGGGAACGAACTCATCGAGAAGCTGAAGGCGGCCGGGCGGCTGATGCGGGTCTATGACGAGCAGCCTTCCACCCTCGAGAACGACCTGCAGCTGAAAGCCGCTCGTTAGAACTTGCTGAACCAAATTGAAGCACCTTGCCCGCACGGGACAGCAAGTGCCGGCCTGGTGCTATTGGCGAGCGGCCCAGCCGAGGCCGCGCCGCAGGATGAGCGGCATATAGGGATGGTCGAATTCGGCGGCGACATGGCCGAGAGCGGAATAGAAGATGCGACCGGCGCCGAAATGGCGTTTGAAGACGACGGGCATTACTACATTGCGCGCCGCCGGATCGTAGGCGCCGGTGAAGGTGGTGGTGGCGAGGATTTCGACTGTCGGATCATAATGCAGATAATATTGCTCCGAGCGATAGTCGAAGTCGGGAATGCCCGCCATGACAGGATCGTCCTGCCGGGTGACGGCGACGCGGAAATCGATGATGTTGCCGGGGTGAGCGACCCAGGTGACGCCGGAGACGTAGCGGAACGGCGCGCTTTCCTTGAAGGAGGTGGCGAGCGCGCCGTGATGGCCGGCAAGTCCCAACCCGCCGCGCACGGCCTCGACCAAGGCGCTAGCATAGGGCTTTTCCAGCGTTTCGCCGGTGATGATGGGCACCAGCAGATCCGCCTTAGCCAGGGTCGGAGATCCGAATATGCCGAGATCGCCGGTCACCTCCACAGCGAAGCCGTCTTCGCGCAGGAGATCGGCGACGATATGGGCGCATTGTTCCGGCTCATGGCCCTGCCAGCCGCCCCAGACGATCAATGCCTTCCTCATTCCCGTTCTCCCTGCCGGATTGCCGCGGATCGTTGATCATCATGCGATGGTAGAAGCCGCTTAAATCGGGTGGTTATGCAAATCACGCGAATAATTCATCAATGACGCCGCTTCGGGCAAATCGCGCGGGAGACCGCGGGTTGCGGCATTTGACGTATTGTCCGCTCGTGCCGTTCGCAGTTCCTTCTTTTTATTGACGTCTATCTCGTCTAGGTTTCTTCCATCTCTCACTGATAATTAAGGGTGGTGCATGGCAGGTGAAACGGTTCTTGTGGTCGGCGGCGCCGGTTATATCGGCTCGCATACGTGCCTCGACCTGGCGAACAAGGGTTATCGTCCTGTCGTCTTCGACAATTTTTCGAACGGCCATCGCGAGTTCGTCAAATGGGGGCCGGCCGAGGAGGGCGATATCCGCGATCGCGCCCGGTTGGATGAGGTGCTGGCCAAGCACAAGCCTTCGGCCATCCTGCATTTCGCGGCGCTGATCGAAGTCGGCGAATCGGTCAAGGATCCGGTTTCCTTCTATGAAAACAATGTGATCGGCACTCTGACGCTACTTTCGGCGGCGCAGGCGGCCGGTATCGAGGCCTTCGTCTTCTCTTCCACCTGCGCCACCTATGGCCTGCCGCAGAGCGTGCCGCTCGACGAGACGCACCGGCAGCTGCCGATCAATCCCTACGGGCGGACGAAATATATCGTCGAACAGGCGCTTGCCGATTACGATCAGTACAAGAGCCTGCGCTCGGTGGTGCTGCGCTATTTCAATGCGGCCGGTGCGGATTTCGAAGGCCGGATCGGCGAGTGGCATCAGCCGGAAACGCATGCGATTCCCTTGGCGATCGACGCCGCACTCGGCCGTCGCCAGGGCTTCAAGGTGTTCGGCAGCGACTACGAAACGCGCGACGGCACCTGCGTGCGCGACTACATCCATGTGCTGGATCTTGCCGACGCGCATGTGCGCGCCGTCGAATATCTGCTGAAAGGCGGCCAATCCGTCGCGCTCAACCTCGGCACCGGCACGGGAACGACGGTCAAGGAATTGCTCGGGGCGATCGAGGACGTGTCGAACCGGCCCTTCCCCGTCGAATATATCGGGCGGCGCGAAGGAGATTCGCATACGCTGGTCGCCAACAACGACAAGGCGCGTGACGTGCTCGGCTGGGTGCCGCAGTATGATCTGTCCGAGATCATCCGCTCCGCCTGGAACTGGCATGCAAAATCCAACCAGCATTGAGCCAATAAGCATTGAGAAGCTCCGCCGGCCCAATATTCTGCTGATCACTGCGGACCAATGGCGTGGCGACTGCCTGTCGGCGCTCGGCCATGCTTGCGTGAAAACGCCTAATCTCGATGTCTTGGCAAGGGAAGGCACGCTCTTCCGGCGGCACTATGCCGGGGCCGCCCCCTGCTCGCCGGCCCGGGCCACGCTCTATACCGGCCTGTATCAGATGAACCACCGCGTCTGCCGCAATGGTTCGCCGCTTGACGCGCGCTTCGACAATCTGGCGCTGGCAGCCCGGCGGGCGGGATACGACCCGACGCTGTTCGGCTATACGGACACGGCGCCCGATCCGCGCGGCATGGATCCGGCCGACCCGCATCTGACGACCTATGAAGGCGTGCTGCCTGGTTTTACCGCTCGCCAGCTGCTACCCGAGCATGAGCGGCAATGGCTATCATGGCTCAGATCACGTGGCCATTTGAATGCTGTCAGCCGCGACATTCATATCCCCGTCGGTGCGCAGGCCGGCGAAATTTCCGATGCGGCGCCAGCCTATTCCAGCGATGAGACCCAGACCGCCTTCCTGGCCGGCGAGTTCATTCGATGGATGGGCGAACAGGACCGGCCGTGGTTTGCGCATGTCTCCTTCTTGCGGCCGCACCCGCCATTTTCGGTGCCGGCGCCGTTCAACCGGATGTTCAAGCCGGATGCCGGGCCGGCCTTTGCGCGTGCGGAAAATTGCGAAGCGGAACAGGCAGCCCATCCCTATCTCGCCTATGCCATGCCGCTCACCGACAAAGGCAGCTTCATCCACGGGGCGCAAGGGCCGCTCAGCGCCTGGAACAGCGAGGATTTCGCGGCGATCCGGGCGATTTACTACGGGATGATATCGGAGGTCGACGCGCAGCTCGGCCGCATCTGGCAGACGCTCAAGGATGCGGGCGCTTGGGACGACACGCTCGTCGTCTTCACCTCGGACCATGCCGAGATGGCGGGAGATCACTGGACGCTCGGCAAGGGCGGCTTCTTCGACGGCGGCTACCATATCCCGCTGATAATCCGCGATCCCGCAAACGGTGCTGCCGGCAGGATCGTCGACGATTTCACCAGCGCCGCGGATATTTTTCCGACCCTTTGCGAAAGGCTCGGCATCGAGGCGAAGAACGGGCTCGACGGCCGGTCCCTGATGCCATTCATCATGGGCGGGCGCGCTGAGAGCTGGCGCGACGCGATATTCTGGGAGTTCGATTTCCGCGATATCGCCAAGGGCGAGGCGGAGCGGCATTTCGGTCTGAGGTCGAACCAGTGCAATCTCGCCGTGATCCGCGACGATCGGTTCAAATATGTGCATTTTGCCGCACTGCCGCCGCTGCTCTTCAATCTCTGCGACGATCCGATGGAACTCGACAATGTCGCGACTGATCCGGCCTATGCGGCGACCCGGCTTGAATATGCCGAGAAGTTGCTTTCGCTGAGAGCGCGCCATCTCGACCAGACGCTTGCTTATACCGAGCTGACGGAAAGGGGGCCGGTGACGCGCCGGCCCCGGTAGAGCATTTCCCTCTTCTTGGAATGACGGCGATGCTCTTTAATTTTTGCGCAGTTCCAGCAGGCCGTTGTGCACTTTTGCTGGAGCTGCCTTGAATCAACCGAGATAGTCACGCTTGCCGATCGGCGCGCCCTGGTTACGCAGGATGGCATGAGCGGTGGCGACGTGGAAGTAGAAGTTCGGTAGCGCGAAGGAGGCGACATATTCGTCGCCGGGCAGCACCGCGCCGCTCTTGCCCGGCAGAGTGATCTGGCGACTTTCCACGCCCTCCAGCGCCTCAGAGGAGAAGCTGGCGAGATAGGCTTCGGTCTTCGCCAGGCGCTCGCGCAGCTGTTCGATCGTCGTCTCGTTATCATCGAACTTCGGAGCGTCGGTCGCCGTCAGGCGTGCGAGCGTGAACTTGGCGCTGTCGCTGGCCCGCTGATACTGGCCTGCGAGCGGCAGCATATCGGGCGCAAGTCGAGCGGAGACGAGGATCGCAGGGTCGATATTCTTCTCCTTCGCATAGGCTTCAGCCTTGTCGAGATATGTCTTCAGGCTGGCGAGGCCGCGCTGGAACATGGGAACGGTAAGGCGGTAGATCGAAATGGACATCAGTCCTGTCTCCAAAATCTTCAAATGAGCGGCCGCGGCGGATATCGAAGGGCCTGCGGCGGTGAGCCTGTCTTCGAGCTTCCCATAGATGGATGCTGATCCCGCCTTACACAACGCCGGACGGTCAGCAATCCGATCCATCGCCCGCTGAATATCCCATCGCCTTTAAAGAGAGACTTGACGCGGTTCCCAGAAAATGGAATAAATATTCCGCATAACAAATTTTACGGTTTGTTTGTTCCGTTTTCGGAACGCCGCGGGAGAGGCGGCGCAGCAGACTGCGGCTTCAGGGCAGATGCCTGGAGCTCCGGCGTGAGGAGGGTGCAGCCGGGCACCACTTTGTGGAGGAAGTAAAATGAAAAAGTTTATCCTGGGCACCGCGATGGCGCTCGTCATGTCGACGGCGGCCCATGCGGAAACGGTTGGCGTGTCGATGGCCAAGTTCGACGACAACTTCCTGACCGTTCTTCGCAACGGCATGACCGATTATGCGAAGACGCTTGATGGCGTTACCCTGCAGGTCGAAGACGCGCAAAACGACGTTTCCAAGCAGCAGAGCCAAATCCAGAATTTCATCGCCTCCAAGGTCGATGCAATCATCGTTAACCCTGTCGACACCGACGCCACGACCGCGATGTCGAAGCTTGCCGCCGATGCCGGCATTCCGCTGGTTTACGTCAACCGCGAGCCGGTCAACGTCGACACGCTTCCGGACAAGCAGGCTTTCGTCGCTTCCAACGAGCAGGAATCCGGCACACTGGAAACCAAGGAAATCTGCCGCATCCTTGGCGGCAAGGGCAAAGCCGTCGTCATCATGGGCGAGCTTTCCAACCAGGCTGCGCGCATGCGTACCAAGGACATCCATGACGTCATCAAGACCGACGAGTGCAAGGGCATCGAGATCGTCGAAGAGCAGACGGCCAATTGGGATCGTACCCAGGGCGCCGACCTTATGACCAACTGGCTCTCCAGCGGCATCGAGTTCGACGCGGTCATCTCCAACAACGACGAAATGGCAATCGGCGCCATCCAGGCGCTGAAGGCAGCCGGCAAGGATATGAGCAAGGTCGTCATCGGCGGCGTCGACGCCACCCAGGACGCGCTCGCCGCCATGCAGGCAGGCGACCTCGACGTCACCGTGTTCCAGGACGCCGCTGGCCAGGGCAAGGGCGCGCTCGATACGGCGCTCAAGATTGCCAAAGGCGAAAAGGTCGAGAAGAAGGTCTACATCCCCTTCCAGCTCGTCACGCCTGAAAACGTCAAGGACTTCGTCGCCAAGAACTGAGGCGAGTGCCAAACAGGATGCGGGCTCTGCCCGCATCTTTTCAGCCTGTCCGTATCCGGAGGAGATGATATGGCCGTCAGTCCGACAACCATGGCAGCCGTGCGTGCGAGCGGCGCCGTTCCGAATGCGGAGTTTCTCTTGAGCGCCGAGGGCGTTCGCAAGGAGTTTCCCGGCGTCGTCGCACTCGATGACGTGCAGTTTCGGCTGAAGCGGGCTTCCGTGCATGCGCTGATGGGCGAAAACGGCGCCGGCAAATCGACATTGATGAAGATCCTCGCCGGTATCTATACGCCCGATAAAGGCGATATTCGCCTCAAAGGTGTCGAGATCCGGCTGAAATCTCCGCTCGACGCGCTGGAGAACGGCATTGCCATGATCCATCAGGAGCTGAACCTGATGCCGTTCATGACGGTTGCTGAAAACATCTGGATCCGCCGCGAACCAAAGAACCGCCTCGGCTTCGTCGATCACGGCGTGATGCATCGTATGACCGAGGAGCTTTTTGCCCGGCTTAACATCGATATCGATCCCGATATCGAGGTCCGGTACCTGTCGGTCGCCAACCGGCAGATGGTCGAGATCGCCAAAGCAGTTTCCTATAATTCCGATGTCCTCATCATGGACGAGCCGACTTCAGCCCTGACGGAGCGCGAGGTCGAACATCTTTTCCGCATCATCCGCGACCTCAGGTCCCAGGGCATCGGCATCGTCTACATCACCCACAAGATGAACGAGCTTTTCGAGATCGCCGACGAGTTTTCCGTCTTCCGCGATGGCCGATATATCGGCACGCATGCCTCGACCGACGTCACCCGCGACGACATCATCCGCATGATGGTCGGGCGCGAGATCACGCAGATGTTTCCGAAAGAAGACGTTCCGATCGGCGAGGTGGTGCTGTCCGTCAAAGATCTCTGTCTCAGCGGCGTCTTCCGCAATGTTTCCTTCGAGGTCAGGGCCGGCGAGATTCTCGGCGTGGCCGGCCTTGTCGGCTCGGGACGATCGAACGTCGCCGAAACGCTGTTCGGTGTGACGCCGGCAAGCTCCGGGACGATCGAATTGTTCGGCAAGCCGGTGACGATTTCCTCGCCGACCGAGGCCATCCGTCACCAGATGGCATTCCTGACAGAGGACCGGAAAGACACCGGCTGCCTGCTGATCCTGGATATTCTGGAAAACATGCAGATTGCTGTCCTTCAGGACAAATATGTCAAGGGCGGCTTCGTGCAGCAGGGAGCGCTCGAGGCGACCTGCGAAGACATGGCGAAAAGGCTGCGCGTGAAAACGCCCAATCTTTACGAGCGGGTGGAAAACCTTTCGGGCGGCAATCAGCAGAAAGTCCTGATCGGGCGCTGGCTGCTCACCCATCCGAAGATCCTGATCCTCGATGAACCGACGCGCGGCATCGACGTCGGCGCCAAGGCGGAAATCCACCGGCTGGTCACGGAAATGGCGAGAAACGGCGTGGCGGTTATCATGATCTCATCCGAAATGCCCGAGGTTCTCGGCATGAGCGACCGCATCATGGTCATGCATGAAGGACGCGTGACCGGTTTCCTCAATCGCGATGAAGCAACGCAGATCAAGGTGATGGAGCTGGCTGCGCAGTGATGCGCCGCCTGCAATCGCCGAAGGGAGGTTTGACATGAGTACCAAGGCAGCAGAGGGCGCGGCGCCGCTCGCAACCCGGCAAAGGCGGCGGCGCATGCCGACTGAGCTTAGCATTTTCCTCGTGCTCGTTGGCATCGCGCTTATTTACGAAGTGCTCGGCTGGATGTTCATCGGCCAAAGCTTCCTGATGAATTCGCAGCGCCTGACAATCATGATCCTGCAGGTCTCGGTCATCGGCATTATCGCTGTCGGCGTAACGCAGGTCATCATAACAGGCGGCATCGATCTTTCGTCGGGCTCGGTCGTCGGCATGACGGCGATGATCGCAACAAGTTTCGCCCAGTCCTCCACCTGGGGGCGGGCCGTCTTCCCCTCGCTGACCGACCTGCCGGCTGTCGTGCCCATCATGATTGGCCTGCTGATCGGGGCGACCGCCGGTCTGGCGAACGGCGCGCTCATCGCCTACACGAAGATCCCGCCGTTCATTGCAACGCTCGGCATGTTCGTTTCGGCCAGAGGTGTTGCCAAGTGGTATACGAAGGGACAGCCGGTTTCCGGGATCACCGAACAGTTTCATTTCATTGGAACGAAAGCGTGGCCGGTCGTCGTCTTCCTCCTCGTTGCGCTGATCTTCCATATCGCACTGCGCTACACACGCTATGGAAAGTTCACCTACGCCATCGGCGCGAACCCCCAGGCCGCCCGCGTTTCCGGTATCAACATCGAAGCGCACCTCGTCAAAGTCTATGTGATCGCTGGATTGCTTGCTGGTCTCGCCGGCATCGTCACGGCGGCACGCGCGGAAACCGCGCAGGCAAGCATGGGCGTCGGATATGAGTTGGACGCGATCGCCGCAACCGTCATCGGCGGCACCTCCCTCACCGGCGGCGTCGGGCGCATCACCGGCACCGTCATCGGCACCATCATTCTCGGCGTCATGACCTCGGGCTTCACCTTCCTCAGGATCGACGCCTATTACCAGGAGATCGTCAAGGGCTTTATCATCGTCGCGGCCGTCGTCATCGACGTCTACAGGCAGAAGAAAAGGCGCAAGCACTGATCTCAGGCAGCGCGAACCGATTATTTGCGGGGGCTTCGGCCCCCGTTTCCATTTGCGGCGAAGCTCTTGGAGGCGACGACAGATTTTTTAAAAAAGGGATGGCGAATCCCGCCAGCTTTTCTATTCTGCCACGCCATACGCCCGCCTCGGGCAGCGCAGGAAGACAGATGCAATTCGTATTCGACGGTCACAACGACGTTCTCCTCCGGCTCTGGACACATTCAAAAGACGGCAGCGACCCGATCGCGGAATTCGCAGACGGAACGACGACCGGCCATATCGATGCGCGTCGCGCCAGGGAAGGAGGCCTCTCAGGCGGCCTCTGCGCCATCTACATTCCCTCGGGCGATCTTGTCTTCGCCGATCCGGATGCCGATGGCCGCTACATCACGCCGATGGCGGCTCCTCTCGATCCGCTGCCGTCGCTTGCCATCGCCACCGAAATGGCGGCGATCGCCCTGCGGCTCGACCAGGCAGGCGCCTGGCGGCTCTGCCGTACGGTTAAGGACATCCGCGGCGCCATGCAGGACGGCATCTTTGCCGCCGTCATGCATATGGAAGGCTGTGAGGCGATAGGCCCCGACCTTTCGGCGCTCGATGTATTCTATGCAGCGGGGCTGCGATCGCTCGGGCCGGTCTGGAGCCGGCACAATGTCTTCGGTTACGGCGTGCCCTTCGCCTTCCCGATGTCGCCAGACACAGCCCCCGGCCTGACCGATGCCGGCTTCGCGCTCGTCAGGGAATGCAATCGCCTCGGCATCCTGATCGACCTTGCCCATATCACCGAGAAGGGTTTCTGGGACGTGGCGAAAACGACGGACCAGCCGCTGGTCGCCAGCCATTCCAACGCCCACGCGCTGACGCCGGTCGCGCGCAACCTGACGGACAGGCAGCTCGACGCGATCCGTGAAAGCCGCGGGCTCGTCGGGATCAATTATGCGACGGCCATGCTGCGTGACGACGGCCGCTCGGACAGCGATACGCCGCTTTCCGATGTCGTCCGTCACATCGACTATCTGGTGAATCGCATCGGCATCGAATGTGTGGCGCTCGGATCGGACTTCGACGGCGCCACCATTCCCGAGGAAATCGGCGATGCGTCCGGCAATCAGAAGCTGATTGCCGCTCTCCGGGAGGTTGGATATGGTGAAGCCGACCTGACGAAACTTGCCCGTGAAAATTGGCTTCGTATTCTGGCGCAAGCGTGGCGGGAGGGCCGCGCCTAAAGCGCCGCGCACCTCTGGACGCTCTGGAAACGGACAATAGTTTTCACGGGAAATGACCACAAAAAGCTTCGTAATCGATCAAGAACAGGGGAACAAACTATGATGATCGCCAAGCTCAGCCGCAATTTCCGCCTGCTTTCCGCAGGAGCCGCCCTTTCACTCCTGATGATGACGGCACCTGCCGCCTTTGCCGAAACGCCCAAGGATACGCTGGTCCAGGGTTTTGCCATCGACGACATCATCACCATGGATCCGGGCGAAGCCTTCGAACTGTCGACGGCCGAGATTACCAGCAACAGTTACAGCCTTCTTGTCCGTCTTGATCTCGCCGACACATCCAAGGTGAAAGGCGATCTTGCCGAAAGCTGGAGCGTTTCCGATGACGGCCTCACCTATACGTTCAAGCTGAAGCCCGGCCTGAAATTCGCCTCCGGAAATCCGATCACCGCCGAAGACGTCGCCTGGTCCTTCGAACGCGCCGTCAAGCTCGACAAGAGCCCGGCCTTTATCCTTACCCAGTTCGGCCTGACCGGCGACAATGTCACCGAGAAGGCCAAGGCGGCCGACGCCAATACCTTCGTCTTCACCGTGGACAAGGCCTATGCGCCGAGCTTCGTGCTCAATTGCCTGACGGCGACCGTCGCTTCCGTCCTCGACAAGAAGCTCGTGATGGAACATGTGAAGGCGGTGACGCCGGATGCCGAGCACAAATACGACAATGACTTCGGCAATGAGTGGCTGAAGACCGGTTATGCCGGCTCCGGGGCCTATAAGCTGCGCGAATGGAGAGCCAACGAAGTCGTCGTGCTGGAGCGCAATGACAATTATTACGGTGACAAGGCCAAGCTCAATCGCGTCATCTACCGCTATATGAAGGAAAGTTCGGCGCAGCGGCTGGCGCTTGAAGCCGGTGATATCGACATTGCCCGCAATCTCGAGCCGGGCGACATCGATGCCGTTTCCAAGCATGCCGATCTCGCAACGACCAGCGCGCCCAAGGGCACGATCTACTATGTCAGCCTGAACAACAAGAATGAGAACCTGAAGAAGCCCGAGGTCCAGGAGGCTTTCAAGTACCTGGTCGACTATGATGCGATCGGCGCAACCCTGATCAAGGGCATCGGCGAGATCCACCAGACCTTCCTGCCGAAGGGCCAGCTGGGCGCACTCGACGAAAACCCCTACAAGCTCGACGTCGCCAAGGCCAAGGAACTGCTGGCCAAGGCGGGCGTCCCCGACGGCTTTTCGGTGACCATGGACGTGCGCAACACGCAGCCGGTGACCGGTATCGCTGAATCCATGCAGCAGACGCTGGCGCAGGCCGGCGTCAAGCTCGAAATCATCCCTGGCGACGGCAAGCAGACGCTCACCAAATATCGCGCCCGCACTCATGACATGTATATCGGCCAGTGGGGCTCGGATTATTTCGATCCGAATTCCAACGCCGATACTTTCACCAGCAATCCGGATAATTCCGATGCCGGCACGGTGAAGACGCTCGCCTGGCGCAACACCTGGGAGACGCCGGAGCTCGACAAGATAGCCAAGGCCGCGCTTCTCGAACGTGACAACGCCAAGCGGGCGGCAATGTACGAGGATATCCAGAAGAAGTTCCTCGCCAACAGCCCCTTCGTCATCATCTTCCAGCAGACCGAGGTGGCGGGCTATCGGAAGAATCTGAAGGAATTCAAGCTGGGTCCGAGCTTCGACACCAATTTCGTCGGCCCGATCGCCAAGGAATAATCCGGCGGGATTAACGGCGTGAGCACCATCGAAACCACACGGGAGGCGCGGCCCCGCAAGGGCCGCGCCGGCCCCTTCGCTAAGGCTTTGGGGCGGTTCCTGTTCGCCGCCGCCACCACCTATCTCGGCCTGCTGGCCGTCACCTTCTTCATCGGCCGCGTCGTGCCGATCGATCCCGTGCTCGCCATCCTCGGCGACCGCGCTCCTACCCACGTCGTCGAGCGGGTGCGACAGGAGATGGGTTTCAACCTGCCGCTCTATCAGCAGTTCTACATTTATATCAAAGGCATCCTGTCCGGCGACTTCGGCAATTCGGTGCTGACGACCAATCCTGTCATGGTCGACATCCGCCGGGTCATGCCGGCGACGATCGAGCTCGCGACGTTGGGAACGCTGATCGGCGCCTGCGTCGGCGTGCCGCTCGGCGTTCTCGCTGCGGTGCGCCGCGGCAGCATCGCTGACCAGATCGTGCGCGTCATCGGCCTGATCGGTTATTCCGTGCCGATCTTCTGGCTGGCACTGATCTCGCTCGTCATCTTCTATGCGCAGCTGCGCTGGGTGGCCTTTCCCGGCCGCATCGACATCGTCTTCGAATATACCTTCACGCCGATCACCGGCTTCTATCTTCTGGACAGCGCCTGGCAGGGGCAATGGGATGTCTTCTATGACGTCTTCCGCCACATCATCTTGCCCGCTTCGCTGCTCGGCTATTTCTCGCTCGCCTATATCAGCCGCATGACCCGCAGCTTCATGCTGAACGAGCTTTCCCAGGAATATATCGTCGCTGCGCGGGCCAAGGGGCTTTCGGAAACGCGGGTGATCTGGGGCCACGCGCTGCGCAATGCCGCCGTGCCGCTCGTCACCGTCATCGCGCTTTCCTATGCCGGGCTGCTCGAAGGATCGGTACTGACCGAAACAGTCTTTTCCTGGCCGGGCATCGGGCTCTACATCACCAATTCGCTGCAGAACGCCGATATGAACGCCGTGCTCGGCGGCACGATCGTCATCGGGACGATCTTCATCGGCATCAACCTTCTGTCCGATCTTCTCTACCGGACGCTCGATCCGAGGACGCGAACCCGATGACGGCTCCTGCCAGCCCCTCTCCTGCGATGAGCCGCCGCGAATGGCTGCTTTCCGACCGGCCGCAATCGCGCAGGCAGGCCCGTCTCGGCCGCGCTTACGTCACCTGGCGGCAGTTCACGGCCAACAGGCTCGCCGTCGTCGGCCTGCTGATCATCATCGCCCTGCTCCTCGTCGCCGCTTTCGCGGATCTCCTCGCCACGCACAACCCCGTCGTCGGCGACCTCCGCAATGCCCGCCTGCTGCCGCCGGGAACGAGCGGCTACCTGCTCGGCACGGATGATCAGGGCCGCGACATCTATTCACGGCTGATCTACGGATCGCGATTGACCCTGTTCGTCGTCGTGCTCGTCGCCATCATCTCCGCGCCGATCGGGCTGATCGTCGGCACGGTCTCCGGTTATGCCGGAGGCTGGGTGGATGCGACGCTGATGCGCATCACCGATATCTTTCTTGCCTTTCCTAAGCTGGTGCTGGCGCTCGCCTTCGTCGCCGCTCTCGGGCCCGGCATCCAGAATGCGGTCATCGCCATCGCCATCACCTCCTGGCCCCCCTATGCCCGCATCGCGCGCGCCGAGACGCTGACGGTCCGGCGTTCCGATTATATTTCAGCCGTGAAGCTGATGGGCGCTTCGCCGTTCCGCATCATCGTGCGCCATGTCATGCCGCTCTGCATATCCTCGCTGATCGTGCGCGTGACGCTCGATATGGCAGGCATCATCCTGACGGCGGCCGGTCTCGGCTTCCTCGGCCTCGGGGCACAGCCGCCGCTGCCGGAATGGGGCGCGATGATCGCCTCAGGCCGGCGCTTCATTCTGGATCAGTGGTGGGTGGCGGCCATGCCCGGCATCGCCATCCTCATCGTCAGCCTCGGCTTCAATCTCCTCGGCGACGGCCTGCGCGACGCGCTCGATCCGAAGGAGAGCGGTCAATGACGGCGCTTCTGACGGTCGACAAGCTCAAGGTCAGCTATCCCACCCGCACCGGCTTGATCGAGGCCGTGCGCGGCGTCTCCTTCACGCTCGGCAAGGAAAGGCTCGGCATCGTCGGCGAATCCGGCTCCGGCAAGTCGCAGACCGGCCGGGCGATCATGGGACTGACGCCGAAACACGGGATCGTGTCGGCCGACAGGCTCGATTTCAGCGGCATTGATCTCCTCAAGGCGTCCGTCGGAGAAAGGCGCAGGCTGCGCGGCAAGCGCATCGCCATGATCCTGCAGGATCCGAAATATTCGCTCGATCCCGTCATGACGATCGGCCGGCAGATCTGCGAGACGCTGCGCACGCATGAGAAGATCGGCAAAGCGGAAGCGCGCGAGCGGGCGCTCGCCATGCTGGAAGCCGTGCAGATCCGCGACCCGAACCGCGTCTTCGGCCTGTATCCGCACGAGGTCTCCGGCGGCATGGGGCAGCGCGCCATGATTGCGATGATGCTGATTGCCGGACCCGAACTGCTGATTGCCGACGAGCCCACTTCGGCGCTCGACGTGACGGTGCAGCTCGATGTTCTCCGAATCATGGACAGATTGGTCTCCGAGCGCGGCATGGGGCTGATCTTCGTTTCCCACGATCTGAGGCTGGTCTCTTCCTTCTGCGACCGGGTCATCGTCATGTATGCGGGAAAGATCGTCGAAGAGCTCGCGGCCGCCGATCTCAAACATGCGGAGCATCCCTACACGCGGGGACTGCTGAACTGCATGCCGGAGATCGGCGCCAACCGTCATCCGCTGCCGGTGCTCGATCGCAGGCCGGAGTGGGCGGCATGAGCACAGCCCTCCATGTCGACAATCTCAGTGTCGTCTACGATCATTTTCATGCGCTGAAGGATGTCGGCATCAGCGTCGAACGTGGAGAATCCTTCGGCCTCGTCGGTGAATCCGGGTCCGGGAAATCGACCTTGCTGCGCGCTATTGCCGGGCTTGCGCCAATCAATGGCGGCGCGATTCACATCGACGGCGAAGCGCTGAAAGGTTCGAAGCGCAGCAAGGCTTTTTACCGGCGTGTGCAAATGGTCTTTCAGGATCCTTATGGCTCGCTGCATCCGCGCCAGACGATCGACCGGCTGCTGCTCGAACCGCTAGCGATCCACGCCATTGCCGACAGCGACAGGCGCATTGCCCGGGCGCTCGACGAAGTCGGTCTCGGCAATGGTTTCCGTTTCCGCTACCCGCATCAGCTTTCCGGCGGCCAGCGGCAGCGCGTGGCGATCGCCAGGGCGCTGATCGTCGAACCATCGATCCTGCTGCTCGACGAGCCGACGTCGGCGCTCGACGCCTCGGTGCAGGCGGAGGTGCTGAATCTGCTCGAACAGATCCGCCGCGACCGCAAACTCACCTTCGTGATGGTGAGCCATGACCTCGGCGTCATCACCCACATGTGCGAAAGGCTCGCCGTGATGCGCAACGGCGCCGTCGTCGAACGATTAAGCTCAGAGCAGCTTGCGAAGGGTGCGGTCCAGGAGGATTACACGAAAAATTTGATGATCGCGAGCAAGGGTTTCGTCAAAGCCTGAAACGCAATTCATTTCAAGCTATTGAAAAGAAAGATCCGCCGGCAGTGTTAAGGATAATGTTCCCCTAATAGACGACCATTCAGCTAGACTATTGACAGCTGCCCCGCTTCTGTCATGATCCTGTTAACGATTGTTAGCTTTCGTGATCGATGGAGGTCGAAGCATGTTCTTTCTCGGTGGGATGACCATGGGCTACCTCGTTCCTCCCGTTAGAGCCGATCGCAAGGAACAGATTGCCGTCTCCATGCCTGCTGAACAGGACCGGCGCCTGATCGAAACCGCCAATCTGCAGCAGAGCGAGAACGCCGTCGAGCGCTCCTTGATCTGGGCATGGCGCACACTCTGCTAAGGAGTTGGTTGAATTTTCTCTTCCGCTCTCTCTGGACGGAAATTTATCTCTACCTACCTGATAGAGAATAAGAAATATAACAGCGAGCCGCACAACCGGCCGCATGAGAACAACGGAGGCGACATATGGCAGAGCTGGGTATTTCGCATACTCACGTGAACCACTATGGTTCCACCAAGAAGCCGCACGCTACGCGCGACAGGCTTCAGACGGTGCTCCATGGCACGATTTTCACCGCAGCGTTCCTGTTCGTGGTGGCCATGGTCTGCGGCATCCTCGGATAACGGCAGCTGATAAGCCTCGGCGGGTGCCGAGGCTGCGGCCATTGCCGCCTTTATTAATCGCGGACTTCCGATCTGTTTCGGCGTTTCGAACGCCTTGGTCATCCCCTCATCTTTTCAAGTCATCGAAAGGCGCCGCTCGCCAATGCGTGCGGCGCATGTCCGCGCTCCGGGCAAGCCGATCAAAACGCAGCCAGACGTCGATCTGGCGAGCGAGCCTCCTTTTTGAAAGGCTCCTGTCGGGCCGCAAGATGGCGACCACACGGTCTCGCTTGGCAAGCGCCGGCTCGCTCGGCTCACGACTTGACTTGAATTATCCCGATAGTGTCCAACTTTTCGACAAGGTTTTGCGCAGAGGGTATTGATCGCCCCTCGGGTCGCCCTGGACCAAGGCCGCGCCCGGTTAAATCGCTTGCCAGACGTCATTCACCCCCGCTTCATCGATCTTCGAAGAAACGGGCTCCGTTCATGTAGCAGTCATGATAAGCAGTGCAAAAGGCTGAGCAAAACAGCCATAACTTTGTTTGGATCCAGAACCGAACCCATGTCTATTGCCTATCTTACTCCGAGCCCTTCCCGCGAATCAGAGACGAAGCAAATCGATCACAATGATTCGATCCGCTCGACCTATCTTTCCATCGAGGACATCAAGGCGATGGGCGAGGCGGTCGCCCGCAACGGCGTCAATAAGCTGCCGGCTTTCGCTGCCTTCGATTTCTTCGCGCGCCATAAGGAAAACGAGAAGGAAATCCTGCGCGTCTACCGCACGACGGCGACCGACGTCGAGGCTGGCGAGACGATCACGCCGGCGGCGGAATGGCTGCTCGACAATCATTATATTGTCGAAGAGGCGATCCAGGAGGTGCGCCGCGACTTTCCTCGCCGCTTCTACCGCGAATTGCCGACCATGCGCGTCGGCGGCGTCGACATTCCGCGTACGCTGGTTCTTGCCTGGCTCTATGTCGCCCATACCCATAGCACGGTCTCGCAGGAAAGCCTGACGGCCCTGGTCGATGGCTTCCAAACCAGCGAGACGCTGAGGATCGGCGAACTCTGGGCTTTGCCCTCGCTCGTGCGCTACGTGCTGGTGGAAAATCTTCGCCGCATTTCGAGCCGTGTCGAAGCCAGCCGCCGCCTGCGCCGCCGCGCCAACGAGGCGGCGGACGAATTGGTGCGCCTGACGGATTCGGCGAAGGCTGCCGCCTATCTGAAGACGCTGGAGCCGCTTGCCGAGGACAATACCTTCTCGACCCAGTTCCTCTATCGCCTGCGTGACGGTTCGCAGACGTCGAGCCTGGCGATCACCTGGCTCGATCAGCGGCTGGAAGAGCTTGGCCGCAACACCGAAGAGGCGACGACGGCCGAACACAGCCGTCTCTCTTCCGGCAACGTGACGATGGGCAACATCATCCGCAGCCTTCGCGAGATCGACGACACAGAATGGTCGGTCTGGGTCGAGCAGGTCAGCCATGTCGACAAGCTGCTCTGGGAGCATTCGGATTACGGCATCCTCGATTCCGGCTCGCGTAACAAGTACCGCAAGCAGATCGAGAAACTGGCCAAGCGCTCGCCGCTGACGGAAATGCAAATCGCCCAGCTGGCGCTCGATATGACAGAAGGGGCCAAGGCCTCCGGTAAGCCACAGCCGCATGAGCCGAATGTCGGCGGCTTCCTGTCCGGAGCGCAACGGCCGCAACTCGAGGCGCGGGCGAATTATCGCCCGACGTTCACCCAGCATTTCGTGCGGGTCGTGCGCCGATTCAACTGGCTGGCGATCGCGCTGCCTGTCATGCTCCTGACGATCATCGCCATGGCGATCGTCGGCAGGTTCATGGCAAGTGCCGGAATGGGCGCGATCGAGATTGCAGTCCTGCTGATCATGTTCTCATTGCCGGCGTCCGAGGGCGCGACGGGCCTCTTCAATACCCTGCTGTCCTTCTTCGTGACGCCAGCCCGCCTCGTCGGCTACGAGTTCAAGGAAGGCATTCCGGAGGATGCACGCACGCTGCTCGTCGTGCCGTGCCTGATCTCGAACCGCGACAGTGTTGACGACCAGGTGCGCAATCTCGAGGTTCATTATCTTGCCAATCCGCGCGGGGAAATCTATTTCGCGCTGCTCAGCGATTGGCCGGACAGTGATGTCGAGGAAACGCCCGCCGATCTCGAGGTTCTCGACTATGCAAGGCGCGAGATCGCCAATCTTTCCGCCCGTTACGCCTATGACGGCAAGACGCGCTTCTACCTCCTGCATCGCCGCCGCCTCTACAATCCCTCGGAAGGCGTGTGGATGGGCTGGGAGCGCAAGCGCGGCAAGTTGCATGAGCTGAACATGCTGTTGCGGGGCGACCGCGACACGACTTATCTGCCCGGCGCCAACACCGTCCCGGCCAATGTGCAATATGTCATGACGCTCGATGCCGACACGCGCCTGATGCGCGATGCCGTCACCAAGCTCGTCGGCAAGCTCTATCATCCGATCAACCGCCCAGTCATCAACCCGAAGACCGGCCGCGTTGAGAGCGGTTATGGCGTGCTGCAGCCGCGTGTGACGCCCTCGCTGACGACGGGCAAGGATGCCTCGGTCTTCCAGCGCGTCTTCTCGATCAACCGCGGCCTAGACCCCTATGTCTTCACCGTGTCAGACGTTTATCAGGACCTCGCCGGCGAAGGCACCTTCACCGGTAAGGGTCTCTATCATGTCGATGCTTTCGAAGCCTCGCTGAAGGGCCGCATCGAGGAGAACTCAGTGCTAAGCCACGATCTTCTCGAAGGCTCGATGGCGCGCTGTGCGCTCGTCACCGACCTTGAACTGGTCGAGGATTTTCCGATCCGCTACGAGGTCGAGACCTCGCGCCAGCATCGCTGGGCACGTGGCGACTGGCAGCTTCTGCCTTATATGTTCAATCCGAAATACGGCGTCACAGCGCTCGGCCGCTGGAAGATGTTCGACAATCTGCGCCGTTCGCTGACGCCGATCGCCTGGTTCTTCGCCTCCGTTCTCGGCTGGTATTTCATGGGTCCGCTCGGCGCGCTCGTCTGGCAGATTCTCTTGATTTTCTGCCTGTTCGTGGCGCCGACGCTGTCGCTCATCAACGGGATCATCCCGCGCACCAGCGATATCGTCGCCCGCGCCCATCTCTATACCGTCTGGTCGGATATCACGGCTGCCAATGCGCAGGTCGCATTGCGGATCGTCTTCATCGCCGATTCGGCGGCGATGATGGCGGATGCGATCGGCCGTTCGCTTTACCGCCTGTTCGTCAGCCGCAAGCTGATGCTGCAGTGGCGGACCGCCGCCAGCGTTCAGGCCGGCGGGCAAGGTACCCTCGCCTCTTATTACAAGCAGATGTGGCATGCGCCGGTGCTGGCACTGCTGGCGCTCGGTTTCGCGGCCCTTCCCGGCGACAACGCTTTCCTTGTCGGCATCCCCTTCGCGCTGCTGTGGATCCTCTCGCCTGTCGTCGCCTGGTATGTCAGCCAGTCGGCCGAGACCGAGGACCGGCTCGAAGTCGCCGACTCCGTTTCAAGCGAACTGCGCAAGATCGCCCGGCGCACCTGGCGTTATTTCGAGACCTTCACCACTCCCGAGCAGAATTATCTGCCGCCTGACAATATCCAGGAAACGCCGCATGTCATTGTGGCGGCGCGCACCTCGCCGACCAATATCGGCGTCTACCTGCTCTCCGTGGTTTCCGGCCGGCATTTCGGATGGTTCTCCTTTGAAGAGACAATCGAGCGGCTGGAGCAGACGATCGCGACGATCGACAAAATGGAGAAATTCCGCGGCCATCTGTTCAACTGGTATCATACCGATACGCTGCAGACGCTTGGGCCGCGTTACGTCTCTGCCGTCGACAGCGGCAATCTCGCCGGTCACCTGATCGCAGTTTCCTCGGCCTGCCGCAACTGGGCCGAGGCGCCGTCGGCCCACATGCAGGGCAATCTCGACGGTGTCGGCGACACCGCCGGCATCCTCGGCGAAGTGCTGGCGGATCTACCCGACGACCGCAAGACCGTGCGCCCACTGCGCCGGCGCCTGGAAGAGCGCATCATCGGCTTCCAGAATGCGCTTGCCGCCGTCAAGCGCGAGCACGAATTCGCCTCGATCCGCATCATCAACCTTGCCGTTCTCGCACGCGACATCGAGAAGCTTGCCGCCAATCTCGACCACGAGGTCAAGTCGAAGCAGAGCGAAGAGGTCACCCAATGGGCGGCGTCGCTGGTGAAGGTCTGTGAGGCGCATATATCAGACAGCACCTTCGATCTCTCGAAAGTCGATGCGCTCCGGCCGCGCCTTGTGGCTTTGCGTGACAAGGCCCGCGATCTCGCCTTCTCGATGGATTTCGGCTTCCTGTTCCGGCCGGAACGGCGCCTGCTGTCGATCGGCTACCGCGTCGAAAGCGGCGAGCTCGACCAGGCCTGCTATGACCTTCTCGCCTCGGAATGCCGCCTGACCAGTCTCTTCGGCATCGCCAAGGGTGATCTGCCAACGGAACACTGGTACCGTCTCGGCCGCCAGGTCGTACCAGTCGGATCACGCGGCGCGCTGGTGTCCTGGTCCGGCTCGATGTTCGAATATCTGATGCCGCCGCTCGTCATGCAGGAGCGTGGCGGCGGTATTCTCAACCAGACGAACAATCTGGTCGTCGTCGAGCAGATGAACTATGCCCGCAAGCTCGGTATCCCGTGGGGCATTTCGGAAGCGGCCTTCAATGCCCGCGACCATAACCTCAATTACCAGTACACGAATTTCGGCGTGCCGACGCTCGGTCTCAAGCGCGGCCTCGGCCACAATGCCGTCATCGCACCCTATGCATCGCTGCTGGCCAGCCAGTACGACCCGCCGGGCGCGCTCGAAAACCTGCAGAGGCTGCGCAAGGTTGGCGCGCTCGGCAAGTTCGGCTTCCATGACGCGGTCGATTTCACGCCGACGCGCGTGCCGGAAGGCAAGAAATGCGCAGTGGTCTACAACTATTATGCCCACCATCACGGCATGTCGATCGCGGCCGTCGCCAATGTCGCCTTCAACGGCCATCTGCGTGAGCTCTTCCACTCCGACCCGGTCATCGAGGCGGCGGAACTTCTGCTGCAGGAAAAGGCGCCGCGCGACATTCCCGTGATGAGCGGAAAGCACGAATCCGATACGCCGGCCAGTATCCAGGACGATCTGCTGCGGCCGGAAATCAGGAAGATCAGTGATCCCCTTTCGCGCGACCGCGAACTCGTCTTCCTGTCGAACGGTCATTACTCGCTGATGCTGACGGCGACGGGCGCTGGTTATTCCCGCTGGAATGGTCTTTCCGTTTCCCGCTGGAAAGCCGATCCGACCGAAGACCGCTGGGGCACCTTCATCTTCCTGCGCGATACCGCCACAAACGAATGGTGGTCGGCGACAGCAGAGCCGAAGGGTGTCGAGGGCGAAAAGATCAAGGTCGAATTCGCCGACGAGAAGGCGCAGTTCACCAAGACGGTCGGCGACCTGACGAGCGAGGTGGAGTGCATCATCGCGACCGAGCACGATGCCGAAGCCCGCCGCGTCACCCTGCTCAACATGGGCACGGAAGATCGTTTCATCGAAGTGACATCCTATCTCGAGCCGGTGATCACCTCTGATGATACGGACAACGCGCATCCGGCATTCGCCCGCATGTTCATCAAGACCGAGATCGGCAAGCGCGGCGACGTCATCCGCGCCGAACGCAACAAGCGTGATCCGAACGAGCCGAACATCAGCATCGCGCATCTGATCGTCGACAATGCCGGCGACACCCGTCACACCGAATTTGAGACCGACCGGCGCAAGTTCATCGGCCGTGGCCGCAGCCTTGCCGATGCGGCGGCCTTCGATCCGGGTGCGACGCTTTCCGGCAGCGACGGCTTCATGCTCGATGCCGTGATGTCGCTGCGCCGCACCGTACGGGTGCCGGCCGGCAAGAAGGTCAGCGTGTTCTTCTGGACGATCGCCGCGCCGAGCCGCGACGAGGTCGACAAGGCGGTCAACCGCTACCGTCACCCCGATGCCTTCAACCATGAGCTCGTCCAGGCTTGGACGCGCACGCAGGTGCAGATGCGTCATGTCGGCGTCACCTCGCAGCAGGCGGCCGCCTTCCAGCATCTCGGGCGCTACCTCGTCTATCCCGACATGCAGCTGCGCAAGGATGAGGCGACCGTAGAGGCCGGCCTGCAATCGCAATCGGCGCTCTGGCCGCTGGCGATCTCCGGCGACTTCCCGATTTTCACGCTGCGCGTCAACGACGACATGGATCTCGATATCGCCCGCGAGGCGCTGCTGGCGCAGGAATATCTGCGCTCGCGCGGTGTCACCGCCGATTTGGTCATCATGAATGAACGCGCCTCTTCCTATGCGCAGGATATGCAACATGCGCTGGACGCCATGTGCGAGAACGTTCGCCGCATTGGCCAGGCCGACGGCTTGCGCCAGCATATCTTCGCGGTTCGCAAGGACCTGATGGAGGAAGGCACTTACAACGCGCTGATCGCGGCTTCCCGTGTCACCCTGCATGCGAAGAACGGTAAGGTGGTCGACCAGATCAACCGCGCCGTTGCCCTCTTTGCACCTTCGAAGGACGAACTGCAGGAGATGGAGCGCGCCGAGCGCAACAGGGCGCCGGTCAAGCGCATCGCACCGGTGCCGCCGCCTGTGGTGCCGGCAGTTGCCATCGAGGAGGAAGGCGACCTCGACTTCTGGAACGGCATTGGCGGCTTTGCCCGCGACGGCCGCGAATATGTCGTTCGCTTGCCGGGAGGTCATGCGACGCCACAGCCGTGGATCAACGTCATCTCCAACGACAGGTTCGGTTTCCACGTGTCTGCCGAAGGCGCAGGCTTCACCTGGAGCGTCAATTCGCGCGACTACCAGCTGACGTCCTGGTCGAACGATGCGGTGGTCAACCGCTCGGGCGAGGCCTTTTATCTCGCCGATCTCGAAAGCGGCGCCGTCATGACGCCGTTCGCAGCGCTTTCGCGCCGGCCGGATATTCGTTTCGAAGCCCGCCACGGGCTGGGCTATTCCGTCTTCTCCACCGTTCAGCACGAGATCGCGCTCGAGCTGACGCAGACGATAGACCGCGAGAAGCCGGTAAAGCTGCAGCGCCTGCGCCTGCGCAACACCGGCTCGATCGGCCGCAAGCTGCGTCTCTACGGTTACGTCGAATGGGTGCTTGGCAACAATCCGGGTCGCACGGCGCCATTCATCCTGTCGAGACATGATGAGGAGACAGGGGCGCTGTTTGCCACCAATCCCTACAGCATCGATTTTTCCAACCGAACCGCCTTCTTCGCGGCGAGCGAGACGCTTTCGAGCTTCTCGGCAAGCCGGCGCGAATTCATCGGCAAGGCGGGAACGATCCAGATGCCCCACGCCGTCACCTCCGCAGCACCGCTTTCGGGCGCCACCGAACTCGATGGCGATCCGGCTGCGGCTCTGGCGATCGACATCGAACTCGGGGCCGGCGAGGAGCGCGACTTCACCTTCTTCCTCGGCGATACGCCAACGGAAGAAGAAGCGCGCGCCTTGATCGGCGATATAAGCAAGTCTTCGTTCGACGATGCCGTCGAGGGAAATCGCGCCTTCTGGCGGGATTTCACCGGCAGGCTGCAGATCTCGACGCCGGATCGCGGGATGAACAATCTCGTCAACACCTGGCTGCCCTATCAGAGCCTCGGCTGCCGCATCATGGCTCGGACCGCCTTCTACCAGGCAAGCGGCGCTTTCGGTTTCCGTGACCAGTTGCAGGACACGCTGGCCTTCCTGCTACACAACCCCTCGATCGCCCGGCGGCAGATTCTGAATGCCGCCTCACGGCAGTTCCGGGAAGGCGACGTTCAGCATTGGTGGCTGCCGGGAACGGGTGCGGGCGTTCGCACCTTGATCTCCGATGACGTCGTCTGGCTGAGCTACGCGATCCAGCATTATTGCAGCGCCACCGGCGACAAGAGCGTGCTCGACGAGGAGCTTGCCTTCCTGGAGGGTCCCGCTCTTCTCGAAGGTCAGCACGACTCTTTCTACAAGCCGGAGATTTCGGAGGAAAAGGCAAGCGTCTACGAACATGCGGCGCTGGCGCTGGATGTCGCCATCGCCCGCAAGGGCGCAAATGGTCTGCCGCTGTTCCTAGGCGGCGACTGGAACGACGGCATGAACCGCGTCGGCATCGGCGGGCGCGGCACCAGCGTCTGGCTCGGCTGGTTCCTGGCCGGTGCATTGCGCGCCTTTATCCCCTATGCCGAAGAGCGCGGCGACATGGCCCGTGTAAAACGCTGGTCGGCACATCTCGCCGAATTGAAGAAGGCGCTGGAAACTGCTGCGTGGGACGGCAGCTACTATCGCCGCGGCACGTTTGACGACGGCGCATTGCTCGGCTCCAAGGAGAGCCCGGAATGCCGGATCGACTCGATCGCACAATCCTGGAGCGTTCTATCCGGAGAGGGCGACCCAGCCCGCGCCGAAAAGGCGATGGATGCCGTGCTTGACCAACTGGTCGATGAGGAGGCACGCATCATCCGGCTGTTCACGCCGCCTTTCGTCAACTCCGCCAGGGATCCCGGTTACATCAAGGCCTACCCGCCGGGCGTACGCGAAAACGGCGGGCAATATACCCATGCCGCGACCTGGGTGGTGATGGCGCTCGCGGAACTGAAGCGGGGCGACGATGCGCTGCGCTGCTTCCAGATCCTCAATCCGATCACGCATGCGCTCGACAAGACTTCGGCCGAACAATATCGGGTCGAACCCTATGTCGTGGCAGCCGACGTCTATGGGCATGAGCCCTATACGTCGCGCGGCGGCTGGACCTGGTATACTGGGTCGGCCGGCTGGCTCTACCGGGCCGCCGTCGAGGGCATTCTCGGCATTCGCTTGAAGGACGGCCGGCTCTATGTGCGCCCGTCGCTCCCGTCGGAATGGGACGGTTTTGCGGCGGAGGTAGAGCGGAGCGGCGTCAAATACCGCATTTCGGTCTCAAAAGCGTCCAATGCCAGCGGCTACACTCTGTCGATCAACGGCAGCGAAGTCGCCGACCCCGAAGAGGGATATCCGCTCGGATAAAAGCGTTTCTTCACGCTGACATCACGGCGTTTGGCGAGCGGCCAAAAGGGAACCCTTTTGGCCGTCGTCGCGTTTGCAAGTCGGACAACAGGAGACACCCCATGGCAAGCACGCTGACCGAAGCCATCGGCGCCAAGCGCAGTTCCCTCTCCGCAGCTGCGCCGGGGCGCGATACACGGCTTGACGTGCTGCGTGGCCTGGCCCTGATCATGATCTTCATCAATCATGTTCCCGGACAGATCTTCGAATATGTCACGACGAAGAATTTCGGCTTCTCCGATGCCGCGGAAGCCTTCGTGCTGATATCGGGCATTGCCGTCGGCCTTGCTTACGGGAGCCGCTTCGAACCGGGCAAGCGGCTCGCAACGGCGGTCAAAGCGGCAAAGCGGGCATTCACGCTCTACCTCGCCCATATGATCACGACATTCATGACGCTGGCGCTGTTCATCTGTGGTGCCTGGCTGTTTCACCGGCCGGGGCTGCTGGTCGAGATCAATATCCTCGCGGTCCTGATGAACCTGAA
Source organism: Rhizobium sp. MHM7A (assembly GCF_005862215.1). Classification (NCBI taxonomy): domain Bacteria; kingdom Pseudomonadati; phylum Pseudomonadota; class Alphaproteobacteria; order Hyphomicrobiales; family Rhizobiaceae; genus Rhizobium; species Rhizobium sp. MHM7A. The sequence continues at coordinate 169,763 of NZ_VCHT01000016.1, forward strand.
GGAAGGTATTCCAGCGCTGCTGCTGCTCGGTCATCAGATCGGCTACAACAATATCCTGCCGATGTATGGCGCGCTGCTGCTGATGGTGCCGATCATCCTGCTTCTGAACGAGCGAAGCCCGCTTCTGGCGCTCGCCGTTTCCGGCACGGTCTGGCTGCTGGCCGGCATTTACGAGGTGGCGCCGCACAATATGCTGATAGAGGGCTACTGGTTCCTCAATCCGCTCTCCTGGCAGTTCCTGTTTTCGATTGGTATCGTTTCGATCCTTCATATCAAGCGCGGCGGCACGATCCCGCGGCATCCATTGTTGCTTGCGGCTGCCGCCTTCTATGTCCTGCTGTCCTTCGTCTGGGTAACTGGCCATCTCTGGATTTTCGGCAATTCACTAGCAGCGCTCGGCCTGCCCACGGTCATCACCGGTTTCGACAAGACCTTCCTGTCGCTGCCGCGGCTGTTGCATGTTCTGGCGCTGACTTATCTCATCATCAGCATCCCGGCATTCTCGCGCATCCTGCGGCGCCCCTCTGAGCACCCGCTGACGATCCTCGGCCGCCATTCGTTGAACATCTTCGTCGCCGGCACAATCCTCGCCATGATCGGCCAGGTCGTGCTCTACATCACCAACAAGGACCCGCTGGTAGGCCCGCTCTTCGTCATATCAGGCATCGCGACGCAATTCGCCTATGCCTACTACCTCGAGCACAAGCGTCAGCTGGGCAAAACCAAGAACAAGCTCGTGACGGAGATTGCCACCGTTCCGGTGCCTGTGCGGGTCGGCGGAGCGGCGAATACCTATCGCCGGACCAATCGGAAATAGGGATCCACCGGCCTGATTGAAGAGCCTGCGGCTTGGCGAATGGTCCGAAGTCGGCATCGATTGGAAAGCAATACAGCATTAAAGCAGCGCGTCTGAAAGGACGCGCTGCTTTAATGTTGTGGCTCAATTCTTATGAACGAGAATATTCACCAGCCGGCCGAAAGGATCGCGCACATAGAAGCGCCTGACGCCCCAGGGTTTGGCCTTGCCCCGTTGAAATAATCCATTTTGAAGTAAGCTCTGGCCCATTGAGAGGACCAGAGGATGAAGCGCAATC
>NZ_VCHT01000017.1:0-164893 GCF_005862215.1 Rhizobium sp. MHM7A
GGCTCCTGCAGCGTCGCCGTCGTCGCCGAGATGCCGGGATCCTTATTCAGCGCATTCGCGATCGTCGTATGCATGCCTTCGGGATAGATGCCCCGGACGACTTCATTGGTATTCTCGTGAATATTCTCTCCCCAGACGACGGTGCGTATGGCCATGATTTGCTCCTCTGGAAGCTGGAAGTATCAACAGGCGGGAAAGGCCGAATTCAAAGCGCTTTGGAAAGTGTCGCTGACAGCGCCTCGTCTCCTCGACGTCAGAGGAACACATAGACCTTTGTCAGGAGTTTGACAAAGGGGAAAATCTCTCGTCGGCCTCTAGAAGAGGTTTTCCGCAATATCGCTATGGAATCAATGCGAAACGGATTTCGAGAACAGATTGACCACGAGTACGCCTGATATGATAAGACAGAGGCCGACGATTGCCGGCACGTCGAGACGCTGCTTGAAGAATACCAGGCCAACCGAGGAAATCAGCACGATTCCCAAAGCGCTCCAAATCGCGTAGGCAATGCCTACGGGAATGCTCTTCAGCGTTAGCGACAGGCAGTAGAAGGCGGCAGCGTAGCAGGCGACAACGATGGCCGTCGGCCCCATGCGGCTGAACTGCTGGGATAGTTGCAGCGCGGTCGTGCCAATGACTTCGAGCACGACGGCGACGAGAAGCAGCCCATAAACGGCAGCCTGGCTCATGGCGAACTCCCTAGATTACTTTCCGGTCAGATCGACAAGGCGGTTGATGAGGTCGCGCCTTAAAGCATCGTTGATATCATGGCTGTCCAACGTATCGGCGAACCACAACCCATCGGCGGCGAAACGCACGATTTGCGCATCGAGCGAGGAATCGGTGCCGACATATTCCTCCGCCCGCGCCTGCACCCATTGACGCCAGCGCAGGCGCAGCCGGGGCTCGGCGAGCAGGGCGATGGTTACCTGAGTCCAGCTTTTGGAATCGTCGGGACGATCCTTGAGGCCGGAGACTGCTTTGAGGTAGGCGCGGGTGAAGCGACCCTGCGGCAATGGATCGCCGCGCATCAGCTCCTCGATGTCGGCGTCGAACCTGTCGAGCAGGCTCTCGAACAACGCGTCGAGCAACGCATTCTTCGTCGGGAAGTGATGCAGTAGTCCGCCCTTGCTGACGCTGGAGGCAGCAGAAACCGCGTCTAGCGTCACGGCGGCCATGCCTTCGCTGACCACAAGACGCGCCGCAACCTCCAGCAATTGCTGGCGCACGAGAGCGGGCTGCTTCTTGCGATGGTGAGCTTTCGACATGCAAGCAAAAGAAACCGTCCAGACGGTTTTGTCAAGAAAAATCGGCGTAAGGCCAACTGTGTCGGGACTATGCGCGAAATGACGCGGCACCTTGATGACAGTTGCGATCATGTTATCTCCGGTGCATGAAGGATCGCGCAATTGCTATGGGATGACAGCGGGATGGTTTCGTGACGGAGAAGGTCACCACTTTATATGAAGCGATTGGCGGTGATCCGGCCGTACGGGCACTGACGCACCGCTTCTACAAGCTGATGGATACACTCCCGGAGGCAAGCAACGTGCGCGCCGTGCACCCGCCGAGCCTCGAAGGCAGCGAAGAGAAATTCTACGAATACATGACCGGATATCTCGGCGGCCCGCCACTGTATACTGATAAGCGCGGCCACCCGCGCCTGCGCAGCCGCCATTTCGTCGCCGAGATCGGGCCGATCGAGCGCGACGAATGGCTGCTCTGCTTCCGCCGCGCGCTCGATGAGACCATCGCGAGCCAGGCGCTGCGCGATCTCATCTGGGCGCCGGTCGAGCGCCTTGCCTATCACATGCAGAACAAGGAATAACCATGAGCCTCAACGCGCGTCTGGAACCGGTGCTCCATCTCTTTGCCGGCCTGTTCGGCGTAGCCGGCGTGGCGCTCGCAGCGCTTGCCGCGCATGGCGGCGGTGAATCCAGCCTTGCCGCATCCGCGTCCGCCATGTGCCTCGCGCATGCGCCTGCCCTGCTGGCGTTGGCGCTGGGCACCACCCGGCTCAAAACCGCCTGGCTGGCCGGTTTTCTGATGATTGTCGGAACGCTGCTCTTCGCCGGCGATCTCGTCACGCTCCGCTTTTCCGGCTCCGGTCTCTTCCCCTATGCCGCGCCGACCGGCGGCTGGGCGATGATGCTTGGCTGGCTGGCCGTTGCGGGAGGCGCCATCTTCCGCGTAAGGGCTTAGGCGCGCTGCTGTGGCACACGGCCAAAGCGCAAGAGATTGCGGTGCGGATCATGGATGTAGAATTCCCCCCATGTTCACGGCCGCACTTCCATCTCGGTCAGGCGCTCGATGCCCCGCTCGCGATATTCCGCGTGGAGGGCGCCGATAGGTTCGCCCCTGAGATAGATGGTGGCCTTCTCATCAAAGCCCGGCATCTCTGGTGCGCCAAAAAACCAGTTCCATGTCGTCACGCCGCAATATGAGATAGTCTTCTGCGTGATAGACGACATTGGCAAAGCCGAGCTTGTCTCGATAGAAGGCCAGCGTCGCATCGATATCGAGCGACGGCAGAACCGGCAGGACCTCGATGCGATCAGACCCGTGATTCATATACCGTCGACCATGTTGAAGCCTTCGAACATCGGCGGCCCCTTATACATCGTCTTTCGGTCGCCGGCGTTACGATGGGCCGCGCGAAAGTTCTCCGACTTAGTCCAGTTCTGAAAATCCTCTTCGCTCTTCCAAACGGTGTGCGAGGAATAGAGCGTGTAGCCCTCCTCTTCGCTGGCCTTGCCGCGCAGCAGGCGGAATTCGACGAAGCCCGGCACCTCGGCCAGGCTGGAATCGCGATTGCGCCAGACGGTCTCGAAATCGCCTTCGGCCCCGGTTGCGACCTTGAAGCGGTTCATTGCGATATACATGAATTCCCCTTACGCCTTTCTCTTGGCCGCCGCCCTTACCGCAGGCGAGGGAAAGGCGAGAATATTATTGCCGGTTGCCGCCGCCGCGCCAAGCGGCCTCGTCGCCGCCTCCCCCGGCATGCGAGCTTCCCAGGTCGGGAAGAGTGTCACATTCTGATTGATCTGCTGGCGTTCGGCATGTTGCTGGAAAAGTTCGTAAAGCTCCGGCACGAGGCCTTCGCCGCTCTGCGCGGCGAGCTTGTGCAGGCCGATCATGGTGAAGCCGTTAAGGCGCTGGTCATTCATCGGGAATTGTCTCGTTCGTTCATCGTCTGCAGCGCACGTTCCAGGCTGGACTTGCTGCCGTTTCGAAGCGGGATAAATGCCTTGCTGAACTTCTTGCAGCCGGTCTTCACGCGCAGGCACGCATCATGGCTGATACAGTCGATGGGGCAGAACACGCAGTCGACAGAGGGAAGCAGCGTGTCGATGCGGGAAACCGCCTCGCGAAGGCCGCCGTCGTGATGAATGAGCTCGGCGCCGAAATTGCTGGCGATCTGGCGAAGATGCGCCACCTGGCAGTCACGCCCGCCGACATAAAGAAAACTCCGGCCATCCAGTTTGGATCGTCCGTTGGATGCCAGGCTGGCCTCCTCGCCCACGCTGTCGCGGACCTCCCGGTTCGATCCCTTCTTGCCCTTGCGAGCCATATGCCACCCGTATCGCTGGTTGATCGTCACACGATTCCTGCGTGTGCGGACGGACCTTATTAAACTTGATTTTTAGAGTAAAGTATAAAGTTGAGTTTTAAGATCATATTTACCGCGGGGTGACCTCAACCGGAAAGGTGTATGTGCGCTGGGATGCCGTCAGGTCATCGGGCATAGCCGGAAGATTGCAGGAAGCTACCCTGGCAAGTGCGGCACGATCCACCTCTGGCAAGCTTGACCCGCGGACGATACCCGATGCTGTGATATCGCCGCCGCGGCTGACCGTGATGCGAACGGTTAAGCTGGCGCGAGCCGTCCGATACCGCGCCTCCATCCGATCGACGCAACGGAACAATCGTGCAACGAGCTTACCTTTGTAGTTGGCTTCCGACGCACCGCCGGCTCCATTCCGCCCGCCCGATGTCCGTGAATTGCTATCGGAATTGGCGTCTGCGTGCCCATCTGCCGCGCCTCTGCGCGCTTCTTGTTTGTCATCGCCCTCCGAGCCCTGCGCTTTCTTCGGCGGCTGTTTTCTTTCCACCGGCTTCTTTTCCACTGTCTTCTCAAGCTTCGGTTTCGGCGCTGGCGTAACGATTTCTGCCGGCTGTTCCGGCTCGGGAGAAATGGCGGCCGTCTCGACAGGCTTAATCTCTTCCTGCTCGGGCATCGCGGCTACCACAGGCGGCTCGGCAGACATCACCTGAGTGTCCACCGGTTGTTCAGGCACCACCGTCGACATCGGCTGTACGACTGAAGTTTCCGCCGGAGTTTCCGATACAAGAACTTCCGGCTCCGCAGCCGTAACCGTCTCCGCTGACGGACGTGTAATCTCCTGCGTCGGTTGAACCGCCTCGACAGGCTCCGCATCGGTCGGCTGGACGGCCTCCGGCTGCACATCTGCTGTCTCTATCGGGTTGATCTCATCGGGTTCGACAGCCTCTGGAACGATTTCTTGCTGGATCGTGACATCGGTCTCGCCGGCTGCGCTTTGATCCACATCAGAACTGCCGAGCATAACGACGCTGATCGCTTCGCCCGCTTCCATCAGTGTCTCCTCAGAAGGCTTGGGCATAACGACAAGCAGCGCCGCGGCCAGCGCGACATGAAAGAAGAACGAACCGGCACACGTCAGCGCCACCTGCCGCCGCACCGGCTTCTGCTCGTCTTCCCGCCTGTCCACCGCCGCATCCATCGGCGGCGCGGAAGCGGGAGCGGCCGGTTCGGCTTCCGGATGGTCTGGAAAGGAGGAGATCTGAGCAGAACGTGTGTAGTGGATCACCGTCTCTCCGGCCGGCTGCCGCTGCGCGTTTCGCAGTTCGGGAAGCTCGTGGCCGGGGTGCATGCCGGGCATGTTGTCGTTCAGCCTGATGTCGGCGCTCTCCTCCCCCACGAGCACGTGTCTCGATCTGGATTTCGCTGAAGTCGCCATTCTTTACGCCTCGGACAGCCGGAAACATGTCGGCCGGGGTCCATCCCCGGCGTCTTCTCATCCTTCGAAGGGAACGGAGATCTGCGAGCGGGTGACGAGACCCTTCATGCATTCGCCGGCAGCCGGCCCGTCGCAGACCGGCGTGTCATTGATGAGGATGCGGGTCACGCTCTCGCATTTGACATTCGGCATGTCGAACTGGCGCACCCGCTTCTTGCCTTGCGGCAGATCGCGGAAGTCGAGAACGGTGATGCGGTCGACGGCATTCTTGTCGTTGAAGAAGGCGAGCTCGAAGGAAACCTTGTTGATGGCGGCAGGCAGCGTGTTGAGCGCCACGAAGGTCATCATGCAGCCCTTCTGCGAAGTCGCCAGCGCATTGAGCTCGACATCGAGGGAGGCTGCAGGCGCCGCCTCCTGCGCCTGGGCTGCGCTCGAAACCGCCATCACGATGCCGGCCGCAACGGCCGCAAACTTACCCGTCATGATCTTCTCCGCATTGTCGCAAGCCGCCGGCGGGCGGCTTCATATCAGCAATCTCAAAAACTTGACTGCATTAGTCTTCTATTGCGTCTTTAAAAAACTATGAGTAAGAAAGTCAAGATAATTGTAAACGCAACCGGGGACCTTCAGATCCCCGGTCTCACGGAATTGCCAGCCGAAATGATGGTTGAAAAGCCAGACACCTTTAAGCATGCGCCACTGCCCAGCGAGCCGGCGGCGCAACACCGGATCGTCGAAAGCGCGGATCTTTTCCGCGGCACGAACGAGATCATGATCAGACACGACGGGCTGGTTTACCGCCTGAAGATTACCCGCCAGGGCAAACTCATTCTCAATAAATAGGGCAAGACATGACTGAGCAGAAAAGACCGGCTCCATCAGAAATCCGCGCGTTTCGCGCCGAGAATCCGAAGATGCGCGAGCGCGATATCGCCGCCCAGCTGAAGATTTCCGAGGCAGCCCTCGTCGCCGCGGAAGCCGGCATCAGCGTCACCCGCATCGACGGTAGCGCGATGAGACTTCTCGAGCGCGTGGAACGCCTCGGCGAAGTGATGGCGCTCTCGCGCAACGAAAGCGCCGTGCACGAGAAGGTCGGCGTCTTCGAAAACATCAAGACGGGCATGCAGAGCGCGATCGTGCTGGGCGAGAATATCGACCTGCGCATCTTCCCGAGCCGCTGGGAGTACGGTTTCGCCGTCTCCAAGAGGGATGGCGATCAGGAACGCCTCAGCCTGCAATATTTCGACAAGGCAGGCAACGCTGTGCATAAGGTGCATCTGCGCCCGAATTCGAATGTCGAAGCCTATCACGCGATCGTCGCCGAGCTGAAGCTCGAAGACCAGTCGCAGGAATTCATCGAGGCCGAGGTTTCGAATGCCGCTGACGAAGCCGGCGACGTCAGCCGCGACGAGCTGCGCGACAACTGGAGCAAGCTCACCGACACCCACGAGTTCTTCGGCATGCTGAAGCGCCTGAAGATCGGCCGCCAGGCGGCCATCCGAAGCGTCGGCGACGACTATGCCTGGAAGCTCGACAACACCGCGACGGCGGAGATGATGCACGCTTCGGTGAAATCGGGCCTGCCGATCATGTGCTTCGTCGCCAATAACGGCATCGTCCAGATCCATTCCGGCCCGATCTTCAACGTCCAGGCGATGGGTCCGTGGATCAATATCATGGACCCGACCTTCCACCTGCATCTGCGCCAGGATCACATCGCCGAGACGTGGGCGGTTCGCAAGCCGACCAAGGATGGCCATGTGACCTCGCTGGAGGCCTACAACGCCGAAGGGGAAATGATCATCCAGTTCTTCGGCAAGCGGCAGGAAGGTTTCGACGAACGCGCAGCATGGCGCGAGATCATGGAAAACCTGCCGCGCGCGGCAAGTGTCGCCGCATAAGGATCATAGCGATGAAGATGCGTAACAATCTGCGCCGGATCCGCCTTTGGGAACTGGCCGTGACGGCTGTTGTCATGGCGCTGCCGCTTATCCCGACGACGCCGGCCAGCAAGAGCTTCGCCTTTGTAGGCGCCGCCCAGGCCGAGGAAAAGAAGCTCGATACGTCGCGCCTAGTTTCGGTCGGCGGCGACGTCACCGAGATCATCTATGCGCTCGGCGAAGAAAGCCGGCTGATCGCCCGTGACACCACGAGCCTCTATCCGGAGGCGGCGCTGAAACTGCCGAACGTCGGCTACATGCGCGCGCTCTCCCCGGAAGGCATTCTCGCCATGAACCCGACAGCGATCATCGCCGTCGAAGGATCAGGCCCGCCGGAGGCGCTGACCGTTTTGAGGAATGCCAGCGTGCCTTTCGAAAGCGTGCCGAACACCTTTACACGCGACGGCATCATCGCCAAGATCGACCGGGTGGGTGCGCTGCTCGGCGTATCCGACAAGGCGAAAGCGCTCGAAGAAAAGGTCGCGGCCGGTCTCGACGCGGCGATTGCCGACGCTGAAAAGCGTCCTGAGGCGGAGCGCAAGCGTGTTCTCTTCATCCTCAGCGCCCAGAACGGTCGGATCATGGCATCGGGCACCGGCACGGCAGCTGATGGCGTCATCAAACTTGCCGGTGCCATCAACGCCGTCGGCGCATTCCCGGGTTATAAGCCGCTGACGGACGAAGCGATCATTGAAGCGAAGCCCGACATCATCCTGATGATGAACCGCGGCGATGGCGCCGGCACCAGGAACGAGGATCTGCTGGCGCAGCCGGCGATCGCTCTGACGCCGGCCGGTGAGAAGAAAGCGATCATACGGATGGACGGCGTCTACCTGCTCGGCTTCGGCCCACGCACGGCAAGCGCTGTGCGTGACCTGAACGCGGCGATCTACGGGGGCTGATCATGGCCCTGCCGCAAGCCTTGACGGAGCGAAGGCGATTATTCCCGATGGCGCCAATACACGAGAGCAGGCAGGCAGGCGACAGGACGCCTCTCGCCCTCCTGGCGATCGCCATGCTTATCGCGGGCTCTGCCTTCTCGATGCTGTATTCGGTGACGACGGGCGCCTCGGATGCCTCTATCGTCGACGTTATCGCCAACATGGCTGGCTCCGAGACGGCGCTCAGCGCCCGCGACCGGATCATCATCTTCGATATCCGATTGCCCCGGACGATCCTCGGCTTCCTGATCGGCGCCTCGCTCGCCGTCTCCGGCACGGTGATGCAGGGCCTGTTCCGCAATCCGCTGGCAGATCCCGGCCTCGTCGGAGTCTCCTCCGGTGCCAGCTTCGGCGCCGTCGTGATGATCGTGCTCGGCAGCGGTGTCGCAGCCCCGCTACAGGCACTTTTCGGCGTCTATGCTCTGCCGGCGGCCGCTTTCGGCGGCGGCCTCGTCACGACGCTGCTGCTCTACCGGATCGCGACGCGCCACGGCCAGACTTCGGTGGCGACGATGCTGCTTGCCGGAATTGCGCTGGGCGCGCTCGCGCTGGCCCTGACCGGCCTGCTGATCTACATGGCGAACGATCAGCAGTTGCGCGATCTCACGTTCTGGAGCATGGGCTCGCTTGCCGGCGCCACCTGGACGAAGATCGCCGCCGCGGGTCCGATCATCCTCTTGTCCTTCACCGCCCTGCCCTTCATGGCCCGCGGCCTCAATGCCATCACTCTCGGTGAGGCGGCCGCCTTTCATATGGGGGTGCCGGTGCAGGGGCTGAAGAATGTGGCGATAGTCGGCGTCGCGGCTGCGACCGGCGCCTCCGTCGCCGTCAGCGGCGGCATCGGCTTCGTCGGCATCGTCGTACCGCATGTCCTGCGCATGGCGATCGGGCCGGACCATCGTTTCCTGCTGCCCGCCTCAGCCCTTCTCGGAGGCTCGCTGCTGATTTTCGCCGATGTGCTCGCCCGCACCGCGGTCGCCCCGGCCGAACTTCCGATCGGCATCATCACCGCGGGGGTCGGGGGGCCGTTCTTCCTGTGGATTCTGCTGAAGCAGCGTTCGCGTCTTGCCCTGTGAGTGATTTTGTGAGCGATGTGCAGACGATCGAAGTATCCGGCCTCTCCGTGCACCTTTCCGGCAAGACCATCATCAGCGACGTCGGTTTTATTGCCAAGGCGGGTGAGCTGACGGCGATCGCCGGACCGAACGGCTCCGGCAAGACGACAACGATGAAAGCGATCTCCGGTGAGCTCGCTTACGACGGTTCCGTGCGCATCGGCGGCGATGAGGTGAAGGGGCTGAAGCCGTGGCAACTCGCTGCTATTCGCGGCGTCCTGCCGCAGGCGAGCACCATCTCCTTTCCCTTCACCGTGCGCGAGATCGTCCGCATGGGCCTGACCTCCGGCTTGAACCTGCATCCGGACAAGGCCGACGAGACGGCAGCAGCCGCCCTCGCCTCCGTCGACCTGACCGGCTTCGAAGGCCGCTTTTATCAGGAACTTTCGGGCGGCGAGCAGCAGCGCGTGCAGCTTGCCCGCGTGCTCTGCCAGATCTCCGAGCCCGTCGCCGACGGCAAGCCTTGCTGGCTGCTGCTCGACGAGCCGGTCTCCAGTCTCGACATCAGCCACCAGCTGACCATCATGTCGCTTGCCCGCACGTTCTGCGAACGCGGCGGCGGCGTCATCGCCGTCATGCACGATCTCAACCTGACAGCGCTTTTTGCCGACCGCATCGTGTTGATGAAATCCGGTCGCCTCGCCGCCGCCGGAAGCATCGAGGAAGTGATGACGGACGAGACGATGCTTTCGGTGTTCGGCTGCGCGCTAAGGATCAACCAAATCCCGGCCGACGGCACGCCTTTCGTGCTTGCCCACAGCGCCGTCTCCCACGCCTGAGCCTGCGCAAGCGGAACTTTTGCCCCGGCAAGACGTTGTCGGCAATGATCTGGGTCAATGCCGGGCGACATCATTCATGCAACGGACGGTGGTGACCCTCGTGCGAAACAGGCGGGCTCGCGCGCGCCCCAGCCAATGGAGACAGCCATGAGCTATTCTATCTTCCAGTCCGGCCGCAGCCGCCGCAACGGCACCTTCCGCCACCTCGAATCCGGTATCGAAGAACAGATCGAGGCATTGCGCGATGAGCTCGCTGCATTGACGCGCCTCGTCGGCAAGAACTCGCGCCACCAGAGCGAGAATATTCGCAGTCAGGCCAACGCCGGCTATGAGGAACTGCTCAGCCGCAGCGAGGACCTGCTGCGCGAGCTGCAGCACGGCTATGAGCGCGGAGCGACCGAAATGCGCGAGACGGTGCGCAAACATCCCCTGGCGACCATCGGCGCCGCTGCCGCTTTCGGCTTGGCCCTCGCCTTCCTCGCCCGTCGCTGAGGAAGCTCGATGCTCTCGATCCTCAGCCTGCTGACCGGCGCAAGCATGCATCGGACCATCGCGCGCGTCAAACGCAACAGCATCTTCATCGCGCTTGCCGCGCTCTTCCTCCTCACGGCCTATGCGCTGGCGGTGGCCGCCGGCGCCATCTGGCTCGCCGGCATCTATGGTCCGCTTGCCGCAGTCCTGTTCCTGGCCGTCTGCGCACTGCTGATCGCAATCATCATGCTGGTGGTCATGTCGATCATCAACGCCCGTGAGGCACGTCGCGCCCGCGATCGCCGCGCGGCGCTGGAATCTCTGGCGACGGTGGGCCTCGGCCTCGTCCGCGCCCAGCCGCTGCTCACCGCCGGCGTGCTTGCGGCGATCGTCGCGGCCAATCTTGTGGGTTCGAAGCGCGAGGATTGAGTAAGCAGGACAAGGCCTGAAATCGATCGTGAAATGAAACGCACTACCTCTCCTCCCTCATTCCTGTGCCTGTCACAGATATCCAGCCACGGCGCGTCCGCGCCGTGAATGACTCTTATTGCAACAAATGAGTCTTTCGCGCCCAAGGACTTGGACGCACTGGAGTCTTGTGACGAGCACAGGATTGAGGGAAGAGAGCGCTTGGTGCCCGCAGCGTGTGGCGCCTACGCTCATGACAGCCCAAAAGGGATCCCAAAGAGCAGCCGGCCTCAGTTACTTCTTAGAACGCAAAAGCCTTTGACGTCAGCGGTGCGGACGTCGCATCCGGGCCGAAATCGGCTTCGCCTGAAATCTGCAGCAATTCCTGCAGCCGCTGACGAGCGCGGTTGACACGGCTCTTGATCGTGCCGACGGCGCAACCGCAGATTTCTGCTGCCTCTTCGTAGGAAAAGCCCGAGGCGCCGACGAGGATGATCGCCTCGCGCTGGTCGGGCGGAAGCTGGTCGAGTGCTTTTTTGAAGTCCTGCAGATCCAACGCGCCATATTGCGAAGGGTGCATCGCCATCGATTCCGTGAACAGCCCGTCGCTGTCCTGTACCTCGCGGCCGCTTTTGCGCATCTGGCTATAGAGCTCATTTCGCAGGATCGTGAAGAGCCAGGCCTTCATATTGGTGCCCATCTCGAAATGATCCTGCTTGGCCCAGGCTTTCATGATCGTATCCTGGACGAGATCGTCGGCACGGTCATGGCGGCCGATGAGTGATATCGCGAATGCGCGAAGACTAGGTAGGGCGGCCAGCAGTTCCCGCTTGAAGCTGGGTTGCACTTTTTCTACCATGCGACGATCCTATTCGGCCATCTTGGCGGAAGCCATCATCTCGGCATGGTCGAGTTTTTCGAGAAGATCGAGAAAGCGATCCGGGATCGCCTCATCCTGTGCAGCCGCGTAAAGCGACCGCAACCTGACACCGATCTGATTGTTCGGGTCCAAAATATCGCTTGCCCGCAGCTCCAGCTTTCGCTGATCAGCTGCATCTTTCTTGCGTGTCGTCATCAATTCGTCTTCTCGCCGTTTGTCTGATGCAGAGCGTGCACGGATAATCACGAAATCAAACACCGACACCGACCGTTACACTATCGATGTCGCTGATATTAGCCGCGGCATGGGTCAAAATGCTACGCCCTTTCTTTGTCGGCTGGAATAATGCGGCGCGACAAAAAAAGTTCCTGCCGTTCCGGAACTTTTTTATCAAGGCAGCGTTAATCGCTCATTGAACCTATGACCGGCCTGCATACGGGAGCCATTAATGACACTTTCTACTCGAATTGCGCCGCACCTTCCCTATCTGCGTCGCTATTCCCGCGCCCTTACCGGCACCCAGACTTCAGGCGACGCTTATGTCGCTGCCGTTCTCGAAGCCATTATAGCCGACTTGTCGATTTTCCCGGATACGGCCAATGACCGGGTCGCACTTTACAAACTGTTCACGCAACTGTTTGGTTCCACCGCAGTCCAGATTCCAGAGCCTACCTCCCCTTATGCATGGGAACAGCGCGCTACGCTCAACCTGTCCAAGGTTTCACCGGGTGCACGCCAGGCCTTCCTGCTCGCTTCGGTGGAAAATTTCCGCGTTGCAGAGATTGCAGAAATTCTCGAACTCGATGAACAGGATGTCATGCAGTTACTCGACAAGGCCTCACAGGAAATCTCCCGTCAGGTCGCAACCGACATCATGATCATCGAGGATGAACCGCTGATCGCCATGGATATAGAGCAAATGGTCGAAAGCCTCGGCCACCGTGTTACCGGCATCGCCCGCACGCACGCCGAAGCCGTCGCGCTCTACAATAAGACGAAGCCGAGCATGGTGCTCGCCGACATCCAGCTTGCCGACGGCAGTTCCGGCATCGACGCGGTGAACGACATCCTCAAGACGTCGAGCGTGCCGGTGATCTTCATCACCGCATTCCCGGAACGGCTTTTGACTGGCGAGCGCCCCGAACCCACTTTCCTCGTGACCAAACCGTTCAACCCCGACATGGTCAAGGCTCTGATCAGTCAAGCGCTTTTCTTCAATGAATCGACCAAGGTAGCCGCCTGAGACGCAATTTTCCGGCTCTCGGAACCAAACCGCCGAAACAGGCGTTCCGGTGCTACCGGGGCGCCCCGGCGACTTTAACGGTTTTTGCAGCGCTTTATTCTAGAGTTGGCAGGCGTTTCTGAAAGGGGTCCCGTTCAGCGACGCTCCGAGATGTCACAAAGGAAAGGCGGCCGAGTGAATACGACTGAACCATTGTCGGACACGCCTTTCACCTTCGAAGGCAAAGCCGCAATGATGGAGCGAGCGCTCGGCAGCGCTGGGATTTCAATCCTCTGCCAGGACGCCCGGCTTTCGATCTTCTACGCCGAAAATCTGCCGCCGCATTTCGCAGCGCTTTTTTTGCCCGGCGGCAGTGATGCCGCCCTTTTCGGGGATGTCCAGGGGCAATATCTCACGGCGCTGAAGCGTAAGGTGCTGGAGACCGGTATTCCCAACAATGCCGAGGTCGACATCGATGTCGACGGCGAAATGCGAACCTATGAATTGAAAATCCAGCGAACCGGCGAACGCGGCACGCTCGGGCTACTATCCGTGATGACGGAGGTGACCGAAAGCCGGCATCGTGAAAAGGTGCTGAAATCGCTGTTGCGCGAACTCTCGCACCGTTCGAAGAACCTTCTCGCCATCATTCAGGGCATCGCGACGCAAACAGCGCGCAACACGCTCTCGCTCGACAGCTTCCTTCTCAAGTTCCGCGGCAGGTTGCAGTCGCTTTCCAATTCCCAGGACCTGGTCACGGATTCCAGCTGGCGCGGCGCCTACCTCTTCGAGCTTGCCGAAAAACAGTTCGCCCCCTATTGGCCGGAGACGGCCGGCTCCATGCCGATCTATGGCATCAATGCCCACCTGACGCCGAATGCAGCCGTGCATCTCGGGCTTGCCCTCCACGAACTCATCGTCAACTCCGCCTCCTATGGAGCGATATCAAGCGGCGCCGCCTCAATCACTTTGAACTGCCGCGAGGCGATGATCAACGACAGGAAAGCGATCGAGATTGCCTGGGCCGAGGTGTTGCAGGATCAGTCGGAAGTCCATGAATTCAGCGACAACAGCTTCGGGCGCACCGTACTGGAGCGTGTCGTGCCCTCGTCAGTCAACGGTAAAGCGGAGCTGAGCCTCGTGCCGGGCCGAATCGAATATCGGCTGACCATTCCGGAAACAGAATTCGAAATCTTCAAGCGCATGTGAAAGCCAGAACTGATGAGCCGCCGGCAACGGAAAAACAGCCGGTGCGAGGGCGGCGCACCGGCTGTCTTCACTCACCGGGAGGGGACCGTGAGTACGTCCGGACGGTGGGTTGGGGGCGCGCATGTTGGGTCGATGCGATCACCATCCGGATATCGCAATAACGGCGAAGCTCACCTTTGGTTCCCTGGGCATCAAAAAAAATCGACCTATTTTTATTTTTTTTTGAATGGCCGTCCCCTCCCGCACGCTCAAATGGATCACCAGTTCGAGATGAAGAAATTTATCGTGTAAAAACAGACGCATGCAGGAGCCATCGTTGGAAAATTTTACCGTTTGATAAATTTTTGAACCTGAGTTACGCTTTCCCTCACAGGCCGTTTACCAATAATGAGGGAACTTCAATGGAACGACTGGAAACTGGGATTCATGCCGGGCGGCTTTCGCCCGCCGAGTATGAAGCTAATTTTTCCGATCTGCATCCGCGCCTCGACAATCATGAGGCGCTGGTCGCCGCCGACCGCTGTTATTTCTGTTATGACGCGCCGTGCATGACGGCCTGCCCCACCTCGATCGACATTCCGCTGTTCATCCGCCAGATTTCGACCGGCAATCCGCTCGGCTCGGCAAAGACGATCTTCGACCAGAACATCCTCGGCGGCATGTGCGCCCGCGTCTGTCCCACCGAAGAGCTCTGCGAGCAGGCCTGCGTACGCAACACCGCCGAGGAACGGCCCGTCGAGATCGGCCGCCTGCAGCGTTATGCGACCGATGCCGCCATGCAGGCAGGCAAGCAGTTCTATGTCAGAGGCGAGGCGAGCGGAAAAAGGATCGCGGTCGTCGGCGCCGGCCCGGCAGGCCTTGCCGCCGCCCATCGCCTGGCGGTGAAGGGCCATAGCGTGACCATCTACGACGCCAGGGAAAAATCCGGCGGCCTCAACGAGTACGGCATCGCCACCTACAAGACGGTCGATGACTTCGCCCAGAAGGAAGTCGAGTACGTTTTGTCGATCGGTGGTATCGACGTCAGGCACGGCGTCCTTCTCGGCCGCGATTTTTCGCTTTCCGATCTGCAGGCGCAGTATCACGCTGTCTTCCTCGGCATCGGCCTTGCCGGCGTCAACGCGTTGCGCATCGAAGGCGAAAGGCTTGCCGGCGTCGATGATGCCGTCGACTTCATTGCCGCGCTCCGCCAGGCGGAAGACAAGGGTCAGATCCCGATCGGCCGCCGTGTCGTCGTGCTCGGCGGCGGCATGACGGCGATCGACGCTGCCGTGCAGGCAAAGCTGCTCGGCGCCGAGGAAGTGACGATCTGTTACCGCCGTGGCAAGGAACATATGAACGCCTCGGAATACGAGCAGGATCTGGCCAGTTCCAAGGGCGTCATCATCCGCCACTGGCTCGCGCCGAAATCAATCCTGTCGCAGGACGGCAAAGTCGCCGCCATCGAGGTGGAATATACCAAAATCGTCGAAGGCCGCCTGGTCGGTACCGGCGAGACCGGCGTGATTGCCGCCGATCAGATCTTCAAGGCGATCGGCCAGACCTTTGATGCCTCCGGCCTCGGTTCACTGCGCATGGAATCCGGTCGCATCGCCGTCGACGTCGAAGGCCGGACTTCGCTTGACGGCGTCTGGGCCGGAGGCGACTGCGTCTTCGGCGGCGAGGACCTCACGGTTTCCGCTGTCGCCCACGGCCGCGATGCGGCTGAATCCATCCATCGCGCCCTCTCCGCAACGGCCGCTCCGGCTGTCGCGGTTGCTTGAAGGGGAGAATGACCAATGGCTGATCTCCGCAACAATTTCGTCGGCATCAAATCCCCGAACCCGTTCTGGCTGGCGTCCGCGCCGCCGACCGACAAGGCCTATAACGTCGAGCGCGCCTTCAAGGCCGGCTGGGGTGGCGTGGTCTGGAAGACGCTCGGCGAGGAAGGACCGCCCGTCGTCAACGTCAACGGCCCCCGCTATGGCGCGATCTTTGGCGCCGACCGCCGCCTACTGGGCCTCAACAATATCGAGCTGATCACCGACCGCGACCTCTACACCAACCTGCGCGAAATGAAGCAGGTGAAGATGAACTGGCCGGATCGGGCGCTGATCGCCTCGATCATGGTGCCCTGCGAGGAACAGGCCTGGAAGGCGATCCTGCCTCTGGTCGAAGAGACCGGCGCCGACGGTATCGAACTCAATTTCGGCTGTCCGCACGGCATGTCGGAACGCGGCATGGGCTCGGCCGTCGGCCAGGTGCCGGAATATATCGAAATGGTCGTGCGCTGGTGCAAGCAGTACACCCGCATGCCCGTTATCACCAAGCTGACGCCAAATATCACCGATATCCGCCGCCCCGCCCGCGCCGCCAAGGCCGGCGGCACCGACGCCGTTTCGCTGATCAACACGATCAATTCGATCGTCTCCGTCGATCTCGACAACTTCGCCCCCAACCCGACGGTCGGCGGCAAGGGCAGCCATGGCGGCTATTGCGGCCCGGCGGTCAAGCCGATCGCGCTCAACATGGTGGCTGAGATCGCTCGTGACCCCGAAACCTACGGCCTGCCGATCTCCGGCATCGGCGGCATCACCACCTGGCGGGACGCGGCCGAATTCCTCGTCCTCGGTGCCGGCAACGTTCAGGTCTGCACGGCGGCGATGACCTACGGCTTCAAGATCGTACAGGAGATGATATCGGGCCTCTCCGACTGGATGGATGAAAAGGGCCATGGCACCCTCGACGACATTACCGGTCGCGCCGTGCCCAACGTCACCGACTGGCAATATCTGAACCTCAACTACGTCGCCAAGGCGAAGATTGATCAGGACGCCTGCATCAAATGCGGCCGCTGCCATATTGCCTGCGAGGACACTTCGCACCAGGCGATTACCAATGTCCTCAACGGTCTGCGTCACTTCGAGGTGATCGAAGAGGAATGCGTCGGCTGCAATCTCTGCGTCAACGTCTGTCCGGTCGAGAACTGCATCACCATGGAACCGCTTGCCGCCGGCACCATCGACAAACGTACCGGCCGCGCCGTCGATCCGAACTATGCCAACTGGACGACCCACCCGAACAACCCGATGGCCCGCCAGGCAGCGGAGTGACGGCTTTACAACGCCGCGGACAAGCTCGGTCCGCGGCGTTGCGACGTACCCCAAATGCGGATTTGGGGGTTGATAGGCAGCCCGAAAGGGAGCGAATAGCAATGATGGGAACATCATAAGGCTACCGAAGTTAGCGCAGGCGATCTCCACGAGAGAACCATGCACGACCACTCAGGCAGCGAAAAGTCAACACCGATACCTCCAAGTTCGAGCCGACGCCTCCCGATCGGAGCGGAGGTTGATGCTGGCGGCGTTTCGTTCCGGCTATGGGCTCCTGCCAGAGAACGCTGCTTCCTCGTGATCGAGGGAAATTCCGAATACGAGATGTCGGCGGAGGATGGCGGCTACTTCTGCCTCCATCTGCCCGGTCTGACTGCTGGGACGCGCTACCAGTTTCACTTTGGAGACGCGGATGATCTTCTTGCCGATCCTGCCTCGCGATTTCAGCCGGATGGTCCATTGGGGCCATCAGTCATCGTTGATCCGGCGCGGTATCAGTGGAACGATCACGATTGGCAAGGAATTCCCGCTTTCGGAGCTGCTCTCTATGAGCTGCACATCGGCACCTTCACAAGGGATGGTACCTTTGCGGCAGCCCGGGAAAAGCTGGCCAAACTTCGTGCGATTGGCATCAACTGCGTGGAAGTAATGCCAATCAATGAGTTCGAAGGCGAATTCGGCTGGGGCTACGACGGCACGTTGCTCTATGCTCCGACCCGGCTCTATGGATCACCCGATGATGTGCGCGCTTTCGTCGACGAAGCTCACCGGATCGGCATGGGAGTGATCCTCGACGTGGTCTACAATCACTTCGGTAACGGCGAGCGCTTTTGCGAATTCACATCAGACTATTTTACCGAGCGTTACTCGAACGAATGGGGTAAGTCGATCAACTTCGATGGTCCGAACAGCCGTGGCGTTCGCGAATATGTCGCAACGAACGCGGCCTACTGGATCGAGGAGTTCCATTTTGATGGACTGCGCATCGATGCAACGCAGGCCTTGTTCGACTCAAGCCGCGAACACATAGTCACCCTCATCGCCAGAAAAGCTCGCGCGGCATCGGGAGGGCGTCAGATCTATCTCGTGAGCGAAAATGAGCCGCAACAAACCGATATGGTGCGGTCGGCAGGTACAGGAGGGCATGGGCTGGATGCCCTGTGGAATGAGGATTTCCACCGCTCCGCGACAGTGGCGGCGACGGGCCGCAACGAAGCCTATTATCACGATCATCGGGGTACGGCCCAGGAGCTCGTTTCTGCCGCCAAATATGGCTGCTTGTTTCAAGGACAGCGATATGATTGGCAGGACAAACCGCGGGGGAGCGCCGGGCTGGACCTCAAGCCCTGGAACTTCATACACTTCCTCCAAAATCACGATCAGATCGCCAACTCCGGCACAGGAGCCAGGATCGGCCACATAACATCGCCGGCCCGCCTTCGGGTCCTGACGACACTCCAGCTACTGGGGCCGCAGACGCCGATGCTCTTTCAGGGGCAGGAGTTTGGTTCCTCTTCTCCGTTCTATTATTTCGCGGATCACGACGGAGAAATCGCCGACATCGTACGGCAAGGGCGGCGCAGTTTCATTAGCCAATTCCCGAACCTGCGAGATGAAGAACTCATCAAACGCATGGCAGATCCATGCGCTCGCGCAACGTTCGACAAGGTGAAGCTTGATTGGGCCGAATGGGAGAGGAACGCGGCGGTCGTTCTGCTTCATCGCGACCTGCTGAATCTACGTCAGACAGACAAGGCATTTTCTCAGCAAGCCTGCGCCCGTGATGGCCAAATGGACGGCAGTATCTTGTCCAGCACCGCCTTCCTCCTCAGGTTCTTCGCCGAGAAACCTTCTGACGAGAGGCTGTTGCTGATCAACTTCGGCAATGATCTCGTGATCGACAGTCTGCCGGACCCGCTTTTTGCTCCACCAGAGGCTCACCAATGGCATCTCTCTTGGTCAAGTGAAGATGCCTCTTACGGTGGCGGCGGACGCCGCCCCTATGACTTCCAGAAGCGTTGGGTATTGAATGGCGATATCGCCCTGGTTCTCGCCCCCGTAAAAGTTGACGACCAGCAAAACGCCTCGGCGGTATCGATGGAGGAATGGCAAGCCGGCATTTTGAGAGCCGCCGGTCCGGGCACCTAGAGCAATTCCGTCTTTCTTCGAAGCACGGAATTGCTCCATCTCGTTGTTTTACGCAATACCGGCGGCAAAACCGCTGCACATTTTTGCTGGAATTGCTCTAACTGCAGGCATCCGGTGTTCGTCGTTCAAGCAGACGTTTGAGGAACTGAGCGAGGGAGTGGCCTGAATTCTCGCCATCGCCACCAAGGACAGTGACGCCCCACCTCTTCAGAACATGCACCTGGACTTCGGTTGGCTCGTGCATGAAGAGAAATAGCGGTGGCCGGTGTCGGTCCATCCCTGTCCGCCGCCATGTTGACCACAGGTGATGGAGCAGAAAGCGAATATTCAGATCGGACATGCTGTAGCCGATGAACAACAACGTCGAGGCGAAGGCATCGCTCCTGAACTTGATATCCAAGGGAGCGTCAAACGACAGGCGGTCGAAATAATCCGACTCCGTCAGCACCAGCGTGTCCGGATCGGAGAAGTCGCCATGGTATTTGACGATCTGAGTTTTGCCGACCGGCGCGGTCGCCATGTCTTTCGCACTTGTAATCCGCGTGAACGCCCGCCCGAACGTCTCATAGGACATTTCAAGGTTGTCATCGTAGTTTGTGGTGTAGACGAGAGGAAAATCCAATTCCACGATGAGCCGATGCAACTCCGAGGCCCTCAGTTGCTCCGGCGAAACCTGCCACTCGCGTTTCATCCATTCGACCAACTGAGACAATGAACCGTGTTTCAACCGGTAATATTCGGCGATTTCCTGGTAGGTCGTGCCGTGCTCGGCGGCGAATGACGAAGGCAGCCCTAAATCTATCAACATTTGGTCGATGAGGCAGGTCCATGACGGCAAGCCGACGTTCATCGATATTCCTGCCCCAACGAACAAAATGGCCTGCCGGCGTTCAAGCGCGCTGGCGATCGCCAATATCTGTTCATCGTGTGGCACGAATCCTCCTGACTCCTTAGACCGAACGTCGTCTGGGGAGACTTGTTTCCGTGCGATAACGTACCACCCATTGGCGCGCGTGACTGAGGTGCCCCGCAATCCTTCACCACGCATCGCGGTTCGCGGCCTCCCTCGGCGGGTCCTGGGCGGGCGGCCACCGACCGGCAGCTCCGTCATCCGCCTGAGCCGGCCTACGTGGCGTCACTAACCCTCTGGGGGCCCCTATGCGTTTCCAATTCGTGGGCGTATGGTCCCGCATGTCCGCCGGTTCTCATGAAGTGCTTATCGATCTCGGCGATGATCGCTTCAGCCTTCTCTCCGCCATTTAATCTGATCAGAGCGTCCAGTTTCGCTTCGGTGCGGTCATCGTTTTCCTTCGAAGAAGGAGACCCGATATAGAGAAAGTAGGCAAGACCGACGACCTGCCAGAGCAACTGCAGGAATTCGGACTGCCAATTTTCAAATGTGTCTCTGCCCATCTCCATGATATAGGCATTGAAATCAGGCACCTGACCGTGGCTCTGCTGCTCGCCGACAAAAGCAAACCAACCAAATAACCAATGGCCGGTGAGCGAAAATAGAAAGAAGCCGACAGTGATCCAGGCGTAGGCGTATTTCTTGAACATGCTACCTCCTTTGGTCAGGCAACCGGTGCGAGTGCGAGATCAGGCACATTTGCGAGATCCTCATCAGCTGACCCCTGGCCTGCCCTTCAAGTCATCCCCTAGAGAGGTCGATGCAGCAGCTGGCGCGCCTGTCCTGAAAGCGGGTAGGACCTCGTGTCCGAAGGCTTTGATGAACTCGCGCTGATTGCGCCCGACATTGTGAATATAAATCTCTTTAAATCCCATCGCGATGTCGGCTTTCAGCCACGCGACATGCTGTTGCGGATCGACCGAGATGCGCACGTGCTCATCCATGTCTTCCGGACGCACCTTCAGACACGCCTCATCGAATTCCTGCGGCAAACGAAGCGTTTCCGAGATCGCGGCGGAAATTGCGTTGCTCCGCCACTGCTCGAAGGCGTTTGCTCTGGCTTCCTCTTCGGAGCCTGCATAAGAAACATGTGTCTGTAAGTAGAGCGGTTTTTCCTCCCCGCCGCCGCGCCGGAAGGCATCGACGATTTCGCCGAGCTTGTCGGGCGGCTGGTTGATGGTGATGAGCGCATCGGCCCAGCTTCCCGCCCACTCGGCCGTTTCCGGCGAAAGAGCGCCGGCAACAATGCGAGGTATCTCTTCTGGAAGAGTATGGATGCGGGCCTGATCGACTTTGATAGGTCCTTCCCGGCTGACAAGCTTCCCCATCCACAAGTCCCGCATGATTTCGACCGCGGCACGCAGTCGTTCATTTCTTTCAGCCTTGGAAGGCCAGCGTTCGCCGATGACGTGTTCATTCATGGCCTGTCCGCTGCCTACCGCGATCCACGGCAACCGTCCCGGAAACATCTCGGCGATCGTCGCGCCGGCCTGTGCAGTAATCGCCGGATGATAACGCCAGCCCATAGGAACGGTGATGATACCAAAGGGAATGGATCGCGTAGCCTGCAGCGCCGCGCCCAACCATGCCCACGCAAAGCCTGATTGTCCCTGCCTCTCGCTCCATGGCGTTAGGTGATCGGATGACATCACGGAGTCGAAACCTGCAGCCTCCGCAGCCTGCACATAACCAAGGAGCTCGCTTGGCGAAAATTGTTCGTGGGACGCGTGATAGCCGATGAGCGTCATGTTCCATTGCCTTCTGAAATAAACCAACGATAGGAATAAGGCTGGAGCTCGAGGCGTGGTTCCTTGAGACCCTCGTACTCGACATCGTCAATCAAATCTCGAAACCCTTTGGGTTGCATGCCGCCAAAATTGATTTCCGTCTTGATTTGACGATCCGAGAGATTGTGGACGAGCAACAGGAGCGACCCGGCATCTTCGAATCCATGGACCAAAACCGCCGGATCCTCGGCGCTCAACCGCACCAGCCGACCCTTGGTGAAAATCGGCTGGTTCCGGCGAAGAGAAATGAAGCGCTTGATTCTGTTCAACAGGGAATTGGAATCCGCCGATTGGTCGGCGACATTCACTTTCTTGTAGGAAAACGGCCCATCGGCGACGAGCGGTTGGCACAGTTTTCCGGTGCTGGCGCCGGAGAAGCCTGCATTCTTCTCCGCCGACCATTGCATCGGAACCCGCACCGTATTGCGTCCGGCCTGGGAAAGGTCCTCGCCAATGCCGATCTCATCTCCGTAGACGATGAGGGGCGGCCCGCTCAGAGAAAAAATGATGCTGAAGGCGAGTTCGATCCGCCGCTGGTCGCCTTGAAGCATGGGCGCAACGCGGCGCCGGATGCCGCGGCCGAAAACCCGCATTTCTTCTTTCGGCGCGAAGACTTCGAAGACCTTCTTCTTCAAATCCTCGGGAACGCGGGAAAAATCGAGTTCGTCGAGATTGCGCAGGAAGTTGACCCAGCCGCAACCCGGCGGCGGCTCCGGAAGCAGGCTCAGCCCCTGATTGATCGAAGCGGCGTCTTCTCCGGCAAAACCGGCAAAGAGATAGCAGGCAAGCATGAAATTGAGCAGAAGCTGGAGTTGGTCCCCTTCTCCGAAAAAAGCGTCGGATGCCTCCGGCGGAAGATTGACTTCCCCGAGCAGCACACCGCCGGGCCGCCGGCTTTGCAGATAGCCGCCGATCTGCCTCAGTATGCCATGAGGATCGCGGGGATTGGCATGTTCAAGTCCTTTGTCGGCAATGATGAGCGGGGCGGCATCGAGCCTGAACCCGCTGACGCCGAACGCGATCCAGTAATCGACGATGCGCAATATCTCTTCGCGGACCTGCGGATTAGCGGCATTCAGTTCGGGCTGAAATTCGTAGAAACTATGTAAGTAATAGGCTCTTGCCACCTCGTCATAGGTCCACAGGCTGTTCACTTCGCCCGGAAAAATCGATTTCGCCCCGGAGGCGACGGGGGGAGGATCGGCGCTCCAAACATAGTAGTTGCGGTATCGCGTCATGTCGTCCCGCCGGGCGGCCTGGAACCAGGGATGCTGATCGGATGTGTGATTGACGACAAGGTCGATGATCACTCGAATCCCATGTTCACCGGCGCTGTGCAGGAAGGTCAGGAAGTCGTCAAGCGTTCCCACCTTCGGATTGACCGAATAAAAATCGCTGACGTCATAACCATTGTCGCGGTCCGGGCTGCCATAAAACGGCAGGAGCCAGATGCAGGTGATTCCGAGTTCCGAAAGATAACTCAGCTTCTCGGCAAGGCCGATGAAGTCGCCGATGCCGTCGCCATTGCCATCGGCGAACTTTTCGACATCGATGCTGTAGATCACAGCCTCCTCATACCAGCTACTGCTTCGGTTCGGCACAGCCACTCTCCTGCCAGTCCTTTGGAAGCTTCTAACTGTTCCGGAAGGACCAGGTTCC
This sequence comes from Rhizobium sp. MHM7A, assembly GCF_005862215.1. Lineage (NCBI taxonomy): Bacteria > Pseudomonadati > Pseudomonadota > Alphaproteobacteria > Hyphomicrobiales > Rhizobiaceae > Rhizobium > Rhizobium sp. MHM7A. The sequence goes on from NZ_VCHT01000017.1 coordinate 23,562, forward strand.
GTTTCCGCTGACGCGACAGGGCGCGGCAGGAAACGGCAAGGCAGGCCTCACTTTGTTGGAACCTGCCGGCATCCGGGGTGTTTTCTCCATATCCCAAACATCTAGGAAAGCCTTTGATGGATCAGTCCACGACACCGCTGGGAGGTCCCGAGCGCTCCCCTCTCCAACCGAAATGGTGGCATACGGCAACCGTCTACCAGGTCTATCCGCGCAGCTTCTGCGATTCCGACGGAGATGGCATTGGTGATATTCCCGGCATCACTTCAAAGCTCGACTACCTGAAGAAGCTCGGCATCGACATCATCTGGCTTTCGCCGATCTATAAGTCGCCGATGGACGATAATGGTTACGACATATCCGACTATCGAGACATCGCACCCGAGTTCGGCACGCTCCTAGATTTCGACAAGCTGGTAGCTGAGGCAAAAGAGCGAGGGATCGGCATCATGCTCGATCTCGTCGTCAACCATACATCCGACGAGCATCCGTGGTTTCTTCAATCCCGCCAGGGGCCTAACAATCCATTCCGCGATTTCTACATCTGGCGCAAGCCCGCCCCGGACGGAGGCCCGCCCAATGGCCTGAAATCCTCCTTCGGCGGCCCGGCCTGGACCCTCGATCCCACGACCGGCGAATATTACCTGCATATGTTTTCCCGCCGCCAGCCGGACCTCAACTGGGAGAACCAAAAGGTACGGGCGGAAATTTATGACATGATGAACTGGTGGTTGGAGCGGGGCATCGCCGGCTTCCGCATGGATGTCATCGACTACATCGGCAAACAGGTGGACCGGGAGCTCGTCAAGGATGGACCGCATCTGCACGACTATCTGCAGGAGATGAACGCCAAAACCTTCGGCAGCCGCGACATACTGACGGTCGGCGAAGCTTGGAGCGCCACCCCCGGCGCAGCGCTGCTCTATTCCGGGCGCGAACGCCGGGAACTGTCGATGATCTTCCAATTCGAACACGTCACCCAGCAGTGGGACGCGGTCTATGGGAAATGGCGCCCGAAACCGTTCGATCTGGTGAATCTCAAGACGGTCCTCAGCAAGTGGCAGCTCGCCTTGTCGGAAGACGGGTGGAATTCCCTCTTCTGGGGCAATCACGATTTGCCGCGCGCCGTCTCGCGCTACGGCAATGCCACCGGCTATCATGTCGAGTCGGCCAAGATGCTGGCGACCGTGTTGCATCTCCTCAAGGGCACCCCTTTCGTCTATCAGGGCGAGGAGATCGGCATGACGAACGTCCCCTTCACCTCCATCGAACAATATCGGGATATCGAAACAATCAACATGCACAGGCTGCATGTGGAGGCCGGCCTTTCACCGGAGGAATTCATCCGGGGAGCAAATGAGAACGGCCGCGACAACGCCCGCACCCCGATGCAATGGAGCGCCGCCCCCTATGGCGGCTTTTCAACCGGCGTGCCCTGGATAGAGGTCAACCCTAATTATTCGAAGGTCAACGCCGAAGCGGCCATCAACGACGAAAAGTCGATCTGGAACCACTATCGCAAACTCATCGCTCTCCGGAAAAACCACCCCGTCATCGTCTATGGCGAATACCGGTCCTGGCTCGACCAGCACCCCGATGTCTTCGTTTATACCCGCACCCTCGACAGGAGCTGGATCATCGTGGTCGCCAACTTCACACCCAGGGAGATAACGCTGAGTTTGCCGAAGGAGCTGGCCATCAACGGAGAATGCCTGATCTGCAATTATGAATCCGTACACATGATCGGCGAAACTGTTGAGCTCAAGCCGTACGAAACTTTCGCGATTGAGTGTAAGTGAAGCTCTCGGGGGAACGTGGTTTCGCCGAGCGACGGGTACGGGTTCGACAACATCGAAAGTTGCACGCTACTTCGGCACGACGCGTTTCAGCCGCCGAATGACTTCCGATAGGCATGCGGGCTCGTCCCCAACCGCTTGCGGAAGTGGTGCCGCATCGTCGCCAGCGTGCCGAAGCCGCTTGATGTCGCGATATCGTCGAGCGATACGGCAAGCTCTCTTTCGAGAAGGTCGCGCGCATGGCGCAGCCGCTCCTTCAGCAACCATTCGCCGACGCTGAGACCGGTCGTCGCTTCGAAGCGGCGCTGGAAGGTGCGCATGCTCATGCCCGCCCTCTTGGCCAGGAGGCTGATCGGCTGCTCCTCGGCCAGGCTTTCGCGCATCCACTCGATAAGCGGGCCGAGGCGTATGCCTTCGCGCTCCTCCGGGACGGGCGCTCTGATGAACTGCGCCTGCCCGCCTTCGCGGTGCGGCGGCACGACGAGGCGGCGCGCAACGTTGTTGGCGGCCTCCGAGCCGAAATCGCCGCGCACGACGTGCAGGCAGAGGTCGATGCCGGCAGCGCTGCCGGCCGCCGTCAGCAGACTGCCCTCATCGATGTAGAGAACATCGGCATCGAGCGTGACGTCCGGATAGCGCGCCGCGATCGACGAGACATAGCGCCAGTGCGTGGTCGCCCTGCGGTTGGCAAGCAGGCCGGCGCCGGCAAGAACCGTAACGCCGGAGCAGAGCGACATGATGCGCGCACCGCGCTGATGCGCTGCCCTGAGTGCCGTGGAAAGCGGTTCCGGCACAGGTGCATCGATCGCCCGCCAGCCGGGAACGACGATCAGGTCCGCCTCGTCGAGCACCTCCAGCCCCTTATCGACCGCGACCGTTAATCCGCCGGCGGCGCGAAGCGGCCCCGGCTCGATGCCGCAGACCGCGAAGCGATACCAGGCTTCACCCATCTCCGGACGCGGCAAGCCGAAGACCTCATAGGCAATACCGAATTCGAAGGTGCAGAGCCCGTCATAGGCGAGCACTGCTACTAGCGGTCCCTTCGTCTGCGGAGACACGTTTGGCATGATCTTTACGCTGTCAGTCACGATGGCCAATTTCGCCAAGCTGTAGCATCAGCGATACCAGGCGGCAATCCAACACGAAAGGAAGGACCGATGCCAAGCGCCGTCTCCGAAATCCCCGCCGCCGAGCCCGATCTCGCTGCCGCCCATCACGCCGCCAAGCTGGCCTTCGAGACCGATTGTTCGGATGTCCGTGCCGCCTTTGCGGCCGGGAAGGTTGATTTCGTTCTTCTCGACGTACGCTCGCCGGCGTTGTTTGCGCAGTCCCATGTGCCGGGCGCGATCAACCTGCCGCATGGCAAGATGACCGCGCATCGCATGTCGGAATGGGCAAGGGACACGCTCTTCGTCGTCTATTGCGCCGGCCCTCATTGCAACGGCGCCGACAAGGCCGCCTTCCGCCTTGCTAAGCTCGGCCTTAAGGCCAAGCTGATGATCGGCGGCATGACGGGCTGGGCCGACGAGGGTTTCGCTTTCGAAAGCGAAGCCGTTGCTGCCGAATAGGCTGACGCTCCCTCAACAATGAGAGAGGAGCGCATCTCTTAAAACTCAATCACGACCTTGCCGAAGGGGCCCCGATAGAGATGATCGAGGGCCTGCGGCAGTTCCGCGAAGGCATAACGCCTGTCGATGACCGGCTTCAGCCCGGTCTGGTCGACGGCGCGCACCAGATCTTCCAGCGCCCGGCGATGACCGACGGCAATTCCCTGCACGATAGGCGCCTTGAGAAGCAGCGGTGCCACCGGCGCCGAGACCTCGAAACCCTCGAGCACACCGATCACCGAAATTCGGCCGTTGACCGCCACGGCCTTCAGCGCCTGGCCGAGATGCGACCCGCCGACGATTTCGAGCACGTGGTCGGCACCGTAGTCGCCGGTCAGATGATGGAGCCGCTCCACCCAGTCGCCCTCGTGTCGGTTGATCAGATGATCAGCGCCGAGTGCCTGCGCCCGTTCCAGTTTTTCGGCACTGCCTGACGTGATCAAGACCTCGGCGCCATGCGCCTTGGCAATCTGAAGGCCAAAAAGCGCGACGCCGCCAGTCCCCTGCACGAGCACCTTGTCCCCGGCCTTCAGCCTGCCGCATTCGATCAGCGCGACCCATGCCGTCAGTCCAGCGCAGGGCAGCGTGCTCGCTTCGGCGGCATCGAGCGTTTTCGGAGCAAGCGTGAACCACTCCTCGGAAAGCACCGTGTGTTCGGAGAGCACGCCCGGATAGAGGCCGCCGCGCGTCTGGTAGGGCGGAGTACGCGCGGTGCCCGGCCCGCGGCCGTCGATCCAGTCCGGGGAAAAGGTGGAGATAACGAGATCGCCTGGTTTGAAGCGTGTGACATCCTGGCCGACGGCCTCGACCACGCCGGCCATGTCCGATGCCGGCACGAAGGGAAACTGCAACGGCAGCCCCATGCCACTCTCGAGCACCAGCCTGTCGCGGAAATTGAGGGAGACCGCCTGTGTGCGCACCCTGATCATCGTGCCGGACACTTCGGGAATTCTGGCTTCACCGATTTTCAGATTGGCCTCCGGCCCGATGGCATTGGTTTGCCACTGCCTTGTCGTCTGCATCTTTCTGCTCCTTCTCGATTGGAGGAGCACCAGATATATCGTTGAACTTTCATCTCCTGTTGCGATATTAGATCGCCACAATGGTGCCATAATGGAAACAATATGGAGCGGCTGAAGGGCATTTCGATCTTCGTCGAAACAGTGGAAGCGGGCAGTTTCTCCGTTGCCGCTGAACGGCTTCATCTCACCCGCTCGGCGGTCAGCAAGACGATCGCGAGGCTCGAACAGCGGCTCGGCGTCCGGCTTTTCAACCGCACGACCCGGACCCAGACCCTCACCGACGAAGGCCGCTTCTTTTATGAGCGCTGCCTGAGAGCCATCGAGGAAATCCGCATCGGCGAAGCCCAGCTCGAATCTGGAAGACGTGAGGTCCGCGGCAGGCTGCGGGTATCGATGCCGGCACTATTCGGCCGCCATTGCGCCGCCCCGATCCTGACACGCCTGCTGGACGAACATCCGGACCTCGAACTCGATTTATCCTTCAGCGATCGCGTCGTCGATCTTCTGGAGGATGGCTTCGACCTTGCCGTCCGCAACGGCCCGCTGAAGGACAATCCTGACCTGATGGCGCGGACAATCGCCCGGCAGTCCATGACGGTCTGCGCCTCGCCCGCTTATCTCAAAGAGTACGGCGTGCCGCAAACGCTCGACGATCTCGCCAACCATCAGGGCATCGTCTATCGCAGAGGCGACAATGATAGGCCCTGGACCTTCCCGACGGCGGCCGGTCCGCCGCGCGACGTCCTGCCGAAATCGCGGCTGCGGCTCGACGATCTCGCCTCGATCGCCGACGCCGCGGTTGAAGGTCGTGGACTTGCCTGGCTGACCTGCTGGCTCGTACGGGATAGAGTCCTGTCGGGAGAACTTGTACGGGTTCTGACCGACGTGCCGTCCACCATCTTCGAGGCCTATGCTGTCTGGCCGAGATCGCCGGTCATGCTGCCGAAGGTGCGCCTTGCCATCGATATGCTGGCCGCGGAACTGCCGGCGATCATGAGCTAAAAGAGGTACCGTCGCACGAAATCGAGCCGACCGGGAAGCCCATGTTTTTCTATGTCTTTCTCTGGAAATGCCGAGACGCTGCAATATATCGCTAGTTTGTCGCTCTCGCATTCTCGGCATCGTCTGCCACATCACTAAGAACACGGTCCATATGTCACTTCGCAGCGTGCTCCGCGCACAGACAGCAGATTGCCACGCCGAAGTCGATAAGCTATTCGGCATTTTCGACCTCTCCAGCAAAGAGCAGTACAGGACATTCCTGCGCGCCCACGCCCGGGTCATCCCCGCAGCCGAAAATGCGCTTGAGGAAGCCGGGATCGTTCGCCTGCTGCCCGACTGGCCGGAACGAAGGCGCGCGCAGCTGCTGTTTGCCGATATCGGCGAACTCGGCGACCGTCTGCCCGAGCGCCTTCCGCCGCCGGCCTTGGACGGCGACGCAGCGCTCTGGGGCGCCGTATACGTCCTCGAAGGCTCCAAACTCGGCGGCGCACTGCTCGCTAAATCCGTTCCCAATCGCCTACCCAACAGCTATCTCACCCCTCGAGGCCCGAAGGGCGCCGTCAGGACTTTTATGGATCGTCTCGATGCAAGCAACATCGACGATCCTGCTGCCGCCGTTCGGACTGCTCGCACGCTCTTCGATCTTTTCCTCAAGGCAGGGCAGCTCGAATTGGAAGCCGTCCCATGAGCGACTTGCGAGAACCCGTTGATCTCACCAATTGCGATCGCGAGCCCATCCATCAACTCGGCGCAATCCAGCCCTTCGGTTTCCTGCTGGCGGTATCGCTCGACTGGATGGTCACGCGGGCCTCCACAAATCTTTCGGAGTTTCTCGGGGTGGAGCAGGCCGACGCGCTCGGGCGTCCCGTTTCCTCGCTGATTTTGCCCGAGGCGGTCCACACGATCCGCAACAAGCTGACCACCATACGCAGCTCGGATGTCGTCGAGCGCATTTTCGACATTGCTCTGCTGCCTGATCAGTCCCGCTTCGACCTCGCCGTCCACCTCCAGGAAAATCTGGTCATCCTCGAAGGCGAGCGCTGCCCGCAAGACAAGCGCAACGCCCCTTCGCTCTCCATGCGCAGCATGATGTCGCGCCTCGATCAGACTGAAACGCTGGAAGCCTTCTTCCGCGAGGGCGCAAGGCAGGCACGCGCACTCACCGGCTTCGACAGGGTCATGGTTTATCGCTTCGATGAAGGCGGCTCAGGCGAGGTCGTGGCGGAAGCCGCCCGCAGCGGCATCGGCTCGTTCCTGGGGCTACACTATCCGGCCTCTGACATTCCGGTGCAGGCGCGCGCTCTTTATCTGCGCAATCTGTTCCGCATCATCGCCGATGTCGATGCAATTCCCGTGCCGGTTCTCCCGCAGCTCGACGAACAGGGCCAGCCACTCGATCTCTCCATGTCGGTGCTGCGTTCGGTCTCGCCGATCCACATCGAATATCTGAAGAATATGGGAGTCGGCGCTTCGCTCTCCATATCGATCGTCGTCGACGGCAAGCTCTGGGGCCTTTTTGCCTGCCATCATTACGGCCCGCGTCTGCCGTCGGCACAAATCCGCTCCACGGCCGAACTCTTCGGCCAGATGTTCGCTTCACGCCTTGAAAGCCGCGAGCGGCGGCTGGCGCTCGACTACGAGACGAAGGCGCGCCGCATCGCCGACCGGCTTCTCACTTCCGTGGCGGATAATGCCAGCCTGCTCGACGACCCTGCCTGGCTGATCGAGGCTCTCGCCGACGCCGTTCCTGCAGACGGGATCGGTGTCTGGATCAACGGCCGGATCGCGCTTGCCGGCACCGGGCCGGACGAGAAGGCTTTCGCGGCCCTCGTGCGCCATCTCAACCGCAACGCCGGCGGACGCATCTATGCCGTAGACAGGCTCGGCGAAACCTACCCGGATCTTGAGATCGACCATGGAGCGGCAGGCATGCTCGCCATACCGATCTCGCGTTCGCCGCGGGACTATGTCGTGCTTTTCCGTCAGGAATTGGTGCGCACAGTCCGCTGGGGCGGCGATCCGCACAAACCGGTGGAATACGGCCCCAACGGCCCGCGGCTGACGCCGCGCAAGAGCTTCGAAGCCTGGTCGGAACTGGTGCGCGGCCGCTCCCTCCCCTTTACCGAGGCCGAGCGCCGGGTCGCCGAAACGATCCGCGTCACCTTGATCGAGGTGGTGCTGCGGCTGACCGACGAGGCCAGTATGGCACGCCAGATGGCGAACGAGCGGCAGGAACTGCTGATTGCCGAACTCAATCACCGAGTCCGCAACATATTGAGCCTCATCACCGGCATCATTCGGCAGTCGCAGACGACGTCGGTCAGCCTTGGCGACTATATCCGCCAGCTCGAGGGCCGCATTCAGTCGCTCGCCCGCGCCCATGACCAGATCACCAGGGACCACTGGGCGCCAGCTTCGCTGCGTCAATTGCTTTCCGCCGAAACCGCGGCCTATCTTGGAAAGAACGCGCAACGCTTCCGGATGAGCGGCGAAGACGTGTTGCTGGATCCCCAGGCCTTTTCGACCGCCGCTCTGGTCTTCCATGAGCTGATGACCAACAGCGCCAAATATGGCAGCCTTTCAGGCGCCGGCAGCGGCACCGTCGAACTCGACTGGCATCGTGACGATGAGGGCAATCTGCGCATCGGCTGGCGCGAAAAGGACGGCCCGCCCGTCGCAGACCCGAAACGCCACGGCTTCGGTTCGACGATCATCCGGCGTTCCATTCCCTACGACCTCGGCGGCAAGGCCGAAGTCCGCTACATGAAGGAGGGGCTGGAGGCGGATTTCTTTATTCCGGTTCGGTATGTGAATGCAGTCGGTTCAAGCCCATTGCCGGATGTAGCGCCTGCCGGCGCTGCGCAAAGCGCGGCTGCTTCCGTCGATCGAGAGCCGCTTTCGGGCTTGAAAATCCTGCTGGTGGAAAACAACCTGATTATCGCCATGGATGGAGAGGATATCCTGCGCCGGCTCGGCGCCGAAGTGACAACGGTGCCCAGTGTCGCCGAGGCGATGGAGATCCTGGCCGGCCAGTCCTTCGATTTCGCGCTTCTCGATGTCAATCTCGGCGACGAGACGAGTTTCGGGATTGCCGACCGCTTGGCAGCCGACGGCGTACCCTTCGTTTTTGCCACCGGTTATGGGGAAGGCATCGCCCAGGCCAACAGCCACTCGGACGCGCCGGTGCTACAGAAGCCATATACGACAGAAGGCATCACGGATTTCCTTGCCCGGGTGCAGCTTCCCAAGCGAGGGTAGAACGGTCAAGCGAGCTTCGGCCGCAGCCCGCCAATGAAGAGTTGCTCCAGAAACCGCGCGGCATCCTCGAAGCGCCCTTCGCCGGAATGTTCCTGTCCCAGCACTGCGCGCACCTGAACGTCGAAATCGGCATAATGCTGGGTGGTCGACCAGATCGAGAAGATCAGATGGTAGGGATCGCATTCGACGATCTTGCCCGATTTGGCCCAAGCGCGGATGACCTCCGCCTTCTCGTCGACCAGTTGCTTCAGCGGCCCCTTCAGCTCGTCCTCGATATGGGGCGCGCCCTGCAGCACCTCGTTGGCGAAAAGCCGACTCTCGCGCGGAAAATCGCGCGCCATCTCCAGCTTGCGTCTGATGTAGCTGCGGATCTCCTCCTCCGGATTACCCTCGGCGTCAAAGGCGCGCAGCGGCTCCAGCCAAGTATAGAGCACCCGGTCGATCAGCGCCCGGTGCATGGCTTCCTTGGTGCGAAAGTAATAGAGCAGATTGGGTTTCGACATGCCGGCCACTTCGGCAATCTGGTCGATCGTCGAGCCGCGAAAGCCGCGTGCCGAGAACACGTCGAGCGCCGCCTCCAAGATCTGCTCTTCCTTCTCCTCCTGGATCCGCGTCCGCCTCAAGGTCTTCGCTGCTCTCGGAATAGCCATCGGCTATTGTTTCCCCTTGATATTCAACTTCTTCGCTCAAGTTTCGGCAGGTTACGCTCCCTGCCCTTTTCTAAGCAACTTCCCGCATTTTTATCGGCAATTTTCGTGATTTTCGTCTTGAGCCCGGCGGTGGAAGCTGTAATGTTTACCAATCGGTCAAATATCCGTCAGATGAAAACCAAAGGCAACTGGCGATTTTCCCGCGCTCGACAAAACCAATAAGAGGCGCGGGACTGACCACGGGAACAGGCGGGCATGCCCTTGCATGGCTGCCGCAAACAGGTGAGGGCTTGAAGAATGGTGGCAGCACCAGGCGAGAACATGCGCGTCAATGGCGACCGTCTCTGGGACAGTCTCATGGACATGGCGAAGATCGGCCCAGGCATTGCGGGCGGCAATAACCGCCAGACGCTAACGGATGCGGATGCGCAAGGCCGCAACCTCTTCAAGACGTGGTGCGACGAAGCGGGCTTGACTATGGGTATTGACCGCATGGGCACCATGTTCGCCACCCGCCCCGGCACCGATCCCGACGCCCTGCCCGTCTATGTCGGCTCGCATCTCGACACCCAGCCGACCGGCGGAAAATATGACGGCGTGCTGGGCGTACTTTCGGCGCTCGAAGTCGTGCGCACGATGAACGACCTGGGCATCAAGACGAAACATCCCATCGTCGTTACCAACTGGACGAACGAGGAAGGCGCGCGCTTCGCCCCTGCCATGCTCGCCTCAGGCGTCTTTGCCGGCGTGCACAGCCTGGACTTCGCCTATAACCGCAGGGATCCCGAGGGCAATCTCTTCGGCGATGAACTGAAACGCATCGGCTGGGTCGGCGACGAAGAGGTCGGCGCCCGCAAGATGCACGCCTATTTCGAATACCATATCGAGCAGGGCCCGATCCTCGAAGCCGAGGCCAAGCAGATCGGCGTCGTCACCCACTGTCAGGGTCTCTGGTGGCTGGAATTCACGCTGACCGGCAAGGAAGCCCATACCGGCTCGACGCCGATGGACATGCGCGTCAATGCCGGCCTTGCCATGTCACGCATCCTGGAAATGGTGCAGAGCGTGGCGATGGGCGAGCAGCCGGGCGCCGTCGGCGGCGTCGGCCAGGTCTTCTTCTCCCCCAATTCCCGCAACGTCCTGCCCGGCAAGGTCGTCTTCACCGTCGACATCCGCTCGCCCGACAAGGCCAAGCTCGACCGCATGCGGGCAAAGATCGAAGCGGAAGCGCCTGGCATTTGCGACGCCTTGGGTGTCGGCTGTTCCATCGAGGCGATCGGCCACTTTGAGCCAGTCACCTTCGACGAAAAGCTCGTCACCGCGGTTCGCACTGCCGCCGAACACCTCGGCTACAGCCATATGAACATCATCTCCGGCGCCGGCCACGACGCCTGTTGGGCCGCCAAGGTCGCCCCCGCGACGATGGTGATGTGCCCCTGCGTGGGGGGCCTCTCGCACAATGAGGCGGAAGAGATCTCCAAGGAATGGGCGACGGCTGGCGCCGATGTGCTGTTCCACGCGGTGGCCGAGACGGCGGAGATCGTGGTGTGATGTCCAACGCAGCGCCCGCCCCCTCATCCGACCCTTCGGGCCACCTTCTCCCCGCTGGGGGAAGGGAACGGTGGACGCCGCGGACCAGGAAATCTCGCGGGAAAGACGCTCGGTTCTCGAAACGATCCTGGCGGCATTGCAGGGCCGGCTCGAATACAGCGCCGATCCGCCCAGCTTTCATTCGCCAGCCGAACAACGATAAAGAATAGGGAACGATCATGACTACAGTCATCAAAAACGGCACCATCGTCACCGCCGACCTCACCTATAAGGCTGACGTCAAGATTGACGGCGGCAAGATCGTCGAGATCGGTCCGAACTTGTCGGCTGAAGAGACGCTCGACGCCTCCGGCTGTTACGTCATGCCTGGCGGCATCGATCCGCACACGCATCTCGAAATGCCCTTCATGGGCACCTATTCCTCCGACGATTTCGAGAGCGGTACGCGCGCGGCTCTTTCCGGCGGCACGACCATGGTGGTCGATTTTGCCCTTCCCGCACCCGGCCAGTCGCTGCTCGAAGCGCTGACCATGTGGGACAACAAGTCCACCCGCGCCAATTGCGACTATTCCTTCCACATGGCGGTCACCTGGTGGAGCGAGCAGGTTTTCAAGGAGATGGAGACCATCGTCCGCGACAAGGGCATCAATACCTTCAAGCACTTCATGGCCTATAAGGGCGCGCTGATGGTTGACGACGACGAGATGTTCGCATCCTTCCAGCGCTGTGCCGAACTCGGCGCGCTGCCGCTGGTGCATGCCGAAAACGGTGACGTCGTCGCTTCCATGTCAGCAAAGCTGCTCGCCGAAGGCAATAACGGCCCCGAGGCGCATGCCTATTCCCGCCCCGCCGAAGTCGAGGGCGAGGCCACCAACCGCGCCATCATGATCGCTGATATGGCCGGCTGCCCCGTTTACATCGTCCATACTTCCTGCGAACAGGCGCACGAGGCGATCCGCCGCGCTCGTGCTAAAGGCATGCGCGTTTATGGGGAGCCGCTGATCCAGCACCTGACGCTCGACGAGAGCGAATATTCCAACCCAGACTGGGATCATGCCGCCCGCCGCGTCATGTCGCCGCCTTTCCGCAGCAAGCAGCATCAGGACTCGCTCTGGGCCGGTCTTGCCTCCGGTTCGCTGCAGGTGGTCGCGACCGACCATTGCGCCTTCACCACGGCGCAGAAACGTTTCGGCGTCGGCGACTTCACCAAGATTCCGAACGGCACCGGCGGCCTCGAAGACCGCATGCCGATGCTCTGGACGCACGGTGTCAACACCGGCCGGCTGACGATGAACGAATTCGTCGCGGTTACTTCGACCAACATCGCCAAGATTCTCAACATTTATCCGAAGAAGGGCGCGATCCTCGTCGGCGCCGATGCCGATATCGTCGTCTGGGACCCGAACCGTTCGAAGGTCATCTCGTCCAAGACCCAGCAGTCGGCGATCGATTACAACGTCTTCGAGGGTAAGGAAGTGACGGGCCTGCCGCGCTTCACGCTGACGCGCGGCGTCGTGGCGATCGAGGAAAGCACGGTCAAGACCCGCGAGGGCCACGGCGAGTTCGTCAGGCGCGAACCGGTCACTGCCGTCAGCAAGGCACTATCCACCTGGAAGGAGATCACCTCTCCGCGCAAGGTGGAACGCAGCGGCATCCCGGCAACCGGCGTATGACGATGGAGCATAAAGATACGGCCATCAACCGGGGAACGACGTCTCCATGCGGATGACCTCACGCGGGCACGAGAGCGTCCAGCTCCGGGAGAAGCACGACGCTTTCCTGCTCGTGCGGATCGGTGCGGGCAATGACCGCCGTGCATGGCGTGCTGCTGAGGTTCGCCGGCATATGTGGCACGCCCGCCGGGATGTAGAAGAGCTCGCCGGCATGGGTAATGACGTGATGCTCCAGCCGGTCGCCATACCAGGTATGGGCCTCGCCGGAGAGCACGTAGATCGCTGTCTCATGCGCCTCGTGCAGGTGCGCCTTGGCGCGCACGCCTGGCGGGATCGTCAGGAGATGCATGCAAATGCCTGTGGCGCCGACGGTCTCGGCCGCGATCCCTTCGAAATAGCTGAGCCCCTGCTTGCCGTCATAGGCGTGCTTGGGGCGAACGATGTGGCAGGTGGGTTTTGATGTCGCGTCCATTTTCTTCCTCCAAGAATTGTGCCGCCGGCATAGCTGGCGGCGATGGTAACATGCAAACCGCCTTCAAGCGGGGAAAACAAGATCGGTCGCATTAATGCAAGCACCCTCCGTCGTATCCGCCAAGGACCTCTGTCTCACCTACCAGGCGAATGATGGCCCGGTGCGGGCGCTGAGCGATGTCAATCTCGATGTCCGCAAGGGCGATTTCGTCTCTTTCATCGGCCCCTCCGGCTGCGGCAAGACGACTTTCCTGCGCGTCATCGCCGATCTCGAAAGGAGCACCTCAGGCGAGATCTCGATCAACGGCATGACGCCCGAGGAAGCCCGCAAGGCTCGCGCCTACGGATACGTGTTCCAGGCGCCGGCGCTCTATCCCTGGCGCACCATCGAAAACAATATCGCCCTGCCCTTGGAGATTATGGGTTATAGCGGCGCCGATCGGACGAGGCGGATCGCCGAAGCGCTCGACCTTGTCAGTCTCTCCGGCTTCGAGAAGAAATTCCCCTGGCAGCTCTCCGGCGGCATGCAGCAACGCGCCTCGATCGCCCGCGCGCTCGCCTTCGATGCCGATCTGCTCTTGATGGACGAACCCTTCGGCGCGCTGGATGAGATCGTCCGCGACCATCTGAATGAAGAACTGCTGAAACTCTGGGCCCGCACCAACAAGACGATCTGCTTCGTCACCCACTCCATCCCCGAGGCGGTTTACCTCTCGACCCGGATCGTGGTGATGTCGCCGCGCCCCGGCCGCGTAACCGACGTGATCGAATCCACTCTTCCGGCCGAACGCCCGCTCGACATTCGCGACACTCCCGAATTCCTGGCAATCGCCCATCGCGTCCGCGAGGGGCTGAGGACGGGGCATAGCCATGAGGTTTAGGGCGTTGAGCTCAAGGGTGGGTGGCTGCGCATTCGACGCCAACAAATGGAGGCAGTCGCTGTGAAACCCGACACCTTCAAATACAAGATCGTTCCTGTCACCACGATCCTGCTCGCCCTCATCGTCATCTGGTATGTTGCCGCCATCCTGATGAATGCGCCGTTCCAGCGCGACATGGACAGCCGCGCCGGCGTCACGCCGACCACGATGGAATTCATCGGCAAGACGCTGGCCCAGCCGAAGCCGATCCTGCCGGCACCGCATCAGGTGGCTGAGAATGTCTACGAGAACACCTTCCTGCGCAGCCTTTCGAGCAGCCGCAGCCTCGTCTATCACAGCTGGGTAACGCTCTCCTCCACCCTGCTCGGCTTTGGCTTGGGCATGCTGCTCGGCATTCTTCTTGCCGTGCTGATCGTGCACAACCGCGCCATGGACCGTTCGCTGATGCCCTGGCTTGTGGCAAGCCAGACGATACCGATCCTCGCCATCGCTCCGATGATCGTCATCATCTCCTACAACGTGCTCACCGGCGACAATGCGCTGGCGCATCTCCTGAATCTCGACTCCGACGCCTCGCGCCTCGTCTCCAAGGCGCTGATCTCCACCTACCTCTCCTTCTTTCCGGTCGCCGTCGGCATGGTGAAGGGGCTGCGGTCGCCCGAAATCATCTATCTCGACCTGATGCGTACCTATAACGCCAGCCCGATGCAGACCTTCTGGAAGCTGCGCGTCCCTGCCTCGATCCCCTTTCTCTTCACCTCGATGAAGGTCGCGATCGCGGCAAGCCTGGTCGGCGCCATCGTCGGCGAACTACCAACGGGCGCGGTTGCCGGCATCGGTTCGAAGCTGCTCGCCGGCTCCTATTACAGCCAGACCATCGATATCTGGGCAGCCCTTGTCGCCGGGTCGCTGCTGGCGGGGATCCTGGTTGCAATCGTCGGCCTTGCCGGCAAGATGGTTGATCGCGCCATGGGCGGGAGACCGGCATGAGACATCTGAACTTCTCCTGGCAGGGCGTCGTCGCCCTCCTCCTCTGCCTCTTGGCGCTGACGAGCCTACCGCTTCTGGCCGAGGGCGCGGCGCAACCCTTGACGGACGGCATGGCAAGCCTCGTCTTCATCATCGTCATTGCGGCCGCCCTCCTGTCTTTCGCGCCGCAGCCGCCGGCCTACCGCGCCACTGTGCTGTTTATCGGCGCGCATGGAGCCGCCTGGATGCTGCTTTCGGCTCTTTCCGGCAATGAAGGCATGGCGACGCGGGCATTCTTTCTACTGCTCTTCGCCTGCTGGCTGCTTGCCTGGCGCTGCGTCACGGAGCTGTCGAACCAGCAGCCCGTCACCACCTTCGGAAAGTCGGCGTTTGAGCTGCTGATCCCGGCGATCTTCGGCGCCTGGATTCTCATCCTCTGGGAGGCGATCACGCGTGGCGCCGGCGTCCCCTTCATTTTGCTGCCGCCGCCGAGCGCGATCGGCGCGCGCATCATGGCCTCGCTGCCGATCCTTGGTGACGACGTCAGGCAGACGATCTTCAAGGCAGTGCTGATTGGTTATATCATCGGCTGCCTCGCCGGCTTCGCGGTGGCGGTTCTGGCCGACCGCATCGCCTTCCTGCGCCGCGGTCTGCTGCCGATCGGCAATATGGTATCGGCTCTACCGATCATCGGCATCGCACCCGTTATGGTCATGTGGTTCGGCTTCGACTGGCCGTCGAAGGCCGCCGTCGTCATCATCATGACCTTCTTCCCGATGCTGGTGAACACCGTCGCGGGCCTTGCCGCCTCCGGCAGCATGGAGCGCGACCTAATGCGCACCTATGCCTCGAGCGACTGGCAGACGCTGCTCAAGCTCAAGCTGCCGGCAGCCATGCCCTTCATTTTCAACGCACTGAAGATCAACTCGACGCTGGCGCTGATTGGTGCCATCGTTGCCGAATTCTTCGGGACGCCGATCGTCGGCATGGGCTTCCGCATCTCGACCGAGATCGGCCGCATGAATGTCGACATGGTCTGGGCGGAAATCGCCGTTGCGGCGCTGGCCGGCTCGATCTTCTATGGCATCATCGCCCTGACGGAACGGGCGGTGACGTTCTGGCATCCGTCTATCCGTGGTGGCTAGGCGCGCGCGGGCTTCGCAAACGGGGTCCGGGCATAACTTCAGAGGGTAAGGACAAGAAAATGAAAAAGTTGATGGTTGCAATGGTGGCGGGCGCCATGTCGCTGGCCGCTGCTCATGCGATGGCAGCCGACAAGGTGGTGCTGCAGCTGAAATGGGTCACACAGAGCCAGTTCGCGGGTTATTACGTCGCCAAGGACAAAGGCTTCTACAAGGAAGAAGGCCTCGACGTCGACATCAAGCCGGGCGGTCCCGACATCGCCCCCGAGCAGGTGATCGCCGGCGGCGGCGCCGATGTTATCGTCGACTGGATGGGCGGCGCCCTGGTTGCACGCGAAAAGGGCGTTCCGCTCGTCAACATCGCCCAGCCCTACCAGAAGTCCGGCTTGCAAATGATCTGCCGGAAGGACGGCCCTGTTAAGACCGAGGCCGATTTCAAGGGCCATACGCTCGGCGTCTGGTTCTTCGGCAACGAATATCCCTTCTTCGCCTGGATGAATAAGCTCGGTCTATCCACGGATGGCGGCCCGAACGGTGTCACCGTGCTGAAGCAGAGCTTCGACGTACAGCCGCTCGTCCAGAAGCAGGCCGACTGCATCTCCGTCATGACCTACAATGAATACTGGCAGGCGATCGATGCCGGCTTCAAGCCGGAGGAACTGACTGTCTTCAATTATACCGAGATGGGCAACGACCTTCTGGAAGACGGCCTGTATGCGATGGAAGACAAGCTGAAGGATCCGGCCTTCAAGGAGAAGATGGTCAAGTTCGTTCGCGCCTCGATGAAGGGCTGGAAATATGCGACCGAAAACCCGGACGAGGCGGCCGAGATCGTCGTCGACAACGGCGGCCAGGACGAAAACCATCAGAAGCGGATGATGGGCGAAGTCGCTAAACTCGTCGGCGACGGCTCCGGCAAGCTGGACGAAGCGCTCTATGCTCGCACGGCGAAGGCGCTGCTCGATCAGAAGATCATCAGCAAAGAGCCATCAGGCGCCTGGACGCATGAGATCACCGACGCCGCATCCAAGTAAGGCGGCGGATTGAAGGGAAACGCGCGGGGACATCCCCGCGCGTTTCGTATTTTTTCCGCAGTTATAAAAAAACACTTCGCAACTGTCGCATTTCTCGGGCCTCAAACGTCATTGAGGGAAAAGCAGGATCAATCATCGTAATGTTCACATAACCTTACGGTGATTGATTCAGGTTCCGAGGGTATTTATTATCGGCTCATGGGGAATTGTTTTCTGCCGGGCTTGCATATCGAGCAAATCGATACCAACTACAAGCCGATTTGCCGGCGAGGGATGAAGACGGCAAATGATGTGTGGATACCCCTGAGAATGCAGGAAAGGCAGTGGCCTGGTCGCGACCTCAATGGCAGACGCGCGAATTCGGCTAACCTTGTGACGAGATTGGACGAAAACGAATGGCACGCAAGCCGAATGGAATTCTAGGCGCATCCACCCTTTTTGCAGCGGCGCTGGCTGCATCCACCGCATTTTCGCAAGAAGCGCCGGCCGCAAAGCCGCTGCAGAACCTGCCGGCAATCGTCGTCACCACAGCTGTGAACCGCACACTTGTCGACCGTGTCATCGGCACCGGAACGGTCAAGCCCGTCGAGGAAGTTTATATCCAGCCGCAGGTCGAGGGCCTCTCGATCCGGACGTTGAAGGCCGATGTCGGCGACAAGGTTCAGGCCGAAAGCACGCTGGCGACGCTCAACGACGACGCGCTGGTCCTGGAGAAGAGCCAGATGATGGCGACGAGGGCCAAGGGGGAGGCCAGCCTCGCTCAGCTGCGTGCCCAGCTCATCGAGGCGCAGGCCAATGCCGAACAGGCGAGGCAGCAGCAGGCCCGAGCCCAGGAAATGGTCAAGAAGGGCACTGTTTCCACCGCCCAGGTCGAGCAGGCCGATGCTACCGCCGCCGCCGCCAATGCCCGCGTCGTCTCCGCCGAACAGGCGATCGAGGTCGCCGAAGCCGATTTGAAGGTCTTCGATAGCCAAATCGCCGACGCCGATCTGAAACTCGCCCGCACCGACGTGAAGACGCCTGTTGCCGGCGTGGTCTCCGCAAAGAACGCCAAGGTCGGCGCGATCGCTGCCGGCAACGGCGATCCGCTGTTCACCATCATTCGCGACGGCGATATCGAGCTTGTCGCGGAAGTCGCCGAAAGCGACATCGTCAGGATCATGGCCGGCCAGAAGGCGACCATTTCCCTTTCCGGCAGCCGCGAAAAGCTTTCCGGCGCCGTGCGCCTTGTTTCGCCCACCGTCGATCCGGTGACCCGCCTCGGCCTGGTCCATATCTCGATCGACGATGACAGCAAGGCGCGTTCCGGCATGTATGGCAGTGCCGAGATCATCGTCCGCGAAACCGAGGGCGTATCGCTTCCCCTGACAGCAGTGCTCACCGGCAATGAAGGCTCCTCCGCCCGCAAGGTCGAAGGTGGCATAGTGAAATTCGCCAAGATCGAGACCGGCATCCAGGACGGCGGCTATGTCGAGATCGTCAATGGATTGAAGAGCGGCGACGAAGTCGTCGCCAAGGCGGGCGCCTATGTCCGCGACGGCGACCACATCACGCCGGTGCGCGAACAGCCCTCGGCTTCCAACTAAAGAGACCATCCGATGAATTTTTCAGCCTGGTCCATTCGAAACCCCATCGCGCCGCTCCTGGCCTTCTGCCTGCTGATCTTCATCGGCATCCAGTCCTTCAACACGCTGCCGATCACGCGCTTCCCGAACATCGACGTGCCGCTCGTTTCGATCAGCGTCACGCAGAGCGGCGCTTCGCCGGCCGAATTGGAAATGCAGGTGACAAAGGAGATCGAAGACGCGATCGCCTCGATCACCGGCATCGACGAAATCCAGTCGACCGTAACCGATGGCAGCTCGCAGACCAACGTCATGTTCCGGATGGAAATACCGACGGAACAGGCCGTACAGGACGTAAAGGACGCGATCGACCGCATCCGCAGTGATCTGCCGGCAACGGCCGAAACCCCGATCGTCACCAAGGTCGATGTCGAAGGTCAGGCAATCCAGAGCTTTGCCGTTTCCTCGCCCGACATGTCGCTAGAAGAACTGTCCTGGTTCGTCGACGATACGATCAAGCGCGCGCTGCAGGGCCAAGCCGGTATCGGCCGCGTCGACCGATACGGTGGCGCGGAGCGCGAAGTGCGCATCGAACTCACGCCCGGCAAGCTCGATGCTTACGGCATCACCGCCGCAAGCGTGAACCAGCAGCTGCGCGGCACCAACATCGACCTTGGCTCCGGTCGCGGTCAGGTGGCAGGCAGCGAACAGGCGATCCGCGTTCTTGGCGACGCCCGCAACGTCGCTGAGCTTGCAGACACGACGATTGCGCTGCCGAGCGGACGCTTCGTCAAGCTGTCCGATCTCGGCGTCATCAAGGACACCTATGAGGAGCCGAAATCCTTCTCGCGCTTCAACGATACGCCTGTTGTAACCTTCGGCGTCTTCCGCTCTAAGGGCGCCAGCGAGGTCAGTGTCGCCGAGACCGTGGCGCAGAGCCTCGACAAGGTGCGAGGAGAAAACCCGAATGTGAAGATCGAGATGATCGACGATTCGGTCTATTTCACCTACGGCAACTACGAAGCCGCGATCCACACATTGCTCGAAGGCGCGCTGCTTGCCGTCATCGTTGTCCTTCTGTTCCTGAAGAACTGGCGAGCGACGCTGATCTCGGCCATCGCGCTGCCGCTGTCTGCGATCCCGACCTTCTGGGTCATGGATATCATGGGTTTCTCGCTGAACCTCGTCAGCTTCCTCGCTTTGACTCTCGCAACGGGTATCCTGGTCGACGACGCCATCGTTGAAATCGAGAACATCGCCCGTCATATCAAGATGGGCAAGACGCCCTACCGGGCGGCGATCGAGGCGGCGGATGAAATCGGACTTGCAGTCATCGCCACGACGTTCACGATCATCGCCGTTTTCGTGCCGGTTTCCTTCATGCCTGGCATTCCGGGTCAATACTTCATCCAGTTCGGTCTGACCGTCGCCTTCTCCGTCTTCTTCTCGCTGATGGTGGCGCGCCTCATCACCCCGATGATGGCCGCCTACCTCATGCGCGCCGAAGACGGCGTGGACGACCATCACGACAATGACAGTCTGCTGATGAAGGGCTATACGCGCCTGATCCGCGCCACGACGGGACATAAATATTCGAGATATCTGACATTGCTTGCGGCGATTGGCTTTCTCGTCGGTTCAGTTATGCTGCTGATGAAGGTTCCCGGCAGCTTCCTGCCGCCGGAAGATGCCTCGCGCATCGTTCTCTCCGTCGAACTGCCGCCCAATGCGCGGCTCGACGACACCGAGAAGACGACGAAGGCGATCTATGACAGGGTCAAGGACATCAACGGCGTCGAAAGCGTCTTCGTACTCGGCGGCGCATCGCCGAAGGGTGATCTCGAACTGCGTCGTGCGACCATCACGCTGGCGCTTCACAAACTCGATCAGTCGCTGGTCAAGAAGGTGGTCAACGACGTCTTCGGCGTCATCCCGTTCATTGGGCCAATGCTGCCGAAGGTGGAGGTCCACGGCCGTGAGCGCCCGCAATGGGACATTGAAAAGGAAGTCTTCGCCAAGCTGCGCGACATTCCCGACGTTCATATCCTGAAGCTCAACGACCGTGGTGAACGTGACCTCTCCTTCAACTTCCTCTCCAAGAACGAGAAGGACCTGAACGACGCCGTCGGCATTCTGGAATCGAAGCTTCGCGCCGACCCGCTGCTCGCCAATGTCAGCGCCGACGGCGCCCTGCCCCGTCCGGAACTGCAGGTTTACCCGCGCAAGGATGAGGCCGCCCGCCTCGGCATCACGCCGCAGCAGATCTCCGAGACGATCCGCGTCGCCACCATTGGCGATGTCGATGCGGCTCTCGCCAAGATCTCGCTCGACGATCGCCAGATTCCGATCCGCGTGCAGGCGGCGCTCGACATGCGCCGCGACCTTGCCGCCATCCGGGCGCTGAAGATCCAGACCGCGAGCGGCAGCACCGTTCCGCTATCGAGCGTCGCCAATATCGACTATTCGGAAGGCGTAAGCTCGATCAAGCGCAACAACCGTAACCGCGTCGTCTCGATCGGCTCCGATCTGCCGCAGGGTGTGGCGCTCGACACGGCTTCGGCCCGGTTCCGCGAGATCGTCCAGGCGGCAAACATCCCGGCCACGGTGCATCTTGCCGAAAGCGGCGATACGAAGGTGCAGACCGAGATGCAGCAGAGCTTTGTCAACGCCATGTTGATGGGCCTCCTGCTAGTGCTGACGGTGCTGATCCTGCTCTTCAAGGACGTCATCCAGCCCTTCACTATCCTGTTCTCGCTACCGCTCGCCATCGGCGGCGTCGCGGCAGGCCTGATCATCACCAGCAATCCGCTGTCCATGCCCGTGATGATCGGTATTCTGATGCTGATGGGCATCGTCACCAAGAATGCCATCCTGCTGGTCGATTTCGCAATCGAAATGCGCCATCAGGGCATGCCTCGGGTGGAAGCCATGGTCGAAGCCGGCCGCAAACGCGCACGGCCGATCATCATGACGTCGATCGCCATGTCGGCAGGCATGCTGCCTTCGGCACTCGGCGTCGGCGAAGGCGGCTCGTTCCGCGCGCCGATGGCGATTGCGGTGATCGGCGGCATCATCGTCTCGACGGTGCTCTCGCTCGTTGTCGTACCGTCTTTCTTCCTGATCATGGACGATCTGTCCCGCCTGCTCGGCTGGATGTTCGGCCGCCTGGTCGGCAGGAAAGACGAGGAGGACCTGCCGCTGTCGCGCGAGGATCTCACCCGCGTGACCCGCGAGAACCGCAGCGACATCGACGCTTTGGACGAGCGGCTCACAGCGATCGAAAAGCCGGAGGGCAAGCGCAAGAGCGCCAACGCCAACGACACCAATGTGCTCCGCCTGCCGCCCTTTGCGGCGGAGTGAGCGAAACCGAAGAAATAACTACGGGCTGGGAGCGATTTCCCGGCCCCTTTTGTTTTATCACCCTCGTCGCCGTCAGCGACTTCGGCCTGCTGCGGGCTTGCCGCTCAGAGGCCGCCCTGCTCTCTCAAAAAGCTGACGATCGAGCTGACGCCGTCGCCGCGCTTCATGTCGGAGAAGACGAAAGGGCGGCTTGCGCGCATGCGCGCCGCATCCCGATCCATCACCTCGAGATCGGCGCCGACATGGGGCGCCAGATCCTTCTTGTTGATGACGAGCAGGTCGGAGCGGGTAATGCCGGGTCCGCCCTTGCGCGGGATTTCCTCGCCCTGGCAGACGGAGATCACATAGATGGTGATATCGGCTAGATCGGGCGAAAAGGTCGCCGCCAGATTGTCGCCGCCGGACTCGATGAAGACGACGTCCAGATCGGGGATACGCTCGTTGAGACTCGCGATCGCCTGAAGATTGATCGTCGCATCCTCGCGAATGGCGGTATGCGGACAGCCGCCCGTCTCGACACCGACAATGCGGTCCGAAGGCAATGCCTGCATGCGCACCAGCGCCTCCGCATCCTCGGTCGTGTAGATGTCGTTGGTGACGACGGCGACGGAATAATCGTCGCGCATCGCCTTGCAGAGCTTTTCCGTCAGCGCCGTCTTGCCAGAGCCGACCGGGCCGCCGATTCCGACGCGCAAGGGTCCGTTTCTCGATTTCATATGTTGTACTCCAATAGGATGCCGATGATAGCGACGCCGCACGCGCGCGCCACCGTCAAATGACGCAGTTGCATGGATAATTTGGTCCGCTACGAGCGGAAAAGCCGCGTAGTTTGAGTTTCGTGGCGCAGGATGGCGATATCGGCCTGGACCGTTGCCGAACCGAGATCATCGAGCGTCGATCCTGCCGCCCGCCGCGCCACCTTCGCTATGTGCTCTTCAAGACCGGCAAGCACGGCAACGCCGCTCGCTTGCCCAGCGACGCCGAGGCGGATGCCTGCTGAAACCGCTTGCGAGGCATAGGCATGCAGGAAGACCGCGAGCACCTTCTCAGGCCTTATGCCATGCGCGCCCGCAACCGCTCCGACCACGATGGGATAGGCGGTCTTGCCAGGCAGCCTTTGGAAGACCGCGTCCGGCCAGGCCCGCGCCGCCGCGAGGAAGGCCTCGCCGAGCAGTATGGTTTCCTGATGACGCTCGCGCGATCCGGCAAGAGCCTCGGCGAGTGCGGCAATCTCGGCAAGGCGTGCCGCTTCCGCCTGGCGCCTGTGGCTCTCGGCCAGAAGCACAGCATCGTTCCAGGTCGAGCCGTGGCCGATCAGCGTTCCGATCCACTCCGCAAGCGAAGCCGCATCGGTGACCAGCCCGTCCGCCACCGCACGCTCCAATCCGCTCGAATAGGCAAAACCACCGATGGGAAAGGCCGGTGAAAGCCATGCCGTCAGGCGCAGCACGGCCTGCAACTCGCGATCTCCAGTCATCGCGCCTCAGTCGTGCTTGTGGCCATGATCATGATCGTGATCGTGCCCATGATCATGCCCGTGGTCATGGTGGTGCCCGTGGTCATGGTGAGCATGTCCGTGATCATGCGAATGCCCGCCATGGGAATGATAGGCTCCCCGCGCCGGCTGGAAGGGTTCCTCGATATCGAGGACGGTGGCGCCAAGCCCCTGCAGCATGGTGCGTATGACATGGTCGCGCAGGATGACGATGCGGTCTTCCTCGATCTGCGCGGCGAGATGACGGTTGCCGAGATGCCAGGCCAGCTCGACCAGATGCGTGCGGTCGCGTCCGCGAATTTCGAAGAGCTTCTCGTCGGCGGCCAGGATCTCGATCAGCTCCCCGTCCTCCCGCACGAGAAGGTCGCCATTGGCGAAGAGCACCGGATCCTTGAGATCGAGCATGACCATCTCGCCATTTTCCAGATGCAGCAGTTTGCGACGCAAATGGCGCAGGTCATGCGGCAGCTTGACCTGAGCGGTCGGATGCGAGGAAGGGGTTCCGGCAGGAAGATAGGAGGTGACGCGCTGCATGACATGTCCGTTTTGCTGAAAGGGCGAACATGCAAAATAGCTCTTGCTGATGCAAGCACCAATGGCCTTTCGTATGGGAGATCGGCTTTTATATTCCGTAGGCCTGCATCACGTTGTCGCTGCCCAGCCCCCTGCCCTCGGCGTCGGCACGGGGTTCGGCAAGCCCGTGCCAGGCGTGATGCAATCCCTCCCGCTCATGCACGACGCGGTTGCGTCCGAGTGCCTTGGCGAGATAAAGCGCCCGGTCTGCCGAAGCATAGACCTGCTGCTTGTTGCGCCCGGCGACAAGATCGGCAACGCCGCCGGAAATGGTGATGGCGATCTGACACCCATCCGCCACGATCGGCCTGCCGGCAATATTCGCCCGCACCGCCTCGATCCGCTCCAGCCGCGCCTCCAGCGGTTCGCCGGAGACGATGACGCCGAACTCCTCCCCGCCCAGGCGCGCGACGACGGACAATTCGTCGAAGGCGGAGAGCAGCACCGCCGAGACCGCCGTGATGACGGCATCGCCGCAGGCGTGACCGAAGCGATCGTTGATCGCCTTGAAGCGGTCGACATCGAAGATGACGAGCGAGGCATCGCCTTCGGTCCTGTCCAGCGCTTCGGTGAAGGCGCGCCGGTTCAGGAGTCCGGAGAGCGTATCGGTGCGGCTGAGCTTTTCGAACTCCGCCCGCGACAGCGTCAGCTCATGCATTGTAAAACCCGCCGCAAGCGACAGCATGCCGGAAACGGTTCCGCCGACGAGCCAGGAGAAAATGGCGCCAAAGCCGATCGCATGCGAAAGCGTCACCGGCAGCAACCCAAGAAAACCGAGCGGCGGTATTGTCAGCGCGATGATGGCGCCGGAGAGAATGACGGCAAGAAAGCTCATCTTCAACGCAAAGACATAGACGTTCCTGCGATATTGAAAATTGCCGAAATCGGCCTGCAGCGACATCCAGTTTCTCATCAGAATCGACCTTCCTGCCCGGCGTTTCAAGGCATTGATAGAAGCCCAATTGCTGCGGGTGTCTTAATCGACTCGTTAAAATCCGAACGGTTCTGGACGATTCGCCGCGCAGATTTTTTCTAGCATGGGCTGCAAGCTTCCAATCCCTGAATCGAACAAGGTATAGGAGTACTTAAGTGTCTGAAAGATAATATTTGTTTTGGGTTTCGAAGCCAGGTTGTTCCAGAATGGTCTATTTGGGGAAAACGCAGGTTTTCTCTCCGATTTTTACAACCGAATGGGGAATCCATTCACAATTGCGTTTAAGCGCGGATCGGCCGGAGGACGCGTCAATTGTAGACACTGACAGATAATCGCAGTGATTGTGGAAGCGGGTTCCAAAAGCCTGTCCGAAGCCCCGCCGAGCGAAGTGCAGCGGCGGTCCAGGTGTTGCAGCCGAAGAGGGCGTTGAAGTATCCCTTGGCTTCAAAAAACCGGTCGACCTCCCCGTAACCGGCATCCGGTATCGGCGCGATCTCCCCCGCGTTGCGGACGAAGCTGTCAGCGATGAAGCGACGAAGCCGCGTCAGTTCATGATCACCGATATCGAATGCCGTAACGGCCGGGTGCGGCTCAGCAATATGGCCCGCGAGATCCAGATGCAGAACCGAACGATCGATCGTCAGCGCCCGTAGCACCGGGAGTGGCTTCACCTCAGCCCAGGTCGGTGTTTCCAGGTAAAAGGCGCGGCCGCCCCAGCCGACCACGAGCCATTCTGCATTTGGCTGACTGAGTGGAAAATCGGGATCATCGAGGAAGGAAAAGGCCGCCCGCGTCTCCTCATCGAGCGGAATGGCAATGTCGGTATGAATCGGCCCCGACAGCAGAAGGACCCGGTGGGCTGCGGACGACGCCTTGACCGGCGCAATCAGCGGCCGGGGAATGAACGTCCCTCCCGCCGCCATAACCAGGAGCAGGAATAGGACCCGCAACAGCCAGCGGGTCCCCGTCCTCATCAGCCGCCCGGGGCGCACGAAAGAATGGCCTAAAACAGGAAATAACGCTGCGCCATCGGCAGCACCGTTGCCGGTTCGCAGGTCAGCAATTCGCCGTTTGCCCTGACTTCATAGGTCTCCGGATCGACCTCGATCGCTGGCGTCAGGTCGTTGTGAATCATCGACGCCTTGGAGATGCCGCCGCGCGTATTCTTCACCGCCACGAGTTCCTTCGCGACCCCGAGCCGGCCCTTCAGACCGGCATCGAGCGAGGCCTGGCTGACGAAGGTCACGGAAGAACTGGTGAGGCTGCGGCCATAGGAAGCGAACATCGGCCGGTAGTGCACCGGCTGCGGCGTCGGGATCGAGGCGTTCGGATCGCCCATCGGAGCGGCGGCAATCGAGCCGCCGAGTAGCACCATGTCGGGCTTCACGCCAAAAAAGGCCGGGTTCCAGAGCACGAGGTCGGCCCGCTTGCCGATCTCGACCGAGCCGATCTCATGGCTGAGACCGTGGGCGATCGCCGGATTGATCGTGTATTTGGCAATATAGCGGCGAACGCGGAAATTGTCGTTATCGCCCTTTTCCTCTTTCAGCCGGCCGCGCTGGCGCTTCATCTTGTCGGCCGTCTGCCAGGTGCGGATCGCCACCTCGCCGACGCGGCCCATGGCCTGGCTGTCGGACGAAATGATCGAGAAGGCGCCGATATCGTGCAGAATGTCTTCGGCGGCGATCGTCTCCTTGCGGATGCGGCTTTCGGCAAAGGCGATGTCCTCCGGAATCGACGGCGACAGGTGATGGCAGACCATCAGCATATCAAGATGCTCGGCAATGGTATTGACAGTGTAGGGCCGCGTCGGATTGGTGGAGGACGGGATGACGTTCTGCTGGCCGCAAATCTTTATGATATCGGGCGCATGCCCGCCGCCCGCGCCTTCCGTGTGGAAGGCATGAATGGTGCGGCCCTTGATGGCACCTATCGTATCCTCGACAAAGCCGCTTTCGTTCAGCGTGTCGGTGTGGATCATCACCTGCACATCGTATTCATCGGCGACCGACAGGCAGCAGTCGATGGCGCCCGGCGTCGTGCCCCAGTCCTCGTGAAGTTTCAGCGAGGTGGCACCGGCAAGCACCATTTCGGTGAGCGCACCCGGCAGCGAGGCATTGCCCTTGCCGGCAAAGGCAAGGTTCATCGGGAAAGCGTCCGCCGCTTCGATCATTCTCGCGAGATGCCAGGGGCCGGGCGTGCAGGTCGTGGCGAGCGTGCCATGCGCCGGCCCCGTGCCGCCGCCGAGCATGCAGGTCATGCCTGACATCAGGGCTTCCTCGATTTGCTGCGGCGCGATGAAGTGGATATGGCTGTCCATGCCGCCCGCGGTGACAATCTTGCCTTCGGCGGCAATCGCCTCCGTGCCGGGACCGACGATGATATTGACGCCGGGCTGCATGTCGGGATTGCCCGCCTTGCCGATCGCGACGATGCGCCCGTTCTTCAGCCCGATATCGGCTTTGTAGATTCCCGAATGATCCAAGATCACGGCATTGGTAATGACGGTATCAACCGCGCCGTCCGCTCGCGTCACCTGGCTCTGGCCCATGCCATCACGGATCACCTTGCCGCCTCCGAACTTCACCTCCTCGCCATAGGTGGTGAAATCCCTCTCGATCTCGATGAAGAGCTCCGTATCGGCAAGGCGCACCTTATCGCCGGTGGTCGGTCCGAACATGCCGGCATAAGCGGCGCGCGAGATCTTGTAGGGCATCCATCAGGCTCCTTAGAAGGAAGAAACAAGTATTTTTCCGCTGAGCCGCGTGAGCCGGCCGGCGGCAACATAGCTATCGACCAATTGCCTTTCAGCCGCGAACGGGTGCCATTCCCAGCCAACATGACCGAAGCCGGCCAACATCACCTCGGCGTCGACAAATTTGTTCAGCACCTCGGCAATGACGATCATGCCGCTGCTCGGCACGACATAGGGCGCGGTCGCAAAGGCCGAAAGCGAGGCGTCGACTGACGCATGAACGGATTTATCGATGACGATATGCGTCTTGCCGGTGTTGGCACAGAAGGCGCTGAATTCATCCGTATAGTCGTCGCAGAAATCGTCGAGATCAGGATGCGAGACGGCAAGCGGCGCCCGCATCGCGGCGAACTTTTCCGGATCACGTACGCTCCAGATTTCGCGCGCCGCAACGACGCCAGGATGAGCGCGCCACTCGGGCGAGCAGAGCATTGCCTTTGCCGGTCGGCCGGTATTGCAGACCGCCACGGCATCGGTGCGGCTGCCGCCCGCCCCGTAGGAGCGGCAATCGTTGAAGCGGATGACGAAATCGGCAGCGTCGATAATGCCTGCCTGTCCTTCTCCGACCTCGCCATTGCCGACGATCACGATCTTTTTCATCACCTTAGTTGCTCATCGAGTCTTCGAGCTCTTTCAGCTCTTTCGTGCGTTTATCCGTCTCTTCGGCCAGGCATCCAGCAACCAGCATCGGCTCCATCGTGCCGCCGCGGGCCTGAAAGCCGAAGGCGTCGCATTGGGCGTCGCGATAGTCGATCCAAGCGCGTTGGGCTTTGACCAGCGCCTTTTCGGCACCCTTCATGTCACCATCGAGATCCTTGTCGATCGCAATCATGGCGGCACGCGTCTTCTTATATTGTTCGTTCAGCGCCTTGTCGGCAGTCTCATGACGCGCCGCTTCGCAGGAAGTCATGTCCGATTGCGTCTTGGGATTCTGGCAGTCGATATCCTCGGCAGAGACCGCGCCTGAAGCCAGCAACATTGCCGGCCCGATGAGGCACATGTTCAAGCGCATTCCATCCCTCCCGGTCTTCTAAAGCTTGCCCATTACCAGCTGACGAAAGCCATAGACCTCGCGCTTGCCTGAAAGCGGGATCAGCGTCACCAAGCGCGTCTGCCCGGGCTCAAAGCGTACGGCGGTTCCCGCCGGAATATCGAGCCGCTTGCCATGCGCCGCCGCGCGGTCGAAAGAAAGCCCGGCATTGGTCTCAGCGAAATGATAATGGCTGCCGACCTGCACCGGCCGATCGCCCGTATTGGAAACCTCCAGCGTGATCGTCGGCGCGCCGGCATTGAGTTCGATGTCGCCGCTTGCGGCAATGATTTCGCCCGGAATCATCCAGTTCTCCTTAAGCCGCCCTGGGCGTGCAGCCCTCGGCCTTCAGCACACGTTTCGTCGACGCCGGATTTTTGGCAAGCATGGCGGACGGCCGGGTGGGCCTCGCGGCGAGATTGCCGCCGCAATTCGGGCAGAGACCTTTCAGCACGCCATCAGCGCAATCGGCGCAGAAGGTGCATTCATAGGTGCAGATCCGCGCCTCCATGCTCTCCGGCGGCAGATCCTTGTCGCAACATTCACAATTGGGCCTGAGCTCCAGCATATCCTCTCCTTACCTGATCGGTTCGTGCACGGTGACGAGCTTGGTGCCATCTGGGAAGGTCGCCTCCACCTGCACGTCGTGGATCATTTCGGCAACGCCCTCCATCACCTGGTCGCGACCGATCACATGGGCGCCAGCCTCCATCAGCTCGGCGACCGGACGGCCGTCGCGAGCGCCTTCGACGACGAAATCGCTGATAAGCGCGATCGCTTCGGGATAGTTCAGCTTGACGCCGCGCTCCAGCCGCCGCCGCGCCACCATCGCCGCCATCGATATCAGCAGCTTGTCTTTTTCTCTCGGAGTGAGGTTCATTACGTGCCCATCTGCTTCGTGCTTGAATTCATAGATTCCAGACTTTCGGCACAGGCGCACCATTGCGCAAGGTGGAAATGACCGGGATCAGGATTTTTCTGAGCGAGAAGCCGTCGGCTGCGGCAAGGCGCACGACGAGCTTGTCGTTCCAGGCGCTTGCGCCGCCCATCGGCACTTCGACGAGCGGCCGCACCCGGCCGAGATAGGCTTCTGCTAGCGGACCGGCATATAGCAGCGTCGCGAACGCGACCTGCCCGCCGAGCACCGCCTGGCGCGCTGCCAATGCCGCGACGCCCTCGGAAAGCCGGAGCTCCTCGGCATGGATCAGCCGGCCCGAACGGCGGATACGCCAGCGGTCGCGAAAGAGCCCCGTCTCCACCGCCTCGCCCATCGCCTTGCGGCCGAGCAGCACCGCCTCGACGGCCAGGAATTCGCCGCGCTCGTCGAGATCGACATCGAGCCGGCGGAATAGTGAGGCGTGGTCGAAGAGGATCGTCTCTTGCGGCAGCCAGTCGACGCGCGCTCCCGCTCCAACTTCGATGCGCGTCGTCACCTCGGCGGTTCCAGCCGATGCCTTATAGATCTTCTCACAGGCCTGGGTGGTGACATCGATCTTCGTGCCGGCGCCGGCAACGACGCTCCAATTCATCCGGTCGCCGCCGGTCAGCCCGCCTGATGTATTGATGATGACGGCTTCCATCGAACCATCGAAAGTATCGGGCAGACGGATCTTCGCCGCGCCTTCCTGATAGAGCTCACGGATGCGCGTGCGGCCATCGAGCAGCCTTGCCGCCAGATGCCCGCGTCCCTCCGCTCTTTGCGGTCTCGAACTTGCCGCCGCAATCGTCATATCGTTCCTTTCGGTCGCGCGATCGGAGTTCCATTCAATCGCGAGGATGACGGAATGCAAGCAATTCTCGTGCCGCCCGACCGGGCTTCACTCCGCGCGGAAGAGATCAGCGCGCCGCTGCTCCCACTGCTGTTAAATGAGGCATTTGCCGATCAGACAGTCAGATGACGGCGCGCCTCCGGCGTATCCAGCGTCTCGGCGGGCCCTTGATGCACGATCTCGCCCCGATCCATGATGTAGACATAGTCGGCAAGCTCCCGGCAGAAATCCAGATATTGTTCGACGAGCAGGATCGCCATGCCGGTGGAATCGCGGAGATATCGGATCGCCCGGCCGATATCCTTGATGATCGACGGCTGAATGCCCTCCGTCGGCTCATCGAGCACGAGAATCCTCGGCCGTGTCACCATGGCGCGTCCGATCGCCAACTGCTGCTGCTGTCCTCCTGAAAGATCGCCGCCGCGACGCGACAGCATCGATTTCAGAACCGGGAACAGACTGAAGATGTCGTCGGGAATATTGCGGTCGCGGCGGCCAAGCGGCGCAAAGCCGGTTTCGAGATTTTCCTTCACGGTAAGCAGCGGAAAGATTTCGCGCCCCTGCGGCACGTAGCCGATGCCGTGCTTGGCACGGGCAAAGGGCGGCAAGCCGTTCAGCTTCGTATCGTTGAAGGTGACGGTGCCGGCCGACAGCGGGTGCTGGCCGGTGACAGCGCGTAACAGCGAGCTCTTGCCGACGCCGTTGCGGCCCAGCACGCAGGTGATCTTGCCCATCTCCGCCTTGATGGAGATGCCGCGCAAAGCCTGCGCCGAGCCATAATGCAGATTTGCGTTTTCGACTGTCAGCATCCGTTTACCCGCTCCCATCAGTTCATCAGGCTACGCCTCAGCGTCTGCAGGGCGTAGTCCTGTTCTTTCGTTCTCTCGCCGCCGACAGCGGCCACATCCTCGGCAATACCGATCAGTTGCTGACGCTCCTCCATGTCGAGCGTCTTCATCCAGCGGTCCCGGAACCGGCGGATCGGATCTTCGGGACTGGTGACGTTCTTGGACGCCCACTCGCCGAAAACCAGAACCTCTTCCATGTCGCCCGGCCGCAAGATGCCTTTCATGCGGCTGCGGATGACATCCTTCGCCGCGTCGGCATACATCGGCTTCTCCTTGGCAAGGCAGAAGAAGAAGGCCACCGCCGCAATCGCCGGATCAGCAATCGAAGCCAGCGGCGCCGCCTCCGCCTGCTTGCGGCGCTTTCCGCGCTTGTAAGCACCCCGCATCCGCTCGACGGAATCGATGATCTCGTTTCCCGCCTCACGCACCATTTTGAAACGCCAATACCAGATGACCGCACCGCTGACCGCGGCGACCAGAATACCGAGAAAAGCCATGCTGAAACCCCACGATAAAACCCCCTCGCTTTAGAGCTTGTTCTGTTGTCGGGTTCAAGCCTTCAAGTTGCACTGGTCACCGCCCCAGATAGTTCTCGATCACCTTCGGATCCGAACTCACGAAATCGATCGACCCTTCCGCGAGCACCGACCCTTCCGCGAGGCAGGTAACTTTGACGCCGAGGTCACGGATGAAGCCCATGTCGTGTTCGACGACGACGACCGACCGGGTCTTGGCAATATTCTTGAGCAGGACCGCCGTCTCCGCCGTCTCCGCATCCGTCATGCCGGCAACAGGCTCGTCGACGAGGAGCAGCTTCGGCTCTTGCGCCAGGAGCATGCCGATCTCGAGCCACTGCTTCTGCCCGTGCGAGAGATTGGCGGCCAGCTCGTCGCGCCGGTGCGTCAGCCGCACCGTTTCCAGGATCTCTTCGATGCGCGCCCTGTCTTCGCCCGAAAGCCGGTATAACAGCGTCGAAAACACTCCGCGCCGACGGTTCAGCGCCAATTCCAGATTGTCCCAGACCGTGTGGCTTTCGAATACCGTCGGCTTCTGGAATTTTCGGCCGATGCCGAGCTGAGCGATGTCAGCCTCATCCTTGGTCGTAAGATCGATGGTACCATTGAAGAACACCTCGCCCTCATCGGGCCGGGTCTTGCCGGTGATGATGTCCATCATCGTCGTCTTGCCGGCGCCATTCGGGCCAATGATGGCGCGCAGTTCGCCGGGTTCGATGACGATCGACAAGGAATTCAGCGCCTTGAAACCATCAAAGGAAACGGAGACGCCGCTGAGATAGAGCACGCTGTTCGGTTTGACGTCGGGAATCATGGAGTTCACTCCGCTGCCTGGATTTTCGGCTCGATGCCGTCTTCCTGCGTCGCCGGCGGCGCAGCCTCGGAGACGGCTTTCCGCCTGCCGAGATGGTGGGTGATCGTGCCGACTACGCCCTTCGGCAGGAACAGCGTGACGGCGACGAAGAGGCCGCCGAGCGCAAACAGCCAGATTTCCGGGAAGAGGCCGGTAAAGATGGTCTTGCCGCCATTGACGAGGATCGCGCCGATGATCGGCCCGATCAGCGTCCCCCGTCCGCCGACGGCCGTCCAGATGACGACCTCGATCGAATTGGCAGGCGCGAATTCGCCGGGATTGATGATGCCCACCTGCGGCACATAGAGCGCGCCGGCGATGCCCGCCATCATCGCCGAGACGACGAAGGTGAAGAGCTTGAAATGCTCGACGCGGTAGCCGAGGAAGCGGGTGCGACTTTCCGCATCGCGCACGCCGACGAGCACCTTGCCGAACTTCGAACGCACGATCGCCGATGCGATCGCGAGCGACAGCGCCAGGAAGATCGCGGTCGCGGCAAAGAGGCTGGCGCGCGTGCCATTGGCCTGGATGTTGAAGCCGAGGATGTCCTTGAAATCGGTCATGCCGTTATTGCCGCCGAAACCCATGTCGTTGCGGAAGAAGGCAAGCAACAGCGCATAGGTCATCGCCTGGGTGATGATCGAGAGATAGACGCCGTTGACGCGCGAGCGGAAGGCGAACCAGCCGAAGACGAAGGCGAGCAGACCGGGCACGAGGAGCACCATCAGGGCCGCGAACCAGAACTGATCGAAGCCGTACCAGAACCAGGGCAATTCCTTCCAGTTCAGGAACACCATGAAGTCCGGCAGGATCGGGTCGCCGTAGACACCGCGGGGACCGATCTGGCGCATCAGATACATGCCCATCGCATAACCGCCGAGTGCAAAGAAGGCGCCGTGGCCGAGCGAAAGGATGCCGCAGAAACCCCAGACGAGATCGAGCGCCAGCGCCAGCAGCGCATAGGTAAGATACTTGCCGAATAGTGCCATGATGTAGGTCGGCACGTGCAGCGGATGGCTGGGGCCGGTCGCAAGGTTCAGCACCGGCACGAGAATGGCGATCGCCAGCAGCAGGGCGACGGCGAAGGAGATCCTGCGATCGAGAGACCGGAGAAGGAAGGCCGTTATCATGCTTCCACCGCCCTTCCTTTGAGTGCGAAGAGCCCGCGCGGACGCTTCTGGATGAAGAGAATGATGAGGACGAGCACCAGGATCTTGCCGAGGACGGCGCCGGCGAAGGGCTCGAGGAACTTGTTGACGACACCGAGCGACAGCGCGCCCACCAACGTGCCCCAGAGATTGCCGACGCCGCCGAAGACGACGACCATGAAGCTGTCGATGATGTAGTTCTGGCCGAGGTTCGGCGAGACATTGTCGATCTGCGAGAGCGCCACGCCGGCCATTCCGGCGATGCCGGAGCCGAGCGCGAAGGTGAAGGCATCGACCCAGCCGGTCCGGATGCCCATCGACGAGGCCATGCGCCGGTTCTGCGTCACCGCCCGCATCTGCAAACCGAAAGCAGAGCGCTTGAGCAGCATCAAGAGCGTCAGGAATACCACCAGCGAGAAAACGATGATCCAGAGCCGGTTCCAGGTGATGACGAGACCGCCGAAATCGAAGGCGCCGGACATCCAGCTTGGATTGCGGACCTCGCGATTGGTCGGGCCGAAATAGCTGCGGATTGCCTGCTGCAGGATCAGCGAAACGCCCCAGGTGGCAAGCAGGGTTTCCAGCGGCCGGCCGTAGAGATAGCGGATTACCGATCGTTCGATAACGAGGCCGACGAAGCCGGTGAAGATGAAGGCGGCCGGCACGGCGAATGCCAGCGTATGATCGGCAAGCGAGGGGAAGGCCGAAGCGATTGTTTCCTGCACGACATAGGTCGTGTATGCGCCGATCATCACCATCTCGCCATGCGCCATGTTGATGACGCCCATGACGCCGAAGGTGATGGCAAGGCCGATCGCGGCCAGCAGCAGCACCGAGCCGAGCGACAGGCCGTACCAGACGTTCTGGACGACATCCCAGAGCGCCAGGTCGCGGTTGATTGCATTGATCTCCGCCTGGATCGCGGGTTTCAGATCATCAGGCGCACTTGCCATCGCCGTCGTCAGGATCGTCAACGCATCGCGACCGCCGCGGGTGGCGATCGTATCGATCGCGGCTTTCTTTTCCTCGCTGCCGGCATCGCTCTTCAGCGTCATCACGGCGCGCGCCGCTTCCATCGTGTTTTTGATCTCGCCGTCCTTCTCGCCTGAAAGAGCCGAGTTCAGAAGATCGAGATTGGCGGGATCGGCATCCCTGAGCATGCCCTCAGCCGCAGCGAGCCGCGCGGAACGATCCGGGCTCAGAAGCGTCAGCTGGCTCATCAACGTCGTGATCGTGGTGCGCAGCGCATTGTTGATCTTGACCTTCGACATCATGTCGGGGTCGACATCGGCGACCGCCTCGCCGGTTATCGGATCGGAATAGACAGGCTCGTCCTCCGTGCCGCCCAGAACAAGAACGGGACCGCCTTCCGAATTGACGTAGAGCTGGCCATCGCTCAACTGCTGCAGGATCTGGCTGACCTGCGGATCCCCCGAAGCGGCGAGCGCCCGGATGGCCGCGTCGCGCTCGGGAAAGCCGCCGACGCCGAGCGCATCGACGAGAGTGTGCACGTCGCCCTCGGCGCGAAGGCTGCTTACCGAAAGAGTGAGGCCCGAAAGCATCAGGCAAAAAGTCAGAAGGAAAATCTTGATGGCGCGAAACATCGGCTCTCTCGCCTGGATTGTCGTCGGCCTTGCGGCACAGCGGTAAGGACGGAGCTTCCGCCCGGATCAGCTCCGGGCGGAAGTCTTCGGGCTGTCAACGGTTGGGCCCTGCTCAGGAGCCCTTGCCGCCGCACTTGCCGGTCGCGACATTGAAGTTGCCGCAGGAGAGAGGCTTGCGCCAATCGGAGATCAGGTCCTTGGAGTCGGGCAGGTAGTCGGACCATTCGTCGCCGACGACGGCGGGCGTCTGCTGGACGATTTCGAACTGGCCATCGGCCTGGATTTCACCGATCAGCACCGGCTTGGTGATGTGATGGTTCGGCATGACGGTGGCATAGCCGCCCGAGAGGTTCGGAACGGTGACGCCGATAATGGTGTCGAGAACGGCATCGGTATTGGTGGTGCCGGCGGCCTGGACGGCCTTCACCCAAGCGTTAAAGCCGATATAGGCGGCTTCCATTGGGTCGTTCGTCACGCGCTTGTCGTTCTTGGTGAAGGCATGCCATTCCTTGATGAACTTCTTGTTGGCCGGGCTTTCAACGGACTCGAAGTAGTTCCAGGCGGCGAGATGGC
Source organism: Rhizobium sp. MHM7A (assembly GCF_005862215.1). Taxonomy (NCBI): domain Bacteria; kingdom Pseudomonadati; phylum Pseudomonadota; class Alphaproteobacteria; order Hyphomicrobiales; family Rhizobiaceae; genus Rhizobium; species Rhizobium sp. MHM7A. Next base: position 59,637 of record NZ_VCHT01000017.1, read on the forward strand.
CGACGAGCGGCTTGGTATCGAGACCGGCAAGCTCTTCTTCGCCGACCGAGAAGGCTACGACCGGGATGTCGGTCGCTTTGATGCCTTGGTTGCCGAGTTCCTTGTAGAAAGGAACGTTCGCGTCACCGTTGATGGTGGAGACGACGGCGGTCTTCTTGCCGGCCGAGCCGAATTGCTTGATCTTGGCCACCTCGGTCTGCCAGTCGGAGAAGCCGAACGGCGTGTAGTTTACGAGAATGTCTTCCTTCGGGATGCCCTTGGATTCGAGATAGGCTGCAAGAATCTTGTTGGTCGTGCGGGGATAGACGTAGTCGGTGCCTTCGAGCACGAAACGCTTCACGCCCTCGGTGTTCATCAGATAGTCGACAGCCGGGATCGCCTGCTGGTTCGGAGCCGCACCCGTATAGAAGATGTTGCGCGACGATTCCTCGCCCTCATACTGCACGGGATAAAAGAGGAGCGAGTTCAGCTCTTCGAAGACGGGCAGGACGGATTTGCGCGAGGACGACGTCCAGCAGCCGAAGACGGCGGCAACCTTGTCCTTTTCGATCAGTTCGCGTGCCTTTTCGGCAAAGAGCGGCCAGTCGGAGGCCGGATCGACGACGACGGCTTCGAGCTTCTTGCCCAGAAGGCCGCCCTTCTTGTTCTGCTCGTCGATGAGCATCAGCATGGCGTCTTTCAGCGTGGTTTCGGATATCGCCATCGTGCCGGACAGCGAATGCAGCACACCGACCTTGATCGTATCGTCTGCAGCAACCGCACCGCTGAAGGCAGCCGACGCCGCCATGACGGCACTGAGCGCGGCACCTGCAATTGTGGTTTTGAGATTCATCTGATTGAACTCCCCTCTCTTGTTCCGCAACAGGCCGGAAACGGAAATTACTGTTGCCGATGGGACTATCGGGTGCTGCAGCGCAAAAACACATACGCAAAATGACGTAGGCGCAGGGGGCAAACGCGCATGTAAGAGGAGGAGGGGCGCCCCTCCCCAGAGCATGGCGTTCCAATTGCCGGTGGAATTATCCGCTGATCGTCAGGCTGGCCGAGGTCGGGCTGCACTGAGGCGGCAAAGGCTCAAAGCAGACATTGGTGTAATGGTTGAACGAACAGCGCGAGAGTTAGAGCGCTCATGCGACAGACCGCTTTCAAAAATATCGCCGTTCTGTGAACCCGCCGGTGTTCCGCCTCTTGCCTTTCCCGCTCATCCCGCCAAAACTGCCCGGAAGACGATAAGCTAACCGGAGCGCCGGAAAGAGGGCATGACAGCGCGTCAACGCATCATTCCGGTGAGACGCGAATATAATCGCTGGGTCGCCAATCAGACGCTGGAAGATTACGCGTTGCGGTTTACCGCAAAGAGCGCCCGGCATTTCTCCTCCGAGCGCATTTCGCAGACGGCGATCGGCGCGATTTCGTTCCTGGCGCTGGAGGCGATCGGTGGCGCGATCACCCTCTCATACGGCACCACGAATGCCTTCTATGCCATCATCGGCGCCTCGATTGCCATGCTTGCGATCGGATGGCCGATCAGTCGCTATGCCATCCGTCACGGCGTCGACATCGATCTTCTGACGCGCGGCGCCGGCTTCGGCTATATCGGCTCGACCATCACCTCGCTGATCTATGCGAGCTTCACCTTCATGCTGTTTGCGATCGAAGCCTCGATCATGTCCGGGGCGCTGGAACTCACCCTCGGCATACCGCTCTGGATCGGCTATATCGTCAGCGCCGTCATGGTAATTCCGCTGGTGACGCACGGCGTACGGCTGATCAGCAAGTTCCAGCTGATGACCCAGCCCTTCTGGATCGTGTTGAACATCCTGCCCTTCATCTTCATCGCCTTCATGGACTGGGAAAAGTTCGATCTCTGGCGCGCCTTCGCCGGCATCCGCGACGCCTCCGGCCCTCCGGGAACCGTCGCCGAATTTGATTTGATTGAATTCGGCGCAGCTTCCGCCGTTATCCTGGCGCTGATGTCGCAGATCGGCGAACAGGCCGATTTCCTGCGCTTCCTGCCGCCGGTCCCGCAGCGCAAGTGGCGCCATCGCCTCGCCGTCTTCCTCGCCGGTCCTGGCTGGGTCATCATCGGGGCGCCGAAACTGCTTGCTGGCTCGTTCCTTGTCGTGCTGACCTTCACCTCGGGCGTGCCTCTCGACCGTGCCGCCGATCCGGCGCAGATGTATCTGACCGCCTTCGGCTACATGGTTCCCTGGCACAACGCCGCACTGCTGTTGATGGCGGCCTTTGTCGTTGTCTCGCAGCTGAAAATCAACGTGATGAACGCCTATGCCGGATCGCTAGCCTGGTCGAATTTCTTCTCGCGACTGACACACAGCCATCCCGGCCGCGTTATCTGGCTGGTGTTCAACGTCGCGATCGCGCTGCTTTTGATGGAGCTCGGCATCTACAGGCTACTGGAAGAGACGCTCGGCATCTTCTCGATCATCGCCATGGCCTGGCTCTGCACGATATCAGCCGATCTTTTCATCAACAAGCCGCTGGGGCTCGCCCCTCCCGGAATCGAATTCAAGCGCGCCCATCTCTACGATATCAACCCGGTCGGTCTAGGCGCCATGACGCTGTCGGCAACGGTATCGCTGGTCGCCCATTTCGGCGCTTTCGGCGAGACAGCCGCTTCGCTCGCACCCTATATCACCCTCGTCATCGCGCTCATCGCCACGCCTACGCTCGCCTGGGCGACGAATGGCAAATTCTATCTCGCCCGCAAACCGCGCCAGAGCTGGAAGAAGCTGACGAGCATCACCTGCTCGGTCTGCGAACATCCTTTCGAGCCGGAAGATATGGCATGGTGCCCGGCATACGCCGCGCCGATCTGCTCGCTCTGCTGCTCGCTAGACAGCCGCTGCCACGACATGTGCAAGCCGGCGGCCCGTTTCAACGCGCAGGTCGGCACCGTCGCTAGGACGCTGCTGCCGGAAAGCATCATCGGCAAGCTGACGACGCGCCTCGGACGCTATGGCATCGCTGTCGCACTGGCGCTGACCGCCATCGGTGCGATCCTGGCGATGATCGCCCATCAGGTCGCCTCCGCCTCGCCCGAGACGGCCGAAGTCGTCAACCGCACCATCCTCATCGTCTTCTTCGTCTTCTCGGTAATTTCCGGCGTCGTCTGCTGGTTCTATGTGCTCGCCCATGACAGCCGCGTCGTCGCAGAGGAGGAGTCCTCGCGCCAGAACACGCTGCTGCTCAAGGAGATCGCCGCCCACAAGAAGACCGACGCCGCCCTGCAGAATGCCAAGGAAACGGCCGAAGCCGCCAACCGCGCCAAGAGCCGCTATGTCGTCGGCCTCAGCCACGAACTGCGCACGCCGCTGAACGCCGTGCTTGGCTATGCCCAGATCCTCGAGCGCGACGAGACGATCCCGGCGCCGCGCCAATCCTCGATCAAGGTCATCCGCCGCAGCGCCGAGCATCTCTCCGGCCTGATCGATGGTCTTCTCGACATCTCCAAGATCGAGGCCGGCCGCCTGCAGGTCTACTCCAATGAGACCAACATCCAGGATTTCCTCGACCAGATCATCGAGTTGTTCCGCCCGCAGGCGCAGGCGAAGGGGCTTGCCTTCTTGCATGAGCGCTCGCCAGCCCTGCCGCAATTCGTCCGCACCGATGAAAAGCGGCTGCGCCAGATCCTCGTCAACCTGCTCTCCAATGCCATCAAGTTCACCGACGAGGGCAGCGTCACCTTCGATGTCGGCTATCGGAGCCAGGTTGCGACCTTCACCGTCACCGATACCGGCCGCGGCATCGCCGAGAAGGACCTGACGCGCATCTACGAACCCTTCCAGCGGGGCGAGGCAGACAGCGTGCGGCCGATGCCTGGCCTTGGCCTCGGCCTTACCATTACGCGACTTCTGACCAACACGCTCGGCGGCGAGATTGCGGTTTCGAGCGTCAAGGACGAAGGTTCGACCTTCCGCGTGCGGTTGATGCTGTCCGCCGTCATGCGCGCCGCCGCTCCGCCGCAGGAAAAACGCATCGCCGGCTACGACGGCCCGCGCCGCACAATCGTCGTCGTCGATGACAATGAGGATCACCGCGAGATGATGCGCGAAATCCTCGCGCCGCTCGATTTCACCGTGCTCACGGCGGCAGGAGGTGCGGAATGCCTGACGCTGATCGACGGCATCATGCCCGATCTCTTCCTCGTGGATATACTGATGCCCGGCATGAGCGGCTGGCAGCTCGTCTCGCGCCTGCGCGAGGCCGGCCAGACAGCGCCGGTGCTGATGCTTTCGGCCAATATCGGCGATGCGATGGTTCTGAGCGATAGCGACGACAGCCACAATGATGCCATCGGCAAACCGGTCGATATCCGCCAGCTGCGCGACAGGCTCGCTTTGCATCTCGGCCTGAACTGGGTCTATGCCGATGAGGCGCCCATCGCTCCTGCAAAGACCGAAGCGCCGATGCTGAGCCCGGGTGCTGCCCATGTGCAGGAATTGCTGCGGCTCGGCGAGATCGGCTACATCAGGGGCATCGAAGCCAAGCTTTCGGACCTTGCCAACCTGGAGGAAAATCGGCCATTCACGGAAGCTCTTCGACCCTATGTCGCCGCCTTCGATCTGGCCGGCTTCATGACCTTCCTAAACGACTTCGACGAAAAGGTGGAATACATTGGCTGAGCCGGCCCTCCCTCGCGACATTGTTCTGCTTGTCGACGACTCGCCCGAAGCGCTCGGCTTCCTCACAGATGCGCTCGAACAGTCCGGCTTCTCCGTTCTGATCGCCACCTCGGGCACGGCAGCACTTGGCATCGTAGAGCGGATCACGCCCGATCTCATCCTGCTCGACGCCGTCATGCCTGTGATGGACGGCTTCGAGACCTGCCGCAGGCTGAAGGCGAATGCCGCCGTCGCCCAGGTGCCGGTCATCTTCATGACCGGCCTGACGGAAACCGAGCATGTCGTGCATGCGCTGGAATCCGGCGGCGTCGACTACCTCAGCAAGCCGATCAACATCGACGAACTGCGCGCCCGCATCCGCGTTCACCTGCGCAATGCCCGCTCGACCCAGAGCGCCCGTGTTGCACTCGATGCCGCCGGCCGCCATTTGTTGGCTGTCAAGGGCGATGGCGCCATCCATTGGTCGACGCCGCAGGCGACGCGGCTGGTCAATGCCGCCTTGGGCAGCGACGACGGCATGGAGATCGTCGTCCGCCAAATCGCTGGCTGGATGCGCGACCGCATGGCAGCAGCGCGCGATGGCATCATCTCGATCACCCATGCTGGCCAGGCTGCGCTGCAGCTCGCCTTCCTCGGCGCGATCGGCCCGGACGAATATCTCTTCCGTCTTACCGCCGCCAGCCAGCGCAGCGATGATGAGGTGCTGCGCCAGCGCTTCTCGCTCACGCAACGGGAATCCGAAGTGCTGCTCTGGATTGCCAAGGGCAAAGCCAACCGCGATATCGGCGAAATACTGGGACTGTCGGCGCGCACCGTGAACAAACACCTCGAGCAGATCTACGTGAAGCTCGGCGTGGAAAACCGGGCATCGGCCGCAGTCAAGGCGACGCATGTCCTGCATGAGATGTGAGGGATAGCGGAGGGCCTTCCGTGGTTCGCGTCTCCTCCGCCGCACCGCCGACATGCGGCAGCAGATTCCACTTCTCCCTCCGTGCAAGCCAGCGCCGCGTCCGCGGTGGTGAAGTGCTGCCAAAAAAGAAGCCCGGTCGAAACCGGGCTTCAATGATCATATTCTCGGAAAGGAAGTAAAGCTTACATGCCCTGCGGGACGTAGGTGTACTTGCCGTCCGGGCCCTTCTTCCATTCGTACATGATGTAACCAGGAATTTTCGGGTCGCCCTTTTCGTCGAACGAGATGTCGCCGAGAACGGTCGGGAACGGACCCTTTTCCTTCATCGCCGTGGCGACGGCTTCAGGATCGAGCGAACCGGCAGCCTTGGCAGCACCGGCGATCGCCTGCATCGCGGCGTAGGAATAGAGCGTGTAGGCTTCAGGATTGAAACCGGCAGCCTTGAACTTTTCGACGAGTTCCTTGTTGGCCGGGTTCAGCGTCGGATCGGGGCCGAAGGTGTTCAGGGTCCCGGCAACGGCGTCGCCAGCGATCGATGCCAGTTCGTTCGAAACGATACCATCGCCCGAAACCAGCGTTGCCTTCAGGCCCTGGTCGGCAGCCTGACGGATGATGAGACCGGCTTCGGTGTGCAGACCGCCCCAATAGATGATCGAGACACCGGCTTCCTTCATCTTGGCGATGAGGGCCGAGAAGTCCTTGTCGCCGACGTTGATGCCTTCGTACATGGCTTCCGTGACACCAGCGGCATTCATGGCCTTCTTGGTTTCGTCGGCGAGGCCCTGACCGTAGGGGGTCTTGTCATGGACGACTGCGATCTTGGCGTCCTTGAAGTGGTCGGCAAGATACTTGCCGGCAATGGCGCCCTGCTGGTCGTCACGGCCGCAGGTGCGGAACGTGTTCCAGAGGCCGCGCTCGGTGAACTTCGGGTTCGTGGCGGCCGGGGTGATTTCGAGAATGCCGTTTTCGGCGTAGACTTCCGAAGCCGGGATGGAAACGCCCGAGTTGAAGTGGCCGATGACGAACTTGACGCCGTCGGCAACGAATTTGTTAGCGACCGAAATGCCCTGCTTCGGGTCGGAGACGTCGTCGCCGAGCTCGATCTTGATCTGCTCGCCGTTGATGCCGCCGGCAGCGTTGATGTCGGCAGCCGCCTGCTCGGCACCCTTCTGAAGCTGAGCGCCGAAAGCGGCGTTCGGGCCGGTCAGCGGACCAGCCACGGCGATGAGGACGTCGGCCCAAGCGTTGCCGCTGAAGGCGACCATCGCCGTCAGAGCCACTGCCGACAGAAGAGACTTCTTCATATTGTTACTCCCAATTTTTGGGCGGGTTCCGGTCCAAGGCCCGACGCATTACCCACCATTGACTGCGCCAGGAAAGCTGTTCCACTCTGAAGGCAATTCATGCCTAGTTTCAACGGACTGTCAATGTTTGTCCTTCCACGAAAACGCGGAAGTTTTTTCGTACAGCCAGTAATAGTTGTTGACCATTTGATTGGTGCGGCGGTAGCGGAAGCCGGCCGTCGAGAAGACCAGCAGCGTCACGAAGTCGAGGATATAGTAAAAGGCGTTGAGCATCGGCCCATTGAACAAGGCATGATGCAGGAACTGCATCGCCCAGGCGAGCAGAAATGTGTAGACGATGACCAGCGGATAGTCGCCCCAGCCCTCGGCAACCGCTTTGCCAGCGCGCCAAGCCGTCCAGAAGCCTAAGAGCAAGACGATGACACGGATCGCCACAAGGGGACCGGCATCCGCTTCGAAGAAAAGTCCCTGCATATCAAACTCTCCTTTCGACCTAGTGTCTTCCGCCTTCGAGATAGGCGGCGCGGACCTCGGGATTGGCAAGAAGCTCCTTGCCGGAGCCGCTCATCGTCACCTTGCCGTTCACCATCACGTAGGCGCGGTGAGAAAGCCTGAGGGCGGCGAACGCGTTCTGCTCGACGAGGAAAACGGTTAGCCCCTCCGCCTCGTTGAGCTTCTTGATCGCCTCGAAGATGCCCTTGACGATCAGCGGCGCAAGTCCGAGCGAGGGTTCGTCGAGAAGCAATAGCTTCGGGCGCGCCATCAGCGCGCGGCCGATCGACAGCATCTGCTGCTCACCGCCCGAAAGTGTTCCGCCACGCTGGGCATGACGTTCCTTGAGACGCGGGAAGAGCGTGAAGATCTTCTCGACGTCTTCGGCGAAGTGTTTCAGATTGTCGAGGCCGGCGCCCATCTGGAGATTTTCCATGACCGTCATGCGCGGAAAGATGCGGCGCCCTTCCGGCGACTGCGCAATGCGCAGCCGTGCGATTTCGTGTGTGGGCATACGGGTGATCTCGCGGCCCTCGAAGACGACCGAACCGGTGCGCGCCTGGGGGCTGCCGCAGATCGTCATCATCAGCGTCGACTTGCCGGCGCCGTTGGCGCCAATCAGGCTGACGATCTCGCCCTTGTTGACCTGTACATCAATGCCGGCGAGCGCTCGGATATTGCCATAATAAGTTTCGACGCCATTCACCTGAAGGAGCGGTTGACCCGTCATTACTGCATCGCCCATCAGTTTGCGCCTCCTTCGAGCTGCTCGACGGTTGCGATCACCTCTTCCACTTCTTCATCCTCGACGCCGAGATAGGCCGCAATGACCCGCGGATCGTTCTTCACGTGATCCGGCGTGCCATCGGAAATCTTCTGACCATATTCGAGGACGACGACGTGGTCGGAGATTTCCATGACCACCGACATGTCGTGCTCAATCAGCAGGATCGACGTTCCGGTTTCGGCGCGAATGCTCTTGAGCAGCGCGTTGAGCGTTGCCGATTCCCGTGGGTTGAGGCCGGCAGCCGGTTCATCCAGACAAAGCAGCTCCGGGCCGGTGCACATGGCGCGGGCGATTTCCAGACGCCGCTGGGCGCCGTAGGGCAAATCGCCGGCGGGGTCGTCGGCACGGTCGATCAGGTCGGCCTTCTCGAGCCAGAAACGGGCGAGCTCGATCGCCCCGGCCGCTTCCCGCTTATAGGGGCCGACACCGATAAGGCCGAGGATCGTATAACCCGATGCCTTCATCAGCTTGTTGTGCTGGGCAACCAGCAGGTTTTCGAGAACGGTCAGACCGGAGAACAGCCGGATGTTCTGGAAGGTACGCGCGACCTTGGCATCCCTCGTGATGCGAAAATCCGGCAGGCGCTCTAGCAGATATTGCTTGCCGCTCTTCTGGTTGAACGTGATCATCCCCATTGTCGGCTTGTAAAAGCCGGTGATGCAGTTGAAAACAGTGGTCTTGCCTGCGCCGTTCGGCCCGATCAGAGCGGTGATATCGCCGCGCTTCGCTTCGAAGGAGAAGTCGTTGATGGCCATCAGGCCGCCGAACTTCATCGACAGATGTTCGACCTTGAGAAGGGTGTCATCAGACATAGTATTCGTTACGGGGCTCATCAACCATGGCCCTCCTTGATAAAGCTTCCGGATATCGCCTTGCGCTCTCTGAGGAAGGCTGTCGGCTCACGCGAGCCGACGAAGCCGCGCGGCTTGAACAGCATGACGATGACCATGGCGAGGCCGAAGATCAACATGCGGTAAAGTTCCGGCGTAAAATCCGGTCCGAAGATGAGTTTTAGGAAGCTCATCTCGCGCAGCAACTCGGTGCCGCCGACCATGACGATGGCGGCGATTGCAATGCCGGTCAATGACCCCATGCCGCCAAGGACAACGATGGCGAGAATGACGGCCGATTCCAGGAAGACGAAGGATTCCGGCGAGACGAAGCCCTGGCGGGCGGCGAAGAACGAGCCGGCGAAACCGGCAAACATCGCGCCTGTCGCAAAGGCGGTTAGCTTAGTCGTCACCGTGTTGATGCCGAGCGAACGGCAGGCGATCTCATCCTCGCGCAAAGCTTCCCAGGCGCGTCCAATCGGCATGCGGCGCAGCCGGATGGTGACATAGGCTGTCAGCATGCAGAGCGCCAGGATCAAATAGAACAGGAAGATCTTGTAATAGGCCGAGGATATTGGCAGGTGAAACAGCTTCGCAAAACCGCCGGCCGTCGCGTCGAAGGGAATGCCGAAGAGGGTTGCCTTCGGGATGCTGGAGATACCGAAGGTGCCCTTCGTCACTTCAGTCCAGTTGATGAGGACGAGACGAATGATCTCACCGAAGGCAAGCGTCACGATCGCGAGGTAATCGCCGCGCAAGCGCAGCACCGGGAATCCGAGAATGACGCCCCAAAGCGCCGCGAAGATGCCCGAAAGCGGCAGCAGCACCCAGAAGGACAGGCCGAAATAGCTTGAAAGCAGCGCGTAGGAATAGGCGCCGACGGCATAGAAGGCGACGTAGCCGAGGTCGAGCAGGCCGGCGAGGCCGACGACGATGTTCAACCCCCAGGCGAGCATCACATAGATCAGGATCTGGATGCCAAAATTGTCGACATATGTGAGCGAGCCCTGAGGGCCTTTGATCGCAACCACTACCATCGGATAAAGCAGCAGCGCGATCAGCGCGATCTTCAGGAAATGCCGGTGGAAGAAGCTCTTCTCTGTCGAGATGTCGAGCTCGCCCTCGCGAGCCTTGCTGAGCTTGCGGCGGTCAATATTCGGCCTGATGAAAACGACCATGGCGAAGCGGCCGATAGCGGCGACCGCGACGAAGATCGCAAGCAGGCCCCAGCGCTGGACAATGATCAGCTCATTGCTGATGTTCTGATCGGTCTTGAGGCCGACATAGAGAACAAACATGCCGAACGACAGGACCGCTGCGAAAAGAGCTTCGGTAAGGCCTTTGCGGACAAGTCCGGCATCGGGCTTGCCTACAGAATCTTCGATGTTTGCCATGACGTTATACCTTCTCGACTTCCGGCCGCCCGAGGATGCCGGTCGGCTTGAAGATCAACACGAAAGCCAGGATCGCAAAGGTCGCGACGTCCTTATAAGCGATGGTGAAGTATGCCGACCACAGCGACTCGATAAGGCCGATAAGCAGGCCGCCAAAAACGGCGCCGGGCAACGAGCCGATGCCGCCGAGAACGGCTGCGGTAAATGCCTTCACACCCGGCGTGAACCCGTCAGCGAACGAAGCGACGCCATAATACATCAGATACATCGTGCCGGCGACGGCAGCGAGCGCCGCACCCATGACGAAGGTGATCGAGATCGTTTGGTCGACGTTGACGCCGAGCAGCGCCGCCATCTTGCGATCCTGTTCCGTGGCGCGCTGGGCGCGGCCGAGGGCGGTATGATTGACGATGTACCAGAAGACCGTCAGCAGCACCGCCGTGATCAAAATGATGATGATCTGCTTCAGTGACACCGAGATGTTGCCGAACTGGTAAACCGAGCTCACCATCGGCGGGATCGGCTTGTTGCGCGGCCCCTGAGTCACCTGGATGAAGTTGGACAGTACGATCGACATGCCGATCGCGGTGATCAGCGGCGCGAGGCGGAAGGATCCGCGCAGCGGACGGTATGCAACACGCTCGATCGTCCAATTCCACAAACTCGTCATCAGCATCGCGACCACAAGCATCGCCAACAGCAAAATTGCCACAGGGAGACCTGCGAAGATGGATGTGAGGACGAGAAAGACGATAAGAGCGGCGAAACCACCGAGCATGAAAATGTCGCCATGGGCGAAGTTGATCATGCCGATAATGCCATAAACCATCGTATAGCCAATAGCCACAAGGCCATAGATGGATCCGAGCGTCAGCCCATTGAAGAGCTGCTGGACGAAATACTCCATATGTCGCTTTCCCCTGGATGCGAGCGGAAGACGCTGCACCTCTTTTTGGTTATTCGGCTCCCCATGCAGGGACCTCATAGGCCGCATGCATAGCGGTTTCGTTGAAAATGTGAAGACAAAAAGGATTTACTCCAGCAGATTCTTGTTCGAACAGGCCGAAATGGTGCATTTTGAACCAAAATCCACAGAAAATCGGCAAAGACAGACCCATTTTTAGCCAAAACCTCGCCCTGGCTTAACCATCCAGCAATCGAACCTTCAATTTCCTGCGTCGCCTCCGGCGTAAGCTATTCCAGAAGATCAGAAGAAGGCGCAAATTCAGCCCCCGAGCCCTGACTTTTTGCGAATGGTATTTCACAAGCAAATGCCATGATCCTCGCCTGACAGCTGCGTGAACTTATGGTAGCATCTTCAATCTGCGTATCGGGGGTGCGGGACGCGGCGAGAACCACCATATCGAAATCTGGTGCGACAGGGATGGTTGACGGACGAGCGACAGCGGGCGCTCGCCGCGCGGCGGACGGCAAAGGACAATGCTGACGACATTTGAAAAGGCGGCGCTCGAAGCCGGTAGGGCCATCATCGGGGTCTTGCGCGAAGGCTTTCCCATTGCCATGAAGGCGGATGCAAGCCCGGTGACGGTCGCCGACGAGGAAGCCGAACGCATCATACTCGCCCATCTCGCCAGGGATTATCCCGATATACCCGTCGTGGCGGAAGAGTCGGTTGCGGCCGGCAAGGTGCCCGACATTCACGGCCGGGGCTTCTTTTTGGTCGATCCCCTCGACGGCACCCGCGAATTCGTCGACGGACGGCACGAATTCACCGTCAATATAGCCTACATCGAGAACGGCGCCCCGGTCGCGGGGATCGTCTATGCGCCGGCGCTCGGGCTCGCCTTCTGTGGGCAACGTGGCCGTGCCGAAAGGCTCGTCGTCACGGAGGACTTCATCATCGGGGCACGGACCGCAATCACCGTGCGCGAGCAGCCGGACGATCGGCTTGCGCTTGCAAGCCTTCGTCACAACAGCCCGGAGACGGGAACCTTCCTCGCCGATCACGCGATCTCCAAATGCACCAATATCGGCTCCTCGCTGAAATTCTGCCTGCTGGCGGAGGGCAAGGCCGATGTCTATCCACGGTTCACCCGCACAATGGAATGGGACACCGCGGCCGGCGACGCGGTGCTGCGCGCCGCCGGGGGATCGACGGTGACGCTCGACGGAGCGCCGCTGACCTATGGCAAGACGGGAACGGCGGCGGATTTCGACTTCGCCAACCCGAACTTCATCTCCTGGGGCGGCAGGAAACGCGTGCTCGAGCCAGCGTGATCATCGCGGGGAAGTCCGCAAATACTGTGATGGCGCGATACCGCTCATTATGATGTCCTGCACTTGTGGCGCCATGCACAAATGCCTTGGCGCGCAGCGCCCGTCGCGGCCCCAGCTATTAGTTCTCCAGAGATAATCCTGCAGCGATCGAAGCGCAAAGCAGACTGCCGCAGAATCGGCAGGTGATCAGCAACTGCCGAGTCGGGTCTTAACGAGGCCTCATCCAGCAATTTCGACCGCGTCGATTCGGCCTTGATTTTGTCATATTGTGACACAGTTTGAGAACGGCCGAACATAACCGGCGAAAAAATTCACGTCGGAATTCGTTAAAAATGCCGTATGCCAACTGTCGGTCGCGTGTCGAAACAACACGGCGACAGACCCCTGGAAGCCCTCGCCAAAGGCCTAAAAACCTTGACGAAATTCCAATTCTTAACGAAATATCATGAGCTTGCCTCAACTTAACGCAAGTGCGAAAGATTTATTGCGATGCGATATTTCTCTGGACAGCATTACACAATTGTCGCATTTTTCCGTTTTAGTAGGGTTACCAACACCTGAGTGCAGCCCTGGTGACAGGGTAAACCATTGATCGCCTATTGCCGCCGCGCCCCTCGAAGACAACAGAGTACGATCCTTGAGCATCACGGAATTAAACAACACCATTTCGACTGATTCCTTCCGGCCGAGCCGCCGCCAGCAGCCGAGCCTGAAGATTCAAACCCCTGTCATCCACAGCGATGCCTCCCAGGCGCCGTGGGTGGATCTCGCCCTGAAGCGGGCGTTCGACATAGTTTCATCGTTGAGCGCCCTCCTCGTCCTCGCCCCTTTCCTTCTCCTCGTCGCCCTGCTGATCAAGCTCGACAGCCCGGGACCGGTGCTGTTCAAGCAGACCCGCTGGGGTAAGAACTGCAAGGCCATCAAGGTCTACAAGTTCCGTTCCATGCGCACCGATCTCTGCGATGTCTCGGGCGTTGCCCAGACGGTGAAGAACGACCCGCGCATCACCCGCATCGGCGCTATTCTGCGCCGCACTAACATCGATGAGCTGCCGCAGTTGTTGAACGTGCTGTTGGGCGACATGTCGGTCGTCGGTCCTCGCTGCCATGCAATCGGCATGCGCGCCGGCGGCATGCTCTACGAAGAGCTGGTACCGGAATATCATCAACGCCACGCGATGCGCCCCGGTATGACCGGTCTTGCCCAGATGCGTGGCCTGCGTGGCCCGACCGATCGTCCCGCCAAGGCGCGCGCGCGCATCGCCTGTGATCTTTATTATGTCGGGAATTTCTCGATTTGGATGGATATGCGCATCATCGTCGGTACCGTCGTCTCTGAACTGACCGGCGGAAAAGGCTTCTAAGCTTTTAGTGAGAAAGGACCGGCTGCCTCGGGGCAGCCGGTCCTTTCCGGCGACCGCCTGCGTGCGGTTGACCGCATGGGATTCGCGCATCGCGCTCTTCAAACAATCATCGACCATGTGCGACGAGGGAGCGAGAATGATCGCAGTCTCATCGCTGCTCTTGCCTGCCGTCGACAGCGCAGCTCTTCGATCTGGCGCCGGGCAAACGTTTCCGGCGAGCGATCTTCCGGATTGTTGTTCACGAGAGCTGGTCCAGAAGCTCGTACAGCTATAGAACATTGCCATTGGGCACTCCCGAGCCGACATGGACCTGTCTGAGAAGGCGAAAGTGTCTTGTTTCAGGCCAGTGTCGTGGCGCCGTCCCCCCCGCAAACGATCCCTCCTTGCAGATGATCGCTTCATCGGCGTCACCAATCTGCTGCAATGAAAAGGATCGACGCGCCTTTGAAAGCCGGCGACCTTTGGGGCCAATTGCTGATCCGGTCGTTCATTCACCGGCGGCAGCGGGCATCTAAATTTGTTATCAAAGTCTTACGTTGGGCTTAGGCAATTTTTAAATGTGGCAGGCTAGAGTGGCGCTCGTGGTCTTGCGTTGTGTAGAGAGTCCAATGACCGAAATGATACGTCCCCGAGTGAAATATGTCATCGGCCCCGATGGCAGCCCCCTGACCATCGCCGATCTTCCGCCGCCCAATACGCGGCGCTGGGTGATCCGCCGCAAGGCAGAGGTTGTCGCGGCAGTGCGCGGTGGCCTGTTGAGCTTGGAAGAGGCCTGCGAGCGTTACACGCTCACGGTCGAAGAGTTCCTTTCCTGGCAGTCGTCGATCAACAGCCATGGCCTGGCTGGCTTGCGCACCACCCGCATCCAGCAATACCGCCACTGATCGCATGCCATCGTCGACATTTATTTCGGGCCGGACGCATCTCCCATCAGGGAATGAAGAAGGCCCGAAATTATTGACGAGGCGGCGTAGCACCAAAGGCCTGGCTGCGTGAACGCATCCGCCAACCCCGTTGTCTTCGCCGCAGCAATAACGATCGCGACAAGCAGCACGTCCATCATTGACCACTTGGACAGATGCGGCACGACGCGACGATAGAACAGGCTCCCGGCCCCGCCGCCGGCAGCCGTCGCTTCCGCCGCGATCCCGATCATCTTCAGAAGCGGAAGCACGATTGAGACCAGCGCAACGATCGCCGCCAGCAGCGCATCGCCGCCTTGCCAGAGCGAGACGACGATTTCGATGAGCGACGGAGTCTGATCGAAGAAATAAAGCGTCTCGAAACGAACCAGCGGTAAGATGAGCCCGAGTGCCAGGAGGAACGGCGCCGCAACGAGAAGAGCGGGACGGACGATCGAAAGCGCTCTCATTGCCCAGAGGCTCGTGTCGATCCGATATTTTCCATGAACACTGTGTCTCCCTCAGGAATGATTTCACCGGCTTGGCACGGCCGCGCCGCCGTGTCACCGTCGGCGGCAACAATATCTGTGTACGAGGTAAGGCGATGGACATTCGAAATGAAGAAGGCGGCTCCGGCGGCCGTTATGCCGCCGAGGTCGAGGGGCACGAGGCGGAGATGACCTATTCGCGCGCGTCGCCGAAGCTCGTCATCATCGATCATACGGCGGTTCCCGACGCCTTGCGCGGCAAGGGCGTCGGCCAGGCATTGGCGCTTCATGCAGTGGAAGCGGCTCGCGCGGGCGGCTGGAAGATCATCCCGCTCTGCCCTTTCTTCAAGGCGCAAGCGCAACGCCACCCGGAATGGCAGGATGTCGTGAACTGATGCCGTGGCCTGAAGCAGATGAGGTTTGGGCGACGACATTCAGACGTAAAAGGCGAAACACCAAAAGCCATGTATGACGGACAGCGCGCCCGTCATACATGGCTTCTCTCTGGCGATCCTCAGGCGCCGAAGCCGGCGCCCGTTTGTTTTTTAGGCCCTGGCGCGGGCGCCGCTGTCCCGTTCTTCCAGCGCCGTCGCCCTTGCATATTCCGCCTGCATCTCCTCGAGCGCCATTTCCAGCGCCTCTTCCTGCATCTTCAGTTCCTTGATCGAAACCTGCAGGTTGTCGGCCCGCTGACGCGCAGCCTTGGCGAAGGTCGGATAAGCAAAGTGATTCGGGTCTGATATTCCGGACTTCTTTTCCTCGACGACGATCTGGCTCTCCAGATCCTTCGTCATCCGTTCGAATTCGGACATCATCATCTGCAATTGCTGCAATTGACGTCGTTTTTCGTTCACCTGAAACTCCTTCAGGCGGACGAGACTTTCTCGCGACTTCATACGCATTACTCCCGTGATGCGAGACCCCGGCTCAACTTGAAACCGCCCTGCGCGCCGCTTTGACACGGTTTGCTAAAAAATTTCCTGCGATATTAACAAAAACCTACCGCTGGTAACCTTTCGTTTACGGGCATCGTTAATGATAGGCCCGATGATTTAAGGCTCGGTAAATGCCGCGGCAGGAATTCCGAACCTTTTCATTGGTGAGTCGGATGAATCAATTAGCGCTGTTTCTTCATGTTAAACTTGAGGACGCCTTTTTGAGATTCCTATTGGAAAACAGAGAAATGGAAAAATTATTTAATAAATTCGATACTCCTTGCCAGAGTGAATTAGAATTTGTTAACCATTTCGTGGCAGCTTCCAAATCACGTAGCTTATTCGGTATCGTGTAGGGGGCCAGACCACCTTTCGGCGGCGGTAAAGGGGATAATTATGCGGGTACTTCTGATCGAGGATGATAGCGCTACGGCGCAGAGCATCGAGTTGATGCTGAAATCAGAGAGTTTTAATGTTTATACCACCGATCTCGGTGAAGAAGGCGTCGATCTGGGCAAGCTATATGATTACGACATCATCCTGCTCGATCTGAATCTGCCTGACATGTCCGGATATGAAGTGCTCCGCACTCTCCGGCTGTCCAAGGTCAAGACACCGATCCTCATTCTGTCGGGCATGGCCGGCATCGAAGACAAGGTTCGTGGCCTCGGCTTCGGCGCCGACGACTATATGACCAAGCCGTTCCACAAAGACGAGCTCGTCGCCCGCATCCATGCTATCGTCCGCCGCTCTAAAGGCCACGCCCAGTCGGTCATCATGACGGGCGAGTTGATCGTCAACCTCGACGCAAAGACTGTCGAAGTCGGCGGCCAGCGCGTCCACCTGACGGGCAAGGAATACCAGATGCTGGAGCTGCTTTCGCTCCGCAAGGGCACCACCCTCACCAAGGAAATGTTCCTGAACCACCTTTATGGCGGCATGGACGAGCCGGAACTGAAGATCATCGACGTCTTCATCTGCAAGCTTCGCAAGAAACTCGCCAACGCCGCCGGCGGTGCCAACTATATCGAGACCGTTTGGGGCCGTGGCTACGTTCTTCGCGAGCCGGATGGCACCGAATATGCGGAAACCGCTTGATCTTCCGATCCCCCTTATCGGATGACGAAATCCCGCCCTTCCCGGCGGGATTTTTCGTTTCAGCTTCGCCGGCTAAAACGTCGAGATCCATCCAGATGCTGGACAGGTCGATATCTTGATCAAGCCCGGAGTTCGGCTGCGTTTGGGCGGCCGATACGGTCGGAAAGAAACTGCGCTCAGGCAGCGATCGCGCGGTTTCCAAAGACGGCGGTCAGGATCTTGCGATCGAAGGGCTTCAGCAGGAAATCGGTGGCGCCGGCTCTCTTACCCGCCATCAGCTTCTTTAGGTCAGCCTCGATGACGCAGTAATAGATCTTGACCTCCTTGCCGCCGTCCATGGCGCGGATGGCCGCGATGAGGTCAAGCGCGCCCTCCATGCCGGAATCGACGATCAGATATTCCGGCAGCTCCGCTTGGCAGTGCTGCAGCGCCTCGGCGGCATTGGAGGCTTCGCTGACGAGAAAGTCGAGTTCGGAGAGAATGCGCTTCCCGACCTTGCGGACGATGTCCGAATTATCGGTGATCATGAACCTTTGCATGGCCGCTCCTTTTCCCCGCATTCGTCGCAGCGATGGGTCTCCTACAACCTAAGAGAATAGGTCCATCAGGCTAAAGAATCGTTACCAGACGAGCGCAAACGCCCCTCCGTGCGCCGAATTCAGACCGTAGCAACCACCGCCGTGAACACCAGTTCGTCCGGGCTTGCACTGTGATCGAGCGCCATTCCGCACTCCCCGGCCAGGAGCACCGTATAATAAGGCTGGATCGAATGGGCGTCGATCGCCTCCTCGATCGTGCCGGTCGATATCTCCACGAACTTCGGTGGCAAACGCATCAGCTTGCCTTTCGCCGTGAGTTTGAACTTGGCGTCGAATTCCGGATTTTCGAGCGTCACATCGAGCACGCCGCCGCGCGGAATGGCGGAATAGGCGACGAGGAAGAGGTTGAGCAGCAGCTTGACGCGGTTTTTGGCGACGATGGCCCGCGGTCCGTTCCAGATCACCTCGGTCTTCTTCTCCGCAAGCGCAAAATCTTTGGCGGCCCGCTCGGCCTCGCCGGTATCGATCGAGGCGCCGACGGAACCAGACGCACCGAAGGCGAGGCGCGCGAATTTCAAGCGGACGGAAGCGTTGAGCGCGCTGGTGCGGATCAGATCCATTGCATCGGAATCAGCGCCGCCTTCATCCAGGAGTTCCAGGCCGTTGTTGATCGCGCCGACGGGCGAAATGACATCGTGGCAAACGCGGCTGCAGAGAAGCGCGGCCAGATCGGGGCCGGACAGGGTGAGGTTAGGGTTCTTGGACATCATCGTCTCCTGAGGGGCGGCAATCTCATCGCGCCCGCAAATATGCTTCATCAAAATTGCGCGAAGTTTGCGATCATACTCGGTGCCATAATGACACCATATTTGGTAAACCGATTGTTAAGATCATCGGCGCAAAATGCAGCAATCGACGCGAGCGGGTGTCCGCTCCCGGCCAAACGACGAACGGATGACATCATGCGCCCTCGAATTCCGCACCGATTCATTGGCTTCTGCAGATTGCTTTCGGCCATCGTCTTCTCCTCGCTGATAATTGCCGGGCCGGCCGCCGCCCAGAACAACGGTCAGTATACGATGCAGGAAATTATCGATACCGGCCACTCCTTCTTCGGCTCCGCCAGCGGCGGCCTTGCCAAGGTGGTGGAGAGCGCCTTCCAGAAATACGGTCTGCCGAACGGTTATATTCTCGGACAGGAAGGTGGTGGCGCCTTCATAGCCGGACTGACCTATGGCGAAGGCCAGCTGAATACTAAGAACGCCGGCGAGCATCCGCTCTACTGGCAGGGCCCGTCTCTCGGCATCGATTACGGCGGCCAGGGCTCGCGCGTCATGATGCTGGTCTATGACCTGCCCTCCATCGACGGCATCTACGGCCGTTTCGGCGGAGTCAGCGGCTCGGCCTATGTGATCGCCGGCTTCGGCATGACGGTTTTGAAGAACAACGACGTGCTCGTTGTGCCGATCCGCACCGGCGTCGGCGCCCGCCTCGGCGTCAATGTCGGCTATCTCAAGATCACCCAGGCGCCGACCTGGAACCCGTTCTGAAGCCACCGGGCCGCTGGAAATCGCCGCCGGCTTCATCGGCGGCCTTGCCCAGTCGTGCCATGCGTGCTTAATCATCGCGGCTGACCCCGTATTAACTGTCGAATCGATGGCCGCGCCGTGATCGAATACGCTCTCTTGTTCGGATTGGGCTTCCTGACCGCCGCCTTCCTCGTCTTTCTGGTCTCGCCGGCCGTTCATCGCCGCATTGTCTGGTACACCGAGAACCGCCTCAAGGCGACGATGCCGCTGAGCCCCCAGGAGGTTCGTGCCCAGAAGGATATGGTGCGCGCCCTTCATGCCGCCGAAAATGCCCGCACCACCCAGGACCTTTTGCGTGAGCGCGAGAAATCCCTGTCGCTCCAGCTGCGCCACGATGCGCTCGCCGTCGATGCCGGCAGGCTTGCCGCCGAAATCAGCGAATTGCAGGCGCAGATCGGTGAGATGCACGTCGAGGCGGCCGAGCAGCGCTCGCACCTGCGCAAGGATGAGAACTATATCAGCCAGCTGAAGACCAATCTGCATATTGCCGAGCAATCCGCTGCCAATAAGGAAAGCGAACTGGTGGCAATGCGGACTCGGCTGAGCAAGCTCAGCGAACAGGCCGACGGGCTGAGGATCGACCTGGCCGCGCGTGAGACCGAGGCGGAAAGCCTGAAATTCCGGGCTAACGCGCTGCGCGACGAACGCGACACATTGCGCCAGGACGTCAACCTGCTGCAGAAGCGGGCTAGGGATGCCGAACAGAAACTGACGCAGCAGCAGCATATGGTGATCCGTCTGGAGGACAAGGCTGCACGCGAAAGCGCTTCCGCCGCCGAGAAGGAAACTCTGCTCGCCCGCCGTCAGCACGAGATCGCCAAGTTGAAGGAGCAGTTGAAAAACGCCAATGCCGAGATCCGCAAGATCAACCGGGTGCTGCGCGACGCAGGCCTAGCCAAGATGGCTGCGGAACTACCGGCAGAACTGACGGTCGAAGACATGCCCGCCTCCGTATTCGACACAGCCGCCATTGCGGCTGAGATGGGCGAGGATGTCCGCAAGCGCAGCGCCGCCCTTGCCGAGCGCCTGCAGAAGGCAAAGGCCGTCACCGGCCGCGATGGCGCGATCCGCGAGGAGATCGCCTCGATCGCCGCCAATATGGTGGCGCTGACCGCACTCAGCGAAGGCCCTTCCTCACCGATCCGCACGCTTCTGCCGGATGCCGCCAATAACAACCCGAACGACCGCGTCAGCCTAGCCGAGAGGGCGGCCGCCATCATCGCCAATCCGGTGCGGTAGGCGTCAGAGCCGCGCCATCGCAGAAGCCATGGAGAATAGCGCGATCCCCGTCGCCGTCGCGGCGTTGAGACTGTCGAGCTCGTCTGATTGGGGGATGCGTGCGCTCTGAAAGCGCGCTAGCAGCGCCTCCGGCAAGCCCTCCCCCTCCGTGCCGACGACGAGCGCCATCCGCGCCGACGCCGGAATGGCCCGTATATCGGCCTTGCCATGAGGCGAAAGCGTCCAGATGGCAAAGCCCCGCTCGGCAAGCGTCATGAGCAGGTCCAGCGCCTTGCCGCCGCGCCGGTGCGGAACGCTCAGCACCGAGCCGACCGACACACGCAACGCCTTGCGATAGAGCGGATCGCAGCAGGTTTCGTCGAGCAGCACCGCATCCGCCCGGAAGGCGGCAGCATTGCGAAACATCGAACCGGCATTGTCATGGTTGGAAATGCCGCAGCCGACCAGCACCAGCGCCTGTTCCGGGAGTGCGTCGAGAAGCGCTGCCTCGCCACGGTCCTCCCGCCTGCCAAGCGCAAGAACGCCGCGATGCAGATGAAAGCCGACGACACCGTCGAGCACGTCAGCCTCGGCGACATAAACCGGCACACAGGCCGGAAAGCGTTCCAGGATGGGCTGCACGCCGTCGACGCGATTGCGCAGCAGCAGGATCTTTTCGGCCGAAAAGCCGCGGCCTGCCGCATGCGCCTCGGCGAGCATGCGCAGCACGACGGTACCCTCGGCGATGAAGCGGTTCTCCCGGCCGGTCAGGTCGCGCTCTCTGATGTCGCGAAATTCAGCGATGCGCGGATCGTCGGCGCTGTCGATGACGATCGGGTCGGCGGCCATCCGGCCTCAATTCCCCGCGACGGTGACGTCGGCGACAGTGCGGCCGGTCTTGAGGTCGAACACCAGTGCCTTGTTCCTGCCCTCGACCGTTTCGCCGTAGAACAGGATCTGCCCCGCCGAAAACGAAGTGGACTGCACCTTGAACCCGAGCGGCAGGGAAAGGGTCGCCGCAAGCGGCGCATCCGAAGGCACCCCGGAGGCTGCGGCAGTGGACGCGGTCTCCTTGGGCTCCCGCATCGTCTTGTAGACAACGGCGCCGAAGACCGCCATAAGGCTCACGAACATGATGGCGCCGGAAACGATCTGCAGGCGGACCATCTTGCGCCGGACATTTTCCATTGCCGGATCAAGGGGCTTCTCGTCCTGGTCGTCTGGCTCGATTGCTGTCATCTGTGCGTCCCGTTCAAAAAAATAAGTCGGAGAAGAAGCGTCTTGAGCGACCCCTTTAAACAAGCAGCCGGCATTAGAAAAGTCCTGACCGCCGATGAAACCGCCGAAGGCCGACTCGACGCCTGGCTGACGGCGCAGGTCGGCGAGGATTTTTCCCGCAGCCGCATCAAGGCGCTGATCAAGGACGGCCGGGTTTCTCTGCGGGGCGAGCAGGTTACCGATCCGCAGCGCAAGGTGCGTGTCGGCGACAGTTTCGAGATCACACTGCCCGAACCGGAAGACCCGACTCCGCAGGGTGAGGATATCCCGCTCGATATCCTGCACGAGGACGACGACCTCATCGTCATATCGAAGCCGGCCGGGCTGGTCGTCCATCCCGGCCCCGGCAACTGGACAGGAACGCTGGTCAACGCGCTGATTTATCATTGCGGCGATACTCTTTCCGGTATCGGCGGCGTGCGTCGCCCCGGCATCGTCCATCGTCTCGACAAGGACACGACAGGCGTCATGGTCGTCGCCAAAAACGACATTGCCCATCGCAACCTCTCACTTCAATTTGCCGATCACGGCCGCACCATGCCGCTGGAGCGGGCTTATCAGGCAGTCGTCTGGGGGCGCCCTCGCACGCTGTCGGGCACGGTCGACGCGCCTCTTGGCCGCGCCACCGGCGACCGCACCCGCCGCGCCGTCAAGCGCCCTGACAGTCAGGATGCTGATCACGCAATCACGCATTATCAGGTGATCGAGCGCTTTCATGAAAACCCTGATGCGACGGCGCTCGCGTCGCTGGTCGAGTGCCACCTCGAAACCGGCCGCACGCATCAGATCCGCGTGCACATGGCCCATATCGGTCACCCGCTGCTCGGCGACATGGTTTACGGCGCCGGCTTCAGGACCAAGGCAAATCTGCTGCCGGAAGAGATCCGAAAGGTGGTCAAGGGTTTCGACCGTCAGGCGCTGCACGCCTTCATGCTGCAATTCGAGCATCCCCGCACCGGTGACCTCATGCATTTCGAGGTACCGATGCCCGACGATATGGTGGAACTGGTCGAGGCGCTGCGGCGATAAAGGCGGCTCGGGTTGCCGCCCCCCGCCTCACACCTGCGTGAGCGGCACCCTTGAACCGCCGTTTTGCCATACTTATCTGTATATAGACTTAGTGCGGGCTTGGGAAAAGCCGCACGTCCCGGTTTGCCTTTTCGACGCGGGGACGCGTTTCCATCGGGAACCGGAATTCACTTCAGGAGGGTGCACTATGGCCCGAAATACCTTGCCGTCCATTACCGCCGGCGAAGCCGGCCTCAATCGTTATCTCGACGAAATCCGCAAATTTCCGATGCTGGAGCCGCAGCAGGAATATATGCTGGCCAAACGTTATGCCGAGCATGGCGACCGCGATGCCGCCCATAAGCTCGTCACCAGCCATCTCCGCCTCGTCGCGAAGATCGCGATGGGTTATCGTGGCTACGGCCTGCCGATTGGCGAAGTTGTCTCTGAAGGCAATGTCGGCCTGATGCAGGCCGTCAAGAAATTCGATCCCGAGCGCGGCTTCCGCCTGGCCACCTACGCCATGTGGTGGATCAAGGCCTCGATCCAGGAGTATATTCTGCGCTCGTGGTCGCTGGTGAAGATGGGCACGACTGCAAATCAGAAGCGCCTGTTCTTCAACCTGCGTCGGCTGAAGGGCCGCATCCAGGCGATCGACGACGGTGACCTGAAGCCGGAGCATGTCTCGGAAATTGCCACTAAGCTGAACGTCTCGGAGGAGGAGGTCATCTCGATGAACCGCCGCCTCTCCGGCGACGCTTCGCTGAACGCACCGATCAAGGCGGCCGAAGGCGACAGCGGTCAATGGCAGGATTGGCTGGTGGACGACCATGACAGCCAGGAAGATGTGCTGATCGAACAGGACGAGCTCGAAACCCGCCGGCGCATGCTGGCGAAGGCGATGAGCGTGCTGAATGAACGCGAGCGCCGCATCTTCGAGGCCCGTCGCCTCGCCGAGGAACCGGTGACCCTGGAAGACCTGTCGGCTGAATTCGACATCAGCCGCGAACGCGTCCGCCAGATCGAAGTCCGCGCCTTTGAAAAGGTACAGGATGCTGTCCGCAAGGAAGCCCTGGAGCGGGCCAAGGCCATTCGCGTCGTCGAAGCCACTGCCTGATCGGCTGAACTTGAGAATTGGACGCCACCTCCTTAGACGGGAGGTGGCGTTTTTGTTTTGTCGGGACGACGGCAGGGCGCACCGAGAGCCCACTCACTGACTCGTCGAGATATCCCCGAGCGCAGTCCACTCCTTGACGGCCGTGTTGAAGGCATCCGTTCCCGTGCCACCCTTTTCCATCGTCAGCAGCGCACGGCGGCCGTTGCGATAGGTAATGGGAATATCGATCCAGTTGCGGGTTGACAACAGATCGAGATTAGCCTTGCGCGCATCGGGATAGTCGTTGAGCGCGATCATATGGAAATCATCGGTGATCTTGGCCGGAACCGCAATCAGCGCGTCGCCGCGATCCTGCTCTGTGCGCTTCATCGAGATGCGCTGGACGCTGTCGATGCTGCCTCCTTCAAAATTGGGCGGCACCGAGAAGACAATCTCGACAAGATGACTTGCCGGCAGCGACGGATCGGAATTGCGCTTGAAGGTGACAAGAGCCGAGAGATTGCGTTCGGGAACCGTGACGTTGCCCTGTACCGTCGCTACCTGCCGGCCATTCTGCCCTGCCTCGTGCTGCACGCTCCAGACCACAGTTCCCTCGATCGCCGTCGGGGAGCT
The DNA here is from genome assembly GCF_005862215.1 of Rhizobium sp. MHM7A. Lineage (NCBI taxonomy): Bacteria > Pseudomonadati > Pseudomonadota > Alphaproteobacteria > Hyphomicrobiales > Rhizobiaceae > Rhizobium > Rhizobium sp. MHM7A. Next base: position 84,382 of record NZ_VCHT01000017.1, read on the forward strand.
CTGGCCGATACGCTCCTCATAGAGGAACATTTTTTCGGACGAGCCAACCGGCGCAGCCTGCGGTGGCGATGTCGCAGGACCGCTCGGCGTCAGCGGCTGGGGCGGTGCCGTATCCCCCTGCGCGCCGGCAGCTGGCATATCCGCTGCAGCGACATTCTGCTCGGCTACCGATTTTCCTTCGGGCGTCGGCGTTCCCGGCACCGTCGCCGGACCGCTGTCGACTTCGGTCCCGTCGGCGAGCAGTCGCTGCGTAAACTTCGAGTTGGCTGCCGCACCGTCGTTGTTCAACGAGGCCACTTGCTGGTTCGGCTGTGCCGGGGCCGCCGGCGTATTCTGCGCTTCCGGCGTGGCCGGCTCGGCTGGCGTCGTCGTGGCCTGGACTGGAGTCTCGGACTCCGCCGTCGTCGTTGCCGGCTCATTCCTCGTAGCCTGCGATGGTGCCGAGCTGACGAGTCCATCGACCATCGCCACCAGCGCTTCTCTGTTCATCCAGCCGGCATAGGCGCCGCCGCCGATCAGGATAAGCGCAAAGAGGAGAGTGATAATCGTGCCGATGCCGAAGCGGCGACGCTTCGGCTCCATGCGGAAATTCTTGCCCTGCAGCTTGGAGGCGACGATCTGATCGATATCCATCGCCGGATTGGCGTCGTCATCGTCCATGACGATCGAGCCGCGGCGATCATAGCCACGCAGCGCCTTCGCTTCCCGCCACCCCTCGCCCGGTGCGCCGGCGGCGGGTGTGGGCTTGCCATCGTGCACTTCCGCAAAGATATCGACTTCCTCGAAATGCGAGGACACCGGCGTCTTCTTGTCGGTGCCCGCCTCGATCGGCGGCAGGTCGTCGAAGGCGGCCTTCTCCCAGGAGAAAGCCTCCTTGGCGACCGGCATGACAGCGGCGGGCGCCATTTTCTCGAGGCTCGATATCACATCTTCGAATGCGCGCGCGGAAGCGTCGGCGGTCGCCGGCGCCGTTTCCGAATATTGCCGGAGCTCCTCTTCGGCCCACTCGGTGTCGGCATCCTTGGGCGCTGGAGCCGGCGTCTCGGCGGCAGGCTCGGTCCAGACAGGATCGAAATGTCCCGCGGCATCTGCCTGCAGCGGTTCTTCGCGGCTATGCTCGACGAATTCCTGCGCACGATCGAAATCGGCAACCGGCTCCACCAGCCGGTTGGATGCATGCTCTATGCCGCGTGTGATCGGCTGGAACGACTCGATTGGCTGGTAATCCGCCTCGGCGTTCGGCTCATGACTTTCCACCGTCGCCGGTTCGGCCGCAATCTCCTCGGCTTCCACGGGATGCTGCTCATCGGTACGATGCTCGTCCGCTTCCTCGTAGAGATGACCGGCGGACGGCGTTTCGAAGCCGTGATGTTCCGGCAGCACTTCTTCGGCAGCGACGTCACGCGCCTCGCCGGCATGCCATTCCTCGGCCGGCGCCTCCTCCTCATGCGAAGGATGCCAATGAGTCTCGACGGGTGCAGCTGTCTCCGCAGGAGGTGGCGGTTGTGCGGGCTCAGGTTCCGAAGAAAGCGGCTCCTCGGTCGCGGCCTCTTCCTCAGTTTCCTGCTGTGCGTCGGCTTCCTGGTGATCGGGTTCGTGGACGGCGTCGGTCGTCGGCGATTCCGCATCGGCTTCATCGGCGGGCTCGTCGACAGCCGTCTGTGGCGCAGGGGGTGACTCGCTTTCGACGGGAACCGCTTGATCTAAGGTTTCCGGCGCAGCGACAGCGACAGCCGCCTCATCAAGGGGCAGCGCTTCGGAGTGTTCAGCCTCCACTTCGCGGATAGCGGCCTCGAGCTTATCGAGCTGGCGTTGCAGCATGGCTTCCGGCGGACGCGGCTTCATGTTCTCGAGCTGCCGCTGCACCGCGCCGCGAGCACGTTCGTAGACCTTTACCCGCATCTCGGGGGTATTTTCAGCCAGGCCGTCGACGGCCCGCCGAATAACTGCAATAAAATCCGCCATTCGTACTTTCTCAAGAAGTCCGGCCTCTGCCGAACTGTCCTCCACAGTGGCCCGTGACCTTAATCCTCAAACGGATCGGTCACAAGTATCGTGTCGTCCCGCTCCGGACTGGTGGATAGGAGCGCGACCGGCGCCCCGATCAATTCTTCGACTTGGCGAACATACTTGATCGCCTGCGCCGGAAGATCCGCCCAACTGCGGGCGCCGACGGTCGATTCCTTCCATCCCTCCAGCGTGACATAGATCGGTTCGACCCTAGCTTGCGCTCCCTGGCTTGCGGGAAGATGATCAATCTGTTCGCCGTCGAGCATATATCCGACGCAGATCTTCAATTCCTCGAGACCGTCGAGCACATCGAGCTTCGTAAGTGCGATGCCGGTAATGCCGTTGGTAGCAACCGACTGACGTACCAGCGCAGCGTCGAACCAGCCGCAGCGACGCTTGCGCCCCGTCACAGTACCGAACTCATGCCCCTTCTCACCCAGAAACTGGCCGATTTCGTCGGTCAGCTCCGTCGGGAACGGACCTTCTCCAACGCGTGTCGTATAGGCCTTGGTGATGCCGAGGATATAGCCGAGCGAGCCCGGCCCCATGCCGGAGCCAGCCGCAGCCTGGCCGGCCACAGTGTTGGAAGAGGTCACGAAAGGATAGGTGCCGTGATCGATGTCGAGCAGGCTCCCTTGCGCGCCTTCGAAAAGGATACGGGCGCCCTTGCGGCGCTCCTTGTCGAGAAAAAGCCAAACCGTGTCGCGGAACGGCAGGACCCGATCGGCAATGGAGGTGAGTTCCTCCATGATCGCCTGGTGGCTGACCTCGGCGACGCCCAGGCCGCGGCGAAGCGCATTGTGATGTGTCAGAATACGGTCGACCTTGCCGGAAAGACTGTCGAGGTCCGCAAGATCCATCACCCGGATGGCGCGGCGGCCGACCTTGTCCTCATAGGCCGGGCCGATGCCGCGGCGAGTCGTGCCGATCTTGGTGCCGCTGTTGGATGCCGCATCCTCGCGCATCGCGTCGAGCTCGCGGTGCAGCGAAAGAATGAGCGTCGCATTGTCTGCAATGCGCAGATTGTCAGGCGTAACCGTCACGCCCTGCGCCTCTAACCGCCCGATCTCGGCGATCAGCGCATGCGGATCGACTACGACGCCGTTACCGATGACGGCCATCTTGCCCGGGCGCACGACGCCGGACGGCAAGAGCGAGAGTTTATAGCTGGTACCGTCGATGACGAGCGTATGGCCGGCATTGTGTCCGCCCTGATAGCGAACGACAATATCCGCACGTTCCGAAAGCCAATCGACAATCTTGCCCTTGCCTTCGTCACCCCATTGCGAACCGACCACGACTACGTTCGTCATCCAACTCTTCCTATTACCGGCGGAAAACCGCGCACCTGCTCAAACCCGCGCATCTATAAAGCTTTGTTTTTGGGAAAGCGACCCTGTTGTCGCAGCCGATTGGGCTTTTTACGTGACAAATCAGCAGCCGGCAGTCTATTTCCCCTGGGAAATAGCCGATTATCGATTGCAAAAGACGAGGAAGAACGCTCTTGCAAGCCACAGCCTATTTCTGCCTCGTCATCGCCACCCTCTGCTGGGGAGGCAACTCCGTCGCTGGCAAACTTGCGGTCGGCCATATCAGCCCGATGATGCTGACCTTTCTGCGTTGGTTCCTCGCCGTCGCGCTCATCGCCATAATATCTGTGCCGCAACTGAAGAAGGATTGGCCCGTGGCGAAGAAAAACCTGCCGCTCCTCCTTTGCTACGGCGCCATCGGCTATACACTCTTTAACGCCATGCTCTATTCGGCGGTGCAATATACGACGGCGATCAACGTCGCCATCGAGCAAGCCGGCATTCCGATGCTGATCTTCCTGTTGAATTTCTTCTTTTTCCGCACTGGCATCTCGCTGGCGCAATGTCTCGGCTTCGGCACGACGCTGCTGGGCGTGGCGCTGACGGCCGCCCACGGCGACCTCGCCACGCTGCTGCAGTTGCAGCTCAACCGTGGCGACGGGCTGATGCTGATCGCCATTGCCGCCTACTCGCTCTACACGATATTGCTACGCTGGAAACCGCCGGTCGATTGGCGCACGCTGATGGCATTCCCCGCCCTTGCCGCCATGCTGACCTCGCTCCCGCTGCTTCTTTGGGAGATCGGCCGTGGCGCTGCGCAGTGGCCGGACCAAGCCGGTTGGAGCATCACCTTCTATACGGCGATCTTCCCCTCATTGTTGGCGCAGATCCTTTATATCAAGGGCGTCGAGGCTATCGGCGCCAACCGCGCCGGTCTCTTCATCAACCTCGTGCCGGTGTTCGGAACACTGCTCTCCGTCGTACTGATCGGAGAAAGGCTTCAGTCCTTCCATATAATAGCGCTGATGCTGACGCTCGGCGGCATCGCTATCGCCGAAAAGGGCCGGCCGAAAGCTTCCGCTCCGACCGTGCCTGCCTCACCAGTGGATTAGAGCCTTTAGCCGAGCTCCAGGGTCGTCACACCGAAGACGTGCTTCAACGGGATGGCCGGCGCCGGCCCACGATACATACGTAGCGTCTCGAACACGGGCTGAAGCCCCATGCCTTCGGCAAGTGCGATTGCCTCGCGGTTTTCGACGGGGATGTCGACGAAGATCTGAGCCCCCTTTGCTTCGGGGATCAATTCGGCAAGCAGTGCCGCGGCGCTGTCAGCGTCATTAGCAAAGAGTGGGCCGATCTTGTAGCCTTCGTAGCAGCGGCGGATCGTGCCGTAGCCACGGATCTTGTGGCTTTTGCGGACCACGGCCGTACGCCGTCCCTTGCGGCTGGTGCACCAGGCGGCGAGGAAGGCTTCCCGCGGCTGCGGAAAGATCGCCGAATCGTAGCGCTGCAGCCCTTCCAGGCGTGAATCCAGCACCGGATGAGCGACGAGCGTGGAGGCCGGCAAAGCGGAGGCAACGCCGCCATAGCGAACGGTGGCATAAGCGGGTTTGAAGCCGGCCCTGCGGTAATTCTCCTGCTGCGCCGTAACGCCGTCGAGGCCGATCGTCCGGCCCTCCGCCGTTGCGATCCCCGTTTTCCAGATCGCTTTGCCGTAACCCTTGCCGCGGAAATCGGGGTGAACGATGTAAAGGCCGAGAAAGGCGAAGCTGTCTCCATATTTCACGACCGAGATCGAACCGACAGGGACTTCACCGATGGAGCCGACGAAGAACCCCGACGGATCAGCTTCGAGGAACGCAAGCGAATCGTCGAGGCCCGGATTCCATCCCTCCTGACGCGCCCATTCGAGCACGAGCTCCAATTCGCCGGGCCGCATCGAACGAACGGCAAATTCCGAATTCATGCGACCTTCCCAGATTGAATGTCCCGCAAGTCAATCCCGCCAACGGCAAAGCAATTGTCAGGTCACGGCTCTGCGATCGCACCGAACGAATGATGGAGAAGCGGCGTCTATGGTCTTGACCACGCGCACAATCGTTTTCGATGCAATGCAGTAAGCTTCGTTCCGCATTACCATGAAACAATGCCGTTGCAAGCTCAAGAAAATTACTTGCTGCCCAATAATCCTCCTGCCGACGCGAATAAATGTCGCATCGAGATTTTCCTGGTTACTCAATCCAGAAGACAGAGAAGCATCTCGGCCGAAAATCAGCCATCTATCGCTGCCTTTTGCTTTTCCACTCCGCCCGTGATCGACGGGAACAGCCGGCCTGTCTCGGCTGCCGGCGCGGGATAGCCAAAGCGCAATCTGCGTCCACACCAGATCAATGATTGTGCCGCGGCGGGTTTTTCGCGATTTGGCGGAACTCCGCAGCTCCTTTCAGAACTGCGCCGTCCGACAGTTGCGTCACTGAGCGGCGGTAGATCCGCTGCCACGGCGTCGCATCCGCCGGCACTGGCGGAATGCCGTCGCCCTTGCGCCGTTCGATCTCAGCCTCGTCGACCAGCATGTCGCAGCGCCCCTCATTGAAGTCGATTCGGATGATATCGCCGGTGCGAAGCCAGGCGAGACCGCCACCGGCTGCACTTTCCGGCGAGGCATTGAGGATCGAAGGGCTGTCCGCAGTGCCCGACTGACGGCCGTCGCCGATCGTCGGCAGGCTGCGGATGCCGCGTTTCAGGAGATGATCCGGCGGCTGCATGTTGACGACCTCGGCCGACCCCGGCCAGCCGAGCGGACCCGCGCCGCGGATGACGAGGATGGTGTCCTCGTCGATGCCGAGTTCAGGGTCGTTGATGCGTCTGTGATAGTCCTCGGAACCATCAAAAACCACCGCCCTGCCCTCGAAAACGCCCTCCCGCCCGGGCTCCAGAAGATAGCGCTGGCGGAAATCCTCCGAGACGACGCTCATCTTCATGATCGCGAAATCGAAGAGATTGCCTTTGAGGACGAGGAAGCCCGCCCGCTCCTTCAGCGGTTCGTCGAAAGGCCGGATGACCTCGCGGTCGCTTGCCTGGCGGCCTTGCAGGTTCTCGGCCACCGTCCTGCCCGTCACCGTGCGACAGTTGCCGTCGAGCTTTCCGGCCTGCAGCAGCTCCCACATGATCGCCGGCGTGCCGCCCGCGCGGTGATAGCGCTCACCGAGATAGGCGCCCGCCGGCTGGACATTCGCCAGAAGCGGGATTTCGAAGCCGTGCACCTGCCAGTCATCGGGATAAAGTTCGACGCCGGCGTGCTTGGCCATCGCAGCCAGATGCGGCTGCGCATTGGTCGAGCCGCCGATCGCCGAATTGGTGCGGATCGCATTGAGGAAAGCCTCGCGTGTCAGGATATCTGACGGCTTCAAGTCCTCGAACACGATCTCGACGGCGCGCCGTCCGGTGCGATAGGCCATCTGGCCGCGCTCTCGGTAAGCGGCCGGAATGGCGCCGCAGCCGGTCAGCGAAAGGCCGAGGGCTTCCGCCAGGGCATTCATCGTTGAGGCTGTGCCCATCGTATTGCAGTGGCCAACGGATGGAGCCGAATCGAGCGCTGCCTGCAGAAACTCCTCCCGATCGATCTCGCCTGCCGCATATTTCCGCCGCATGCGCCAGATGACAGTGCCGGAGCCCGCCAGTTCCCCCTCGTGCCAGCCGTCGAGCATCGGCCCGCCGGAGAGCACGATGGCCGGAATATCGACCGTCGAAGCAGCCATGATCGCCGAAGGCGTGGTCTTGTCGCAGCCGGTGGTCAGCACCACGCCGTCGAGCGGGTAGCCGTAGAGGATCTCGACGAGGCCAAGATAGGCGAGATTGCGGTCGAGGGCGGCGGTCGGACGCTTGCAGTTCTCGAAGATTGGATGTGTGGGAAACTCGATCGGAATGCCGCCTGCATCGCGAATACCGTCGCGCACCCGTTCGGCGAGCTCGATATGCACCCTGTTGCAGGGCGTGAGATCGCTGCCGCTCTGGGCGATGCCTATGATCGGCCTGCCGGAGCGCAGCTCTTCCGGCGTGATGCCGTAATTCATGAAACGCTCGAGATAGAGCGCCGCCATGTCGATATGATCGGGATTGTCGAACCAATCCTGCGAACGCAGGCGGCGTTTCTTAGGTTGGCTGTCCGTCATCATTATCCTCCCGATCGGCCATTCTTCTCATCGAAGTCGAGAAGCGGAGCGCCAAACTCCGTTTCACCGTCTTCCGCACGCGCGCGCCGGCTTTGCGGCTTCGCCTTCCGCATAGCGGGGTTGAGGCCCACGCCGATCCTCCAGTTGCTATCCGTCTTTGATAGTCCCCTCGTCCACGGTTGCAACCGTTTTGATGAACGTAACGCATTTTCTTCTGGAGTCAGAAAAACGATACGGGCGAGAACCGAAGTTCCCGCCCGATTTACTCGACAAAGGAAGGTTGAATTCCGCTTATTCCGCCGCTAGCCGTATAACCTCGGCCTCTTCCTCCTTGTGCTCGTCCGGCTTGTGCTGGATGAGCGGACGGTTGCCAGTCAGCCGCCGCAGCAGCACGTAGAAGACCGGCGTCATGAAGATGCCGAAGAAAGTCACGCCGATCATGCCGGAGAAGACCGCGACACCCATGGCCGCGCGCATTTCCGCGCCCGCACCGGTGGAAACGACGAGCGGTACGACGCCCATGATAAAGGCCATGGAAGTCATGAGGATCGGGCGAAGGCGAAGGCGGCTGGCTTCGACCGCGGCCTCGCGCGGCGTCCGGCCCTCGAACTCCAGTTCGCGGGCAAATTCCACGATGAGGATCGCGTTCTTCGCCGATAGGCCGACAAGGACGACAAGGCCGATCTGTGTGAAGATGTTGTTGTCTCCACCGGTGAGCCAGACACCCGTCAGCGCTGCCAGCACGCCCATCGGCACGATCATGATGATCGCAAGCGGCAGCGTCAGGCTTTCATACTGGGCGGCCAGCACCAGGAAGACCAGCAGCAGGGCGAGCGGGAAGACGACGACGCTCGAGTTGCCGGCAAGGATCTGCTGATAGGTCAGATCCGTCCATTCGAAATCGATGCCGGACGGCAGCGTCTCCCGAAGGATCTTCTCGATTGCCGCCTGTGCCTGACCGGACGAGAAGCCCGGCGCCGGACCGCCGTTGATATCGGCGGCGAGGAAGCCGTTATAGCGGTTCGCCCGCTCCGGGCCGGTGCTCGGCTCCACCTTCAGGAGGGCCGACAGCGGGATCATCTGGCCCGACGCCGATCGGACCTTCAACTGGCCGATATCTTCCGGCTGGGCACGGAATTTCGCGTCGGCCTGCACACGGACGCTGTAGGTGCGGCCGAAGGCGTTGAAGTCGTTCACATAGAGCGAACCAAGATAGATCTGCAGCGTCTGGAAGACGTCGGTGACGGAAACTCCAAGCTGCTCGGCCTTGGCGCGGTCGAGATCGGCATAGAGCTGCGGCACGTTGATCTGGAAGCTGGAGAACAGGCCGGCAAGCTCCGGCGCCTGATAGGCCTTGGCAAGCACCGCCTTGGTAGCCTCGTCGAGCGCCTGGTTGCCGAGACCCGCACGATCCTCGATCTGCAGCTTGAAACCGCCCGTCGTGCCGAGGCCGTTGACCGGCGGCGGCGGGAACATGGCGATGAAGGCATCCTGGATGACGCCGAACTTCTGGTTCAGCGCCATCGCGATGGCGCCGCCGGAGAGATCAGGCGTCTTGCGCTCCTCGAAATCCTTCAGCGTCACGAAGACGATGCCGGCATTCGAGGAGTTGGTGAAGCCGTTGATCGACAGGCCAGGGAAGGCGATCGCATTTGCGACGCCCGGCTGCGCGAGCGCGATGTCGGTCATCCGCTTGATGACGTCTTCGGTGCGGTCGAGGCTTGCCGCATCCGGCAGCTGGGCGAAGCCGATCAGATACTGCTTGTCCTGGGACGGTACGAAGCCGCCCGGAACCGTGGTGAACATGCTGTACGTCGCGCCGACCAGCGCCAGGTAGACCACCATGACGATGCTCTTGCGCGACACCAGGCTGCCGACACCCTTGCCATAGGCATTCGAGCCTGCGCCGAAGACACGGTTGAAGCCGCGGAAGAACCAGCCGAAGATCGCGTCCATGAACCGCGTCAGCCAGTCCTTCGGCGCATGATGATCCTTCAGGAGAAGAGCTGCCAGCGCAGGCGACAGGGTGAGCGAGTTGAAGGCCGAGATGACGGTCGAGATCGCGATCGTCAGCGCGAACTGGCGATAAAACTGCCCGGAAAGGCCGGAGATGAAGGCGAGCGGCACGAAGACCGCGACGAGGACCAGCGCGATCGCAATGATCGGGCCTGAGACCTCCTTCATCGCCTTGTAGGTGGCGGCTCTTGGCGACAGCCCGTGTTCGATGTTGCGCTCGACGTTTTCGACCACGACAATCGCGTCGTCCACCACGATACCGATCGCGAGCACCAGCCCGAAAAGGCTGAGCGCGTTGATCGAGAAGCCGAAGACATACATGACCGCGAAGGTGCCGATGATCGATACCGGAACGGCGATCAGCGGGATGATCGAGGCGCGCCATGTCTGCAAGAAGAGAATGACGACGAGGACGACGAGCGCGATGGCCTCGAGCAGCGTGTCGATGACCTTCTCGATCGAGGAGCGCACGAATTTCGTCGTGTCGTAGACGATTTCGTATTTGACGCCCTCAGGCATGGCCAATTGCAGCTGATCCATGGTTGCGCGCACATTGTCGGCGATTTCGATCGCATTCGAACCGGGCGCCTGAAGGGCGGCCACGGCGACAGCCGGCTTGCCGTCGAGCAGCGACCGCAACGTGTAGTCGGCGGCGCCAAGCTCGATGCGGGCGACGTCGCGAAGGCGGGTGATCTCGCCATTGGCGCCCGTCTTGACGATGATGTTGCCGAACTCCTCGGGCGTGCGCAGACGGCCCTGGGCATTCACGTTGAGCTGCAGGTCGACGCCCGGCTGGCTCGGCGACGCGCCGATGATGCCGGCAGCGGCCTGGACGTTCTGCGAACTGATGGCGTTGCTGATATCGCTGGCGGCGAGATCATGCTCGGCCGCCTTCTGCGGATCGATCCAGACGCGCATCGAATAGTCGCCGGCGCCGAAGACCTGCACCTGACCGACGCCTGGGATGCGGGCGAGCCGGTCCTTGATGTTGAGGGTGGCGTAGTTGCGAAGATAGGTGATGTCGTGACTTTCGCCGTCGGAGACGAGATTGACGACCATGATGAAGTCGGGTGAGCTTTTCACCGTGGTGATGCCGAGCGCACGGACTTCCGCCGGCAGGCGCGGCTCGGCCTGCGAAACGCGGTTCTGCACCAGTTGCTGTGCCTTGTCGGGGTCGGTGCCGAGCTTGAAGGTGACGGTGACGTTAAGCACGCCGTCCGACGTCGCTTGGCTCGACATGTAAAGCATGTCCTCGACGCCGTTGATCTGCTCTTCGAGCGGTGTCGCCACCGTTTCGGCAATGACGCTCGGATTGGCGCCGGGATAGGTGGCGCGCACGACGACCGACGGCGGCACGACGTTGGGATATTCGGAAATCGGCAGCGCCCGCAGGCCTATCAGCCCGGCAACAACGATGAGGACCGAAAGAACACCGGCAAAAACCGGCCGGTCGACAAAAAATCTGGAGATGTTCATATCAAAGCCCTCTCCGGGGTGAACATGGATGCAAAATCCCTCTCCGGCGGGTGAGGCGCCGCCGGCGGGTCATATGATATCGAGTATCGCCCTTCCCCGCAGGGGAAGACCGGATCTTACTGAGCGGTGGCGACCTTCTCTTCCATCTGCGGCGCAACCACGGCGCCGGGACGGATGCGCTGCAGACCGTTGACGACGATCTTCTCGCCGGCCTTCAGGCCGCTTTCGACTACCCGCTGGCCGTCAGCCACAGTTCCGAGCTGCACCTGGCGGTAGGCGACCTTGTTCTCGCCGTCGACGACGAAGACGAATTTCTTGTCCTGGTCGGTACCGACGGCGCGATCGCTGATGACGATCTTGTTCTCCGCCTTCGGCTGGCCCATGCGCACCCGCACGAACTGTCCGGGAATGAGCCGACCGCCCGGATTGTCGAAGACGGCGCGCACGCCGATCGTGCCGCTCGCCGCATCAACCTCGTTGTCGATCAACTGCAGCTTGCCTTTGATCGGCGTACCGTCATCGGTCAGCGTGCCGATTTCGACAGGGATCTGCTCGACCGGAGGCAGGGCGCTATCGGTCTGCGGCAGCTGGGCAAGCGCCCGCGTCACCATCTCTTCGCTGGCGTTGAAGCTCGCATAGATCGGGTCGACCGAAACAAGCGTCGTCAGCGCCGGCGAGGCCGACCCGGCAGCAACGAGGTTGCCGGCTGTGACCTCGATCTTGCCGATACGGCCCGACACGGGAGCGCGAACCTGGGTGTAATCGAGATCGAGCTGGGCCGACTGCAATGTGGCCTGCGCCGAACGCAGCCCGGCCTGCGCCTCGGCCAGCGCGCTCTGGCGCTGATCGAGATCGCTCTGGGAGATGGTGCGGTTGTCGGAAAGCCTGCGGCCGCGATCGAGTTCGGTCTGCGCCAGGCTGACCCTGGCTTCGGCCGAAGCGACCTGGCCTTGCGCCTGTGCCACGCTCGCCTGGTAGGGCGCCGGGTCGATCGTGAAGAGCAGATCGCCCTGTTTGACCAGGGCGCCTTCGCGGAATGCTACCGACAAGATGGCGCCGGCGACGCGGGAGCGCACCTGCACGCGATCGACCGCTTCAAGGCGACCGGAGAAACTTTCCCAGGCCGTCACGTCGCGCGCTGCAACGACGGCTACCGTCACCGGCACCGCAGGAGCCTCCGCCGGGGCGGAAGCGGCAGTGGCAGCCGTGCTCATAGGCAATTCGAAAAACAATGCCGCGCCGGAAACGGACGCAATAAGACCTAGGCCGGCACCCACCAGGGCCCAGCGTTTACTTCTGGACGTCATCAGTACTCTCCTTGCGGCCTCAAGCCGCCGAAATATCAGATCTTCTTCAATGCAATTGCGGTTGGACGCTTACGTCCTGAAGGAAACTCCCGAAATGGCGGCTGACGTGTTCCTGCCAACCAGGCGTTTCCCCGGATTTCCCACCATAAATCAAAGGCCAGCCCATCCCGGCGGGAAGGACATGCTGGCGGACACCGACACCGGCCTTCTTCAGGCGGGCGCCGTAACCGATTGTCTCGTCGTGCAGAGGATCGTCCTCGGCGGTAAATATCAATGCCGGCGCGACGCCTGAAAGACGCGAACAGAGGCAAGGCGCCGCATAGGGATGGCAACCGCCGCCGCTCAAGTAATGACTCCAGCCCTCGGTCCAACGCTGGCGCATACCGATGGCTTCCGCCTTACGAATTGAGGACGTGCCCATGAAGGGATCAAGCAGCGGCGAAATCAAAACCTGACCGTCGAGCGCATCAGGCAACTGGTCCCGCGCCTTCAGCGCCACACCGGCGGCAACGTTGCCACCAGCCTCCTCACCGGCGACAAAAAGCAGCGACTTGCGGTCGCCAAGACCGGCAGCACGTTTGTTGGCGAGGTAGCTGAAAACCGAGAAGGAAACTTCCAATGCCTTCGGAAACATATTGCCGGACAGGCTGCTATAGTCGACGGCAGCGACGATCGCGCCGGCCTTGGCCAGGCTCATCGCCACCGGCCGGTCGACATTCGTCTCGCTGTCGAGAAACGCGCCGCCATGCAGGTAAAGCACGATCGGCGGCCCCTTGCCGTAATCGGCGCCCTGGTAGATACGTGCGGAAACGGGGCCGATGGCCACCTTGTCCAGCACCATATCTTTCCATTCCACCGACATGCTTCCGGTCTCTTTCCGCATTGGAGCAAACAGGCGCATCCGCCGCTTGCATTTTCCACAAAAAAGATATTGTTATTCAGCGGAAGGAATAAGAAGCAATATCGCGATTACACTGTTCCAATTTTCGAATAATGGTGCAACGCAAACTGCGGACTTGAAACCGATGGATCAGCTCTCGGCAATGCGCGTCTTCATCCGTGTGGTGGAGACGGGCAATTTCACCCGCGCCGCCGACATGCTCGCCATGCCCAAAGCGACGGTGACCAACCTCATTCAGGGCCTCGAAGCGCATCTGCGCACCAAGCTTCTGAACCGTACCACGCGCCGGGTCATGGTAACCACGGACGGCGCGCTTTATTATGAACGCGCCGCCCAGATCATCTCCGAACTGGAAGAACTCGATGGCAGCCTCTCCAACTCACAAAGCCTGCCGAGCGGGCGGCTGCGTATCGAGATGAGCGGCGCCTTTGCTGACGCCATCGTCGTTCCGGCGCTTTGTGACTTCTACCAGCGCTATCCCGACATCCGCCTGGATCTGGGGGTCGGCGACCGCACGGTGGACTACCTGGTCGAAAACGTCGATTGCGCGCTACGGGCGGGCACGCCCACCGACCAATCGCTGATTGCCCGGCGGGTTTCGGAGATGGAACTGATCACCTGCGCTTCGCCGAGCTACATTCAGAAATTCGGCATGCCCGAACGGCCGGAGGATTTGGAGGCCACGCACTACTCCGTCAATTATTTCCGCGCCCAAAACAACCGGACGCTGCCCTTCGAATTTCGCAGGGGCAACGAAATGGTCGAGACCACCCCGCGCTGCATCGCCTCGGTCAACGACAGCAGGACTTATCTGACCGCGGCCCTGACCGGGCTCGGCGTCGCGCAGGTGCCGACCTTCATGGCGCGTGAACCCATGCGGCGGGGCGAACTCATCCGCCTGCTGCCGGATTGGCGCCGCGATCCGGTTCCGCTCTATGTGGTCTATCCGCCGAACCGCCACCTCAGCAACAAGGTGCGCGTCTTCGTAGACTGGCTGGTGAAGCTTCTGGTCGAGGCCAGGCTGAACGATTTATAGGGCATGCCGCAGCGGCAAACAGATACGGCCCGGAAGGCAGGGGAGACCTTCGACGGGCCGCAATATTTTGAACATCGGGCCTGTCGCGCCGCTGCATGGGCGCGGCAGGCTCTGGAGGCTCGCGAGAGAGCGTCAGGGAACTCCGCTCTCTCGCGAGAAATTACTTATAAGCACTCTCCACAAGATTGTAAGAGGAAAAACCTACAAGCGTCGTTCACATAATCGCGATGACGGCGCCTTCGTCAGATCGCACCGCCATGGACAGATTCGATGCCATGCGTGTGTCCTGCCGCGTTGTGGAGCGCCGCAGCTTCACCCTCGCAGCAGAAGACACAGGCGTGCCGCGCTCGACCGTTACCGATGCGGTCAAGCAGCCCGAGGCTCGCCTCGGCGTGCGCCTGCTCCAACGCACGACGCGCCATGTCAGTCCGACGCGTGCGTGTCTTCATCGATTGGCTGGTGAAGGTCTTCGCTCGACAAAATTCCAAAAACACGCTTTCCTAATATAAGCATTTTGGGGGGAAGAGCCATGACACTCAGCGATATCACCGTCTACCAGACGGAAGACGGCTTCGTCGTCGAATTCGGCGGTGAAGGCGAAGACAGCATTGCCGTAACGCTGCGAAGCGCACCCGAACTGACATTGGAAAACGCGGTCCCGCGCGCCAAGGCCCTGCTTGCGGCAGCAATTGGATCTGCCCACGGCGACGGCGCGCGCAGCAAGGATCCGGCCTTGCTCGAAGAGGAACTGGAGGAGGGTCTGGAGGATTCCTTTCCGGCAAGCGATCCGGTCTCCGTCACCGTCTCCTCGATTCCGATGCGCGATCCCAACGCCGCTCGCTGACGCCCATCCGAAAGCGTGACGCGGTTTCGGGGTGACGAGGGACGCGCGGGATGTTATCTGCCTCGGCCATGACCGATGGTGGAATGACGAAGGGCGCGATCGGCGCCGGCGCGCTTGCCGGCGAAGGCCTCAGGACGTTTTTCGAGCGCGACGCGGTCACCGTGGCCCGCGACCTTCTGGGCTGCCATCTCGCAGTCGATGGCGCCGGCGGCCGGATCACCGAGACCGAAGCCTATTTCCCCGATGATGAAGCCTCGCACAGTTTTCGTGGCCCGACCAAGCGCAACGGCGCCATGTTCGGCCGACCCGGCAATGTCTACATCTACCGCATCTACGGCATGTACTGGTGCCTGAACTTCGTCTGCCATCCGGGCTCGGCGGTGCTGATCCGCGCACTTGAGCCGGAAACCGGAATTCCCGCCATGAGGGAGCGGCGCGGCACCGATATGCTGACGGCGCTCTGCAGCGGCCCGGGCAAGCTCTGCCAGGCCCTCGGCATTGACATCGAAGTCAATGACCGGCTGCTCGACCGCCCGCCCTATGCGCTAACGCCGTCTGCGCCGGTGCCCATTGTCTCGGGAAAACGCATCGGCATTACAAAAAATGCCGAGGCACCCTGGCGTTTCGGCATTCAGGGATCGCGTTATCTCAGCAAACCTTTTCGCTGATTATTCCATGACGGCGCTGTGATCGACGGCGGGCGCCGCCTTCGGCTTGCGCAGCAAAAGCACCAGCGGAATCACCGCAAGCGACATCAGCATCAAAAGCTTGAAATCGTCCATATAGGCGATGATCGTCGACTGAAGCGTGATGATCTCGTTAAGCGAGGCGCGTCCGGCAGCCGTCACAGGACTAAGCCCCTGCGCCGCCGCGGCGTTGAAGGCATGGTTGAACGGCGTCACATAGGCCGCGATCGATTCGTGATTGCGCTGAGTATTCTCGACGATCAAGGCCGAGACGATCGAAATGCCGACCGATGAGCCGATGTTTCGCGAAAGGTTGTAGAGGCCGGTGCCATCGCCACGCATCTGGGAGGGCAGCGTGGCGAAAGCGATCGTCGTCAGCGGCACGAAGAGGAAGCCCAGGCCGGCACCCTGGATGAAGCCGATCGAGACGATCGTCCATTGCGAGACGTCGGGCGTCCAGCCCGTCATGTCGTACATCGCCCAGGCGGTGAGCCCGAGCCCCAGCACCAGCAGCCAACGCGTATCCACCTTGCCGATCAGCCGCCCGACGATGAACATGCAGAGCATGGTGCCGAGCCCGCGCGGCCCCATGACGATACCGGCGGTGATGACGGGATAGCCCATCAGGGTCTGCAGATAAGGCGTCATCAGTGCCAGCGAAGCGAGATAGGTGATGCCGATCACGAAGATGAAGATCATGCTGATCGTGAAGTTCTGATCGAGAAACAGCTTCGGGTTGACGAAGGATTTCTCTGCGGTCAGCGTGTGCACGAGGAGCAGATAGAACGCCGCGGCGCAGACGATCGCTTCGAGCATGATCTCGACCGATGAGAACCAGTCGAGCTGCTCGCCGCGGTCCAGGAAGAGCTGGAGCGAGGCGATGAACAGGCTCATCATACCGAAACCGAACCAGTCCAGCTTGGCGAGCAGATCCCTCTTCGTTTCTGAGACGAAGATGATGATGCCGGCAAAAGCGAGCGCCCCGATCGGCACGTTGATGTAGAACACCCAGCGCCAGCTGATATTGTCGGTCAGCCAACCCCCGATGACGGGTCCGAGTACCGGCCCGACCATGACCGAGACGCCGAAGAGAGCCATCGCCGAGCCGCGCTCCTCGACGCTATAGATGTCGAGGAGGATGCCCTGGGAAAGTGGCACCAGCGATGCGCCAAAAAGGCCCTGCATCAGGCGAAAGACGACGATCTGGTTCAGCGATTGCGCAAGACCGCAGAGGATGGAGGCGCCGACGAAGCCGGCAACGGCGACGAGCAGCACGCGCTTGCGACCGAACCTGGCGGCGAGGAAACCCGAGGGCGGCGTCATGATCGCCGCCGCGACAATATAGGAGGTCAGGACCCAGTTGATCTGGTCGGCGGAAGCCGACACGCTGCCCTGGATATAGGGCAGCGCCACGTTGGCGATCGTCGTATCCAGCGCCTGCATGATGACGGCAAGAATGACGCAGGCCGTGATCGCGCCACGATTGGCGACCGGGTTCACCGGAGAGGGGGCAGCGTTAGTCATGGTCCTTGCCCTGAGGCCGGCCCAGAAGCTTGTTGACGAAATTCGGCAGGCCGCGGGCGTGGCCGGTATCGACATCGACGACCGTGCTCATGCCGACACGAAGCGGCGGCTTGCCTTGGGTATCCTCGATGCTGACGCGCATCGGGATGCGCTGGACGACCTTTACCCAGTTGCCGGTCGTGTTCTGCGCCGGCAGCAGCGAGAAGCTGGAGCCGGAGGCCGGGCTGATGCTCTCGATCTTGCCCTTCCATGTCACGCCAGGATAGGTGTCGACATGGATCTCGGCCGTCTGGCCCGGCTTGACGTAGGTCAGCTCGGTTTCCTTCGGGCTGGCGGCGATCCACAGGTGGTCTGTGGCGACAAGCGAGAATGCCTGCTGCGAAGCCTGCAAATAAGAGCCGACCTGCAGCGCGTTGACATTGGTGACGATACCGTCGAAGGGGGCCCTGACGACGCTGTGGTCGAACTCGCGCTGTGCATTATCGACCTGTGACTTGGCCTGCAGATAGAGCGGGTTTTCCTCGACCGGCTGGTCGGCGCTGCCGCCGAGCTGAGCGAGTGTCGTTGCCGCTTCCGCCTTGGCGACGGCGACCTTCTGTTGAGCAGCTTCGAGATTGTGCCTGGCCTCGTCATAGGCGGATTGCGTTGCACTGCCGTTGTTGACGAGGGCCTGCTGACGGTCGAACTGATCCTGGTAATAGGGCAGATCGGCCTCAGCTTGGGTGATCTCGGCGAGTGACTGCTGATAGCTCGCCTTGAGGTTCATGATCTGGTTGCGCTGCGCGCCGAGCTGCGCCTTGGCGCCATCGAGCGCAATCCTGAAGGAATCCGATTTGAGGCTGAAGAGCACCTGGCCCGCCTTGACCGCCTCGTTCTCGTGCACGTTGATCTCGTCGACGATGCCCGAGACATCAGTGGTGACCCCGACCATGTCGGCCTGAATATAGGCGTTATCGGTTGACATCACCTGGCCGCCATTGACGTAGTAATAACCGCCGATGACCAGCGCTGCCGGCAGAAGGGCGAAAAGGACGGGCCGTGTGAGACTGCGCCGGCGGCGGACCTTGTTGCCGCCAGGCGCAGCCACGGCGGCAGCCGGCGCTGAACTGGATGAAGGCGCTTCGGCTACCGTTTCCTGCTGTTTGATTTGGATTGCTTCAGATGTCTTGGCATCGGCGTCTGCAACGACGCGGAGGTTGGGTTGATCAGCCATCGTTCATCTCATTCTCTTCGACCGGTGTTCGGCAAGCCTGCACCAGGTTCGTCTTCATTGCAGATAGGATCCGGTAAAGCTGCTCGCGCTGCTCGGCCGAAACGCCCTCCAGCGCCTCGGCTCGGGTGACATCGCCGAGTTCGCGCATTTCGGCGAGCAGCGGATGCGCCTCCTCGCGCATGTAGAGCAGCCAGACACGCCGGTCGGTGGGATGCTGGCGGCGCTCGATTAGCCCGCGCTCGGCGAGCTTGTCGAGGATGCGCACCAGCGTGATCGGCTCGATTTCGAGGATTTCGGCAAGGCCGCTTTGGTGGATGCCTTCGTTGTTTGAGAGATAGGCAAGTGTCTGCCATTGTGAACGCGTCAACCCAAGGCACTTCGCGCGCTGCTCGAACCGCTTGCGCAGCAGCCGCGCGACGTCGTGCAAAAGAAAACCGAGTGTCGGCGTGGCGTTCATGGGGACATTTGCCGGCTATTTATAAGCATACTTATGATATGGGTGATATATTCCTGCCGCGTGCACTGCACAAGGGTGCTTCAGGTAAATTCCGAAGCCGCGGCTAAAATGCCGCAGCCGCAGCGAGAAAAGCTGGCTTCGTACAGTGGCCGCAGACCGGCTTCGGCCCTAATTTTCGACAGAGATAGCCTCCGCCGGAGGCGTGCAGGAGGGCTGGATGGCGTTCTTCGAAAGCATGCTGACATTGCTTCTGGTAGCGATCGTCTTCCTGCAATTCTCTCGAAAATTCCGCATCCCTTATCCCACAATGCTGGCGATCGCCGGCATCATCGTTGCCGCCGTGCCCTGGGCGCCCGACGTCGCCATTGATCCGCAATTGGCGCTGGCGCTGTTGATCGCGCCCGTCCTCTTCGACGCTGCCTATGACCTGCCGCCACGGACGTTGAGGCGCAACTGGCTGCCGCTCTTCTCGCTCGCCGCCATTGCCGTCATCCTGACGGCTGTCGCAGTCGCCGCCGTCGCCATGACGACGGCCGGCCTGCCGCTTGCTGCAGCCTTGGCCCTCGGAGCCATCGTCGCACCACCCGATGCGGCAGCGGCAACCGCTATGCTCGACCGTTTCGAGCTGCCGCGGCAGACCTATGTGGTCCTTAAAGGCGAGAGCCTTTTGAACGATGCCGTCGCGCTCCTGATCTTCAGCGCGGCGGTGGCCGCCGCCTCAAGCCCGACCTTCTTCAGCGGCGCCCTTGCGCAACTGGCGCTGGCGGCGCCGGGAGGTATCATCCTCGGTTATCTCCTCGGCCGTCTCTACATGGTCATCGGAGTAAGACTCGCCGGCACGCTCGGCGGCACCTTGCTCGAATTCGTCGCCACGTTTGGCGCATGGATCATCGCCGAGCGGCTGCACCTTTCAGCGATTTTGACCATCGTCGTTTATGCGATGGTGATCGCCCGCTACATGCCCGAAAGGCAGACCGCCCGCCATCGCATCCACTCCTATTCGGTTTGGGAGGCCGCGGTCTTCCTGGTCAACGTGCTCGCCTTCCTGCTGATGGGGCTGCAAGTCCGCCAAATCTTCGTTGATATCGACCCCGGTCGACTCGACTTCGCGATCACCCTGGCCGCCTCGGTCTTCATCACCGTCATCGTGGTCCGCCTGGCTTGGGTGCTTCTCTATAACCGTGTGATTACCTTTATGGCGGTGCGTAGGCTGACGAAACAGGCCGTTCCCACTTTCGCGACGAGCCTTATCGCCGGATGGTGCGGAATGCGCGGCCTCGTGACGCTGGCGACCGCGCTCGCGTTGCCGATCGACTTCCACGACCGCGACATCATCCTACTCAGCGCCCTTGCCGTTGTCCTCGGCACACTCATCGTTCAGGGGCTGACGCTCGGGCCGCTGATCCGCTTCCTGAAATTTGATCCGGACAACTCCTTGGACCGTGATCTCACAAAAGCCCGCATCGCGCTCATCGATGCAGCGCTTGCCGAGCTTGAGGGCGATGAAAAATCCACCCGCATCTTGCGCGATGTCTACACCTCCGAGCGCGAGATCGCCGCTGACGGAAAACACCCGCGCGAGGTCAGCCGGCTTGACAAACAGCGCCGCAACGTCATCACCGCCAAACGCCGCAAACTGGCCGCGATGCGCCGCGCCGGCGAGATCGACGACGATGTCTTTCACATGCTGGAACAGGAACTTGATTGGGCCGAACTCGCAGCCTTACCGCCAGGCCGCGATGAGATTGTCGAAAGCTGACGCCGCTCGTAAAGAATTGATAACCGCCGGCAATTGGCATTTGCTATTTTTCGCGGCAGCCGTTTATATCCCGTTCCATAGCGTTAAGACTTTCCATTGTGCGTCGCATGCCGGCCTTCCCTTCTATCGATCGGATGCCGGGGGTATCACGGGAGCCCAGGCTTCCGTTCACAGCAGCAAGACATGAATAGCATAACTTCATCTTAGCTTCGGCGGCAGTCGATCGGCCGTCGAGATTGGAGGGACCGGTATGACTTACGTGCTTCGACGGATATTGATGCTCGGCTGCATCACCACATTCATGCCTCTGGCCGCAATGGCCCAAGGCGCTCCCTCCGCGCCTCCTCCCGTCACTGTCGCAAAGCCTGTCGTGCGTGATGTGGTCGATAATGACGAATTCATCGGCCGTTTCCAGCCGGTCGACGAGGTTTCCGTGCGCTCGCGCGTCGGCGGCTATCTGCAGGAAGTTCATTTCGAGGACGGCGCTCTGGTCAAGCAGGGCGACCTGCTCTTCATCATCGACCAACGTCCGTTCATAACCGCGCTCAACCAGGCAAAGGCCGCGCTTGAAGCGGCGCAATCCACCCTTGTCTTCGCCGATGCGCAGTATAAGCGCGCCCAGTCGCTTGCTTCGAGCGGCAGCCAATCCGCACAGACGCTTGATGATCGCCGCCGCGAATTCGATTCCGCCCAGGCCAATGTCCGCGGCGCGCAGGCTGCCGCTGATCGCGCAGCTCTCGACCTTGAATATACGGAGATCAAGGCGCCGCTCAGCGGCCGCATCGACCGTCGTCTGATCTCGACGGGCAACCTAGTGCAAGCCGACCAGACGGTGCTCACAACGATCGTTTCCCTCGATCCGATCGATTTCTATTTCGATGTCGACGAGCGCCGACTGCTCAATTTCGCCGACACCGCACGCAAGATGGGCACGGACCTCCAACTAGGCGGGGGCGGCGTGGACGTCTCCGTCACGATCTCGGATCCCACCGCCAAGCCCTTCAAGGGAAAACTCGATTTCGCCGAGAACCGGGTCGACAATGAGAGCGGCACCATCCGCATCCGCGCTCGCCTAGCAAATCCCGATCTCGTCCTGCAGCCGGGCCTGTTTGGCCGTGTGCAGGTCGCAGCCTCCAACACCTATAAGGCTATTCTCGTGCCGGATGAGGCGATCGGTTCGGATCAGAATGAACGCGTCGTCTATGTCGTTGACGCGCAAGGCAAGGTTTCGACCAAGCCGGTGCGGCCTGGACCACGGCTCTACGGCTATCGCGTTATTCGCGAGGGCCTCGACGGCGCCGAGACGATCATCGTCAACGGCCTGATGCGCGCAAGGCCGGGTTCGACAATCACGCCTCAGATGAGCGAACTGCCGCAGGAGCGGCAGGATACGCCGCCGGAAGCCGCAAATGCGGAGACCGGACAATGAGATTTGCGCACTTCTTCGTGGATCGGCCGATTTTCGCGGCCGTCATTTCGATCCTCTTCCTCGTCGTCGGCGGCATCGCCTATACGCAGTTGCCGGTCTCCCAATATCCGGAGATCGCGCCGCCCACGATCGTCGTGCGCACCTCCTATCCCGGCGCGGACCCGCAGACCATCGCCGACACCGTTTCGACGCCGCTGGAACAGCAGATCAACGGCGTCGAGGACATGCTCTACATGTCCTCCTATTCAAGCGCCGACGGCGCCATGTCGCTGACGATCACCTTCAAGCTCGGCACTGATCTCGACAAGGTCCAGGTGCTGGTCCAGAACCGCGTATCCATCGCGCTGCCCCGTCTTCCCGAGGAAGTCCAGCGGCTCGGCGTCACCACGGACAAGAGCTCGCCCGACCTGATGATGGTGGTGCACCTCCTGTCACCGTCGCATCGTTACGACCAGCTTTACGTCTCGAACTATGCCCGCAACCGCATCCGCGACGTGCTCGTGCGTCTCGACGGCGTGGGCGACGTGCAGATCTTCGGCGAGCGCCAGTATTCGATGCGAATCTGGCTGGATCCGGAAAAACTCTCTGCCTACGGCATGACGTCGGACGACGTGGTCTCCGCCTTGAGGGACCAGAACGTCCAGGTCTCCGGAGGCAAGATCGGCGCACCGCCGGTGACCGGCAGGAACGCTTTCGAATATACAGTGCGAACGGACGGGCGCTTCTCCGACGTGCGCGAATTCCGCTACGTCATCGTCAAATCGACGGGAGCCGGCCGGCTCGTGCAGTTGCAGGATGTCGCCCGCATTGAACTCGGCGCACAGGACTACGTCACCAACAGTTACCTCAACAACGATCCCGCGGTTGCGCTTGGTATTTTCGCTCGGCCAGGCACCAACGCCCTCGACACCGCCCATCAAGTTCAGACGATCATGAAGGAGATCTCACAGAATTTCCCGCAGGGGCTGGAATATCGCATCGTCTACGACACGACCGAATTCATCTCGGCTTCGATCAACGAGGTGTATAAAACCATCGCCGAAGCGGCCATCCTGGTGGCGATCGTCGTTCTGGTCTTCCTGCAATCCTGGCGAACTGCGATCATACCGATCGTCGCCATCCCCGTTTCGCTGATCGGCACCTTCGCCGTCCTCTTGGCCTTCGGCTTTTCGCTCAACATGCTGACGCTCTTCGGCCTCGTGCTGGCGATCGGTATCGTCGTCGACGACGCGATCGTGGTGGTGGAAAACGTCGAGCGTAATCTGGCGCGCGGCATGACGCCGAAAGAGGCCTCCCACGTCACCATGGACGAAGTGGGAACCGCGGTCATCGCCATCTCCCTGGTGCTGATCGCGGTCTTCGTGCCGACGGCCTTTATCCCCGGCATTTCAGGCCAGTTCTATAGGCAGTTTGCTGTCACCATCGCCGTCACCACCGCGATTTCGGCGTTGAACTCACTGACGCTTTCGCCCGCTCTCGCAGGCATATTGCTGAAACCCCACGACCACGAGAGAAAGCGCAGAAGCATCGCATCGCGCTTGGGAACCGGCCTTGCGAACGGTTTCAATCGCGGCTTCGACCGGATGAGCTCCGGCTATTCCTGGACGGTCCGGCACCTGGTCAGCAGCTGGGTGGGATTGACCTGCTCAATGGTCGCCTTCGCCGGACTTCTCGGCGCGACCTGGTATATGACCACGAAGGTCCCTTCTGGCTTCATTCCAACCATGGACCAGGGCTACGCGATCATCGTGGTGCAGCTTCCGGATGGCGCCTCACTTGCCCGTACGGATGCCGTCGTTAAACAGGTGGGCGATATCGCCCGAACCGTGCCCGGTGTCGGCAATGCCGTGCAATTTGCCGGTTTCAGCGGAGCAACATTTACCAACGCCTCGAATTCCGGCGTCGTCTTCGTTCCGTTCAAATCCTTCGCCGAGCGCGAGGAAGGCGGAGACAACGCCAACAAGATCATCGGCGAGCTCTTCGGCAAGCTGCAAAGCATCCAGGAAGCCTTCATCATCGCCATCCCGCCGCCGTCCGTGCGCGGCGTCGGCAACTCCGGCGGCTTCAAGATGCAGATTTCCGATCTTGAAAACCCGGATATGACGCGCGTGCTCGGCCTTGCCCGTCAGATGATGGGGGCGGCGGCAACGACCGAGGGACTGACCGGCGTCTTTACGACCTTCTCCGATGCCAGCCCGCAATATTTCCTGTCGATCGACCGTGACAAGGCGCGCTTCCTGAACGTGCCGATTCCCAATATCTTCAACGCGCTGTCGATCAATCTCGGCGTCGCTTACGTCAACGACTTCAATGCCTTCGGCCGTGTCTACCAGGTTCGCGCCCAGGCCGACCGGCAATATCGCATGGACAGGGAAGACATCCTCGCCCTGAAAGTGCGCTCGGCGACCGGCGCGCTGGTGCCGCTCGGAACCCTGATGGATATTCAGGATTCCAGCGGGCCGGCGCTCGTTCAGCGCTACAACATGTATGTCTCGGTGCCGCTGCAGGGCAATCCGACGCCCGGCACCTCGACCGGCGATGCCCTGAAGAAGATGGAGGAGCTGGCGGCAAAGATCCTGCCGCCGGGGACAACCTTCGAATGGACGGAGCTTGCCTATCAGGAAACCCATACTGGCAATACCGCCGTCTACATCTTCGCCCTGTCCGTCATTTTCGTCTTCCTGGCGCTGGCCGCCCAGTATGAAAGCTGGGTTCTGCCGCTTGCCATCATTCTCATCGTTCCGCTTGCCGTGCTCGCAGCACTGATCGGGGTGTCGCTGAGAGGAATGGACAACAACGTCCTGACGCAGATCGGCCTGATCGTGCTGATCGGGCTGGCGGCCAAGAACGCCATTCTGATCGTCGAATTTGCAAGACAGGCGGAAGAGGAAGGCAAGTCGCCGGTGGAGGCGGCTATCGAGGCGAGTCATCTTCGACTGCGCCCGATCCTGATGACGGCATTCGCCTTCATCTTCGGCGTCCTGCCGCTTGCAATCGCCACCGGTCCCGGCGCCGAAATGCGCCAGTCGCTCGGCACCGCCGTCTTCTCGGGCATGCTCGGCGTAACGCTCTTCGGCCTGTTCCTGACGCCAGTCTTCTACGTCGTGCTGCGCGGCCGGCGCCGCAGCCGCTCGGTTGAAAGGTCGGTCGAAACCGTTCCGACCGAAAGGGAGACCGTCTGATCGCCGTGGTGGCACAGCCTCCCGGCGGGATGATGTCAGGTGGAAAACAGATGCACCCGGCCCTGCCAAAACCGGGCGACAGTCAGTCTGCCGCTGCGAAAGGCGCGCGTATCGAGATTGAGTCGCCTCGGGCGAATGTCGGGCTCGTCGCTGGGCGTATGGCCATGCACGACGAGTTTTGGCAAAGGGACTCTGCTTTCGAGAAAGCGATGCCGGATGAGGACCAGGTCCTCCTCCGTCTGCGCGGAGAGCGGCAGCATCGGATCGATGCCCGCATGCACGAACACCACGCTCGGCGTGTCCAGCATGATGGGCAGCGTTCGCATGAAATCGATATGCGTATGCGGCAGCGACTGCCGCAGGAAGGCGTCGAGCTGCACGCCGGAGGGGAAGACCAGCGGCAGATGCTCCGGATCAAGCCCGTAGGATTTAAGCAATTCCGCCGACCCCATCCGCATCCAGTCGTCATAAGAAAGCCAGCCGTCGATATAATCGAGCATGGCGATCTCGTGATTTCCGGCAAGGCAGATACGATCGAAACCATCCGGCGGCGGCTCCATGAGATGATCGATGACCTGCGCCGATTCCGGGCCGCGGTCGACATAGTCACCGAGTGTCACGATCAGCTTTTGTCCGGGCAGCCGCGCGCCATCGCGCAGGATCGCCTCCTCCGCTTTCAAGAGCAGGTCGTAGCGGCCGTGAATGTCGCCGATTGCATAGGTTGGAATATCGGCAATATCCAGCGTCAGACGCGGTCTCGGCTGGCGCCCCATTTTCCAAACCTCGCTATGGCGCGCTTGGTGCGTCGCCATCATTTTCCTCAATCAAGAAAGCCCCGGTTAACCATAAGTAGCGTGGAGGGCGAGGCGATCAAGTTGGTGAGAAAATTCGAAGCATCGGGTTTTTCTGGAAAAACGGTTCTTATCATTAGCAGCAAAATCCTTCACTCCTGTCACGGTCGAGGAAAGAGTGAGCGATGGGAACAGTATCGCAGTTTCAAGACTGCCTGAGGCCGCCAGCACGCCGCATCGAAACCGAGGAGGAGGCGGTATCCACAGCTCGCAACCTCGCGGACACGTTCCGTCACCAGGCAAGTGAGCGTGACATCAACCGCATCCTGCCTTTTGCCGAGCTCGACGCGCTGTCGGTGTCGGGACTGACGGCAATCTCTGTTCCGCCCGAGCATGAGGGGCTCGACGTACCGAATGCCCTGCTCGCCGAAATCGTTGCGATCGTTGCCGAGGCCGACGCCTCGATCGGCGAGGCCCTGGAAAATCACTTTTCCGTACTGGAGACGCTCCGCACCCAGGCGGCCGAGGACCTGAAGGCATCGCTATTTGCCCGTGCCCTGCTCGGCGATCGCTTCGCCGGTGCAACGGTCGCCGACGGCACCGAGCTGTCGGCCGAAGGACCGGGCTACCGCCTGAGCGGACGGCTGCGGCAGGCGCCGGGTATTCTCTATGCGGATTGGATTACTGTTGCCCTCGCACTTCCGCCCAGCCGCCTGGTGACGCTCTACCTCAGCCGCAATGACGAAGGCGTACAGGTGGTCGATGATTGGGATGGTTTCGGCCAGCGCACCAATGGATCGGCGACGACGATCGCCGGCGCAGTTCATGTCAATGTTGACGCGATTGCGCCGGCCCCTTCGTCCGGATATCCGACCGGCATTTCGCTCGGCCTGTTGCTCAAGGCGGGCGTAAGCCTCGGCATCGCGCGCGCGGCATGGGCCGACCTGAAGACAACGATTGACGAGCGCACCGTCAACGCCTCCCGGCTCGGCGAACACGCCGTCGGCATCGAAATTGCGGCGGCAGCTCTGGAGCGGGCGGGCCGCAAACTCGACATTGCCCAGGTCAATCCTGTCGAGGCTGCGATGGCGGATGCCTATTTTTCCGCCTCGGCCGCCGCGATCACTGCCGGAGAAACGGCACTCAGCGCCGCAAACGCGCTGTTCGAGCTCGCGGGCGAAGCGTCAACCGGCATCGGCCTCAATCTCGACCGACATTGGCGCAACGCCCGCATCCACGCGCTGTCGCTGCCGCGGGATGGATTGCTGCACCGCGCCGGCGAATATATGTCGAAACGAAACCTGCATGATCTCGGCACGGCGCCCTATAGCCCGTGAAAACGAATTGGTCTCAGCTGGCGGCGGAGATCGGCAATTCGTCCCCGGCATCTTCAATGCGGCCGCCGGCTGCGACGAACTGGTCGAGGGTCATATTATCCAGAATGGCGGCGATCGCGTCCCGGACATCGGTCATCGAACGCCGCACCTGACAGGTTTCCGGATCGGCGCAGTCGTCGCAGGCCTCGTAAGCCGTGCGGCTGGCGCAGCGAATCGGTGCCAGCGGACCGTCGAGCGTGCGGATGACATGGCCGATGCGGATCTCGGAAGCCGGCCGCGAGAGAGAATATCCGCCGCCGGGCCCCTTCTTTGAACGCAGGATACCGACATTGCGCAGTTCGAGCAGGATCGTGTCGAGAAACTTCTTCGGAATATTGTTGCGCGCCGCGACGTCATTGATGAAGGCGGTCTCGCCCGGCGCCAGACGCGCCAGATCGACCAGTGCCTTCAGGCCGTATTTTCCCTTCTTCGTCAGCATCGTCGTCGCCTTTTGGAACCCCGTAATATTTGCCCCTCAATAGCAGGCAAATAACGTCGAAAGCGTGAAGATACAACAAAATAGCTAATATTTATAGCTTGTATCGGCAACGTCCACAGCAGCGGCGGACCAGCTTGCTGCACTGCTCTTTGCGACAGCTTCGATCAAATCGTCTTCAGCATGCCGCCATCGACGAAATAAGTCGATCCGACGCAGTAGCTCGCCCGCTCCGAACTCAGAAAGACGAAGACGTTCGCCAATTCCTCCGGCGTGCCGAAGCGTTTGGAGGCCGCATGCTCATTGGCAACGCTCTGCAGGTACCCTTCCCAGTTTCCACCGCTTTCGGCCGTCAGCTGCTTGGCGGTCTTGATCCAGTCGGGCGTCAGGATCAGGCCGGCATTGATGCAGTTTACGCGGATATTGTCCTGGATGAGTTCGGTCGAGAGCGTCTTTGAAAACATCATCAGCGCCGATTTGCTGACATTGTAGATCGGCTCGTACCAGAGTGGCTGGACGGCGCAGATCGAGGCATTATGGAGAATCACGCCGCCGCCTCGCTTCTTCATCTGCGGCGCGATGCCGCGCGCAAGCCTGACGGCGGCCATCACATGCAGATCCCAGTAGGCCTGCCACTTCTCGTCGGGCGCCTCCATCACCGTCTCATTCGATCCGGTACCGGCATTGTTGATCAGGATATCGGCGCCACCTCTTTCGGCGGCTGCCGCAATGATCGCTTCCGTTCCCGCCACCGTCGCCACATCGGCAACGACGGCGGTTGCGCTGACACCGTGCTTTTCGGAAATACGCGCCACTTCCGCCTCGAGCCGCCCGCCGCCGCGCGCCGCCAGCACCAGGTCGGCGCCCTCCGCCGCCAGTCCCTCCGCGATCGCCAGCCCGATGCCGACCGACGCACCCGTTATGACGGCGATCTTTCCCTTCAATCCCAGATCCATGTCTTCCTCCAGAAGCGCCGGCCACCCCGGCAGAAGGTAACGAGTGTTCCGTCAAAGAATCCGGTCGTCAAGCACGCAAACGCCTCTTGCCGCAGACTCCGTTCTGTCGCAGCCTGAGCCGTACCGGAGGAGTTTTCATGCGACTTTATTCAGCCTGCATAGAGTGGCTGTTTGCCGAAGAGGGCGACAGCTTTGCCGACCGGATCCGCCGCGCCCATGCTGGCGGGCTGATGGCAGTCGAATTCTGGCGCTGGACCGACAAGGATCTGGATCCCATCGCGGCGGCGCTGGAGGAAACCGGCCTCGCCGTCACCAGCCTCGTCGCCGAACCGATGATCGCGCTGACCGACGCTGCCAACCGGCAGGCCTGGCTGAAAGGCCTTGCCGATTCCGTTGCCGTTGCCAGGCGTCTCGACGCACCCGTGCTGATTGCTCAGGCCGGCGACGATCTTCCCGGCTTCAGCCGTCAGGAGCAGCGCCGGTCGCTCACCGAAACTCTGAAAGCCGGCGCCGATATCCTCAAAGGCAGTGGCGTGCGCCTCGGCGTCGAACCGCTCAACATCCGCATCGACCATGTCGGCTATTTCCTCGACTCGACCCGCGAAGTCCTCGACATCGTCGATGACGTCGCCCGCCCCGAGATCGGCATCGTCTACGACCTCTACCATTCCGCCGTGATGGATGAACGCACCGAAGAGGTGCTGGACGGCCGTCTGGATCGGGTTTTCCATGTTCATGTCGCCGATCATCCCGGTCGCAACGAACCGGGCTCCGGCAGCATCGACCTTGCCCGCCGCCTCGACTGGATCTTCGCCAACGGCTATGCCGGCGCCGTCGGCCTGGAATACCGGCCGACCAGATCCGGCGCAGACGCGGTCAGGGCCGCCATTGCTTCACTTGGCGCCTAGGCTGAGCCGGCTTCCGCGAAGGCTTCGAGCTCAGGGTCGAGCTCGACCTCGACCACATTGTTGAACACGGCCGTCGCCAGCATGATGCCGGCAAAGGCGATGAGGTCGACGAGCGTCTTGGTCTCGTAGCGGTCCTTCAGCCTTGCCCAGAGCTCGACCGGAACGGCGTTGGAATCGGTGACAACAGCCCTGCCGAAGGCGTCGAGCAGTGCCTCCGCTTCGGAAAGCTGCAATGCGTCGGGATCGAAGCCCTTGTTGATCAAGGCTCGGCGAAAGAAGGTGATGGCGATCTTCGATTTCGCGGCCTTCGAGATCGCATGCGAGAAGATCCAGATCTCGCGGTCGCCGATGACAGGATCGAGCTCGGCCCGCAGCGTGAACCATTCGGCATAGATGCGATGAGCGACCGGCGAATGTAACAGCGTCCGCTTCATGTTGGTCATGCGCCCGCGCAGCCTGACCTCCTCGTCATGCGCCGCACGAACCTCTGGTGAAGCACTGTCGTAATCGATCTGTGGCAGGTGGCTCATCAGGCGCGCCCTTTCTGATGCACGAAGTAAATCTGCTTGGCCGTCGCCGAACTCCCGCCTAGATTGGTCCGATCGAGCGGAGGCTGGGCATAAGCGACGACCACGAGCATTCTCACATCGACTGGCGCGAACATGGCGTCAAGGTCATTCCCGGCAATTCGCTCGACCCGAACACGGCGCAGACGCCGGGCATGAGCCGCGCGACTGCGATCAACAATGCGCGGGCCGGGGCCGAGAAGATCTGGGCCGGGACGGTGACGATCCATGCCAATGCCAAGACCGGCGCCCATCACCACGGCGATCTCGAAAGCATTATCTACGTTGTCAAGGGCAAGGCCCGCATGCGCTGGGGCGATCATCTGGAATATACCGCCGAGGCCGGCCCGGGCGACTTCATCTACGTCCCGCCCTATGTGCCGCATCAGGAGATCAACGCCAGCCGTGACGAGACGCTGGAATGCGTGCTCGTCCGCTCGGGTCAGGAGCCCGTCGTTGTCAATCTCAACATTGAGCCGGTCGAGAAACCGGAAGACGTTCCCTGGATCGATCCAATCCACCGCTGAGGGCTGTCTCCCGCCGCCAGCAACGCCTTGGTGAGAGGCGCGCCGCAAGGGGCGCAGCCCGCGACGGGCCTTCAGGCGTGAACGGCGCCGGCTCCACTCATTGCAGTATGTTCGATCATCCGCCCGCTATCGGCAGCATAGAGGTGGACCGCGTTGTGATCGATCGCGATGCCGATTGGATCGCCCGACTTCACCGTCACCGCCTCGGTCAGCGCCACTGCGAAGGGCAGCCCGTCGAAGTCGGCATGAACGATGCGGCTCGCGCCGAGCTCTTCGATGAAATCGGCCGTTGCGATTAGTGCCTCGGGCGCATCAGAGGCCACCAGCCTGGCGGCTTCGGCGCGCATGCCGAGCACGACGCGTTTGCCTCTCAGAGCGCTGGCGCGCTCGCGCGGCAACGCAATCTTGCGGCTTTGGTCGTAGACGAAAATTCCCTCATCATTGATCGTGCCTTCGAGCAGGTTCATCGCCGGCGTGCCGACGAAACCAGCGACGAAACGGGAGACCGGATGGTGATAGACCTCTTCCGGCGTGCCGACCTGTTCGACATTGCCGGCGTTCATCACGATGATGCGGTCGGCAAGCGTCATGGCCTCGTTCTGGTCGTGGGTGACGAAGATGGACGTGGCACCGAGGCGGCGGTGCAGGCGGCGGATTTCGGCGCGCATAGCGATGCGCAACTTTGCATCGAGGTTGGAAAGCGGCTCGTCGAAGAGGAACACCTTCGGTTCGCGGATCATCGCGCGCCCCATTGCCACGCGCTGGCGCTGGCCGCCGGAAAGGGCGGCCGGCCGGCGGTCGAGGAAAGGCTCGAGGCTGAGGGCCCTGGCGACGTCGGCGATGCGTCGGTTGCGCTCGGCCTTCGAAACACCCGCCACCTTCAAAGCATAGCCGATATTCTCGGCGACGCTCATATGCGGATAAAGCGCATAGTTCTGAAACACCATGGCGCAGCCGCGTTCGCGCGGCTCCAGCTGGTTGACGACGCGGCCGTCGATGGCGATTTCGCCGCCGCTGATTTCCTCAAGACCGGCGATCATGCGCAAAAGCGTGGACTTGCCGCAGCCGGACGGGCCGAGGATGACGATGAACTCGCCGGACTGGATCTCCAGGTCGACGCCGTGGACGACGGGATGCTTGCCGTAGCTCTTTTTCACATCACGGATTGAGATCGGTGCCACTGGACTGTTCCTTCACTTCTCGGTGGAGATAAGGCCGCGCACGAACCAGCGCTGCATCAGGATGACGAGCACCAGCGGCGGCGACATGATGATAAGCGTACCGGCCATGGCGACATTCCAGTCGGGCAGGCCGAATTCGGACGGGATCAGCGTCTTGAGCTGCGTCACCGCAATGCCGAAACTCGGATCGGTGGTGATCAGAAGCGGCCAGAGATATTGGTTCCAGGCCCAAACGAACATGATCGTGAACAACGCGATCATGTTTGGCCGCGAAAGCGGCAGCAGAACGTCCCAGAAAAACCGCACCGGGCCTGACCCATCCATCTTCGAGGCCTCCGCAAGCTCATCGGGAACCGTCAGATAGAACTGCCGGTAGAGGAAGGTGCCAGTCGCAGTGGCGACGAGCGGCGCCACGAGGCCGGTATAGGAGTTCAACAGCCCCCATTCGAGCTTGATCTGAATGCCGGTGGTCTGTGCGACAAGCCAGCTGATGCCGAGGGCGTCGAGGATTGCCTGGAACGGCTGTAGGGCGTTCGCCGCAATCGAATAAGTCGGGACAATGCGCACTTCCAGCGGCAGCATCAGCGTGATGAAGATGATCCAGAAAATCAGATGCCGGCCGCGGAAGCGGAAGTAGACGATCGAGAAGGCAGCCATGGCGGAAAGGATGACCTTGCCGGCAGCGACCGCCGTGGCGAAGATGATGCTGTGGAGCAGCTTGTTGCCGAGATCAGCGCGCACCCAGGCTTCCCTGGCGTTTTCCCAGAAATGCGAGCCCGGCATCAGCGGCAGTGGTACTCGATTGACCGTCTCCAGATCGAGTGTCGACGCGATGACGACGATGACGAAAGGCAGAAGCGCGATCACCATGCCGAGCGCCAGAAGCGTATAGCAGATGAAGTTGAATATCGGCGTGCGTTCGATCATATCAGCGACCTCACTTGTAGTGCACGCGCCGCTCGATGAAGCGGAACTGGAAGATGGTGAGCAGCACGACGAGCAGCATCAGGATGATGGACTGCGCAGCCGCACCCGAATAATCGAGGCCCCGGAAGCCGTCGAAATAGATCTTGTAGACCATGAGTTCCGTCGCGCGCGCCGGCCCACCCTGCGTCATGACATCGACGATACCGAAGGAATCCTGAAAGCTTTCGGTGATGTTGATCACCAGCAGGAAAAACAAAGTCGGCGTGAGCAGCGGCAGCTGGAGATCCCACATGCGGCGCAACGGTCCGGAGCCGTCCATGGCCGCAGCCTCGATCAAGGAGCGGGGGATGCCCTGGAGAGCCGAGAGGAAGAAGATGAAATTATAGCCGATATATTTCCAGGAAAAGGCGATAATCACGGCGATCATCGCATCCTTGCCGTCAAGCGCCGGGTTCCAGAGGTCGGGCCAGACGTGATTGATGACCGAGAGAAGCCCGGCTTCGGGCGCCAGGATGAAGCGAAACGCGAGACCGAGAGCAGGCGCGGCGATCGCGTAAGGCCAGATGAAGACCGACCGGTAGATTTTATGGCCGCGCAGTTCACGATCCGTCAAAAGCGCCAGGATGAGTGCCAGCCCCATGGCGATGATCGTCGAGCTGAGGCCGAAGACTATGCTGCGGCTGATCGATTCCCAATAGATCGGATCGCTGAGCAGGAGTTTGAAATTGTCGAAGCCGACCCAGGCGTTGCCGCCTCCCCATGGCTGCTCGAGCGTGAAAGCCCAATAAAGCGCCTGCGCGCTCGGCCAATAGAAGAAGACGAAGATCAGCAGCAACATCGGGAATGCGAAGAGGAGGCCGATCGTGGTCGAGGAGAAAGTGACGCGCTTTTCCATGGGTGGTCGTTTTCGCCTGGTTTCGTTTAGGCGCGGGCGGCGAGTTCGCATCCGCAACTAACTGGGAAGAGCTTACAAAGACGCACCCGGCGCACAAGGCAGGCCGGGTGCGGCTCATGTTGGACGATCAGGGAAGCTGAACGTTCTTGTAGGTCTGCTGGAAGCGGCGCAGGAGCTGGTTGCCGCGATCAGCAGCAGAGTCGAGCGAAGCCTGGACGTCGGCATTGTTGACGAAGATCGCCTGCAGGCCGTTGGCGATTTCGGTGCGGACCTGCAGCAGGCCGCCGAGACGGATACCCTTCGCAGCGGCGTCGCCGGCCGGGGAAGCGGTCAGGC
Organism: Rhizobium sp. MHM7A; assembly: GCF_005862215.1. Lineage (NCBI taxonomy): Bacteria > Pseudomonadati > Pseudomonadota > Alphaproteobacteria > Hyphomicrobiales > Rhizobiaceae > Rhizobium > Rhizobium sp. MHM7A. The sequence goes on from NZ_VCHT01000017.1 coordinate 118,603, forward strand.
TCTGAATCGCCAGTTCGCGGCCGGCGTAAGGAGCCTTGTCGTAGAAGCCCTGCTTCTTGAGATATTCGAAGCCGGAGTTACGGACCGGGATATAGCCGGTAACGGTCGACCAGGTGAGAGCTTCTTCCGGCTTTGCGATGAAGTTGAAGAAGGCAGCCGCAGCCTTGTATTCGGCGTCGGAATGACCTTTCAGAACCCAGAGCGAAGCGCCGCCAACATAGGAGCTGTGACGGGTTGCGTCCCCATAGGTCGGGAGCATTGCAACGCCCCAGTTCATGCCCTGCTTGGCGGTGCGGCCGATATTGCCGTGATCGCCGACGGAGGTCAGGATGACCTGGCAATCGCCAGCGGCGAAGGCTTCGACGAAGGTCTGGCCAACGGCCTTGTTCTTGATGATGGCCAGCTTGCTGTCGTACCAGGACTTGAGGTCCTTGATGTAGCTGACGAGAAGCGGGTTCTTGTTGAAGACCAGCTCGGCGTCGAGGCCCTCAAAGCCGTTCTTCTTGGTCGCGATCGGTTCGCCGTTGACGGCTTCGAACTGCTCGATGTACTGCCAGACTTCGTTGTTGGAGATATCGAACGCGAGCGGGCATGCATAGCCGGCGTCCTTCAGGGCCTTCAAGTCTTCGCCCGCTTCCTTCCAGGTCGCCGGAGCGTGATCCTTGCCGATCTTGGCGAAGGCGTCCTTGTTCCAGTAGAGCAGAGCGGTCGAGGAGTTGAAGGGGAAGGAATACATCTCGCCCTTCGACGTGGCATAGTAGCCTGATATACCCGAGAAGTAGTCGTTCCAGTCGACGGTATAGCCCATGTCGGCCATCAGCTTGTTGGCCGGATAGTAGGCGCCGGAGAGCATGATGTCGAGCGTGCCGGCGTCGGAAACCTGGGCGATGGTCGGCTGCTTGCCGGCACGGAAGGCGGCAATAGTGTTCTGCAGGGAAGCGTCGTAGCTGCCCTGGCTGGTGCAGACGACTTCGTAATCGGCCTGCGACTGGTTGAAGCGATCGCATTGTTCCTGGACACGCTTTGCGATGTCACCGGAATTGCCGAACCAGAAGTCAATCTTGGTCTTTTCGGCGGCGGCAGCGGGACCAGCAAGAAACGCTGTAGCGAGAAGGGCGCCAACGGCGCCGAGAAGCTTGGCTTGCATGAGAACCTCGAACGAAAAAAGGACGCGCACTTTCAGCGCCCGCCCATTTAGCTGGTTCAAATTGCCGCTGCCAATGAATATTACATGACATGAATGGTTCCAATTCTAGTTGTCACGAAATTGACATACAATCGTTATTCGCGACGCTAGGAGAAGTGTTTCGAGAAAATTCGCAAAAAGTTCAAATATGTTGTCGGATATTTGCGTTTATATTCGAATTACCGTTATTTTCTAGGGTCAGTAATATTTACTTATATTACAGGAAGTCGTCTCTATTCGCACGCCCGGTGACGACGAAACTTGCAAAAGCATTCGAATTTTTTATCATTGCACTGCTGTGCAACGCCTGGTTTCAGCCCCAAATCACAGGAAATCCTTCAAAATTGCAGCAAAGCGCGGATCGAATGCACGGCTGATTGGTCCGGCGGCCGCTCCGAGCGCCACAGACCATGGATCGGCCATGCCGGGCTGCAAGCGTGGCAGCGTCCGGCCGCGCCTTTCGGCGATCGAGGGCAGCAGCGGGCCGATCGCCGCAATCAAGCTGTTCACCAGCGCTTCGGGCGCGCTGCCGCAGAGGATCACCGTCTGCGGATCAAAGATTGTTTCGATGAGATGAATGCTCCAGCGCAAGTCTGCCGCCGCCGCCTCGATCCAGGACTGGATACCTGGATCGCCGCTGGAGGCGAGCGCATTGATGCGCGCATGGAGATCTGGATCAGCCGGATCGACTGATAGGTGCTGGTAGAGCGAGGCGAGCGAGGCGCGATGTTCGAGCGGCGTCGTTTTACCATCGGCAAAGAGCAGCGCCATGCCGATCTCGCCTGCATTGCCGCTTGCGCCGCGATAGAGCTCTCCGTTCAGGATGAGGCCGGCGCCGATGCCGTAGCCGACGAAGAGGCAGACGGCGTGATCGACACCATGAGCGGCTCCCACCATTCGCTCGGCGGTCGCAGCCGCCGCCGCATCATTCTGAAGGCCGACATCGAGACCGGTGCCGGCGCTCAGCGTTTCCAACAGCGGAAACTTCTGCCAGGCCTCCATCATCCAGGGATCATCGCCGCTGCCTTCCATCCCGAACGGGCCAGGCATCGCGGCGCCGAGGCCGACCAGACGTTTCTCCGACTGCTGAACGATCCTGGCAAGCCTGGAACGCACGCCGGCGACGAGATCGAGAATGACCTTCGCTCCGGTCGACGGACCTCCGGGCGGCAGGCCGGCTTCCGCGCGAACGAGCACGCTGCCGACGAGGTCGACGGCGACCGCCCGCGTCACATGCCGGTCGATCTGCAGGCCGATCGCGAAAGCGCCTTCAGGCACCAGGCCATAAGGTGTCGACGGCTGACCTCTGCCTTTCCGCACCGCCTCCTGCGAGCTGACGAGACCATCGCGCTCGAGCTCCTCGATGATATTCGACACCGTCTGCTTGGTCAGCCGCGTCGCCCGCGCCAGATCGGCGCGCGAGAGTGCTCCGTTGATCCTCAAGGCATCGATCATCACGCGCCGGTTATGCGCACTGGTGCCTTCGTGATTGGTGCCGCTCTTGGCCCGGATCGGCCTGACGTCATTCATGTGCAATTGCCTCTTGACTCCAGTAGAATGTTGGCGAAGTAATAAGTCAAGACATTTGACTTAATAAGGGACCGGAGAGTTCCAGGGAACGCAGGAAGCCGCACAGGGCCTCCAACGACGCTCCGAGATAACGAACCGGCACGTTGTATTTCCCGCGTGCCTTCTCGAAAACCGATGGCGGAAAAACCGCCCTCGGCCATGCGTAAATGTCAAAAACTGGAGGCTGCAATGCTGAAATCTCTTAACAAGACGCTTCTGGGGGCGGCCTTGATCGGTGCATCCTTTGCCCCGCATGCTTTCGCCGAAACGACGCTGAACGCGCTTTTCATGGCGCAGGCTGCCTATAGCGAGGCCGATGTGCGCGCCATGACCGACGCTTTCGCCAAGGCGAACCCCGATATCAAGGTCAACCTCGAATTTGTGCCTTACGAAGGCTTGCACGACAAGACGGTGCTGGCGCAGGGGTCGGGCGGCGGCTACGACGTCGTCCTCTTCGACGTGATCTGGCCGGCTGAATACGCCACCAACAAGGTGCTGGTCGACGTCTCCTCGCGCATCACCGACGAGATGAAGAAGGGCGTGCTGCCGGGCGCCTGGACCACGGTTCAGTATGACGGCAAATATTACGGCATGCCATGGATCCTGGACACCAAATACCTGTTCTACAACAAGGAGATCCTGGAGAAGGCCGGCATCGAGGCACCGCCGAAGACCTGGGACGAGCTGGCCGAGCAGGCAAAGACGATCAAGGACAAGGGCCTGCTCGCCACACCGATCGCCTGGAGCTGGTCGCAGGCCGAAGCCGCCATCTGCGACTACACCACGCTCGTCAGCGCCTATGGCGGCGATTTCCTCAAGGACGGCAAGCCGGCCTTCCAGACCGGCGGCGGTCTCGATGCGCTGAAATACATGGTCGCGAGCTATACATCGGGCCTGACCAATCCGAACTCCAAGGAATTTTTGGAAGAAGACGTCCGCAAGGTCTTCCAGAACGGCGACGCTGCCTTCGCGCTGAACTGGACCTACATGTACAACATGGCCAACGATCCAAAGGACAGCAAGGTTGCGGGCAAGGTCGGCGTCGTGCCTGCACCGGGCGTTGCCGGCAAGAGCGAGGCTTCTGCCGTCAATGGCTCGATGGGCCTCGGCATCACCTCCGCCAGCCAGCATCCCGATGAGGCCTGGAAGTACATTACCTTCATGACTTCACGGGCTACGCAGAACGCTTACGCCAAGCTCAGCCTGCCGATCTGGGCATCCTCCTATGAGGACCCCGCCGTCACCAAGGGGCAGGAAGAGCTGATCGCCGCCGCCAAGGTCGGCCTCGCCGCCATGTATCCACGTCCGACGACGCCGAAGTATCAGGAGCTTTCGACAGCCCTGCAGCAGGCGATCCAGGAATCGCTGCTCGGCCAGTCCACTCCCGAGGACGCACTGAAGTCGGCGGCCGACAATAGCGGTCTCTGAGCCCCGCATGAAAGCCCGGGCGGCGCCCGTCGTCGCCCTTCCTCCAGAACCTATGAATGAAAAGGGGTCGCCTCGATGTCGGGCACTTGGCTGACAACCCGCGCGTGGCTTCTAATGCTGCCGCTTCTCGTGGTGATGATCTCGGTGATCGGCTGGCCTCTGGTCGATACCGTCCACCTCTCCTTCACCGATGCCAGGCTCGTCGGCACGCAGGGCAATTTCGTCGGCATCGATAATTACGTGAAGATGCTCTCCGGCTCGAATTTCCAGCGCACACTCATTACCACCGCATGGTTCGCCATCGTCTCGGTCGCCGCCGAAATGGTGATCGGCGTCCTTGCCGCCCTCCTGCTGAACCAGCAATTCCGCGGCCGCACCGCTCTTCGCGCCCTGATGATCCTGCCCTGGGCACTGCCGACCGTCGTCAACGCCACCCTCTGGCGGCTGATCTACAATCCGGAATATGGCGCGCTGAACGCCGCACTGACGCAGCTCGGCCTGCTCGACGCCTACCGCTCCTGGCTGGGTGAACCAGGCACGGCGCTCGCCGCCCTCATCGTCGCCGACTGCTGGAAGAATTTCCCGCTGGTGGCGCTGATCGCGCTCGCAGCGCTCCAAGCCGTGCCGCGCGATATCACCGCCGCATCGCTGGTCGACGGCGCCGGTCCCTTCGCCCGCTTCCGCTTCGTCATCCTGCCTTATCTCGCGGGCCCGCTGATGGTGGCGCTCGTGCTCCGCACGATCGAAGCATTCAAGGTGTTCGACATCATCTGGGTCATGACCCGCGGCGGGCCGGCCAATAGCACGCGCACGCTCTCGATCCTCGTCTACCAGGAAGCCTTTTCCTTCCAGCGCGCGGGCTCGGGCGCATCGCTGGCCTTGATTGTCACGCTACTGGTGACGCTGTTGGCCGTTGGATACGCGGCCCTTGTGCGCAAGACCGCCGGGAGTGCCGCTTGATGGAACGCCGGAGCCCGCTCTTCTCAGCCTTCATTCACCTCTGCGCCCTGCTGCTCGCCGCCGTCATCCTGGCGCCGATCCTCTGGCTTTTCATCATGAGCATCGCGCCGGCTGCTGATCTCGCCGCAAAGCCGCTGCGCTGGTGGCCGCAGGCCGTTGATTTCTCGCGATACCAGCTTCTGCTGTCGACAATTGAAAACAGCGCCGGCGCTGCCTTCACTTCGTCGCTGCGCAACAGCATCGAGGTGGCGGGCATGGCGACGATCGCCGCCATCGCGCTCGCCATTCCGGCCGGTTGGGCCGTGTCGCGCACGCCCTCCGTCGGCTGGTCGCTGTCGATGGTGATTGCCACCTACATGCTGCCGCCCGTGGCACTCGCCGTACCGCTCTATATCGGCCTCTCCCATCTCGGCATGCTGAACAACGTCTTCGGCCTCGCCCTCGTCTATTTGACGATCCTGGCCCCCTTCACCACCTGGCTGTTGAAATCCGGCTTCGATTCCATCCCACGCGAGATCGAATCCGCCGCGATGATTGACGGCGCCGGCCTGTTCCAGACGCTCCGGATCATCACGCTGCCGCTCGCCGCCCCCGTGGTCGCGACCTCGAGCCTCTTCGCATTCCTTCTTGCGTGGGATGAATTCTTCTACGCGCTGCTCTTCACCTCGGACCAGCGCGCCAAGACGCTGACCGTCGCCATCGCCGATCTCGCCGGCGGCCGCGTCTCCGATTACGGACTGATCGCCACGGCAGGTGTGCTCGCCGCCCTGCCCCCGGTGCTGATCGGTCTGATCATGCAACGCGCCCTGATTTCGGGCCTCACCAGCGGCGGCGTCAAGGGATGAACATGACAACGAAAACAAACCGGCCTGCCGGACTTGTGGCAATCGACCGCGAAATGGCCCGCCAGCACGCTGATGCGATCGCCTCCTACGAAGCGGCAGGGCCGATGGCGGCAAGAGCAGCCGCTTCGCTGAAGAAGACCGGCCGGCTGCTCCTGATCGGTATGGGCGGCTCACATGCCGTCAACCGCGCCGTCGAACCGCTCTACCGTGGTCTCGGCATCGACGCGATAGCAATACCGCTGTCCGAGCAACTCGGACAGCCACTGCCGATCGCGGGCAGGACGATCTTCGTCACCTCGCAATCGGGCGAAAGCGCCGAGGTCGTGCGCTGGTTCAACGAGACCGGCGGCACGCCGGAGACTTTCGGCCTGACGCTTGAAGCCGGCTCCTTCCTTGCAAGAACCACCCCATCGCTTGTTGGCAGCGGCGGCACCGAGCTCGCCTTCGCAGCCACTCGCAGTCTGACGGTGACTCTTGCTTTGCATCTGGCAATCCTTACCGCCCTCGGCGAGGATCCCGCCGCAGCACTTGCAGTCCTTGACGGGCCCGAAGACCATGACATCGCCGCCGCGCTGGCCGCGCTCGAAAACGTCGCGACGGTCGTGACTTCGGGCCGCCGTCTGCAGGGCATTGCCGAGGCCTTGGCCCTGGGATTGACCGAATTGTCGCGCCGCCCCTGCTTCTCGCTCGAAGGCGGTCAGCTGCGTCATGGGCCGATGGAGATGCTCGGACCGGAAATCGGCGTCGTTCTGTTCCGCGGTCTGGACGAAACTGCCGCCCTCGTAACGGCCATGGCGATCTCCGCCGTGGAGAGCGGCGCGCCCGTCATTCTGTTCGACGCATCTGGACTGTCGCCGGTCGCCGGCGCCGTGACGATCCGCTTTGCCCCGGCCACCGGTCTTGCCGTGATCTTCGCCATGCTGCCGGTCGCCCAGCAGCTGATGGTCGGCTTTGCCGAAGCCCGGGTGGACAATGCCGGAACGCCCGTTCGATCCACTAAGATCACACGGAGCGAATGAATGCGGCCGCTTGCAGTCATCGGCAACGTCAATGTCGACCTGATCCTCGGACCGGCCGCCCCCTGGCCCAAGGCCGGGACGGAAATCATTGTCGATCATGACGAACTGAGGGTCGGCGGGTCGGCCGGCAACAGCGCGCTCACATGGCAGGCGCTCGGCATCGAATTCGAGATAGCCGCCAATATCGGCAGCGACCAGTTTGGCCGCTGGCTGGCCGAGGCCTTCGGCCGCCGTTCCGAGAAATGGCCGGTGCGTCCTGAACAAACGACCCTCTCCGTCGGCATCACCCACCCCGACGGTGAACGCACGTTCTTCACCACTCGAGGCCACCTGCCACGCTTCAGCCTCGCCGACGTCTTCGCCGTCGTCGACGGCGCACGGCTCCGCGGCGGCTATGCACTTCTCTGCGGCGGCTTCCTGACCGACGATCTGACCCGCCAGTACGAAGCCTTCTTCGACTGGGCCGAGAGCCATGACATCACCGTCGCACTTGACACCGGCTGGCCGCTCGACGGCTGGACCGAGCAGAATTGCGCTGCGACACGCGCCTGGCTTTCCCGCAGCGGCATCGCGCTGCTCAACGAGGTCGAGTCGACGACGCTTGCCGGCGTCGCCGATCCGATCGAAGCCGCCCGGCACATCAGCTTGCATATGCCGGACGGTGCGATCGTCGTTGTCAAACGCGGCCCCGATGGCGCAATCGCAATCGGACCAGACGGGCAGCTGGTTTCGGTGGCAGCGCCCGTTGTCGCGGTCGTCGATACCATCGGCGCCGGCGATGTCTTCAATGCCGCCTTCCTCGCAGCGCTGGCAAAGGATGAGCCTTTGTTGTCTTGCCTGAGAGCGGGAACCGAAGTCGCCTCGCGCGCCATCTCCACCATTCCCCGCAGCTATGGCGACCCGACCTCGCCTCAGGAACCACGGTCATGAGCGCGCTCGATATCGAAAATATTCGCAAGACCTATGGCGACGTCGAGACGCTGAAAGGCATCGATGTTTCCCTGGAAAGCGGCGAATTCCTCGTGCTGCTCGGTTCCTCCGGCTGCGGCAAGTCCACTCTCCTGAACATCATCGCCGGCCTTGCCGAGGCAACGAGCGGTGACGTCAGAATCGGCGGCCGCTCGGTGCTTCGCGTGCATCCGAAGGACCGCGACATCGCAATGGTCTTTCAATCCTACGCGCTCTATCCCAACCTGACGGTGCATAGGAACATCGGCTTCGGCCTGGAAATGCGCAAAGTTCCGGCGCCGGAGCGCGACAAGGCCGTGCGCGATGCGGCAAAGCTCCTGCAGATCGAAAATCTGCTCGATCGCAAGCCGAGCCAGCTTTCCGGCGGCCAGCGGCAACGCGTCGCGATCGGCCGTGCGCTGGTGCGCAAGCCGGAGGTGTTCCTCTTCGACGAGCCGCTTTCCAATTTGGACGCCAAGCTGCGCATGGAAATGCGCACCGAAATCAAGCGGCTGCACCAGATGCTGAAGACCACTGTGGTCTATGTCACCCATGACCAGATCGAGGCTATGACGCTGGCGAGCCGCATCGCCGTCATGCGCGACGGCCGTATCGAGCAGTTGGGCACGCCGGAAGAGATCTACAACAGTCCGGCGACGCTCTATGTCGCGACCTTCGTCGGCGCGCCGCCGATGAACCTGCTGAAAGCATCGGTCCAAGACAATCGACTGGTGCTCCCGGATTCCGACGTCAGCCTGCCTCTTCCCGTCCGTTTCGGTAAGGCGGCAGCCAATGGTCGCGACCTCGTCCTCGGCATCCGCCCCGAGGCCCTTCGCACGGCTGGATCCGGGCCGTCGCTCGAGGCAGGCGTGGAGGTTGCGGAGTTGACCGGCCCCGAGCTCGTCGTCACCGCCCTGGCGGGAAACCAACGGCTGACGGCCTGCCTGCCGCCGCGCACGCCGTTCCGAGACAGCGAAAAACTCACCCTCTTCTTCGACGAGGAGGCAATTCATCTCTTCGATGCGCAAACCGGTATCAGTTGCCTCCGCGAGCAATAGGTCGCTCAAACGGCCGCTCGTTCAATTCGCCGCGTCGGCCGGCTTCCGCTGGTAGACGTGAATATAGTCGACGAGCAGGATGGAAGGGTTCGGCGTTTCATCGATTGGCCAGCCCGAGCCGAGCGCCAAGTTCACCAGCGGATAGAACGGCATATGGAACTCCTTCGGTGTGTCGAAACTCCACAGGTACTGGCGATCCAGATAGAAGGTCGTCTTGTCGGCCTGGATATCGACGCCGTAGGTATGATACTCGCTGTTCAGAATTCCATCCTGAACAGTCTTCCAGTAGCCGCCAGTAGAGTTTTGGCCTCCATGGGCCTGGCGCCAGATGTGAAAGCCCATGCTGAACTCGTAGGGCGCCCGGCCATAATATTCCAGCACGTCGATCTCGGCGGTGTATTTCGACCGGTCGAGTCCGATGAGCCAGAAGGCCGGCCACACACCCTTGCCCGGCGGCAGCTTCATCCGCGCTTCGAAATAGCCGAATTGCTGAGAGAAACCTTCGCCTTTCGGATTGACCGCCGAGAGCAGGCCTGAACGCCATGTTCCTTCCTCGCCCTTCCGCGCTTCGATCTTCAGGATTCCCTGATCGGTCGTAAACGGAAATCCGGGCGCCGGATCCGTGAAACGGGCGTCGCCGAAATCGCCGTTCCAGGGCGTGTGAGCGATCCAGCGGGAACGTCTCTCTCCCCACGCCGAGACATCGAGGCTGTCGAAATTCTCCTCGAACGTCAGCTGATAGGCGTTCATGTTGATCGGTTCCTGGGCGACGCTAGGCTGGCTCGGCAACGCCCCCAGTCCGAGAACAACGAGCAAACCCAGACTCTTAGAAGATATGCCGTAACGCATTGCGCTCCTCCAAAACCGCCAAAACAATCGCTGGACTACACGGGTCTTTCTCATGAAATGACAACTCTGTTGCGTCGCGGCATGAGCCTGTGAACAACGATGGTCTCGATGCCGTCGGGCCTTCCCAGAATCTGCCATAACAACAGCGCGAAGACCCAGAAGATTGTCGCTGCCGCCGCGCCGCAAAGCGCTAGGCTGACGATCAGGCTAAAGCCGGCAGGCATGGTGGCGAGATTCGGCTCCATCCAGAGCAGGAAAGCGATCATCGGCAGGCTCGCGGCCAGAGGCCTGCCAAATGAATTCAGCTGCGCGGCAAAACTCGCCCCGATCAACCGCTTGGTGATGACGAGCGAGGCGGCATAAGCGACGAGAACCGCCACCACACGCGCGCCGAGCGCACCCGCCACCTGAAAATAGACGATGCCGAGGATGGTGACCGGGACTCTGACCGCGAACTCGGCAAACATCCGCAAGGCGAGGGAACGAGTATTGTCCATGACCATAGCCAATGCTGGCACTATGTTCGTCGGCAGACCGAGCAGGCTCACCATGCACAGCCATTGCAAAATTGGCGCGGCGGATGCCCATTTCTCGCCGACGAGGATACGCACCGTCGGCTCAGCCAGAAAGGCAAGCGCAATGAGAATGGGCGCCGCGACGAAGGTGATTGCACTCGTTGCCTTCAAATAGGCGGCAACCAGGTTGCGACGATCTTCGACAGTGGAGAACGCCGCCATCAGCGGGCGCAGCAATGGCCCCACAAAGGTCTGATAGGGAATGCCGGCGATATTGTCGGCGACGCTGAAGGCGCCAAACGTCGACAGCCCGGCAAAACGGGGCAAAAGCAGCCGGTCCAGCTGCCAATTAATTGCGCTCAGCACCTGAGACACCGTATTCCAGCTGATCATATCCTGAAAACGCTTCCATTCTGACAGGCAGAATTTCGGCTGCATCGGCGCAAGGACATAGGAGGTGATCATCGCCGCAGTCGGGCCGGCAACGGCCCCGACCGCAAGCCCCCAATAGCTCCCCGTCGCCACGGCAACACCTGCCCCGAACAGCAGGGTCGATCCCTTGGTGATGAGGTCGAGCGCGAACTCGCGTCTGAAATCGAAACGCTGCATGAAAATCACCATGCGCGGACTGATCATGCCGCGCATGGCCGGCGCGATTGAAAGTACGGCGACAAGCGCAAAAAGCCGGGAATCGTCGTAAATCACGGCCATCGGCCAGGAAATGATCATCATCAGCAGGCTGATGGCCAACCCTCTCAGCAGGCTGAGCGTGAAAGCCGTCGCAAACATCTCCTCCGAAGGCGATGGTTGGCGCATAAGCGCCTGTGTCAACGGCAGATCCAGGATCGACTCGATGATGACCAGAACCGACGTCGCAATGGCGACCAATCCGAAATCCGCAGGACTCAACAATCTTGCCAGGACGAGCAGACTGACGAAATCAAGCAGCCGCGCGAGGAATTTTCCGCTGATCGTCCAGATGCTCGCCATTGCCGTCCTCTGAGATAGGCTTGACATGATCTGTCTATTCCTCGTCGGCAGCTTGAGACGGTTTCGATCGCGGCAGCAAGACAGGCAGCTCCAGTTTTTGTTTTAGACCGGTCGTCTATTGAAGCCATCGACTGATCGATCGGCATGGGTGGAGAGCTGTTGCTCGACGAGTCCGGCCATCCGGTCGCGAAAGACGGCGGAGGAAAACTTCAGCGAATGCGCGCGGATCGCATGCGGATCGATATCGTCCTCCACCTCTTCGAAAGCCGCCATGGTTTCCAGCAGGGCTTCGGTGGTTTGCTCAGCGAAGCGAAAACCGACCTGCGGCGAAGAAACGGTTTCCCTGGCGCCGCCGGCGTCGAAAGCGAGGACCGGCCGCCCTGATGCCATGGCTTCTACCGGCAGGATGCCGAAATCTTCCGTGCCTGGAAACAGCAGGGCGCGGCATCGCGAGAGGTGGTCCCGCAGAACATTGAACGGCTGGTGGCCGAGGAATTGCACGGTCGGTCCGGCGATCGATTTCAGATAGGGCAATTGTTCTCCCTCTCCGATTACGACAAGCTTACGCCCGGCCTCGGTGCAGGCGCGAACGGCGATATCCGGCCGCTTGTAGGCCGTCAGCTGGCCGGCATAGAGATAGAATTCGCCTTTCCCCTTCCCAACCGAAAAATCGTCGGTGGCAACCGGCGGGTGGATGACGATGGAGTCCCGATCGTAGAAGCGGCGAATGCGGTTTGCCACATAATCGGAATTGGCGACGAATACGTCGACACGGGAAGACGTCGTCACATCCCAGGCACGCAGCATCGGCGCGGTGATCGACATTAAGGCACGCCCCACCCATGGCAGGCCATGGCGATAGACGTGAAACTGATCCCAGATGTAGCGCATCGGCGAATGGCAGTAACAGACATGGAGAGCGTCGGCGCGGGTAATAATGCCCTTTGCAGGCCCGGATTCGCTCGACAAAACGAGATCGTAGTCCTGTAGATCGAATTGCTCGAGCGCGAAGGGCATCAGCGGCAGCATTTTGGTGTAATGCCGCTGCGCGCCGGGTATCTTCTGCAGAAAGGACGTACGGATGTTCCGCGTTTTTAGAAAATCGCTGATGCGATCCCGATTGCAGACGAGGGTGAAGATGTCGGCCTGCGGAAACATGCGGCACAATTCTTCAACGACCTTTTCGCCGCCGCGCATTGAGACGAGCCAGTAATGCACGATCGCGACGCGCAGTTGCCTGGTTTCCTTGACGCTTCCCGCCTCGGCCGCGCGTCTTTTCGCCATCACGGGCGCATCGCCGAGAAATGCCCTTGCGTCGGAAAGAGAGGTTGTTGCTTTAAAGGTCAACGGAATACTCCTTGTGTCGCCACACCGTCTGTCAGCTCGGAACCGCATTCGTCGAAAGCAGGCTGCAATATTCGGCAAGGAGCGCGTCGCGCCATTCCTCATGCGTCGAGGCGAGATCAGGCGACATCAGGAAGGCCCGCTCGCTCATGGCGCGGATCTCGTGCCTCGGCATTTGGCTCAATCGCGTCAATGTGTCGGCAAAGGCGGTTTCATCAGCCGTGTCGCACGCAAACGCCATGCCGGCCTGCTCCATTTCTTCGGCAAGAAAGGCGCTGCGCGACATGATGACGGGCAGGCCGCTCATGGCTGCTTCGATCGCCACGAGGCCGAATGGCTCGGGATAACGCGAGGGCATCAATAGGGCGCGCGCATTGCGGATGGTGGTGCCGATCTCCGCATGCGACTGCCAGCCGACGGCCCTGACGTGATCGCCAGACGCCGCGACCAAGGGCATCAGCGGACCGTCCCCGATCACGCAGAGCCTGGCGCCGGCTCTGCGTGTGGCGGCCACGGCGTCCTCCACGCCCTTTTCCTCGTCGAGCCGTCCGATGAAGACGAACTCATCATTCGCCTCCGCCTCAATGCGTTGTGTCGACAAGGGGGCAACGGGATTGCGGATCGTCGTCAGTCGATCGGGCCGATAGCCGGCGCCTACGAGAAAGCCGGCCATCTTCTCATGCAGCAGGATTATCCGGCCGAAATCCGCTTCAGCCCTGAGTAGCCGGAGGACATTCGAGCCGCGGGCGACTCGCCACAATTTGTGCGAATAACTTCTCTTGTCGCAGGCCGTCGCAATGCAGCCCGCACCGAGGGGACGCCGAAGGCAGATCTCTTGCGCCTGGTAATCGAAAAAGGCGCCGTTGGGACAGGCGGAGAAAAAGTCATGCGCGTGGACCACGCATCGTCCCGCGACCGGAGCCAGGGCCCTGAAAAGCGCGGGAGAAAGGATCTGATGCCAACCATGCACGTGATAGACGGTATTCGCTGTATCCTTTGCGGCAATCCAGTTCGCGACCATACGGGCGGCCGCACCATTGTGAATCCCGGTCACGAAGGCCTTCGCACGCTCGGCGCTAAGCAGGTCGCGGCTGTTCAATCCGATCATGGTGACCCCGAGAGCAGCAAGCTCCGCATTGGCGGCATCATCCCCACAAATGTAGGTCACGGGAAGATTCAGGCCGCGGAAAAGCTTGGCCGACAGCACCGCGAGCCCCGTCGCCCCGCCCCTCGCTACAGAATAGTCGTCGATGACGACTACGCGATCGATCCTCTTCGAACCGTGGCCGGGAAAGCGGCTGACGATGGAGGCGGGTCGCAGGGCGTGGGGAAGCGGCAAGTGCATCACTTCACCGAAAAGGCGCCATTCGCACAGGCCTCGAGCGCCTTGCGGTTGAGAATCCGGATCTTGCCCTGCCCTCCGTCGATAATCTTGAATTCCCGCAGACGCCGCAGGCACTGATTGACCTTCTCGCGGGACGCCGGCAGCGTTGCGGCCAGATCATTTTGCGAGATAATCAGCTCGTTGCCGCTGTTTGCGGCATCCTTTCCGTAAACCGCCGCGAGCCGCAGCAGCGTGCTCGCCAGTCTTGCCTGCAGGCTCGACGCCGCATTGGCGATAATCCTGTGTTCAAGCTCCGAAATACGCGCCAGGGCCCTCGAGAACACTTTTTCGCGGAAACACGGATCGCTGGCATACATGTCGCGCAGCAGCCGGCCCTCGAAAAAATGCAGCTCGCAATTGGAAGCGGCACGGTACTCGAGGTTCATTGTCTGCCGGCGCAAGACTTCAAGCTCGCCGATCAGGCCTGATTTCGGGATAATTTCAACGATGAATTCCCTGCCGTCGGGCAGCATCGTACTTGCACTGACCAACCCCGAATGCACGCGAGCGAACATATCGACGAGGACGCCGGCCCCGGCAATGATCTCACCACGACGGAAACGCCGTACGCTCGAGCGGCAGGAAAGAAATTCATCATCGATGACGATACGACTGTTGAGGTGAATGCCGCCGTTAGCCGAGATCGCGGCCTTGCTGATGCCGACCCTGCGATCTGAGGCGTGCGTGATCCCGTCCATGCAATTTCACTCCTAGTACTAGAATGCTGCACCGCGTCATTTATATTGGATTAATACGTTAGTCAAATAACATCAGCGCATGATAACAGAAAATTCAAGTTTACTTCGGTGTCGCATTAAAAACTAAATCGTCTAGTAAAATCAAAATGTCTAATATATCTAGGAATTCCTCGCAGTAGCTCCGATATGTGCTTATATAAAAGACTTAATGAATGAGAAATCATCATAATTAGAGATGAAAACATCAAAATTACGATGGATTCTGCTCAAGATGATCATTCAAAGCAGCTTATATATCCGCTTAAAAGAATTGATGACGCATGGCTATATCTGGAAATCTCTAGCCATCTTCGTAGCATAAAGAATTAATTAACGATTATGACCTTGGTAACAGACAATCTGGGTGCGGCGCAGCAAGCTTTGAACGGTTCTTGACGTCCAATGTTTTGGAGACCGCGATGACATGGGAAGCACATAGTTTTGAGGCTTGGTCTCGCATCGGACGGGCCGCTAAGGGCGGCTTGCGCGACTCGTTGCGCGACTCCAGGCCTCGTGCAGCCGGCCGGTCGTCAAAGCGTGCGATAGATTTTCTTGTTGCGTTCATCGCGCTGATCCTGCTCTCTCCGCTTTTGCTGATCGTCGCGATGATCGTGAAACTCTCCGACGGCGGCCCTGTCTTCTATTCCCATACGCGCATTGGCTTCGGCGGAGCGCCGTTCGGATGCCTCAAATTTCGGACGATGAAGACCGATGCGAGTGCTCAGCTCGCGGAATTGCTGCAAAACAACCCGGCGGCCCGCAGCGAATGGGAAATGACCCGTAAGTTGAAGAACGATCCGAGGATCACCGCCGTCGGCGATATCCTCAGGCGCTCGAGCATCGACGAGCTTCCCCAGCTGATCAACATCTTGCGTGGCGAAATGAGCCTCGTCGGACCCCGCCCGGTCACAGCCGAAGAACTGCCACGCTACGGCGAACACGTATGGGCCTATATGGCGGTTCGCCCGGGGCTGACCGGCCAATGGCAGACGAGTGGGCGCAACGATGTCAGTTACGAGTACCGGGTTTCTCTCGACGTCCATTACCTCAACAACTGGTCGCTCGTCCGAGACTTCGTCATCATCGCCAAGACCATTCCTGCGCTGTTTTCGCAGCGCGGGTCGTACTGAGCGTTCAATGGGGAGACCGCCGACCGTGTTCGAGATCGGAAGATGCGCTTCTCCACCGTCCCCTCCAAGCTGCCATTAACTGGCTATTCATTGATTTCCCATTCCGGATTAGGACGACATGACCTCCAGCACGATCTTCAGTGGTGTCTCTCCCATATCCCTGGCTCCAGAAGCTACAGGCGGCGGCAATTCGCCGCTGACCCTGCGGGGTATGCTCTTCTTTTTGAGAATGCGCTGGCATTGGATCGTCGCGACGACCATCGCTTTCCTGGCGATCGCCGGAACCTATTTGCTGACCGCCGAACCGACTTACGTTGCCAGCACGCAGCTTGTGATCTTTCCCCAGGTGAGCGGCTCTGAAACGCAGAGGGCTTTCGCGGAAGATGCATTCATCGAAGGACAGTTGGAGATCGCCAGATCGAGCGATGTCGTCGGTGGAACGGTAGCGGCGCTCGATCTCGTTCATGATCCCGAGTTCGTCGACCAGACGCCTTCGCTGCAGGACAGAGCGAAGAATTGGCTGATGGGGCTTTCACCCCAAGCGGATACTCCATCGCAGGACGCGGCAGGCAAGGGAGCGAGCGAAGCGCAACCACAGACGGAGGATGAGCGGCTCCACGACTGGGCAACCGCCAAACTGCTGAACATGATGGACATCCGCCGGATCGGAAGCTCGACGATCATCGAGATATCGGCTGCGGCATCGACCCCTCAGAAGGCCGTCGACATTGCTGACACGCTCGCCGGGCAGTATATCCAGAAGAATATCGCGATGAAGGCCAACGCCGCCCGCCAATACAGCGACTGGCTGGCGAAATTCATAGCCGAGCAACAGCGAGGGCTCGCGGAAGCCGCTAGCGCCCTGGCCAGCTTCACGAGCAATCCGCGGGACCAGTTCAAGCTTGCGGAGCTGCAGAGCGCAACGGATGCCCGCCGCACTCTTTATGAAAACACCTTGAACCAGCTGACCGAAGCAAAGCAGCGCATCACGTACCCGATGTCCGATGCCACGATCGTCTCGCGAGCTACGCTGCCTCTTTCGAAGGCGAGACCGCGCAGCACTCTCATCGCCGCCTTTGCGGCCGCGGTCGGCCTTGGGGCCGGTTTCGCACTCGCAATGATAAGACATGCCAGCGACCGCCGGCTCGTCCGCCCGCATCAGATCGCTGAAAGCTGTGGCCTGTCCTTCGTCACCGTGCTGGCGACGTCAAAAAGGACACGCGACGGCCAGCCGGCGCCTTTCTTCGCCGCCGGTACGGACGGCAGTATAGCCATCCCAGGCATGACAGAGCTGAGCGCAACGGTCGTCGCGCTTCGGCGCAAACGCCGGGTCGTCATCGGAGTGGTCGCCGTCAATCGCGGCAACGGAGCATCGACCATCGCAAGCGAACTTGCTGTGCTGTCGTCGGTATCTGGAGCGAAGACGCTTCTGATTGATGCGGCCGCGCAGAATCCATCGCTCAGCAAGACGATCGCACCCCATAGTCTCAGCGGCCTCGTCGACGTTCTCGACAATGGCGAACTGATTGAGACCGCGGCCTTGCCCCTCAGCCCCACGCTGAAATTCCTTCCGCTCGGCCAGGTCGACACCGTGACGCCGGCAATTCGTCTAAGTTCGCGCCGCACGCAATTGAGCTTCGCCGAGCTGAAAAAGGAGTTCGACACCATATTTGTCGACATTTCCGCATTCTCCGCTTCGCCGGATGCCAATGCGATCGCGCCGGAGCTGGACGGCGTTCTCATGGTCGCCTCGCACGGAAGCACTTCGATCGACGACGCCGTCCGTGTCATCCAGACGATGCGCAATGTCGGCGCGGAAATCCTCGGCGCCGTCATCAACCACGCTCCGAAGAGCATGCAGTCATGATCGCGCATTCGGCAAAGACGGACAGGCGGGAAGTCTTGGGCGGACCGGTGCTTGTTTCTTGCGACGCGAAAGCCGTGGCGCGGCGCGGGAGCCAGCCTTTGCGGATCGCCATCGGAATTGCTTCGGCGGGCCGCCCTTCGATCCTGCTGGAAACGGTCGATTATCTTGTCGGCCTGCCGGACCAGCCACACCGTTTAATCGTCTGCGTGCCGGGCATCGACGATGCCGCCGGGCTCGTAGACCGCATCGACGTGGAAGTCATTGTCGGGAGCCGTGGTCTGACCTCTCAGCGCAACAGCATCATCCGGGCGGCCGCGGCCGATACGGACCTTCTGATCTTCCTGGACGACGATTTCATTCCCGCCGCAACCTTCCTTTCACGAATGGCGGCGGTCTTTGCAGAAAGACCCGACGTTGCAATCGCCACCGGTGAAGTGCTCGCCGACGGCGTCCTCGACGGGGGGCTCGACATGTCGGCGGCCCTGGAGGTTCTTCACACTGCCGGCGAAGGGTCCGAGCGGGTGACGGATATCTATAATGCCTACGGATGCAATATGGCGGTTCGCCTTGCGCCCATTCTCGAACACTCGCTGGCGTTTGACGAGCAGCTGCCGCTGTATGGCTGGCTCGAGGATGTCGATTTCAGCAGGTCCATCGCCCACTACGGGAGATCCGTGCGCGTCGAAGGCGCCTGCGGAGTACATCTCGGCGTCAGATCCGGACGGCAGCCCGGCCGGAGACTTGGCTATTCGCAGGTTGCCAATCCGGTCTACCTGATCCGGAAGGGCACGATGTCGAAGAGTCGTGCGATAGCGCAGATCGGCCGCAACATTCTGGCGAACGCATCGGGCATATTGTTCAACGACCGCTTGGTCGACCGACGGGGACGCTTGAATGGCAATTTGCTGGCGCTCGCCGATCTTCTTTCCGGCCGCGCCGCACCGTCCCGCATTCTCGAATTCGCCAATCCGCCGTCCCGCACAATGCCGTCGCCGCCGATCGCAACGAAACGGAGATAGATCAATGCAGCCCACACTCTTGTCCGATCGCGTCATCTCCGCGGCACTCGCGTTGCTGGTTTTCTGCTGCATGGCGAGCTGGAGCGTCGCCCACGCGCAAACATTCACGCTCGTGCCTGAAGACAAGGTAAGATTGCGCGTCGTCGAATGGCGTTCTGCGGATTCCCGCTATGCCAGCTGGGAAGCTCTCGATGGCGTCTACACCATCGACGACACTGGCGAATTGTCGATCCCGATCGCCGGCCATGTACAGGCCTCCGGAAAAACAACTGAAGAAATCGCCGACGCCATCGCCAGCGCTCTCGCTGAAAAGGCGGCACTTCCTGGCAAGCCGTACATCGCCCTAGAGGTTGCGGAGCATGCGCCGATTTTTGTGACCGGGACCGTTCAAACCCCGGGGCGCTATCCTTTTGAATCGAGGATGACTGTCATGAAGGCCATCAGCATCGCTGGCGGCTTCCTGCGGGAACGCGAGGACAACACTTACTTCGAGCGCGATCGGATCCAGGCAGCCGGCGCCTTTCGAACGGCCGTCCTCAACCGGCGCGATCTTTTGATGCGGCAGGCGCGGCTGCGGGCGGAAATCGCCGGCGGGCAGGATTTCGAGATTCCTGCCGAACTCGTCGGAACGGCCGAAGTGGACAAGCTGAAGGCGCAGGAATTGAACCTGATGCGGCTGCGCCGTATCGATATCGACAGCCAGATCGAAGCGGCGAACGACCTCACCCGCCTCTATGGTCAGCAGGTCGAGTCGCTCGAGGCGAAGATCAGCTCGCAGAAGCGGCAGATTGAGCTCGCCCAAAAGGAACTGGACAACGTCAACAGCCTGGCGAGCAAGGGGTTAGTCAGCAATTCCCGTCAGGTGTCTGTCGACCGCTGGGTTGCGGATGCACAAGGTACCCTGATCGATCTCGAAGTTGCCTTGACAACGGCTCGCCAGGGCCTCAGCGAGGCCAACCGTTCCAAAATCAATATCGTCAACAGGCAGAACAGCGAAAACCAGGACCTGCTGAATCAGGTCAATCTTGCGATCGGCAGGGCCGCGATCGATATCCAGGTGGCTCAGCTTCTGGGGGAACAGGCGGGGTACGACGCTCAACTCGCTCAGGTGAACATGGACACGCCGGGTGTTGGCAGAGCGCAGAAGAACTACAGGATTGTGCGTCGTAATAGCGACGGGACCTACAGCACCATCGTGGCCGACGAGCAAACCGCATTGCTGCCGCATGATCTCGTCGAGGTCGGTTTGGACACGAACCTTCAGGCGCCGACTTCGCCGCTGCAGCCCGCACGCCAGACACAGAGCTCGACGCTCCCGTCTTCTGATGTGGCCGGGGATAATCGAGCGGGCCGCGGCTGGATATCCCAGACGGGATCGAATTAGGAGGCGATGATGATCAGCGACGACAGCTGGCGGCTTTCGCCTCGGCTATCATATCGGCTTCTGGATGTCCGCGTTTTGCCAAATCACTATTTCAGCTGTTTGTTCAGGTCAGGATTGGACGCATGTCGATAGAGCCGCTCGGTTTCATCGTTCTCCTGCTTGGCCTCCTCGCCATGGTCAACGGCGCGCGTTTTGCAGTTGCGACCCTATGCCTGTTGACGCTGCTGGGTGCAGCGGCCGCTCTCCAATTGCCTGCACTCGGCGGCAGCAGCATCCAGCCAAGCCATCTTCTGCTCCTGTTTGTCGTCGCCGCCACCCTGGTGCGTCCAGTCCAGACGCAAGCGGCGCTGGCGAGCATTTCTTATCCCGGTCCCGGCTTCTGGTTTGCCGCCTATATCCTGTTTTCGGTAGTATCCTCCTTTTTCCTGCCGCGGATTTTTGCAGGTGCGACCCTCGTCTACTCCTCTGCGAGAGATGCGACCGGCATGATGTCGACTGTCGCCGCTCCCCTGTCACCAGGCTCGTCCAACCTTAGCCAATCTGTCTATCTGCTTGGCGACCTCGCCTGCTTTGCCGTGGTTTCGGGGCTCGCGAGGCTCGGATATCAGCGTTTCATCGCACAGCAGCTGATCGTCGCTTCAATCGCTTGTTTTGCCTTGGCGTTGCTTGATATCGGAACGTTCGTGACCGGCCAGTCGTACCTGCTCGATGTCATCAGAAACGCGAATTACACCATGCATACGGCCGAGACGATCAGCGGTTTCAAACGCATTGTCGGCGCCTTTCCCGAAGCAAGCATATATGGGACGGTCGCACTGGCCTATTTCTCGTTCACTCTTCTGCTCTGGCTGGAGCGTGTTCAAAGCCGCATGGCCGGCATAGCAACGCTTTTCATCGGCCCGACGATCCTGCTCTGCACGTCGACAACCGCCTATATTGCCGGGCTTTTCGTTGTCTGTATGTTCGTGCTCTTCTGCTGCAAACGTATGATCGCAGGATCGGCTAAGACCTCGCACGTTACGTTCCTGGCGATAACCCTCTTCTTGGTCCCCTGCGCCATCGTCGCTCTCAGCCTTGTTCCTGATACGTGGGATTCCATCACCAGCCTCCTTAACACCACCGTATCGGACAAGCTCCAATCGCAATCCGGCGAAGAGCGCACCGCGTGGAACACGCTGGCATTGATTGCATTCGTCGATACCGCGACCTTCGGCGCCGGACTTGGAACGGTTCGAGCATCGAGTTTCGTCGCCGCTTTGCTGTCCAACGTCGGATTGACCGGCACGCTTCTCTTCGTCGCCTTCCTGTACAGCCTTGTCAGAGCCTCCAGCCGGCAGGCCTCGGGAGATCGTGAGACGCACGCGATAGGAAATGCCGCCATCATGGCATCGATCTCACAGATCGCCTCTGCGGCGATTTCAGGAAGCGGCACCGATCTCGGCCTGCTGTTCAGCACCACGGCGGGTTTGGCCGCCGGTTGCCTCGCCACTCCCTATGTGTCGCAGCATCGGGTGGGCCGGCCCGGTGCAAATCGGCTTCCCCCGGAGACATCGGCATCTCTCAGGAGAGCGCCGGTGTTTGCAGCGTAATGAGCTCAGTCGCGAACTTCATTCGAAGCCAAGGGCGGCACGCCGTTGCGGTCATGCAGCTGCCCAGTTGGGTTGGCCGGCAATCGCCGGCGTCGCAAAAGTTTGGAAATGCTGGTGCGAAAAAGTCGGCGGAACGCGGTTCCGCAAGCGCCTCCCGGGAAGGACGGGCGGCCGATCCTGTTTCGGCGTCAGCCCTGCCGGCGCTCGCTGGTGGCTGCGACACTATCGGCGGCGGAACTGTTTTGTCGCAGCCTGGCGCTACGCCGCGCAAAACCCGACAGGAACACGCCTGCCAGATAGCCTATCTCCATGAGCACGAGGAAAGCGATACCCGAAGCGAACGCGCCGATCAGCGAAGACCCGTCGGCGAAAGCCACGCTGCCGAAGCCGATTGCTACAAGGATTGCGAAAATCGCAAAGGCCCAGGCGCGGATCGCAGCGCCGGCGGCTGTCGATACCACTGCAGCCACCAAGGTCATGATCAGCATGACGATCCTCCTTCCCTCTGCACCTCGACAAGGTCCCCGGCGCCAATCGTCCTGCCGCGGTTCAATATGTCGAAACACAGCCCTGTCACAGGCACGGCATTCTTCATGATGAGCATCTCAACAATGGAACACACAAAAACCGCCGACGGCCGGATGCTGTTTCAACAAACAAGCGGCCGGGCGTTCCACAATATATACAGCACAGGACCGTCCTACGACAGGTCTGCCGGGCCAATCAAAAACTATTCGCTCAGGCCTGAAAACAGCAGCAATTCACTCGGATTGAAGACAACCCGAAGGGTGATGACATGAACAACCAGTGCATTGCCTATGTCACGGATGTCGAATATTCGTTTCCGACTATTCTTTCAGCGCTTCAAGCCCGCAAATCGGCAAGCCGCGGAACCGATGTTTGCGTGCTGATGTCTGAACGTCTCGAAAATTTCGACGAGTTGAGAGCCTTACTCGCCGCCAGCGGCGTCGAATTGGCCGATGCGACCGACGCACTGCGGGACTCGCTCGGCAAGCTCGACAGCTCGCATTTTCAGGGGCGCATCAGCGTCAGCACGATGGCGAAACTGGTCCTCTGCGAAATCCTACCCGCCAATTACACCCAGATCATCTATCTCGATGGCGATACCCAGATCGTCAGCGATCTCCGCAAACTCGAAAACGCCACCGTGCCTGAGGGCCGGTTTTTCGCGGCTCGCGATTACACCGCAATCCAGGACTTCCTCAACACTGGGAAAGACAACCACTACTTCAATGCAGGAGTTCTGAAATTCCATCGCAACGGCTGGATCGGACAGGAGGCGCTTGAGCTTTTTGCCAGAAATCCCGAGGCTTGCGAGGGTAAACATGATCAGGGTGCATTGAACTACGTTTGCGGTTCATCGCTCATACTTGTGTCCAACCGTTGGAACTTTCCGAAGCAGTTTCTGCATCTGGTGAACATGTCGTCACTGGCGATCGTCCACTATATGGCGCATCCGAAGCCATGGCATGGGACCTTTTTTCCATGGACCGATCGGGAAAGCCAAGTCTATGTCGATCTGCGCAAAGCGCATCCGATTTACAACGCACTCTATCGCGGGATAAGCTTCGATCGGAAGATACTCTATAAATATCGATCGATACGGGCACGCATCGAGCATGCGATTGAGAAGAGCGGCCCCCATCCGCGAGTGCAGAGCCTGCTGGTTGGCGATTATGCCGTATGATGACGCATATTGGTCCGACCCGAAAATGAAGATGCGCGTTATCGAACCCAGCCAGATCGACCTGAAAATCGATATCGTCGCTTCCCGCGCGGTCCCCCACCGCCAGCGGGAATTGGTCCGCGCTGCTTCCGTCGGACTTATCGAAGCAAGGCTATTCATTCCGGGAATGGACAATATTCAGGACGGATCATGAGTTATCGGGCTTCGGTCGCCAGTATCTCGCATTATGCAAAAGCTCGCCTGCGTCGGTCGCTGAAGGCTCGGCAGGTGCGCTACGACCTGATGCGTAGCGGGCTCCGGCAGGCGCGTCACGTCGTCATCTGCGTCATCCGTGACGAAGGCCACCGGCTGGCATTTTTCCTGCAATATTATCGCGATCTCGGATTCGAGCACTTCATCTGCATCGACAACGGCTCGACGGATGGAACGGCCGAATTGCTGTCCAGCTTCGATGATGTCTCGCTTCTTTCGGCACATGGCTCCTACAAGGCGGCAAGATTCGGAAATGACTGGATCAACGGGGTCATCAACCGGCACTGTCAGGAGAAATGGGTCCTTTATGTCGATGCAGACGAGTTTCTGGTCTATCCGCATTGCGACACCCGCCCAATCGATCAGTTGACCGCCTATATCGAATCCACTGGCGGCCATTCCCTCCGCTCGGTCATGATCGACATGTACAGCCCGCGTCCCGTTCTCGAAAATATATGTGAACCCGGCCGCAACCCGCTCGAAGTCTGCAATCTTTTCGACAGATCCGGCTATGTCGCACATTTTGACGAACGCAACGGGACGATATGGATCAAAGGCGGCGTCCGCGGACGCATCTATTTTCGCGATCGGCTCTGGGACGGACCGGCGCTCAACAAGATCCCTCTCGTATATGTGACAGGTGAACGGCTGTTTCTCAAATCATCGCACCAGGTCTGGCCGCTCTCGCTGAATCTGGGCAACATGCGCGGCGCGCTCAGCGTATCCGGCGCCCTTCTCCATTTCAAATTCCTGTCGACCTTCGTGCACAAGGTTGCCGATGCCGCGCACCGTTCTCAGCATACGGAAGAATATACCGTTTACTCCTCCGATAAGGACATGGGCGACTTCGTCTGTAACGATACGGGCACCTACACAGGCTGGAAGGACTTGTCCGATCACGGGCTCATCCAGGGCGAAGGCTGGAAATACTGGCAAAACATCTCCGGGAGCGAAATCTAAACAATCCAGGCAAAATAGGCAGCGGTTCGGCGCAGCAACAAGCATGAGAACGGGCTTCGACCCTGCCCCCCTTGCGCGGCCATCCGGACCAAGCCTCAACGCTACCGATGCCGGCTCCATCGGAATTTCCGCCGCTCCGCTTTCATTCTCGAGGCGAAGCCCTAAGGGAGAGGCTGCTCTCCGCTTCGTACCAGTTTAAATGGTTGAGGCATCATGCGATCGGCGAAGCCTTTCATCTGTGATAATTGCACCGCATCGGCCACCAGGGCTCGAGGCCGCGAATCCCGATATCTCTCTGCCGGTCAGGCACCCTCGCTCAAGGGTCAAAGTACCGGAGGGGCGGGCGAAAAACCTATTTCGAAACCGCGCCGGCCAATTCCCGTCTTGTGCCGCGTTGCAGGTAGAGGTTCTCGAGCCAGGTCACCTGCTTCCTCAATTCCAACGCCGGCTTTTCGATGAATCGCCACGAAAGGGCGGCAAAACAAGTGACAATGATGCTGCAGACGATCCCATTCAGCCACCAGTTATGCGCCCAGGGTCCGAGCGCGACGAAGGCCTGCTGGATGGGATAGCCGTAGAGGAATACGCCGTAGGAATAGTCCGCCCCCTGAAGCAGTGCGAGCTTGCGGGGCGAGGTGAGGCCGAGAAAGACCGTTACATATCCAATAGCCGGAATGGCAATGAAATCTCCAAACGGGGTGAACCAGTAAGCCCACAATACGACGGCAACAGAAGCGATGAAGATGCGCACGTCCCACAGAATCTTGTCCTTGTAGAGATAGATGGTCACACCCACGAGGAAGGAGCCGATCAGTAGATTCCCCGACGCGGTCGTAGGCATGGATGCCCAGTTGCTTTCATGCTTCCAGTATCTTGCAAGCCCAAAACCCACGATCAACGCCGTCGTCGCGACAAGCGCAATCACGCGCCGCCTGACCACGCCGAGCAGGAAAAGCACGGCGATCGCGACGTAACATTCAAGCTCGAAAGGCACGGTCCAGAGCTGCCCATTCACCATCGCGGCGTCAGGATTGCTCAGGAACACCCCCGGAAGATTGAAGTGAATGTGCCCGGTGACGTTCAGCAGATATGTAAAAAACTTGGGGTCGGTGAAGTAGTTACTGAGGTCATACTCGGTATAGATCGCTCCCAGTATAAAAGCAGCCAGCAACACTTCCACTGCGAGAGCGGGGTAAATACGGATAAATCGATTGCCAAGAAAGGAGATCAATGTCTTCGACCGCACGAGACTGCCAGCAACCAGGAACCCGCTCAGCGCAAAGAACATCGGCAGCACAGACTTGATAAACGGACGCAGGGGCGTTTCCCACAAAAACAGATCATCTCCATAGGTGACGCGAGCCGTGTGTATCCAAAGCACCGAAAAGGCCAACAGCAATCGCATGTAATCGAATCCTGTCGGCCGCCCCTTCGCCAAATCAAGTTTTTCGCCGAGTACCATCTGTGCCCCTTTCGGAAGTTTTGACGCAATCGCAAATCGCAAGCTTTTGCCGCCGACCATCTCAAGCATCATTGCCGGCTCAGGGACACGTGTCAGTGACCACAGCTACATCAGGAATAATTTGAGGAGACTGCCCCTCTTCAGGACGAATACCTGACCATCGCTCCAATCGCCCCGTGCTGCCCGAGGCGACGCTCGATGGTCGGAGACGAATGCAGGCGCTCGGGTAGCGAATTGGATGAGGAGACGATGAAACATCTGGCCGCTCTATACTGTATCGTTCTCGCCTTTATCGGATTGGGCTTGACGGGAGGCGGCGCTTTGCTGCTCAGCCTCGGCGGCTCGCCCTATTACGCAATCACAGGAATTGCCTACTTTGTAGCCGCAGTTCTGCTATGGCGCCGGAAGCCACTGGGCGCACTCCTTATCCTGCTTGTCGCCGTTTTCACTCTCCCCTGGGCAATATGGGAGTCTGGCACCAATTTCTGGGCGCTCTTCGCACGCCTGATGTCCCCCACCGCGGTGGCGGGATTTGCGCTTCTCTTCGCACCAGCGCGGTTGCCGACCGCCAACCGAAAGCTCTTCCACGGCGGCGCTCTGCTTGCCGCCATTCTGTTTGCTGCGGGCTTCAGCCTTGCTTTCACGCCCCACGAGGTGATCCGCCCCTCCGGCGACACTCCTGCCTACAAGACGGCCAAAGGCGACAACTCACCCTCCGATTGGACGTCTTATGGCCGCAGTACCGCGGGTGATCGCTATTCCCCATTCGATCAGATCAATCGCGGCAATGTTGCCAGGCTCGATCTTGCCTGGACATATCGCACTGGAAGAGGCGACGGCGTCGATCAGAACACGCCTTTGCAGATCGGCGATACGGTCTACACTTGCACACCGACGGATGTGATCGCAGCCCTTGATGCCGATACGGGAAAACCCCGCTGGACCTTCGATCCCAAGGCGTCGGCGCCCTATTGGCAGCGCTGCCGCGGCCTTGGCTATTACAAGATGCCGGAGCAAAGCCGGTCGCCCGACGGCCTATGCAATGAGCGCCTGATACAGACGACGATCGATGCGCGCCTCATCGCGATCGACAGCAAGACCGGTGCACCATGTACGGGCTTCGGTGACAACGGCACCGTGCAGCTCTCTCAGGGCATGGGTGAAATCAAGACGGGCTACTATTTCCAGACATCGGCTCCGCTGATTGCCCGCAACCTGATTGTCATCGGAGGCTGGGTCACGGACAATCAGGAGGTCGGCGAGCCGTCAGGCGTCATCCGCGCATTCAATGTGGTGACCGGCGAGCTCGAATGGGCATGGGACCTCGGCAATCCTGCGATCACAAAGCTTCCGCCGGAAGGCCAGACCTATACGCGCGCCACGCCCAATATGTGGACGACAGCCGCCTTCGACGACAAGCTCGGCCTCATCTATGCCCCGCTCGGCAATACTACGCCGGATTATTATGGCGCCAATCGCCCGGCTTTCGCCGATCAGTATAACGCGACATTGGTGGCCCTCGATGTGACGACAGGCCGGGAGAGATGGAAATTCCAGACCGTGCATCACGATATCTGGGACTATGATCTGCCGGCCCAACCGCTGCTGATCGACCTGCCGGATGGCAATGGCGCCACCGTGCCGGCTATCTTGCAGACCACCAAACGTGGGCAGCTTTTCCTGCTCAACCGTCAGACGGGCCTTCCCCTCGCCGAAGTTCAGGAAAAGCCGGTCCCGCAGACGGGAGGCGCGCCGGAAGAGAAACTGTCGCCGACGCAGCCTTATTCCGTCGGCATGCCGACGATCGGTGCGGAACGCATCACGGAGCAGAGGGCATGGGGCCTGACGATGTTCGATCAGCTGGCCTGCCGCATCGCCTTTCGCAAGATGCGCTACGACGGTGATTTCACCCCCATCGGCACCCATCCTGCAATTCAGCAGCCGGGAAATCTGGGCGGCCTCAACTGGGGAAGCGTCTCGCTCGACCTCCCCAACAACCGCGTATTCTTGAACGATATCCGCGTACCCAGCATCTTCGCGCTCGTTCCGCGGGCCGATTACGTCGATTTCGCCCTCGTCACGACCGCGCACGGTCCCTCCGCCCCGCAGCGCGGCACGCCCTATGGAATGACGACCGAGAAATGGACGTCGCGATTGCGCATTCCCTGCACGCAACCGCCATGGGGCACGGTGACGGCAGTGGATCTGAACACGCGCAAGATCGCATGGCAGGTGCCGGCCGGTACTGCCGAACAGCTCGGGCCATTCAAGGTAAAGATGAATTTACCGATGTCGATGGGATTGCCGACCTATGCTGGCACATCGGCGACTGCGGGCGGTATCGTCTTCTTTGCCGGTTTCCAGGACTATTACATCCGCGCCTATGACGCCGAGAACGGCAACGAGCTTTGGAAATATCCTCTGCCGGTCGGCTCGAGTGCGACGCCGATGACCTACGTCTCACCGAAGACACGCAAACAATATGTTCTGGTCTCGGTTGGCGGAGCAGCAAATTCGACTGAAGTCGGCGACTATGTGCTCGCCTTTTCCCTGAAAGACGGGGATTAGTCGGCCGATCACACGAAGCCACATGACGCGACTTGGTCGTGCCAGGAGCGATCCCGGGCATCTCAAGCATGTGGCTGATCCGCTTGCGAAGACTGTCCCTTAAGATCCTGTGCGACGAGCTATTGCCAGCGCGGCTTAACGCCAAGCCCCTGGCGGGCTTTGGAGGGAGTTTTTGAGAATCGGTTGCGGGGCCTGATAGCAGAGAGACTTGCAACTTCGGCCGGAACAGCCGGTGTTATTTGGAAGAAATTTCCCGCTACGCCGTAACAAAACGTCAGTACCGAACCGGCTAAGCCCCATTTGCCTATGGAACAGTAAAATCGGTACGACCCTATCGAAAGCGCGCTGGGCAAGCGACCTTCGCCACATCCGGGCCGACTCGATCTTACTCCCCGATGACAATAATCTTGTGAAAAATCCGATACTAGGGCACAATTTGCGAAGGCATCTGAAGTTGCGGCGCAGTCTCGAATCCGGCCGTCTCGCGCCGAGTGGCAGTTCGCGTCGGAGGGTCGGCGTCGATGGATCAGGGGTTTTTTCTTCTGTTCGCTGCGGTATCCGTGATCACGGCCCTGACGGTGGTCCTGGCGCGCAATCCGGTTCACAGCGCATTGGCGCTGATGGCGTGTTTCCTGCAGGTCTCGGCAATCTTCGTCTTGCTCCAGGCACCGTTGCTCGCGGTCATCCAGATCTTCGTCTATGTCGGCGCGATCATGGTCCTGTTCCTGTTCGTGATCATGATGATCGATGTGCGCGAAGCGGTGTTGCAGCGGTTCTTGCCAGGCGGCAACCTCCCGGCTCTGGTACTGCTTGTCCTGCTCGGGGCCGAGATGCTCGTGCTGGTGCTCTGGAGCAACCGCTTTTCGGTCATGGAGCCCGTCGCGATGCGCGGCGGCGATGACGTCAGGCAGCTTGGCACAGCACTTTTCGCCGACTATCTCCTGCCGTTTGAAACCGCCTCCGTAATCCTGCTGGCGGCCTTGGTCGGCGCCATCATGCTGGCGCGGAAGGAGCAGGGGTGATGGTTCCGCTCTGGTGGTATATTGCGCTCGGAGTGGTCCTGTTCGTGATCGGAGCGGCGGGCGTGCTGCTCAGGCGCAATATTCTCATCGTGCTGATGTCGCTGGAGCTGCTGCTCAACTCGGTCAACATCAATTTCATCGCTTTCGGGCGTTACCACGCCGATTTCCGCGGACAGATCTTCGCGATCTTCGTCATCGCAATCACCGCGGCGGAAGTTGCCGTCGCCCTCGGTATCCTGGTTGCCCTCGTGAGGAACAAATCCACCCTCAAGATCGACGACGTGACGGTGATGAAAGGATAACGGCTTTGGACCCGGTTGTATCGATCCGGCCATTGCTTGCCATCGCCGTCGCCGGTCTGGCGGCCCTCGCAGTTCTCCTTTTGAATAACCGCGAGAGACTTCGCGATCTGGTCTCGCCATTGGCCGCGATCGCCATGCTCGCGATTGTCTTGTCGATGGCGCCCACGGTGCTGGCGGGCGGAACGGTCGAATTGCGCCTGTTCGAGATTCTGCCAGGGATCGACTTTGGTTTCCGGGTCGATGCGCTCGGCATGGTGTTTGCCACCGTCTCGTCGCTGCTGTGGATCGTGGCGGCGATCTATTCCATCGGTTATATGCGGCATTTGAACGAGCATGCGCAGACCCGGTTCTTCGCCTGCTTCGCCAGCAGTCTTGCCGCCGCCGCCGGGGGCGCGTTCGCCGCCAATCTGTTTACGCTGGTGATCTTCTACGAAGTGCTCAGTCTGGTTACCTATCCGCTCGTCTACCACCACGAGGACGAGGAGGGATGGAGGGGCGGCCGCAAGTACCTCGTCTATCTGATGGGCGCCTCGAAAAGCGCGCTGCTCGCCGCACTGGCGCTGACCTACCATATTGCAGGGTCGCTCGACTTTGTCGCGGGGGGGCTGCTGGCGGGGAGTGATGCCTCGGCGGCGCTGCTGACGGTCGTCTATTTCTGCTATCTTTTCGGCTTCGCCAAGGCCGCTGTGATGCCGATGCACGCGTGGCTGCCCGCCGCGATGGTCGCGCCGACACCGGTCAGCGCGCTTTTGCATGCAGTGGCAGTGGTCAAGATGGGCGTGTTCTGCGTGCTGCGAGTGGTGTTCCATGTCTTCGGCACGGGGCTGGTGGGTGGGCTGAGCCTCGGCATCGCCACGGCCTATCTCGCTTCGTTCACGATCCTGATGGCGTCGGTTTACGCCCTGACGCGGGATGACCTGAAGGCCAGGCTTGCCTATTCGACGGTCAGCCAGCTCTCCTACATCGTGCTAGGCGCGGTTCTGTTGTCGCCGGTCGCGATGGTCGGCGGAATCATCCACATCGCGGCGCACGCATTCTCCAAGATCACGCTCTTTTTCTGCGCCGGCTCGATCTATTGCGCTTCGGGCAAGCGCAACATCAGCGACATGGCCGGTATCGGCCGCAGGCTGCCCTGGACGATGGGGGCATTTTTCATCGCTTCGCTGAGCATGATCGGCATACCGCCGACCGCCGGCTTCGTCAGTAAGTGGTATCTGGCGGAGGGCGCCGTGGCGGCGGGAGAGACCGCGTTCCTGGTCGTCATCCTGGTGAGCTCAGTCCTGAACGCCGCCTATTTCCTGCCAGTCAGCTATGCCGCCTTCTTCCAGGCGGAGAAGCAGGAGAGCCGGGCGAAGGTCCGTGAAATTCCACTGGTGACGATTCCGCTGGTCGCGACGGCGATCCTGTCGGTGCTGATGGGGATTTTTCCCGGCTATTTTCTCTTCCTGGCAGATGGAGTGATCCGATGATCAAGCGTGTCGTCGACTTCTTTGGTGCCGAGCAATATGCGGGGCCGCGCCGCCGACTGTTCTACCTCGTGCTCGTCATGATCGTTGTCGCCGACTTTCTGGTCTCTCGCGAACACGCCGAATATCCGTGGGACCGCCTGCCGGGCTGGTCCGCCCTCTACGGCTTCGTCTCCTGCGTCCTGCTTATCTTCGTTTCCAAGTTTCTCGGCCATCGGGTCGGGCTGATGCGGCGCGAGGACTATTATGACTGACTTCATTCATCCAGCTCTGCTGTTTATTCTTGGTGCCCTGCCGATCCCTTTCCTCAGCGGCTCGGTCCGCAAGGCCTATCTGCTTCTGATCCCTGCGCTGGCAATCCTTGCCGTGGTTGCGATGGAGCCGGGCAGCTACGGCGAAGCGCGGTTCATCGGACAGGAGATCCTGATCGCGAAGGTGGACAAGCTCAGCATCGTCTTCGCCAGCGTTTTCACCATCATGGCGTTGATCGGCATGGTCTACGCGCTGCATCTGACGGATGCCGGCCAGCACGTGGCGGCATTCGTTTATGTCGGCAGCGCACTTGGCGTGGTGTTTGCCGGTGACTACCTGACCCTCTACCTGTTCTGGGAGGGCATGGCATTCGCCTCCGCCTATCTGGTCTTCGCGCAGCGTGGTGGGCCGGCGATCCGGGCCGGGTTCCGCTACCTGATGGTCCATATCACCGGCGGCGTCGTCCTGCTCGGCGGCATCATTTCCCACGGGCTCGCCACCGGTTCACTGCTTTTTGGCCCGATCGCGGGGGCCTTCACCAACGGAGGAATGGGGGTCGGCGACTACCTGATCCTCGCCGGCTTCATCCTCAACGCGGCCGTGCCGCCGCTCAATGCCTGGCTGACCGATGCCTATCCGGAGGCGACCGTCACCGGGGCGGTGTTCATGAGCGCGTTTACCACCAAGACCGCCGTCTATGTGCTGGCGCGTGCGTTTCCGGGGACCGAGCTCCTTGTCTGGCTTGGCACCATCATGGCGCTCTACGGCGTCATCTACGCAGTGCTGGAGAACGATTGCCGGCGGCTTCTCGCCTATCACATCGTCAGCCAGGTGGGCTATATGATCGCGGGTATCGGCATCGGCACCGAGATGGCGGTGAACGGAGCCGCCAGCCATGCCTTCGCGCATATCCTCTACAAGGCGCTGCTGTTCATGGGTGCCGGTGCAGTCATCTACGTCACCGGGCGACGCAGGCTCACCGAGCTCGGCGGGCTTTACAAGACCATGCCGCTGACCGTGGCGCTTTACATGGTCGGCGCTTTCGCGATCTCGGCCTTCCCGTTCTTCTCGGGGTTCGTCACCAAATCGATGGTGATAGCGGCTGCAGGAGCGGATCACCGCGCACTGGTGGTGCTGGCGCTGACCATGGCATCGTCCGGGACCTTCCTGCACACTGGCCTCAAGCTTCCCTATTACATGTTCTTCGGAACGGACCGGAAACTGGAGGCGCGGGAGCCGCCGCGCAACATGCTGATTGCCATGGGCATGGCGGCGGTGCTCTGCATTGCGATCGGGGTGTTCCCTCAGCCGCTTTATGCGCTTCTGCCCTATCCGGTGGATTTCGAACCCTATACGGGTTCGCACGTCACGGAGAGCCTCGGGCTGCTGATGTTCACCGCCCTGGGGTTCGTGCTGTTCCTCTGGGCCCTCGATCCCGAGAACACGATCAGCCTCGACACCGACTGGTTTTACCGCAAGGGTGCGCGGGCCTTCATGTGGCTCGCCGAACGGCCGCTGGCGCGCTATGAGCAGGTGGTGAGCAATGTCTCCGAGACCGCGGCGCTGCCCTTGCTGCGCGGCGCGGCGCGGGCAGGACTCCGACTCGATCTTGCCGGCGTGGATGCCGTTGTGAATGGCATTGCCCGCTCGATCCTGTACGGCGGCGGGCGGCTCAGGCGGCTCCAGACGGGTGTCGTGACCCATTACGTGCTAGCGATGATCGTCGGTCTTATCGCAGCCACCGCCGTCTTCGTCGTGGCGTGGCGGTAGGGGGTGCAATGGGCTTCCCGCTGCTCAGCCTCATCATATTCACACCCGTTGTCGGGGCCGCGGTTCTGATGTTCCTGCGCGGTGACGATGCGGTGCGGTGGACTGCGCTCTCCTTCACCGTCCTCGACCTTGCTCTCTGCATCGCCATGCTGGTCGGCTTCGACACCATGACCCATGCAATGCAGTTCACCGAGACGCGTCCCTGGGTGCCCGCGCTTGGGATCAATTATGCGCTTGGCATCGACGGAATCAGCGCGCTCTTCGTGTTCCTGACCGCACTGTTGGGGTCGACTTGCGTGCTCGCCTCCTGGGTCGCGATCGACCGCAAGGTGAAGGAATTCATGATCTGCCTGCTCATCATGCAAGCGCTGATGCTCGGTGTCTTCTGCGCGCTCGATCTCTTTCTTTTCTACGTCTTTTGGGAGGCGATGCTGATCCCGATGTACCTCATCATCGGTGTTTGGGGCGGCGAGGGTCGGGTCTATGCGGCGATCAAGTTTTTCCTCTACACGCTGGCGGGCAGCCTTCTGTTCCTCATCGGTGTCATCGTGCTCTATTTCTACGGTGGCAGGACCTTCGATATCCTCGCCTTGACAGAGCAGGACTTGCCGTTCCGGATCCAGTCCTGGCTGTTCTTCGCCTTCCTGATCGCCTTTGCGGTCAAGGTGCCGATGGTGCCGGTCCATACCTGGCTGCCCGACGCCCATGTGCAGGCGCCGACGGCAGGCAGCATAATTCTTGCCGGAGTGCTTCTGAAGATGGGCGCGTACGGATTCCTGCGGTTCTCGCTGCCGATGCTGCCGGAGGCATCGATGTATTATTCGACGCTGATGCTGGCGCTTTCGGGGCTTGCGATCGTCTATGGCGGGTTGCTCGCGCTGGCACAGGACGATCTGAAGAAGCTGGTGGCTTATTCCAGCATCAGCCACATGGGCTTCGTGACGCTGGGGATTTTTGCGCTGAATCTCCGGGGGCTTGAGGGCGGCATCCTGCAGATGTTCAATCACGGCGTGACGACAGGCGCCTTATTCCTGTTCGTCGGGCTGATTTACGAGCGGACCCATACCCGCAGCATCGCCGAATATGGCGGATTGATGAAGGTGGCGCCGGTCTACACGACGTTTCTGGCACTGTTTACCCTGTCATCGATGGCGCTGCCGGGAACGAATTCGTTCGTCGGCGAGTTGCTGGTGCTGTCAGGCGGGTTTGCGGCCAACATGGTCGCCGGCTCGGCCGCCGTTTTGGGTGCATTACTCGGGGCTGCCTATCTGCTCGGCATGTACGGGAAAATCGCGCTCGGCCCGGCCAGCGTCGGTACCCGGTTGAAGACACGCGACGTGAACGCCCGTGAGATGGCTGCGATCCTTCCGCTGGCCGTCTTCGTCCTCTGGGTTGGGCTCTATCCGAAACCGTTTCTCGACATCATCGATGCCTCGGTGAAGCATCTGCTGACGCACGTGCATAGTAGGGGGAGCAGCCCATGACCGCCGCCGCGCTTTTACAGTCGGCCCTGGCGAGCCTGCCCGAGATCGTGGTGATCACCGGCGCCTGCATCCTGCTGATCCTGGGACAGTTTGTGCGAAGGGGACAGGAACATTTCCTTGTCTGGGCGTCTGTCGCGATCGTATTGATTGCCGCCTTGGCGACACTCATGCTGGCAAGCGAGGTACGGCCGGCCTACACGGGCATGTTCGTCGCCGACCGCTTCTCGGTCTTCTTCAAGTTCGTTTTCTACCTAGCCACCGTTCTGACATTCCTCCTTTCGCTAAAATATGCCGATATCGAAGGGATCGGCAGCAGCGAATATTATGTCCTGCTGCTCTTTGCGCTTTCCGGCATGATGATCATGGCCTCGGCGACCGATCTCCTGTCGATCTATGTCGGCCTCGAACTGATGGTGATTTGCACCTATGTGCTGACCGGCTTCCTGCGGCTTGAGCGGCGGTCCAACGAAGCAGCGCTGAAATATGTAATCCTCGGCGCGGTCTCGACCGGGATTTTCCTTTACGGCGTTTCGCTGGTCTACGGGCTCACCGGCACAACGCAATTGGACGGGATGGCTGCGGCCGTGACTGGCGATCCGCTCGATCCAGGTTTGTTGCTGGCAGTGGTCTTCATCGTCGCGGGGCTGGTCTTCAAGGTCGGCGCGGTTCCCTTCCACATGTGGCTGCCGGACGTTTATGAAGGCGCGCCAACGACGATCACTGCCTTCATGTCGGTAGGCCCCAAGGCGGCGGGGTTCGCGGTGATCCTGCGGGTGTTCCTCAACCCTCTGGTCGCAGCCTCGGACGTCTGGATCATCGTTGCCGTCATTGCGGTGGCGACGACGGCGCTCGGCAGCTTGGTGGCGCTGGTGCAGGACAATTTCAAGCGTCTCCTGGCCTATTCCAGCATCGCCCATGCCGGCTTCGCCATTTTCGGCGTAGCCGCTGGCGGCGCCGATGGGATCGCCAGCGTAATGCTCTATCTGCTGATCTACGCAATCATGAATCTAGGCATTTTCGGCGCTGTCATCATGATGCGGAACGGCGATTTCTCGGGCGAGGTCATCGAGGACTATGCGGGTTTCGCCAAGTCACATCCGGGGCTGGCGCTTCTGATGCTGCTCTATCTCTTCTCGCTGGCCGGCATTCCGCCGACCGCCGGGTTCTTCGCCAAGTTTTACATATTGGTCGCCCTCGTCGAGCATGGTTTCGTCATGCTGGCGATAATCGCCGTGCTGCTCAGCGCCGTCGCTGCTTATTTCTACATCCGCATCGTCATGGTGATCTACATGCGCGAGCCGAAGAGGGCGTTCGCCCCGGCGCTGACGCCTCTGGTGGGCGCGACACTCGCCGTCACCGCCGCCGGTACCATCGGCATCGGCCTATTTCCGTCGTGGTTCCTGAAGCTTGCCCAAGATTCGGTCCTTGGCGGGTGAGCGATTGGATTTGCAATGATCACACCGACGGAATAGACTTGGAGGCAGAGAAAGGATTGCCCAGTCGCGCCGTGGCGTGATCGACTTACCCGTTCGGGATGAGGTCGGCGGGCAACCGGTGCAGTGATATGACTGCAATGGAATTCTTGCCGGTTCTTTTCATGATCGCCGGAGTCGTTCTGGTGGCGGGCGTGACGTTGTTCGTTTCCTCGCTGCTGCGCCCATCCAATCCCTATCCCGCCAAGAACATGCCTTATGAATGCGGCATGGACGCAGCAGGCGAGGCGGCGGCGGGCCGCTTCAGGGTGCCGTTCTTTATCCTCGCGATCCTGCTGGTCGTTTTCGATGTCGAAGCGATGTTCCTCTTTCCCTGGGCCGTCGTCCTGAAAGAGATCGGGCTGGTCGGCTATATCGAGATGTTCATCTTCATATTGCTGCTTCTCGT
Source organism: Rhizobium sp. MHM7A (assembly GCF_005862215.1). Taxonomy (NCBI): domain Bacteria; kingdom Pseudomonadati; phylum Pseudomonadota; class Alphaproteobacteria; order Hyphomicrobiales; family Rhizobiaceae; genus Rhizobium; species Rhizobium sp. MHM7A. The sequence goes on from NZ_VCHT01000017.1 coordinate 155,551, forward strand.
GGGCTTCGCCTACGCCTGGCTGAAAGGAGCGCTGGAATGGGAAGCGTAAACAACGCGATCCGCGACAGCGTGCTGTTCACCACCGCCGACAGCATCATCGGTTGGAGCCGGAGATCGGCGCTGTGGCCGGAGACCTTCGGCATTGCCTGCTGCGCCATCGAGATGATCTCGGCCGGTTGCGCCCGCTACGATCTCGACCGGTTCGGCGTGGTGTTCCGCCCTTCGCCGAGACAATCCGACGTCATGATCATCGCCGGCACCGTGACTCGGAAATTCGCGCCCGTCGTGCGGCGACTTTATGACCAGATGCCGGAACCGCGCTGGGTGATCGCCATGGGCACCTGCGCTATTTCGGGCGGGGTCTACAACACCTATGCCGTGGTGCAGGGATCGGAAACCTTCGTGCCCGTCGATGTGCATGTGCCTGGCTGTCCGCCACGGCCCGAGGCGTTGATGCACGGCTTCCTCCTGCTTCAAGAAAAGATCAAGCGGTCCCGGGCGCTCGCGGGCACACCTCTGGATCGGGTTATAGCGTCATGAGTGTGGAGCCGTCCCTCAATCGCGCTCCGATCATGGAGCGCTTCGGAGAAACGATCGAGGACCTCGGCACTGCCCACGGTATCGACGCTTTTGCCGTTCCGCCCGGGATGATCGTCGAGTTCTGCCGGCTCCTGAAAGAGCATCCGGCGCTGCAATTCAATTTCCTCTCGGACATTTGCGGCGTCGATCATTATCCCGAAACGCCGCGGTTCGAGGCGGTCTACCACCTCTATTCGCTGCCCAACAGGTGGCGGGTCCGCATCAAGTGCCGACTTGGCGATCCTCCTGAAGTGCCTTCGGTCATGGCAGTCTGGCGTACCGCCAACTGGCATGAACGTGAGGCTTGGGACATGTATGGTATCCGGTTCGAGGGACATCCCGATCTGCGCCGGATCTACATGTGGGAAGGCTTCGAGGGCTTCCCACAGCGCAAGGATTTCCCCCTCAGGGGCTATAAGGACAAGTTGAACCCCTTCGGTGCCGAGGGTCCGCCGCCAACGCAGCCCGACCTTGCCACCAGGGACATTCCGTAAGGGAGGCCGTTCTACGCCGGAACGTTGAGATGACTGAAGTCACCGAGCTCAGCAGGCCCGAGGGTGAAGCGCTCAATACCAGGGAAGTGCTTCTCAACCTCGGTCCGCAGCACCCCAGCACCCATGGTGTTCTTCGGCTCGTCCTCGAACTCGACGGCGAGTTCGTCGAGCGCGTCGATCCGCATATCGGCTATCTCCATCGCGGCACCGAAAAACTGGCGGAGAGCTTCACCTATACCCAGATTTTCCCGCTGACGGATCGGCTCGACTATCTCTGTCCGCCCTCGAACAACCTCGCCTTCGCGCTGGCGGTGGAGAAACTCCTCGGCATAGAAGCGCCGATCCGCGCGCAATATATCCGCGTGATGATGGCCGAGCTCGCACGGATCTCCGGTCACCTCCTGATCACCGGCGCGCTGCCGATGGATCTCGGCGCCATGACCGCGCTGCTTTACGTCATGCGCGAGCGCGAAATGATCATGGATCTCCTGGAAATGATAACCGGTGCGCGCATGCACACGTCCTTCTGCCGGGTCGGCGGGGTGCGCGAGGACCTGCCTGACGGGTTCCTCCCCAAGATCCGGGAGTTTTGCGATATCTTCCCGAACCGGATCCGCGACTATGAGCGACTGCTCGAAGATAACCGCGTGTTTCTCAATCGCACGAAGGGGATCGGCGTGATCTCCGCAGAGGATGGCGTCGATCTCGGCCTCAGCGGCCCGAACCTGCGTGCTTCCGGTGTCGACTGGGACATCCGCCGCGACGAGCCCTACGAGATCTATGACCGGCTCGCGTTCAACGTCATCACCCGTGACGAGGGCGATTGCTATGCACGCTGGCGATGCCGTGTCGATGAGATGCGCGAGAGCATAGGGATCATCGAACAATGCATCGACCAGATGCCTGAGGGGCCGTTCCAGATCGACATGCCGACAATCGCCTTCCCGCTGGACAAGGATCGGGTGCACTGCTCGATGGAGGCGCTGATCCAGCATTTCGACCTTTCGGCTTACGGCTTCAAGGTGCCGAGGGGCGAGGTCTATTCGGCAATCGAGGCGCCAAAGGGTGAGCTTGGCTTCTACATCATCAGTGACGGGTCGCCAAAACCGTTCCGCATGAAGGTGCGGGCCCCCTCGTTCGTCAATCTTCAGGCCCTCTTCGGGGTCACCAACGCCCGCTATCTGGCGGACATGATCGCCGTGCTCGGCAGCCTCGACCCTGTGATGGCGGAGGTGGACAAGTAGCAAGGATTTGAATGCGATGACCATGCGTGAAAAGATCGAAGAGGCGGCGGCGCGGTATCCCGACCAGCGCTCTGCGATCATGCCCGCGCTCCTGATCGCCCAGGAAGAACATGGCCATCTGCCTGGGCCAGTGCTGGAAGAGGTCGCCGATATTCTCGGAGTCGAGCGGATCTGGGTCTACGAGTTGGCGACCTTCTATACCCTCTTCCATACCGAACCGGTGGGGATGTTCCACTTGCAGCTCTGTAACAATGTTTCCTGCATGCTGTGCGGATCGGAGGACCTGCTGGGCCATCTGGAAACAGTGCTGGGGATCAGGAAAGGCGACACCACCCCGGACGGGCTGTTCACGCTTTCGACGGTCGAATGCCTCGGCGCCTGCGAGATGGCGCCGGTGATGCAGGTCGGCGACGATTACCACGCCCACCTTGATGTGATGCGGATAAACGCACTGCTGGACCGTCTGCGGGCGATAGCGGGAGCCGCGAGCGTCGAGCGCGCCTCTGCGCGGGTGCCTTGGGAGTAGCGCCATGTTCGAGCCGGTTCTTCTCAAAAATGTCGATGTTGCGGATGGTCATTTGGTGTCGACCTACGAGGCTGGCGGCGGCTATCAGGCGCTGGCGAAGGCGCTGCGCGAGTACACGCCTGACGAGGTTATCGACCTCATCAAACGGTCCAACCTGCGCGGTCGCGGCGGTGCCGGATTCCCGACGGGCATGAAATGGGGCTTCGTGCCGAAGCGCACCGGCAAGCCGACATATCTGTGCTGCAACGCCGATGAGGGTGAACCGGGCACGTTCAAGGACCGGATCATCATGGAGCGCGACCCGCATCAACTGATCGAGGGGCTGGCGGTAAGTGCCTACGCGATTGGGGCCGAAACCGCCTATGTCTACATTCGCGGAGAATATGTGGCGGCGATCCGTCGTCTGGAGCAAGCGATCGCCGAGGCCCACGCAAAGGGCTATCTCGGAAAGCGCATTCTGGGCTCGGATTTCAATTTCGCGGTACACATCCACTGCGGCGCCGGCGCCTATATCTGCGGCGAGGAGACTGCAATGCTCGAGTCGCTCGAGGGCAAGCGGGCGCAGCCGCGATTGAAGCCGCCGTTTCCGGCCGTGGCCGGGCTCTACGCTAGCCCGACTGTGATCAACAATGTCGAGACGCTGGCCTGCGTGCCGCACATCGTTATGCGGGGGTCGGACTGGTTTCGGGGTATCGGCCCGGACAAGAGCCCCGGCCCGAAGCTCTACTGCCTCAGTGGGCAGGTGCGCAAACCCGGCCTCTACGAGTTGCCGATGGGCATACCGCTCCGCGAGCTGGTCGAGGAACATGCCGGCGGAGCCTTGCCGGGACGCAAAATCAAGGCAGTGATCCCAGGCGGGGTCTCAGCGCCGGTCATCCCTGAGCACGGCCTGGAGGTGAGGATGGATTTCGACTCGCTGGCTGCCGCCGGCTCGATGCTCGGTTCGGCTGGCGTTATCGTGATCGACGATCGCACCTGCATGGTTAAGGTCGCCACCAGGATCGTCGAGTTCTTCCACCATGAGTCCTGCGGCAAGTGCACGCCCTGCCGGGAAGGATTGAACTGGGTCGTGAAGGTCCTGCGCCGGGTTGAAGGCGGGGATGGCGCACCCGGCGATCTGGAGCAGCTGGATATGCTCTGCAAGGGCATATTCGGCAACACGTTTTGTGCCTTGGGTGACGGTGCAGCGATGGGATTGCGGGCGGCACTTGCACATTTCCGAGATGAATTCGTCGCCCATGTCGAGGAGCGGAGGTGCCCGTTCCACTGAAGGAGTGTGCTGGATCAGAGTTGCGAGGAAACCATGCTTAAAGTCACGATCGATGGACAAACGCTGGAAGTTGAGGCTGGCGCGACAGTGTTGCAGGCCGCCCGGCGTTTGGGCACTGATATCCCGACCTTTTGCTATCTGAAGCGTCTGCCGCCGCTGGCCTCCTGCCGCATGTGTCTGGTGGAGATCGAGGGCCTGCGGCGGCTGCAGCCGTCCTGTGCCACTGCGGTCACCGATGGAATGGTCGTGCGGACGAATACGCCTCTGATCGAGGAAACGCGCTCTTCCATGCTCGACATGCTGCTCGCCAACCACCCCCTTGACTGCCCGATCTGCGACAAGGGCGGCGAATGCGAGCTTCAGAACATGGTGATGGCCTATGGGCCCCGGGAAAGCCAGTTCCGCGATGACAAACGTGTGTTCCACTCCGAGGACATTCGCCTGAGCCCGGTTATCATCATGAACGTCAACCGCTGCATCCAGTGCCAGCGCTGCGTCCGTATGTGCGAGGAAGTCGTCGGCGCGGTGGCGCTGGGTACCGTCGAAAAAGGCATGGATACCGCCGTCACGGGCTTCGAGGGCAGTCTGGCGAGTTGCGACCAGTGCGGCAATTGCGTCGAGGTGTGCCCGGTCGGCGCGCTGATGAGCTTTCCCTACCGCTACAAGGCGCGCCCATGGGATCTCGTAGAGACCGACACGATCTGCCCGCATTGTGGCACCGGTTGCCAGCTGACAGTGGGCACGCGCAAGGGCGAGTTCATGCGGGTGCGCTCGAAGTGGGACGACGGCGTCAACCACGAAACTCTCTGCGTGCGAGGACGCTTCGGCCTCGATTTCGTTGCAAGCCGGGACCGGATCAAGCAGCCAATGATCCGTCAGGATGGCGCCCTGGTTCCGGTTTCCTGGGACGAAGCGGGGGATTATCTGCGCCGGCGACTGGTGGCTGTCGAGAGCAAGGATGCCGGCGGGCTGGCCTCGCCTCGCCTGCCAAACGAGGTGCTTTATCAGTTCCAGAAGCTGATGCGAACAGTATTCCGGACCAACAACATTGATTGTTCGTCACGCTGGGCCGCGCCCTTCGACATGCTCGGTCCGCTATTGGGAACTTTCTACAGCCGCACCCCGCTGGACGATGTAATCGGCAACGACTGCATGCTCGTCGTCGGCGGCAACGTGACCGAGGAGAATCCCGTCCCCGAATACCTGCTGCGAGACGCCGTGCGGCGGCGGCGGGCCGGATTGCTGATGCTTTCGGCGCGGCCCTCGCGTCTGGACGCCGATGCCAGGGTGGTGGTTCGCGTGCCGCCGGGCGGAGAAGCGGCGAGCCTTGCGGCGGTGGTAACCGCGCTCATGGCGGCGGCCGGTCAGACCTTGCCGGGCGACGCATTTGCGGACATCGGTGCGACGATCGGCAGGCCGGCAGCGGGCACCGGCAGCGACGGGGCGGATCGTCTGGCCACCGCGCTCAAGGAAGCCCGTAGCGCCACCGTGCTTGTCAGCGTCGACCTCCTGAGATCACCTGAAGCGCGCGCGACGCTGCTGCAGCTCAACAACCTGCTGCAGATTCTGCGCCTGCTAGACAAGGGCCCGGCGATGCAGTTTCTCTTCGACCGTGCCAACCAGATGGGCGCATGGGACATGGGTGTCTTGCCGGCGGCTCTGCCGGGGCTGCGGGCGGTCGCCGATGATGCAGCGCGCGCAGCTCTTGCACGAAACTGGGGCGCCCAAATCCCGTCTGAACCCGGCGCGAATCTCGACGCCATGCTGGAGCTCTGCGTCGGTGGCCGGATGGGCACGCTCTACATCGTTGGAACCGACCCTCTGGTCGCCTATCCCGACCGGGACTTTGTGACGCGGGCGCTTGGCACAGCTGATCTCCTGATCGTGCAGGACGCGTTCCTCACGGATACGGCGGGCATGGCCGAGGTCGTCTTGCCCGCGGCGGGCTATGGCGAGGAATCCGGAACGTTCACCAACAACGAGGGCCGGATCCAGAATGTTCGCAAATTCCGTGAGCCCGTTTTCGAGGCGCGAGGCAATCTGGCGATTATCGACTTCGTCGCGGCGCTACGCAACCAGGCGCTGCGGCCATCGACGCAAGGCGAAATTTTCAACGAGATTGCCCGGCTCGTTCCGGCCTATCAAGGGTTGACGCAGGACGGACTTGGCGCCGACGGCGCATTCACCAGGGCGGTGCCAACATTATCGGCTGGCGTGTTCCTTGCGCCGCCATCCGTTCCAACAGCAGCCGACCGGCTCATGCTGATCACCGGCGACTGCCTGTTCCACAACGGATATCTTTCCGAACGGTCGGACATGCTGAACACGGTCGCCAACGATCCCTATGTCACAATGAGCGCGCAGGATGCTGCGGAGCTTGGCTTTTCGGATGGCGATCAGGTAACCGTGCGTTCCGGCCAGGGCGAACTGACAGCGCAGCTCAAGGTCGACAGGCGGTTTCCCAAGGGTCTCGTCTTCGTTCCGGAAAACTATAGAGCCTTGCGTCTCAACAGCCTACTGCGTCGGGGCGAATATCCATGCGCGGTGGAAGTCCAGAAGGCGCATGCCACTCTTGACGTCGACCACCCAGGCCGGATCTGGCGCGGGGTTTGAAGAGTTGGGATCGGCACCGCAAGGCTCCGCGGGCAAGCTGCCCACCCCAGCGTCATCACATCGAGTTGGCGGTGTCAGTGATACCTGGCCCCGCATATGTAATCCTGCAGCTCCTGCTCTGTACGCTGCGCTTCGTCGAGCCGGTGCTTAACCACATCTCCGATGCTGACCACGCCGACAACGTTGCCTCCATCCGTGACCAACACATGGCGCGTACGCCGCTGGGTCATGATCCCCATCGCAATGGGCAGCAAATCTTGTGTCGAGCACGTCGCCACGTTGCGGTTCATGATGTCCGCGACCCGCATCGCCGCCGCCGCGGCCCCGTATTCCGCCATCGCATTGCAGCAATCCCGCTCCGACAGTGTACCGAGGTATTTGCTGTTTGAGCGGCTCACGACGACGAAGCCGATATTGTTGTCTCGAAACAACCTCAGTACCTCCACCATCGTCTGATCGGGGGCGACTGCGATGACACCGACACCCTTGTTCTTCATGATTTCACCGACAAACATCTGAGCCTCCTGTTTGAGCGCTTCGGTTTGATGGCTGGCGCGCGTTCATGTTCGCCGGATATTCCGCCACCAGTTGTAGCCCTGCGTCTCTTTCGTCTCGACAAGTACGTCCTTCTTCGTATTCAGGCGCGCGGCAACCACGCCGCCGCCGGTTGCCGCCTTACCCGGCTTGGCGAGCAGATCGTCGCGCCCGATCACCAGGTCCGCGGAAGAAAAACTGGAAAATTCGTATTGTTGCCCGAGCGCGATTGCATCCGCCGGGCAGGCGTCCTCGCACAACCCGCAGAACAGGCAGCGTGCTGTGTCGATTTCAAATTTCGCCGGGTGCCGGTTGCCCTTCTCGTCCTCGTACGGGACGACTTCAATGCAGTCGCAGGGACAGATCCGCGCGCAGAGTTCGCAGGCCACGCACTTGATCTCGCCCTCCTCATCACGCTTCAGAAAGTGATGCCCGCGGTAACGCGAGTAGGGCAACCATTTTTCGTTGTCGGGATACTGCATGGTCACGGATTTGGCGAACAGATATCCCAAGGTCAGAGCCAAGGCATTCGCCAGATCGGCGAAGAACGCCCAGCCAATCCATGTTCCAACTCTGTCCTGCGCGCGCGACATCGCCGCCTCGCTATGGAGCCGTTAAGGCCCCTAAAAGTACGCCAGTTATAATTATGTTCGCCATCGACAGAGGAAGCAAGACTTTCCATCCGATCGCCATCAACTGGTCGTAGCGGTAGCGGGGGAAAGTGAAGCGGAACCAGATGAACACATAGACGAAGAACGCGACCTTGAGAGCAAACCACAGGAGCGGTGGCAAGGGAATCAGAACGCCGTTCCAGCCGCCGAAGAACAGGATCACCATCAAGACCGACAGAAGCAATACGATGGCATATTCGCTGACCATAAAAAAGGCAAAGCGGATACCGCTGTATTCGGTATGGAACCCGGCCCCTAGATCGCCTTCCGCTTCCGCGAGGTCGAAGGGAATGCGCTGCGCTTCGGCCAATCCGGCGACGAAGAACACGAAGAATCCGACCGGTTGGTAGACGATGTTCCAAACATCGGCCTGCGCCCGCACGATCTCGAGAAGGCTCATGGATTGCGCCAGCATGACCACGCCGATGACCGCGAACCCCATCGGGATTTCGTAGCTGATCATCTGCGCGCAGGTTCTGAGGCTGCCCAGGACAGCGTATTTGCTGTTCGAGGCCCAGCCGCCGAAGATGACGCCATAAACCTCGATCCCGATCACCGAGAAAACGAAAAGGAGCGCCACATTCATGTTGGAGACGTAGAGCGTGATCCCGTGGCCGAGGACCGAGACAGTTTCGCCGAAGGGGATCGCGACGAACACCACAAACGGCGGGACGAGGGCCAGGATCGGCGCCAGTTTGAACAGGAACCGGTCGGCCTCGCCCGGTATGTGATCCTCTTTCGTCAGGAGCTTGATTCCGTCCGCAAGCGGCTGCAACAGCCCGTGCCATCCCACGCGCATCGGCCCCATCCGCTGTTGCATGTGCCCGGCGACCTTGCGTTCCAGCCAGGTGAGCGGCAAGGGTAGCAACAGCAGGATCGCAATCAGGAATGCGACCTTCAAGACGATCAGGCCAAGGGCGACGATAAGTTCCATGATCCGGGCTACTTATTCATCGGGTTGAAGCGCGCGACCGGGCTTTGGCTCCGGCTCTACAATGAGCACTGCGCGCACTTGTCAGGCTACATGGTACAACGGCGACGCACCTCATACAATGCCGTCGCCGTTATGCCCTCGCTGGGCATGATGCGTTCGGGCAGGAAGTTTCAAGAAGAGTAGTTCGCCGTGCAAGATGAAGGCTGCGCGTTTTCGCCGGTGCACACCGGCCATATTGCGTATCAAAGACCGCAGAGGCTCTCATCGCGCCGGATGAAAGGTCCGTGGCAGGTCAGCTGGCGTCATCCGAGGAGTTGAACACCCTGCAGAAACGCAAAAGCTCCTCGAGGTTTACGTCGAGGAGCTTTCTGTCAAGCGACTTGCGTCGGTAACTTTGCAAGTTGATTGGTTGCGGTGGAGGATTTGAGGGTTTTTCTGTCCCGCGGCGTCGGCTTTGCCTCCTTGCGGGCCCCTGATG
>NZ_VCHT01000018.1:0-132045 GCF_005862215.1 Rhizobium sp. MHM7A
GTCGTCAGCCCCGACACCTTCAAGCGGCCGATCTATGCCGGCAACGCCATTCAGACGGTGCAGGCAAGCGATGCCAAAAAGGTGATCACCGTGCGCACCGCCTCCTTCGCCTCTGCAGCTGCAAGCGGTTCTGCCTCGGTCGAGGCGATCCCGGCTGTCTCCGATCCGGGTCTGTCGCGGTTCGTTTCCGATGCGCTGTCGGCCTCGGAACGTCCGGAACTGACCTCGGCGAAGGTCATCATCTCGGGCGGCCGGGCGCTCGGCTCGGCCGAGAAGTTCAAGGAAGTCATCCTGCCGGTTGCCGACAAGCTCGGCGCCGCCGTCGGTGCAAGCCGTGCTGCCGTCGATGCCGGTTACGCCCCGAACGACTGGCAGGTCGGTCAGACCGGCAAGGTGGTGGCGCCCGATCTCTATATCGCCTGCGGCATATCAGGCGCCATCCAGCACCTTGCCGGCATGAAGGATAGTAAGGTGATCGTCGCCATCAACAAGGACGAGGAGGCGCCGATCTTCCAGGTCGCCGACTACGGCCTCGTCGCCGATCTCTTCGAGGCACTGCCGGAATTGCAAAAGGCGCTCTGACTGGGGGAGACCAAAAGTGGTGCGTGTGGTGGGACGTCCGATCAGACCTGGTGCCGACCTTCTCCTGAACGATGAGGAAAAGCCGGCCTATGTGAGGCTGCACGACATCGGACGGGAAAGGCGACCTCGGCCGCTGCAGGAATTCCTCAACGATATCGGCGGGCTGATGCTGTCGTCGGAGGCTCCCGCCGTTGCCAGTTTCGTTGCGGGCAAAGTGCTGCAGAGGCTGCTCAAGACAGGCAAGGTGCGGCCGGAGGGCGGCCCTCTTCCCGGTGTGCCCGAAGGGCTGGATGAGGCCATCGGCCATTTGGCAAAATCCGGACGGAAATATGAGGCGATCGCCGGCCAGTTCGAGAGTCTCGCCGACAAGCTGCTCTGGAGACGCGGCCGGACCGGCCCCTTTGCAAGCCTGAATTTCGGCAACACGCACTCCCATGCGGTCCTGGTCGGGCCTGGCGGTCTGGAGGAGCGGGCCGATCTCCGGGTGGGCGTGATCTATATGGATCGCTACACCCGCTTTCCCGATCATGTTCAGACGCAGCCGCGAGCCTTCATCTTGCTTTCGCCGGCGGAAATCTGCCTTGGCGATTCCCAATGGTTTTCCGCCGCGACCGGAACAGTGTTCGCGAACGATGCGGGGCAATCCTTCGCGATACGATGTACGGCCCAGCCGCTTCTCGCAGTCTGGTGTCAGGTCGAGCCGGGGTGATCGAGAGGGGAGGCCGAAGCAAATCGTCCGATCTCTCGGCTGTATCTGCATATCTAAGCCGAAATTGAATTTAACAGGGAAGGATTATCAAATGGACGTTCGCGCCGCCGTAGCCGTTCAGGCCGGAAAACCGCTTGAAGTGATGACCGTGCAGCTCGATGGCCCGAAGGCCGGCGAAGTGCTGGTGGAGGTCAAGGCGACCGGCATCTGCCACACCGACGATTTCACCCTGTCGGGCGCCGATCCGGAGGGCCTGTTTCCGGCCATCCTCGGCCATGAGGGCGCCGGCATCGTCGTCGATGTCGGCCCGGGTGTGACCTCGGTCAAGAAGGGCGACCACGTCATTCCGCTCTATACGCCGGAATGCCGCGAATGTTATTCCTGCACGTCGCGCAAGACCAATCTGTGCACCGCGATCCGCGCCACCCAGGGTCAGGGCGTCATGCCGGACGGCACCTCGCGCTTCTCGATCGGCAAGGACAAGATCCATCACTATATGGGCTGCTCGACCTTTGCCAATTACACGGTGCTGCCGGAGATCGCGCTCGCCAAGATCAATCCCGACGCGCCCTTCGACAAGGTCTGCTATATCGGCTGCGGCGTCACCACAGGCATCGGCGCCGTCATCAATACGGCCAAGGTCGAGGTCGGATCGACGGCGATCGTCTTCGGGCTCGGCGGCATCGGTTTGAACGTCCTGCAGGGCCTGCGCCTTGCCGGCGCCGACATGATCATCGGCGTCGATATCAACCCGGACCGCAAGGCCTGGGGCGAGAAGTTCGGCATGACGCATTTCGTCAATCCGAAGGAGGTCGGCGACGACATCGTTCCCTATCTGGTCAACATGACCAAGCGCAATGGCGACCTGATCGGCGGCGCCGACTACACCTTCGACTGCACCGGCAACACCAAGGTCATGCGCCAGGCGCTGGAGGCCTGCCATCGCGGCTGGGGCAAGTCGGTCATCATCGGCGTTGCCGGCGCCGGCCAGGAAATCTCAACGCGGCCGTTCCAGCTGGTGACCGGCCGCAACTGGATGGGCACGGCCTTCGGCGGCGCCCGCGGCCGCACCGACGTGCCGAAGATCGTCGACTGGTACATGCAGGGCAAGATCCAGATCGATCCTATGATCACCCACACCATGCCGCTCGAAGACATCAACACGGGCTTCGAGCTGATGCACAAGGGTGAAAGCATCCGCGGCGTGGTGGTCTATTGAGAATGAAGACGATCTCGACCGACAAGTCTCACGGCGGCACGCAGGGCGTCTATGTCGAACGCTCCGAGGCCTGCGATTGCGACATGACCTTCGCGGTGTTCGTGCCGCCACAGGCCGCCGCGGGCAATCTGCCGGTCCTATGGTATCTGTCCGGCCTGACATGCACGCATGCGAATGTCATGGACAAGGGCGAGTATCGGCGGCTTGCCGCCGAACTCGGTCTCATCATCGTCTGCCCGGATACCAGCCCGCGCGGTGACCACGTTCCCGATGAGGCCGACAACTGGCAGTTCGGCAAGGGCGCTGGATTTTACGTCGACGCTACCCAGCCGCCCTATTCGGCCAATTATCGCATGTACAGCTATATCGTCGACGAGCTGCCGCAGCTTCTTGCTGCGGAATTTCCGGTCGACATGGACCGTCAGGGAATTTTCGGTCACTCGATGGGCGGACATGGCGCAATCACGATCGCGCTCAAGAACCCGGACCGCTTCGGCAGCTGCTCGGCCTTCGCACCTATCAGCCATCCCTCGGTTTCCGGCTGGTCGAAGCCGGCCTTCCGGAAATATCTCGGCGCCGATGAAAAGACCTGGCGGGCCTATGACGCCTGCTCGCTGATCGAGGACGGACATCGTTTCCCGGAACTGCTCGTCGACCAGGGAACGGCTGACAGCTTCCTCGAGGATGGATTGCGCCCCGACGAGCTGAGACAAGCCTGCGAGGCGGCTGATATCAACCTCAGGCTTCGCATGCAGGAAGGCTACGGCCATTCCTACTTCTTCATTTCCACATTCATGGAGGACCATCTGCGCTGGCACGCGCAGAGGCTGGGAAGGTAATTGCAGAGCTCGGCCGGGCATAACGCAAACGGCCAGGGAGGGAAGGAGAGAAGCAATGACCAGCATAGCCATACATCCGGCAGTGGATTCAGGCTTTGGAGCGACTGACGCTGCTTTCGCAGGCGGAACGCTTGTGTGCAACTGCGCGAGCAATCCAGTTAAGGTAAGGATCAAGGCTGACATCGCCCACAACCACGTCTGCGGCTGCACCAAGTGCTGGAAACCGAAAGGTGCCGTCTTCTCGGTCGTGGCTGTGACGCCGACCGAAAGCGTCGAGGTGCTGGAAAACGGCGACAAGCTTGCGGTCGTCGATTCCGCCGCCTTGATCCAGCGGCATGCCTGCAAGGAGTGCGGAGTGCATATGTACGGGCCGGTCGAACGTGAACATCCCTTCCAGGGATTGTCCTTCGTCCATCCGGAGCGCTTCCAGGAAGGCGGTTGGGCAAAGCCGACCTTCGCGGCCTTCGTGTCGTCGATCATCGAAAGCGGCTTCGATCCTTCAAAGATGGACGCCGTCAGGGCGCAGCTGAAGGCATCGGGCCTCGAGCCCTATGATTGCCTTTCGCCCGCGCTGATGGACTACATCGCAACCTGGACCGCCAAGAAGAGCGGCGCTCTCGCCGCCTGAACCTTCCGGGGAGCGGCGGTGTGCCGGCGCTCCCCTACCGGGCATTGGACGATAGATCGTCCACGACGGCTCCGCTCCGCCACATGGATCTGCGGCTTCCGGCGCCCGACAGTTCGCCTCGCCGGCCTCCGCACCATGCTACCGATCATTAGCCTGGAAAGGCCCCGCGCTGGCGTCAATCGCGGCGATCGGGATCAATCATGTCCGCCTACGACCAGGCAGAGGCTCTCGGGACGACGCCGGCAAAATGTTCTCTATCCGCCTTCCCGTTGTGCTGCCCAGCGTCATTGCGAGTATCAACTAGAACACGATGATGGCTTTCGGCATGGCAATTATCGCTGGCATCGTGGCTTCGGGCGAGTTCCGAGAAGCGATCTACGACGCGATCAGGACGCTCGATACCGCGCCTTCGATCAATGCCTCGGTCGCTATCGTGGTATTGACCATGGTGATTGACCGAATAGCGGAGAGCGCCGCTTGCTGGGGGACGGGAAGAAGTCATGAATTCTTGGCACCTTTTGCCGACATCCCTGCGAGCGTCGAGACTGGGCGCCGGTGATCTGGCACAACACTATCTTCGTCGACGATCGTGGTCCGCTAGCGCACGGTATCGCATTCGATGAGCGCGTTTGGAGGGGCAGGAAATGAACATGCGACCTGAGCAGCATCGGTTGGTCGACAATAGCGCAAAGCCGGCGGCCAGGCTCAAGGTGGGGTTCGTTCTGTCGCGGTCCTTCACGCTGTCGGCCTTCGCACTCTTCGTGGACACGCTCAGGCTGGCCAGCGACCAGCAGGATCGTTCCGGCAGGGTGCTGGCCGACTGGCAGGTGATCGGCAGCACGCGGCATCTGATCACCTCGAGTTGCGGCGTCCAGGTCGCACCGACCTCCGATTTCGTCGATCCTTCACGATTCGACTACATCGTGGTCGTCGGCGGACTCCTGACGGTGGAAAATCCGGTCGACCAGCAGACAATTGCCTTCCTCCGGCAGGCAGATGCGAAGAAAGTGCCGCTGATCGGCGTGTGCACCGGCTCATTCATCCTTGCTGCGGCAGGCCTGATGAAGCGGCACGAATCCTGCGTCAGCTGGTTGCATTACAAGGAGTTTCGGGAGCGCTTTCCTGAGCTTGCCGTCCGCTCCGACCGGCTCTTCAATCTCGACCGGCAGCGTGGATCCTGCGCCGGGGGCAGCAGCGCTGCCGACATGGCGGCATTGCTGGTGAGGAAATACATCAGCCGAGATGCGGAACGAAACGCGCTGGAGGTCCTTCAGATCGAGAAGGCCCGGACGCCAGCGGATATTCAGCCCCGGCGCCCGCTTTACGACGACTATGACGACGCCCGCGTCAAGGCGGCGATGATTACCATGGAGCAGTTCGTCGACGGCAGCATGCCGATCGAGAAGCTTGCCGCCATGGTCGGGCTCTCAAGGCGGCAGCTGGAGAGGATATTCATCGAGAAGACCGGAATGTCGCCCGCCAAGGCCTATAATCGCGTCCGCATGGAGCGGGCAAAATCGATCCTAGCCCAGTCGAAGGCGCCGCTGATCGAGATCGCGCTCGATGTCGGCTTCGAAAATGCCTCGCAATTCACGAGGACATTCAAGCGCACATTCGGGCAGACGCCCTCGCAGCATCGCGCCGCCGCTTTGAGAGCGCACTGAACTGGCCGACGCTCAGCGCTCGATGACGAGATCGCTGAGCGGCTTGGAGCAGCACGGGAGGAAGAAACCGGCGTCGATTTCCCTCTGGCGGATCCCGCCATTGTGGTTCATGTCGACGCTGCCCGAAGTCAGCTTCGACTTGCAGGTCCCGCAGACGCCGTTCGCGCAGGAGGATGGAATTCTGACGCCCGCCTTCTTGGCGCGCGAAAGCACGCTCTGATCGCCCGAGACGTCGATGCTGCGGGCCTGCCTCGAAAAGGTGACCTGAAAGACTTTGACGGCCGCCTCCTGCACCGCGGGAATCTCCGGCTCGTTGATGACGGCGGCATCGAAGCTTTCTTCCACATAGTGCGAAGCAGGCACGCCGAGTTCCCCGGCAATGCGGCGCGCCGCCGCCATGAACGGGGCGGGGCCGCAGCACATCACGGTGCGCTCGGCGATATCGGGAACCGCCAGCCGCATATACTCCGCCGAAATACGGCCGGTGAGGCCTGGCCACGATGCTTCGCCCACGACGGTCTCGGGAAGAAAGTGCAGCCGAAGCCCCTTAAGTCTTCGGGCGATGCAGGCGAGTTCGTCGCGGAAAATCAGGTCCTGCGGCGTGCGGGCGGCATTCATGAAGACGACATCGGCGGGTTCGCAGCTGTCGGCGATCTCTCTAAGAATGGACATCACCGGCGTGATTCCGGAGCCGCCCGAGAGCAGCAGGAGCTTTTGGCCCGTATCGGATCGCACGAAATGGCCGAGCGGGCCGTTCGCCTTGACCGATGCCCCTGCAACCAACGTGTCGTGCAGCCAGTTCGAGATCTTGCCCCCGGGAACGCGTTTCACCGTGACAGAGAAAGCGTTCGTCCGATGCGGCGAAGAGGAGATGCTGTAGCAGCGGCTCTCGGCCTCGCCGTTGTGTTCGAGGTCAAACAGGAAATACTGCCCGGCCTTGAACGCGAACCGTTTGCCCTCGCGCGAGGCGAATGTGAAGGTCCTGACGTCATGGGTTTCCTGCTGGACGTCGAGGCAGACGAGCGCGTCGTCTTCCTCGAGATTCCAGAGGTCGGCGACCGTGGCTTTCCCTGTCAAGGCCTGCGGGCTCCTAGTATCCATGGGCGCGCATCCGATCGATGTACCAGGTGGCGAACTTGTCGAGGTTCGTCTCGGAGAAGCGGGAATAGGGGCCTGGCTGATAGGCGGGATCGAGCGTGCCGGCATGCGAGCGGGCGACGAGATCGGCATCCTGGTCGGTCGTTGCAATCCAGACATCCGTCAGCTTGTCGAGATCGTAATCGACCCCTTCGACGGCATCCTTGTGGACGAGCCATTTGGTGCGGACCAGCGTCTTGCCCGCCGAAAGCGGGATGACGGTTGCCACCACCGCATGGTCGCCCATGAAGTGGTTCCAGCTGTTATGGCCCCACAGATGGGTGTCGCCGAGATCCTTGCGGGTCATGTGCCCGAGCAGCTTTGAGGATGCGGCGGTGGCATCGTGGGTCTGGGATTCGCCGGCGCCTGATATGATCAGCCGCTGCGTACGGAAGTTTGTGGCGCAGTCGGTGAGCTGCTCGATGGCAGCCGAGGGGAAACCGTCTGCCTCCCATGCCTGCGTGCGCTCCTCGTAAAGCCGGAAATGCTCTTCCGCCTGTTCTCGGTCTTCCGGGCTCAGCGTTTCGGGATCGAAGCCGAAGTCGAGATCGACGAAGGAGACGCAGAGTTCCGGATGGTTCGCTGAGCAATGATAGCACTCGCGGTTATTCTCCATCGTCAGTTTCCAATTGCCGTCCTCGATGACGTCGGTCTGGTGGGCGATCTTGGCATTGCGGATGTCGTAGGGGGCGAGCCGCTCGGTCATCGTCTGCTCGAGGAGAGCGATGTCTTCGGGCGGATTGTCGGAGAGACACACATAGATCAGCCCGCCGATCGACTTGAAGGTGACGGGTTTCAGGCCGCGACAGTCCTTGTCGAAATCCTTGCCCATATGGGGAGCGTAGCTGAGCTCTCCCGTAAGCTCATAGGTCCAGGTGTGATAGGGACAGACAAGCTTCGACACGATCGTCTTGCCCGGATCGAGAAGGCGGGCACCGCGATGGCGGCAGACATTGTGCAGGACGCGAAGTTCGCCGTCGTCGTCGCGCAGGAGGATCAGGCTCGTCTTGCCGATATCGATCACCGTGGCGTCGCCGGGCTCGGGAACGTCACAGTCGAGGCCGACGCAGATCCAGTGCTTATGGAAGAAGACGTCGATGTCCGCCTCGAACACATCTTCTCTGGTGTAAAGGCCGGCCGGCAGGGAGTGGCCATCGGCGCGCGCATCGAGAAGAGCTGAAAGGGAAGATGGAAGCTTGTTTAGCATGAGAACCTCTTATGTAAGAGTTCCCCAGATTGCGCTTGCAGTTGCGGGGATTCAACGGCATAAAAAATCACGTTCGCATAATGTTTGTTCATGCGAAGAGGGGCAAGATGCAGTTTCGAAGACGGCTTCCCTCGCTGACTGCGCTGGTAACGCTGGAAGCAGTGCTCAGGCGCAAAAGCTTCACGCTTGCGGCAGGCGAACTCGGCGTCACCCAGGCGGCGGTCAGCCGGCAGATTGCCGTTCTCGAGGAGGAGTTCGGTCAGCCGCTTTTCCTGCGCAAGCACCGGGCGATCGAGCCGACGGCCGCCTGCGTCAACCTGGGCGTGACGCTCGCCAAGAGTTTCGCCGATATCGCCGAGAGCGTGGAGGCGATCCAGTCGCGCGGCCAGGATGTCGTGACGATCGGGGCGACAATCGCATTCTCGTCGTTCTGGCTGCTGCCGCGGCTGGCGGAGTTCCGCAAGGCGAATCCCGGAATTCTGGTGCGGGTGATCTCCCAGGACAGTCCGATCGCTCTTGATGACGGCGAGATCGACGTCGCCATCCGCTACGGCATGCCTCCCTTCAGAGATGGAACCGTCATTGCCTCGCGCGGCGACGTCATTACTCCCGTCTGCTCACCCGATTATCTCAGGCGTCGAGGGAGTGGCCCGTTGGGCGCGGCCGACGAATTCATCGAGACTGATGTTCTCGACCGTTCCTGGTACAGCTGGTCGCAATGGGTTTCGCTCAGCGGCGCCGGTATCGAGATAAAACCGTCGCTCCGCTTCAACCACTATACCGAGACCATCGCCGCCGCGCGCGCGGGGCAGGGAATTGCCCTGGGATGGCGCATGCTGATCGGCACTTTTCTGGAGGACGGAACCCTGGTGCGCGCCGAGGCAAGCGAGCTTGCCGCCGAAGACCGCTACAACGTGATCGTGCCCGTCAAAGCCAAGCGCAACAATGCGTGCAATCTCGCCGCTGCCTGGCTGACGGCCGCGCTGCACGATTGATCACAGGCCGAGCCCGGGAGTTGCCGTCCGGTGCACGCCCTTGGGAATGAAGGCGAACTGGTCCGCAAGGCCGAGGAATTCAGCCGCCAGGTGAATGACCGAGAGCCACATCTCCGTCCCCTGCAGGCTCGGCTCGCCACCATCGGCGAACGCGAATCCTTCGCCATCCCGCCATCTGTCCAGGGCTCTTGCTATGAGGGTACGGGCGATCGTCTCGCCGTCGGCCCGCCGGTAATCGGTCTGCCGGGCAATCAGCAGGAGAGGATGGATCGTATCGAGAAGATTGCATGCATTATATTTTGCACCGGCGAAGCCGTTGTGGTTGCGATAATTGAGGTGAACGGTTTCGAGCGAAGCGTGCGGGTGCGGAAGCGCAATGCCGAACTGGGCGTAGGTGCCACGCGTCAGGCGGTAGAAGCCGTTCACCGGCTGGAGCCATCCCTCCAGCGCCGTCGGCTCGCCCCATAGTCCGGAGACGCTATTGGCATTCCTCTTCAGCCATTCGAAGAGTGCCTGGCGTGATTGCCTGATGCCAAAATACCGGGCGTTGAAATAGATCGCGGTTCCGACCGCATCGACCACGCTGCCGGCGTGCCACGCCCTGTTTTGCCAAGGCAGCGCGCTCAGCCATTTGTCGAGCTCGCCGGCGTCGAGATCAGCCGCCTGGACCGGGTCGCGCGGGCTGGAGCCGAGCAGTTCAAGCGCATAGCCGACCGAAAGGACGTTGTAGAGCGCCTTCGGGTCATCCCGCAAAACGCGGCCGCCTACAAGCGCATGTTCTTCCGGGAAAAGGCCGGTCTCCCGGTCCTGCAGTCCTTGCAGGCGCTCGACGGTTTCCGCCGGATCGAGGCCCGGCGGCAGGTCGCCGAAGCCGGCGGCGATTTCGATCGCGTCGCAGAGATGCCGGATCGCCGGTCGCCTGATGCCGTCCGCCTCCAGCGATTCATAGAATCCTTGCGTTTGCCAGCGCGCAAGAATGTCCGGCCATTGCTCTTTCGCCTTCTGCCCAAGCCTGACGAGTCGTTCTTCAATATCTCCCGCGCCGGATTTCCTGGGCACCGAGCCTCGGCTGCGTAGCACTCGGGCAGGCACGCCGCCGGCAATCGCCATCGCGGGAATGTCCCCGGTGACGACCGCCCCGGCGGCAATAACGGCGCCGTTTCCAATCGTGACGCCGTCGAGGATCACGCAATTGGCGCCGACCCACACATCGTCGCCGATCACGATGCCCAGGCTGACGACCCCCTGGCGGTGTATGGGCAGAGCGGGGTCGTCGAAGCCATGATTGAAGCCTACGATCGACGCATGCGAAGCAATCCGGACCCCATTGCCGCATGTTACCTTGCCGGAAACGCAGGCATAGGGATTAACGGAGCAATCGTCGCCGAGGATAATTTCGCCGCGCACGAGGGCTTGCCCCGCAATCCACGACCGTTCGCCCATTGTGAGGCTTTCGGCGAAGATCGCGGCGTTCTCGGCGATATAGGAAGTCTCGGCCAGCTCTGCGCCGCAGGATTGCCTGAGCGCGGCTTTGCGGGCGAGGTGAGCGGGGTGATCAAGGTCCGACGCGACGCGTTTCCACGGAAGATATTGGAGCCGGCGGGCTTCCTTCTCTTCGTTCGCCGATGCCTGCGGGCTGTTGGCGTGATCCATCCTGCTCCTCGTTCGCGGCTTCAAATGCCGATTGTTGATTTAGCAAGATTGTCGGCCATCGCCACCCTTCACGAAAGACTCGAACCGAACTTGTCCCAGCCTTCCTTGATCGTCTCCATCGCGACGTTGGTCGAGGTGTTGGCAACGTGCGGCAGCGTCGAGATGCGCTCGCCGAGAACGCGGCGGTAGCGGCCGATGTCGCGGGTGCGGATCTTCAGGAGATAATCGAACCTGCCGGCGATCATGTGGCACTCCTCGACTTCCCTGATCTTCTTGATGGCGTCGTTGAAGCTTTTCAGCGCATCCTCACGGGTATCCGAGAGCTTCACCTCGACGAACGCGATGTGGTCGAGCCGCATTTTCGCGGGATTGAGAACGGCCTTGAACCCTTCGATATATCCGTCGTTGATCAGTCGCTTGAAGCGAAGCTGGCACGGCGTCTTCGAAAGCCCCACGCGCGCCGCCAGATCGGTGATCGACAGTCTCCCGTCCTCGACCAGGGCCGCGAGGATCTTTCTGTCGAACTGGTCCAATTCACTAAAGATGTCGGTTTCTGTGGCCATTTTAACTCCCGGTGATCACTTCTTAAGTTCATACAGCTTGAAAATCGCTGAAATCAAGGAAGATCGTGATTTGTGATTGTGGTAGATTATATCCCGACGATGGGACGGCGTGAGCGCTTGGCGCATTGCCGCAATCACTATCCGGCATCGCACTAATGGGGATCATGAATGCGCGGGAAAAAAGCGGATGACGATCAGAAACCCGACTTGCTCGTTCACTACAGGCCGGTGGCGATAAGAGCGGTTGCAGCGGCATTCACCCTCAAGCGCGACAAATCGGATGCGCGTCCACTTAGCGAGACGGAATATTCCGGCCCCGTTTTTATGGATGATGCGCTCTGGGACGACGAGCCCGGTGTTCCATTTATCCGCTAAACAGCCATTGATTACTCAGGGACTCCCATGTTGAACGCAGCGACCGACCCCGTATCCTCCAATGATCCCGCGCCATTCGCCGCCTTCGCGCCGCCGATCCGGCCGCAATCCGAGCTTCGCCAGGCAATCACGGCCGCCTATCGCCGCCCGGAAACCGAATGCCTGCCGCCGCTCGTTGCCGCCGCCCGCGTTTCCGAGGCGAAGCGTTATGATATCCGCAACACGGCCCGCACTCTGATCGAGGCGCTGCGGGCCAAGCACAAGGGCACCGGCGTCGAAGGGCTGGTGCAGGAATATTCGCTTTCCAGCCAGGAAGGCGTGGCGCTCATGTGCCTTGCCGAGGCACTGCTGCGCATTCCCGATACGGACACCCGCGACGCGCTGATCCGCGACAAGATCGCCGAGGGCAACTGGACCTCGCATATCGGCGGTGGCAAATCCATGTTCGTCAACGCCGCCACCTGGGGGCTGGTCGTCACCGGCAAGCTCACCTCGACGGTCAACGACCGCAGCCTGTCGGCGGCGCTGACGCGGCTGATCGCGCGCGCCGGCGAGCCGGTCATCCGCCGCGGCGTCGATATGGCGATGCGCATGATGGGCGAGCAGTTCGTCACCGGCGAAACCATCGAGGAGGCGCTAAAGCGCGCCCGGCCGCTGGAAGCCCGCGGCTTCCGCTATTCTTACGACATGCTGGGCGAGGCGGCGACGACCGCCGCCGACGCCGAGCGTTATTTCAAGGATTACGAAAAGGCGATCCACGCGATCGGCAAGGCGGCGGATGGCCGCGGCATCTATGACGGCCCTGGCATTTCGATCAAGCTTTCGGCCCTGCATCCTCGCTATAGCAGAGCTCAGGCCGGCCGAGTGATGGGCGAGCTGCTGCCGAAGGTTAAGGCGCTCGCCGCTCTCGCCAAGTCCTATGATATCGGCCTTAATATCGACGCCGAGGAGGCCGACCGGCTGGAGCTGTCGCTCGATCTCCTCGAAGAACTCTGCTTTGCTCCCGAGCTTGCCGGCTGGAACGGGCTCGGCTTCGTCGTGCAGGCCTATGGCAAGCGCTGCCCCTTCGTGCTCGACTACATCATCGATCTCGCGCGCCGCTCCGGGCGCCGGATCATGGTGCGTCTGGTCAAGGGCGCCTATTGGGATGCGGAGATCAAGCGCGCCCAGTTGGATGGTCTCGACGATTATCCGGTCTATACCCGCAAGATCTACACCGACGTCGCCTACATCGCCTGCGCGCGCAAGCTGCTGGCCGCCGCCGATGCCGTCTTCCCGCAATTCGCGACCCACAATGCGCAGACGCTCGCCACGATCTATCATTTGGCAGGGCCCGACTTCGCGGTCGGCAAATACGAGTTCCAGTGCCTGCACGGCATGGGCGAACCGCTCTATGACGAAGTCGTCGGGAAAGAGAAGCTCGACCGGCCCTGCCGCATCTATGCGCCAGTCGGAACACATGAGACGCTGCTTGCCTATCTGGTACGGCGCCTGCTCGAAAACGGCGCCAATTCCTCCTTCGTGCACCGCATCTCCGATCCGAACGTTTCGGTCGAAGCACTGATCGCCGATCCGGCCGAGACTGTCGCGGCCATGCCCGTCGTCGGCGCCCCGCATGTGCAGATCGCAGCACCCAAGGCCCTTTACGGCAACGCCCGTCCCAATTCGAGCGGCCTGGATCTGTCGAGCGAAGCCACCCTTTCGGACCTGGCGCAGACGCTCGCCTCCACGGCTGCGACGCCATGGCATGCGCTTCCGATCCTCGCCGACGGCTCCACGGACGGCGTGACCCGCGATGTCCTCAATCCTGCCGATCACCGCGACGTGGTCGGCACGGTGACCGAAGTGAAGGTCGAGGACGCAGCCCGCGTCGTTGCGATGGCCGCGGACTATGCGCCGCAATGGGCGGCCGTCCCGCCGGTCGAGCGCGCCGCCTGCCTCGAACGGGCGGCCGACATCATGCAGGCCCGCATCAAGGTGCTGATGGGCATCATCATGCGCGAGGCCGGCAAATCCGCCGCCAATGCAATTGGCGAAGTGCGCGAGGCTGTCGACTTCCTGCGCTACTACGCCGATCAGGCCCGCAAGACCCTTGGGCCGTCGCATCTGCCGCTCGGACCGATCGTTTGCATCAGTCCGTGGAACTTCCCGCTGGCGATCTTCACCGGCCAGGTTGCGGCAGCCCTGGTCGCCGGCAATCCTGTGCTGGCCAAACCCGCCGGCGTGACACCCATCATCGCCTCGGAGAGCGTGAAGATCCTCCACGAAGCCGGTGTGCCGGTCGGCGCGCTGCAGTTCGTGCCCGGCAGCGGCCGCCTTGGCGCCGGCATGGTCGGTGCTCAGGAGACCGCCGGCGTCATGTTCACGGGCTCGACCGAGGTCGCGCGCATGATCCAGGCGCAGCTCGCCGAGCGCCTGTCGGCAACCGGCAAGCCGATCCCGCTGATTGCCGAAACCGGGGGTCAGAACGGCATGATCGTCGATTCCTCGGCGCTCGCCGAACAGGTGGTGGCCGACGTTGTGACATCGGCTTTCGACAGCGCCGGCCAGCGCTGCTCGGCGCTCCGCGTTCTCTGCCTGCAGGATGACGTGGCCGACAGGACGCTCGCCATGCTGAAGGGCGCCTTCCGTGAATTGACGATCGGCCGCACGGATCGGCTGAGTGTCGATGTCGGACCTGTCATCAACGATGGCGCAAAGGCGGAGATCGACCAGCATATCGAAGCGATGCGCGGTGCCGGCCGCAAGGTGGAGCAGCTGCCGTTGCCGCAAAGCGCGGCAGCAGGCACCTTCGTTCCTCCGACGATCATCGAGATCAAGTCGCTCTCGGACCTGACGAAGGAGGTCTTCGGGCCGGTCCTGCATGTAGTCCGCTTCAAGAGAAACGGCCTCGATCGCCTGATCGACGACATCAATGCGTCCGGCTACGGCCTCACATTCGGGCTTCACACCCGGCTTGACGAAACGATCGCCCATGTGACGAGCCGCATCAAGGCCGGCAACCTCTACGTCAACCGTAACATCATCGGCGCTGTCGTCGGCGTGCAGCCTTTCGGCGGCCGCGGCCTGTCGGGAACCGGGCCGAAGGCCGGCGGTCCGCTCTATATCGGTCGCCTGGTGCAGCGCCCCCCCGTGCCGCCGCAGCAGGACTCCGTTCATACCGACCTTGCCCTTCGCCAATACATCGTCTGGCTCGACAAGAAGGGACTGTCGAGCGAGGGCGAAGCGGCGAGAGGATATGCGAGCCGCTCAGCGCTCGGCCTCGAACGCGAGCTCACCGGCCCGGTCGGCGAGCGCAATCTCTATGCACTCCACCCGCGCGGACGTATTCTTGTCGTGCCGCAGACGGAAAGCGGCCTTCATCGCCAGATCGCCGCTGCCCTTTCGACCGGCAACCACATCGTCGTGGATGCTGGCTCGATATCGAAATCGGTGCTGGCGGATCTTCCCGCGACCGTTGCGAGCCGCGTCTCCTGGACCTCGGATTGGGAAAAAGACGGACCCTTCTCGGGTGCGCTCATCGAAGGAGACCGCGACAGGGTTCTTTCGGTCAACCGTAAGATCGCCGCGTTGCCTGGTCCGCTTCTGCTGGTCCAGGCTGCGACCAGCGAGGAACTGGTGAGCGATCCCGAGGCCTATTGTCTGAACTGGCTGCTGGAAGAGGTCTCGACCTCGATCAACACCGCCGCTGCCGGCGGCAATGCGAGCCTTATGGCGATTGGCTGAGCAACAAGTTTGCACACCCGAGAAATGGCGGTCTTGCATCGGCAGCACGACCGTCGATATTCCTCGGGCAGCTCGGCCGCGTTTGCGGCATCCCGTGCGGTGCAGCGCGGTCTGGATCGAAACTAGGCAGGTTGCTTGGTGGCCGCGGCTTGCCATCCGTCGCGGATATGGCGGTAGCCTTCGCGATAGACTGATTCCGGTGTCTCGAAAAAGTCGCGCCAGACCTTTGTCGCGGCGGCGAGCTCCTTGAGCGCCCGACCAAACGCTTCGATTGTCAGCCACCCGTCGTAGCCACTCGCGCGCAGTGCCCTGAACGTCTCCGCCCAGGGAATGTTGCCGCGCCCCGGTACGCCGCGATCGTTCTCCGAAATGTGGACATGCACGATGCGGTCACGATTGCGCGTGAAAGCGCCGATAGGATCGGTTTCTTCGATATTGCTGTGGAAGGTGTCGTACATGGCGCGGATATTCGGATGTCCGACCGCGTCGATATGGGCAGCAAGGTCGTCCATCGTGTTGAACAGGTAACATTCGAAACGGTTGAGCGCCTCAAGTCCGATCGTGACGCCGTGCTTTGCTGCATGATCGCCGATCGCCAACTGCGAGGAAATCGAGCGCTTGAGTTCCGCCGCGCTCGGCCCGCTTCCAGAAAATTTGCCGAGCGTCGAATGCAGCGGCCCGCTCAGCATTGTCGCGCCGAGCGCATCGCTGCAGTCGATTGCCCATTTCATGAAGTCAATGCCGCGTCTGCGGGTCGCCGCGTCGGAAGCGATCAGGTTCATCTGGGGGTCGCCCATGGCGGAAACGGCGGTCCGTTCCAGGCCGATCCGGTCAAGCAAGGCCCCCAGCCGCCGGTAGTCGTCGGGTGTGCCCGAAAAGATCGGGATCTCGACGCCGTCAAAACCTGTGTCCTTGATATCGCGTAACAATCCCTCGTGTTTCCGGCCGACAGCTGTCGTCCAGAGGAACATGCACATGCCGATCTTCATCTCTCCCCCCTTGATACTTCGCCACAGCGCTGCGGCTCCAGGGTCCATGATTTCCCAAATCTGGTCATACCAAAATGCCGGCTGTGGTCAAGCTGCTTCGCTTGCGATTGGGAGCGGACATTCCCCACATGAGCGATGGAAAACGGCGACAAACAGCCGATTACAGCGGCTGTGAGGACCTTTCGAAGTCGTCTTGCAGAGGCTCTGGATTTGGGTTAGACCTTTTCGATAATAAGAATTGGCCAAACCAGATTGCCGCAAAAGCGAAATTGGCCAGCGACAAGGTGACGTTTCGATGCCAAGCGGCTGTCGAGCGTGGCCGCAACAATCTAGGAGGAACCTCATGCATCTTTCGACACACAACTGGATGCGGGCCGAACCGCTCGCCGTCACGCTGAAACGCATCAAGAAATATGGCTACGAGAGCATCGAGATATCCGGCGAGCCGGCACAGTACGACGTGAAGGAGACGCGTGCGCTGCTGAGGGAGCATGGCATCCGCTGCTGGGGCGCTGTTACGCTGACGCTCGGGGAGCGAAATCTCGCCGCCAGGGATGAAGGCCAGCGGGCCAGGTCGGTGGATTATGTCAAGAGCGTCATCACCATGGTCAGCGAACTTGAGGGCGAGATCCTCACGCTCGTACCGGCGACGGTCGGCAAGGTGGTGCCGGATGGGACTGAGGAGGAAGAGTGGACATGGGTGGTGGACGCCACCAGGGAGTGTTTTGCCTACGCTCAGAAGAGGGGCGTACGCATTGCCGTCGAGCCGCTCAACCGTTTCGAGACCTATTTCTTCAACCGTGCCGCCCAGGCATTGGCGCTCGCCGATGCTGTCAGCCCCGAGTGCGGGGTCTGCCTCGATGCCTTCCACCTGAACATTGAGGAGGAAGACATATATGAGGCGATCCGGCTCGCTGGAAAGCGCCTGTTCGATTTCCACATCGCCGATAACAATCGTTTTGCCGCCGGTCTCGGCCACCTCGACTGGCCGAAGATCATCGGTACGCTGAAGGAGATCGGTTACGACGGGGCCGTCACCAACGAATTCGTCGCTCCGGTCGACCGGACGCCCGCCACCAAATATCCGGACATGGTCGAGCGCAATCCTGTCGACATTCCCCCGGAGCAGCTGAAATTTATCCAGGACCACGGCTCGAGCCTTCTCACCGAGAAATTCTACGACGATCAGATGCGGATCACCGCCGAGACAATCCTGCCGCTGATCAAGCAATGAACGGAAAGACATATGCCGCGCGGCCCGCGGGCGGCCGGGAGGAGCGGGGATCCGAGACATGCGTATCAAGACCGTAGAAGCCTGGTGGGTTAAGATTCCCATCGAGGCGAGCCGTCAGCACCGCAGCGACTTCGGCCGGCTGACGACCTTCGATGCTGCGATCCTGCGCATCGAAACCAACGATGGCATCGTGGGCTGGGGAGAGGGCAAGAATGCCGCAGGCAGTGCCGGCACCTATGGTACGCTGGTACACATGATCAATCACGAATTGGGGCCGAAACTCATCGGCCGCGATCCTGCCGACATCTCCACCATATGGGAAATGCTCTACAACGGCGTACGCCACCAGACGGCGGCGAGTTCCGGTCACGCGATGCCCGAGATCGCGCGGCGCGGCCTTTCCGTCGCGGCGATCAGCGCAGTCGATATCGCACTCTGGGACATTCTCGGCAAATCGCTCGGCGTCCCGGTCTGGAAGCTGCTGGGTGGCCGCAAGGCGGACCGGTTGCCCGCCTATGCCTCGGGCGGCTGGGAGAGCACGGAGCGGATCGGCGATCAGCTCCGGTCCTATATCGCGGCCGGCGGTTTCAAGTCAGTCAAGATGCGCGTCGGCGCGATGGATGGTGCGCCGCATGTCTCCGCATCGCGGGTGCGGGCGGCTCGCAAAGCGGTCGGCCCCAACGTCGACTTGATGGTCGATGCGCACGGCACCTATACTGTTGCCGACGCGAAGCGCTTCATCCAGATGGTTGCCGATTGCGACCTCGCCTGGTTCGAGGAGCCGGTGATAGCCGATGACAAGCCTGGCATGGCGGAGGTGCGTGCGGCTGGGAACGTGCCGATCGCTGCCGGCGAGAGCGAGGCGACGCGTTTTGCCTTCCGAGATCTTGCGATGCTTCGGGCCGCCGACATATTCCAGCCGGATCCGGCCTTCTGCGGCGGCATTACCGAGGCGATGCGCATCAGTTCACTCGCCAGCGCCTTCAACCTGCGTTTCGCACCGCATCTTTGGGCCGGTGCGCCCTGCTTCTTCTCCGGCCTGCACTTGTGCGCGGCTTCCCCGGCGAGCTTCGTCATCGAATATTCCCTCGGCGCAAATCCGATGATTCATGATCTTGTCGAGGACACTGTGTCGGTGAAGGACGGTATGATAGAGATCCCGGACAGGCCTGGCCTGGGCTTCACGATCAATCAGCGGGTCCTGGAGACTCATGCGCAAAGACAGTGACGATGAAAGAAAATTCCCTCCTCTCGGATCTCGCCGCACACCTTTTTTCGAACTCGAGCGGCAATGGCCGTACGCCATCGGAGCGCGAACTTGCGGAACATTTCACCGTCAGCAGGGGCCAGATCCGCGAGGCACTGGCGATCCTGGAGGCAATGCGCATCGTCGAGCGTCGAGCCAAGTCGGGCATCTACCTGACGACGACGGAGGCGAGCGTGGAGGCAATGGCGCTTTTTGCCCGCGCCGGCGTTCCGCTTGATCCCATCCTGATCTACGAGACGGTGGAGCTTCGCAAGATCCACGAGATCAAGGCCGCCGAACTCGCCTGCGACCGGGCGACGGAGGAGAATTACCAGCGCCTGCGCGATATCCTCGCCGCGTCCGAGGGGAAGCTAGCCGCGGGCGAGGGGCTGGCGCGCGAGGATCGGGATTTCCATCTGGAGATCGTGCGAGCCACCAAGAATAGCGTCTTCTATCGGGTTTGCAGCGTCTATTACGTCATGGGCGAGCACCGCCTGCCGATCTATTTTGCCGATGCCGCCCGCAGCCGGCGCTCGCATGAGGAGCATATCCGCATCTACGAGGCGCTGCTTGCCCGGGACGGTAATCTCGCCCAGGCGCTGATGAGCGCGCATCTTCAGGGTGCAGAAAGCTATTGGAAGGGTCTCATCGGCGGTCCAGCTACGGCGGCCGGATAGGCGTACCGGCGGGAGGGCCGATGAGCTTCATCTTTTCGACACATCCATTGCACCCCGCGGCCACGGCCATGCTTGAGGCTGCAGGTGATCTGCGCGTGGCTTCCGCACCCGATCCCGAAACGCTGCTGCGAGAAGGCCGCGGCGCGGGCATTATTGTCGTGCGCGCGCCGATCCCCCCGGCCTTCTTCGAGGATGCGCCGGCGCTTCGCGCGGCGATCCGCCATGGTGCCGGCCTCGACATGGTGCCGATGGAGGCGGCGACCCGAGCCGGCGTGCTTGTCGCCAACGTGCCGGCTGTCAATGCGTCGACCGTCGCCGAGCACGTCTTGCTGGTGACATTGGCTCTGCTGAGGCGTTTCCGCCAAATGGACCGGGACCTGCGTCAGAACGGCTGGGCAGCAGGCCGCGCCCAGTCGGATGCGGCCGTCGACCTCGGCGGCCGCACTATGGGCATCGTCGGTATGGGCAACGTCGGCAAGGCGATCTTCAAGATCGCGAAGTTCGGTTTCGGCCTGGAGGTGGTCGCCACGAGCCGGTCGCCGGAAAACATGCCGGAGGGCGCGCGTTTCCTGGCAATCGATGAGCTTGTCGCGAGTGCCGACGTCCTCGTGCTCTGCTGCCCACTGACGCCGGAGACGACTGGCTTGCTCAATGCCAGGCGCATCGGCCGCATGAAGCCCGGCGCCATTCTGGTCAACGTCTCGCGCGGACCGGTGGTCGATGACGCCGCGCTGATCGAGGCGCTGCGGGACGGCCGCATCGGCGGGGCGGCGCTCGATGTCTTTGCAACGCAACCGCTGCCGCTCGATCATCCCTATTTCGGCTTTGCCAACGTCATCGTCACGCCGCATCTGGCTGGCCTAACGGAAGAGAGTATGATGCGCATGGGAACAGGCGCGGCCAACGAAGCGCTGCGGGTCATCAAGGGCGACTTGCCGGTCAATTTACGCAATCCCGAAGTGATAGACCACTACCGTCGGCGCTTTCCGGCATAAGCGGCATGCGGGAATGCCGGCTGTCCTGCCGCGGCCAGAGCAGCAGGCATCTTTTGCACCGATCAGGTCAGCCCGCGTGCCGCAGGCTTACGCCGCTTCCGGCATCAAACAGCACGACCTTTTCCGGATTCCACGAAAAACGAACCGTATCTTCGATGCGAAGCACCGTCTGCGTCGGCACGGTCGCGTGGATGAACCTCTCGCCGGTGCGTAGCGTCACGATCTTTTCGACACCATGGTTTTCCACGTCGTGCACCCGTGCTTCCCCCGGCGCACCGCTGTCGAGGAAGATGTCCTCTGGGCGGATGCCGAAGGTGAGCGGGCGACCGTCTGTCTCGATCCCGTGGCCGTTGCCAAGCGGCAGCCGGTACCCCTCGCTGGCTACTGCCTCGCCGCCGGCAAGCGTGCCGGCGATCAGGTTCATCGGCGGTGAACCGACGGCGCGCGCTACGAACGTGTTGACCGGGTTCCGGTAGATCTCCTGCGGTGTCCCTGTCTGCACCAGTTGGCCGTTGTTCAGAACCCCGATCTTGTCGCCCATCGACATAGCTTCTATCTGGTCGTGGGTGACGAAGAGAAAGGTCGCGCCGAGGTTCATCTGCAGGTTCTTCAACTCCGTGCGGAGTGCTTCGCGAAGCTTTGCGTCGAGAGCCGAAAGCGGTTCGTCCATCAGGAAGACCCGGGGCTTGCGCACGATGGCACGGCCGATCGATACGCGCTGCATCTCGCCTCCCGACAGCCGGTCAGTCTTGCGGTCGAGGAGATGCTCGATGCGCAGGGTCTTCGCAACCCGAGCGACGCGCTCCTTGATTTCCTGGGGCTCAATGCGGCGGATACGGGATTTTAATGGAAATTCCAGGTTCTCCCGTACCGTATAGCGCGGGTAGAGCGAGTACTGCTGGAGCACCAGGGCCACGTCTCGCTCGGCGGCGCCCCAGTCGGCGACGTCGTGCCCGTCGATGTAGATCTGGCCTGCCGTCGGTTTTTCGAGGCCGGCGATCAGGCGAAGCGTCGTTGTCTTGCCGGCCCCAGTCTGCCCGAGCAGCACGAAAAACTCGCCGTCAGCGATATCGATGTTCAGGTTTTTCAGTGCCGTGTGGTTGCCGAAAGTCTTGGTGATGCCCTTGAGTTCGATATGCGCCATCAGAGTCTGATCCCAAGCGATGAACCGGTTGTCGTGTTGAAGAAATGCGCCTGGGCGGGGTCGATGCGTGCCCAGACGGCTTGGCCCGGACCGGGCACGAAACCGCTTTTGGTTCGTGCCCTGATCATCTGCTGGCCGACCTTCAGGTCTACGATGTCGTGCGAGCCGAGCGGCTCGATAATATGCGCCTCGACCGGCACGAAGCCCTCACGTGCCTCTCGTGAAACGATCACCCCCTCCGGCCGAACCCCGAGTGTCAGCTGGCCGTTCTCGGCCCTTGCGTCCGAGAGGCGATTGGTCAGTACGGCGGGGAACTCGAAGCCCGTTGTCCCGGCGCTGACCTGCACGCTCGTGCGGTCGCCCGTTTGGCTGACGGTCGCCGGCGCCATGTTCATGACCGGGCTTCCGACAAACTGTGCGACGAACATGTTGGCGGGTTGCCCGTAAACCTCTTCCGGCGTGCCGACCTGCTGGAGGATGCCCTCGTGCATGATGACGATGCGGTCTGCGAGCGACATGGCCTCCACCTGGTCATGCGTCACGTAGATGGTGGTTGAACCCTGCTTGATATGCAGACGCTTGATTTCTGCCCGCATCTCCTCTCGCAGCTTCGCGTCCAGCGCACCAATCGGCTCGTCCATCAGCATGGCCTTTGGTCGTCGCACCAGCGCGCGGCCGATTGCCACGCGCTGCATGTCGCCCCCTGACAGCGCTGAAGGCTTGCGGGCCAGCAGACCGGTGATGCGCAGCACCGCGGCGATCTCGCGGACCGCCTTATCAACATCTGCGCGGCTCATCCGGGTGGCGCGGAGCGGGAAGGCGATGTTTTCGTAGACCGTCATGTGCGGGTAGAGCGAGAAGGATTGGAACACCATGGCGATGTCCCGGCCGGATGCCTTGATATGCTGCACCGGCTGCCCGTCGATCAGGATGTCGCCTTCGTCTATCGTCTCCAAGCCCGCGACGGCGCGCAATGTCGTCGTCTTGCCGCAGCCCGATTGGCCGAGCAGCACGATGAACTCGTTGTCGGCGATGGCGAGATTGAGGTCTTTAATGACCTGGACGGCACCGAAATATTTCTGGATGGCGCGTAATTCAATCTGAGTCATGAGCGGCCCCCTTCGTCTGGTTGCGCGTCCCGGGGGATTTTGGTCGTCACCATGAAGGCGATCAGTCCGACGAGCGTCATCGTCATGCCGTAGCGGTGCAGGAACAGGTTCCAGGGCTGGCAGAGCGCGATAATGCCCAGGATCATCAGATACTGCGAACCGGGCTCGAGATATTTCTGGTTGAAGGCGCGCAAGGTCATTTGCGGATCGCTCCGAAGCTCATGCCGCGCAGGAGATGGTTCCTGAGCAGGAAGGTGAATATGGCAACCGGCAGCAGGAACAGGAACGTACCGGCCGCAATGACCGTCCAATCCGGCAGGCCGGAGCCGACCTGGCTCGGAATGAAGGGTGGGGCGGTTTGCGCGCGCCGGTTCGTCATGATCAACGCAAACGCATATTCGTTCCAGGCCGTGATGAAGCAGAAGACCGCGGTCGCGGCGATGCCGGTCGCCGCTTCCGGGATGACGATCTTGAAAAAGGCCTCCATCCGCGTGTAGCCGTCGACGAGCGCGGCCTCCTCATATTCCTTCGGAATTTCGTCGATGAAACCCTTCATCAGCCAAACTGAGAAGGAAAGGTTGAAGGCGGTGTAGAGGATGATGAGTCCCCAATGCGTGTCGTTGAGGCCGACGGCGCGGTACATGAGGAACATCGGGATCGCCACGACGACGGGCGGCAGCATGCGCGTCGACAGGATGAAGAAGAGCAGGTCCGCCTCCCCCTTCACTCTGAAGCGAGAGAAACCGTAGGCTGTGAAAGTTCCCATGCCGACCGCCAGCACCGTGGACGTGATGGCGACGAACAGCGAGTTCATGAAGCGGTTCGGATAGCCGGATGGCTGGACCTCGCCGCGGCCGGAGCGGACGATCTTCTCGCCGCCATCGAACACCATCCGCTCCCACCAGGGGGCGGCGGCATATTCTTCGGGCGTCGGGACCCCGCGCAGTTGCGAGCGCTTGGTGAAAAGCTTCACGAAGGGCGAGAGTTCCGGCTCGAAGAGCACCGTCGGCGGGATGGTGGTGGCGAGGTTGCGAGGCTTGAAGGCCGTCGAGGTGATCCAGTAGATCGGCGCCAGGAAGATCAGCGTAATGATCAGCACTGCGGCGATCGCGACCCGGTTCAGCGCGCGTTCGGAGCGGGTTTGAACGGCCGCCATCTCAGCGCTCCTTCACTTTGTTGAGGTACTTCACGTAGATGTTGGTGATGGCGAGGATCATGATGAGCACGATATAGGCCAGTGCGCAGGAGCGCCCCGTCTGCCATTCCTGGAAGGCCATCTTGTAGAGCCGGATGGAGATCACCTCGGTCGTCGGCTGGCTGGTCAGGATGTAGGCCAGGTCGAACGTCTTGAAGGCTTCCATCGTACGGAAGATGATTGCGATCATCAGGATCGGCGCCACAAGCGGCAGCGTGATGCGGAAGAAAGTATAGAATGGTCCTGCCCGATCGATCGCCGCTGCCTCGTAGAGGTGTTTTGGCACGGCAGAAAGACCGGCAAGAGACAGCAGCATCACGAAGGGCGACCACATCCAGATATCGGTGATTGCGACCGCATAGAGCGCCACATCCGGATTCGACAACCACTCGAAGGAGCCGAGGCCGAGTGTGTAGTTGATGATGCCAAAGGAGGGATCGTAGAGCAGCTTCCAGAAGAGGCCGACCACTGCCATTGAGAGCATCATCGGCAGCAGCAGCAGCGTCGTCAGAAGGCCCTTCAGCGGAATGTCGCGATTGAGCAGCATCGCCGTGCCGAAGCCGACGATCACCTGCCCCGTCACAGAGACGATCACATATTTGGCGGTGATGGCGAAATTCGACCAGATGAAGGGATCGTTCAGCAGCTCGCGGTAGTTCTGCAGGCCGACGAACCTGGCCGCCGCGTTCGACGAGGCACGAAAGTCCGTGAAGGAATAGCCGAGCGAATAGATCAGCGGAAAGATGTTGAAGACGATCAGGAACAGGATCGTTGGAATAATGAACAGATTGCGAATGCGGATATCGCTCATGCCGCGGGATGCGGCACGCGATTTCGTGTCGAGTGATGTCATGACTGCGGTGGCCAATCCTCTCCTCCTCCGAGAGTTCGGCGCCGGATGCCGGAAAGGCATCACGATGCGCGAAGTGAATGCCGGGCGCCGCGCCCTCTCGAGCCGCGCCTTTCGGCGCGGGATGCAGAATGAAATGGGAGGGGCGGCACGGCCCCTCCGCTGCTCGCGTTTGCTATTTGTTGCGTCCGTATTTCTTGAACGTCGCGTTCCAGTCCGCTGCCAGAGCGTCGAGCGCTTCCTTCGCCGTGCCTTGGCCGGCGGTGACGAAGGGATAAATGCGCTGGTTCATCTGGATCAGCAGTTCGGCATATTCAGGAGTTGCCCAGAAATCTTTCACCTTGAACATGGTCTCGTAGAAAGCCTTGTTGTAAGGTGTCGCGTTCTGAAACTCCGGGGATTCAAGCACTTTGGCGCTTGCCGTGTAGCCGCCGAGCTCCGCCCAGCGCTTCTGGGTCTCGTCCTTGACGAACCATTCGAGGAATTTCATCGCCTCTTCCTGGTTCTTTGAATAGGAGATGATCGATATCCCCTGCCCACCGAGCGCTGCGAACTGCTCGCCGTTCGGGCCCGCCGGATTGGCAAAGAAGCCGGTAACCTTGGCGTTAGGGTTCGACGCCTCGTTCACCAGAGCCGGGAAGAAGGCGAAATAGTTCATGCTCATCGCCGCCAGGTTCTCGGTGATCGCCTGGTTATTCTCGACGAAGAAGGACTTTGCCCAACCGGGAGGCGTAAAGCCGTAGAGCTCGCGATACAATTCGAGCGCCTTGACGTTCTTCTCCGAGTTGATGATGCCATCAACCTTGTAGTTCTGGTAATCGCCGAGTTCGCCTCCAAACGAGAAGATCGCGTTTTCGACCCCCATGACGAGGCCGTCGTAAGAATTGTCGGTATAGATGGCGATGCCGTAGCGCTTCTGGTCTGGACGGTGGAAGAACTCGGCGATGTCGCGCATTTCCGCCCATGTCTTCGGCGGGGCGAGGTCGTAACCGTATTTGGCCTTGAACGCCTCCATCTCCTTGGGGTCCTCGAACCAGTCCTTGCGGTAGGACCAGCCGACGGCGTCACCTTCTGCGGGGATTGACCAGTACTTCTTCGAGTTCGCCGGATACTCGGAGTAGTACTTCACTGTTGCCGGAGCCATCACCTGAGTCAAATTATGCTTCGTGAAGAATTCGGTCAGATCGACGTAATGTCCTGCTTCTGACGCCGCCCCGATCCATTGGCTGTCGCCGACGACCAGGTCATAGGCTGAACCTTTTGCGTTGAATTCGGTGAAGGCCTTGGTCTGGAAGTCGGCCCATGGTGTGGTCTCGACAGTGACCTTGACGCCGGTTTCAGCCTCGTATTCGTTTGCGAGCTCCTGAAGATAATTTGCCGGGTCCCACTCGGCCCAGAAAATCGTCAGTTCCTGGGCCTGTGCGGACGTTCCGCAGGCCCACATCAATCCGACACCGGCAACGAGACCGGTCATAGTTTTGCGCATAACGTTTCCTCCCATTTATGCACCTTCCCGCGTCGTCGCGGGCCTCCCGATCCGGCTTCTTGATCCTTCTGGGTGGATTTCGTACTGGAGTCCTCCCCGACCCCAGCGCGTTCAGATCTCAAGCCTGAATATTATTCCCTGATCTGGTAGTACCAAACTCCATTACCGTCAAGAGCGACCCTGGAGAGAGCTTTCAACTTCGGCTCTTCTTCCAGACTTCTGGATATATTCCCGCATCTGCGGCTTACCTGATGCAGTTACGTCGGGCGGCCTCAAATTCCTTGTCGCCAATCCCGGCCATAATGCAGAACAATTACTTCATCTGGTCTAGCCAGTTGGCGGCCCGCGATCTCATGCTCTACCCTCCGCCTGCCGTAGCGCGCTGTCGACGAGCGCCTTGGCGGCCCACTCGGCAACAGATTGCGCGCCTTCGGAGGTCAGGCCCCAGATATCCTTCAACACGATCAGCACCTCGACGCCGAATACGAGCGAAAGTGCCTGAGCGAGGCGTTCCCGGGCTTCGGGCGGTACGGTGCCCTGCAAGGGCGCCGTAACGCACCTCAGCAGGTCGACCCGGTGGCCGCGCGTGAACAGCGGCTCGTTGCCGAGCGTGCCCGCCTGGCGCTGCGCCCACTGGTCCAGCGAAAGTTTCAGCGCCGCCTTGAAGGTGGCCTCAAACTCGTCGATGCGCGGCATCGCTGTCGCCAAAAGGTCGGCGACGCGGGCGCGTGCATCCGGACTGTCGGACGACCAGCCGAGTATCGGCCCCAGAGCCTCATCTACCACGGCATGCACCAGCGCGGCCTGGCTCGGAAAGTAACGGTAGGCGGTCGCCCGCGAGACTTCGGCAGCCTCGGCCACTTCGCTGACCGAGGGAGTAATGCCGGACTGCATGAGCCGCGTTGCCGTTTCGAGCATCAGTTTTCGCGTGCGGGCTCGCGGGCCTCGCTCGGTCCTGGCTGTTTCGTTCTGTTGACGTGAGACATCCATATCTTTATGATACGCACGTCTCACAAATTTGCAAGGGCCCATCGCTTTGCTCCAGACGTGGGATATGCTGGGAGGGACCCACCCGGTCGCGGAGGGGAAATGAAGCAGATCTACGTGGTCGGTACGGCCGACACGAAGGGCGAGGAGCTTGCTTATCTCGCCGCTTGCATCGAGGCGGCGGGCGGGGTTGTCGTACGCGTCGACGTCGGCATCCGTGAGGCCCGGACCGCTGTCGATGTGAAGGCCGATACGGTAGCCGCATATCATCCCGACGGTGCTGAAGCCGTCCTTGCCTGTGGGGACCGCGGAAGGGCAGTCGAGGCGATGGGCATTGCCTTCGCGCGCTTTCTCGCGGACTGCCAGGACATTGCCGGCATTATCGGCATCGGCGGAGGCGGGGGCACCTCGATCATTACCGCAGGCATGCGCCAATTGCGGCTCGGCCTGCCAAAGATCATGGTCTCGACGCTCGCCTCCGGCAATGTCGCTCCTTATGTCGATGTTTCCGACATCGTAATGATGCCGTCGGTCACGGACATGGCGGGGATGAACCGGCTGAGCCGGGTCATCCTTCACAACGCGGCCCAGGCGATTACGGCCATGTCACGCCGTCCGGCTGAGGTGGCGGCATCGAAACCGGCGCTCGGGCTTACCATGTTCGGCGTTACCACAGCTGCCGTATCCGCCATAGTCGAGCGCCTCCGGGCGGACTATGACTGCCTGGTCTTCCATGCTACCGGCACGGGCGGACGCGCGATGGAGAAGCTTGCCGACAGCGGCGTGATCTCAGGCGTGCTCGACATCACGACCACCGAGGTCTGCGACCTGCTTTTCGGAGGCGTCTTGCCTGCCACCCCGGACCGCTTCGACGCGATTGCCCGCACGGGCCTGCCTTATGTCGGTTCGGTCGGTGCGCTCGATATGGTGAACTTCTGGGCTCCGGATCCCGCCCCCGAACGCTATGCCGGGCGGCTGTTTTACCGCCACAATCCGAACGTCACCTTGATGCGCACGACGTCGGCCGAATGCGCGCAGATTGGCCGCTGGATCGGCGAGAAGCTCAACCTCTGCCACGGCCCCGTCTGCTTCCTCATTCCCGAGAAGGGCGTCTCGGCCCTCGATATCGAAGGCGGTGCGTTCTTCGATCCGCAAGCCGACGCCGCGCTCTTTGCCGCGCTCGAGGCGACGGTGAAGCCGACGGCGTCGCGACGTATTGTTCGACTGCCGCTCCATATCAACGATCCGGATTTCGCAGAAGCCGCCGTCGCGGCCTACCGTGACATCGCCAACCCCTGAGAGACAAAATCGATGCCAGCCATACCGCGCAAAACCATCCTCGAAAAATTTCACGGCATGATCGCAGCCGGCGTGCCGATCGTCGGCGGCGGTGCCGGCACCGGCATCTCCGCCAAGGCCGAGGAGGCAGGCGGCATCGACCTTATCATTATCTACAATTCTGGGCGCTACCGCATGGCGGGACGCGGTTCGGCGGCCGGACTGCTGGCCTACGGCAACGCCAACGAGATCGTGAAGGATATGGCGCTCGAAGTGTTGCCGGTCGTGAAAAAGACGCCGGTGCTCGCCGGCGTCAATGGCACGGATCCGTTCGTGCTGATGCCGCGGTTCCTGGCTGAGCTGAAGGCCATGGGCTTTTCGGGTGTCCAGAACTTCCCCACGATCGGCCTCTTCGATGGCCGGATGCGGCAGAGTTTCGAGGAGACAGGCATGAGCTACAATCTGGAGGTCGAGATGATTGCGACCGCCCACGGGCTCGATCTGCTGACGACGCCCTATGTCTTCGACGAGAGCGAGGCTATCGCGATGACCCTTGCCGGCGCCGACATCGTCGTGGCGCATATGGGGGTGACGACCGGCGGCACGATTGGCGCCACATCCGGCAAGTCGCTCGATGACTGCGTCGACGAGATCACCGCGATCGCAAACGCGGCGCGGTCCGTGCGCGACGACGTCATTGTGCTCTGCCACGGCGGTCCCATCTCCATGCCGGAGGACGCGCGCTACATCCTCGAGCGTTGTGCCGGCTGCCATGGCTTCTATGGTGCAAGCTCGATGGAGCGATTGCCGGCAGAGGCGGCAATCCGCAAGCAAACGGAAGATTTCAAGGCGCTCGCCATCGGTGCGGTCGTCTGAGGAAGATCTTGGAGGAGGGGTTCATGGTGAAGGACAATTACTTTATCTATCCGGAGGATGTCAGCGCCTTCGGTTTCGACTGGGGCAAGCTGTCGCTGACCGTGGCGCCCGAAGTCAACGGCGCCAGCCGCTTTTCCGGCGGGGTCGTCGAACTGCCAAGTGGCGAAGGCCATTCCCGTCACAATCATCCGGGCGCGGAGGAAATCATCTTCGTCATTTCCGGCGAGGGCGAGCAGATGGTCGAGGACGAGAGCGGTAATCCGGTGACGCGGAAGGTCACCAGCGGCTGCACGATCTATATTCCTGAAAGTCGCTTTCATTCGACGAAGAACACCGGTGGCGGGCCGATGCTCCTCTTCGTGGTCTACTCACCGGCCGGGCCGGAGCTTGCTCTGCGCGATTTGCCGGACTTCCGTCTGCTGCCGCAGCGCCGGTGAGGCGGGCATCCATTTTGTGGGAGGAAAGCAATGAACGACAATGCAGGGCAGACAAGGCAGGCCGCCGTGGCACCGTTCGATACGGCCAAGCTCGACCGTCTCATGGAGCAAGCCGGTTTCGACGTCATCGTCGCCACCTCCAAACACAACACGCAATATCTCATGGGTGGCTACAAGTTCATCTTCTTTGCCGCCATGGACGCGATCGGGCACAGCCGTTACCTGCCCATAGTCATTTATGAGAAAGGCGCGCCTCATCACTCCGCCTATGTGGGGAACCGCATGGAAGGCTCAGAGCACCAGAACAATCCATTCTGGACGCCCGCGGTGCATACGGCAGCCTGGGGCACGCAGGATGCAGCCGGACTTGCCGTCGAGCACCTGAAGAAAATCGGCAAGGCCGGCGGGCGCATCGGCATCGAGCCGGCCTTCCTTCCATCCGATGCCCGCGATGTCCTTGCCTCTCGGCTGGATGGCGCGCAGTTTGTCGATGCCACACATGTGTTGGAGCGGTTGAGGGCCGTCAAGACGCCGGATGAACTGGCAAAGCTCAGACGCGCCTCCGAGCTGATCACCGACTCGATGCTGGCGACGATCGCTGGCGCCCGCGCTGGTTCGACGAAACTGGAGATCATCGAGCAACTGCGACGGGAGGAAACGAACCGGGGGCTGCACTTCGAATATTGCCTGCTCACGCTCGGCGCCAGTCACAACCGGGCGGGCTCGCCGCAGGCCTGGGTCGAGGGCGAGATCCTGTCGATCGATTCCGGCGGCAACTATCTCGGATATATCGGCGACCTCTGCCGCATGGGTGTGCTCGGCGAGCCGGATGCGGAGCTGGAGGATCTTCTGGCCGAAGTCGAAAGCATCCAGCAAGCGGCCTTTGCCAAGGTCAGGGCAGGGGCTGCGGGCAGTGAAATGATCGTGGCAGCGGAAGCCGAACTCAAGGCCTCGCCGTCGGCGGCCTTCACCGATTTCTTCTGCCATGGCATGGGCCTTATCAGCCACGAAGCGCCTTTCCTCATGACGAACCACCCCGTCGCCTATGAGGGAATCGATGCCGACAAGCCGCTGGAAGCCGGCAGCGTGATCTCGGTCGAGACGACGATGCTTCACCCGAAGCGCGGGTTCATCAAGCTGGAGGATACGCTCGCCATCACTGATGGCGGCTATGAAATGTTCGGCGACCGTGGCCGCGGCTGGAACCGCGGCGGCGTGTGATTGCAAGGCCAGAGGTAATGAAAGGCCCGGCAGGTGTCACTGCCGGAGCGTTTCGAGTCTTGGCGCCGTCGTCTCAGGTGTGGCGGATCTCCGTTCCCAGCACCTTCAGGCATTCGCGCATGAAGGCGGCGAGCGCCGTCCAACCCTTGGCCGAGACCATCGTCCCATCGACATAGGCTTCAGTGGGCGAGAGGTCGATGTAGGTTCCGCCCGCCAGCGTGACCTCGGGTTCGCAGGCTCCAAGCGCACCCACCTTCTTGCCGCGAACGACACCGTCGACTGCTATCAGGATCTGGACCCCGTGGCAGATGGTGAAAATAGGTTTCCTGTACTCATGGAAGTGACGCACCATCGCCTGCACCCGCTTGTCAGTGCGGATATATTCAGGTCCGCGCCCGCCAGCGCAGTAGACGGCATGATACTGGTCGAGCTGGTCCTCTGCTTCTGAAAACGTCTTGTTGATGGTGACGTTGTGCCCGAGCTTTTCTGTGTAGGTCTGATCGCCTTCGAAATCGTGCAGCGACGTCCGGAGAATGTCGCCGGCCTTCTTGTCCGGGCAAACGACGTGCACCGTGTGCCCGACCGCCTCCATCGCTTGCTGAAAGACGAAGATTTCGTACTCCTCGGTGAAATCGCCGGTGAGCATCAGGATTTTCTTGCCTGCCATGAGTTCTCCTCCTCGTTGTCAGATCGACAGGCACGTCCTTGCCTGCCGGGTGGATCAAATGTCGTCGAACGCCGGCAATAGCCGGTCGCGCGAATGTTCGATGTGGATGCGCATTGCATCCGCAGCCGCGCCGGGGTCGCGCGCCGCAAAGGCGTCGAGCAACGTCTGATGCTCGCCGAGTGCCTCCTCGGTGACACGGCGATGAAACATCAGGCGGAAGATGTGGAAATGCGTGTGCTGGAATGCCAGCATCTCTCGGATCAACTCGTTGCCGGCAAATTCCATGATGCGGTCGTGGAAAATAGCGTCGTTGCGGGCGAAGGCCGAATAGTTCGCCCGCTCGTCCCTTTTGTCGCTCCGTGTCATCACGCCTGCGGCCTCCGTCAGGATGGCCAGTTTTTCCTCGTCCATCGCCTGGGCCGCCTTCGCAGCGCCGGCGGGTTCCAGCAGCAGACGAAGTTCATAGAGCTCGTCGAAGCGGTGGCGCGTGATCTGGGGCGCAGCCCGGTAGCCGACGAGATGCTGCTTGACGACCAGGCCTTCGCCTTCAAGTCGGCCGAGAGCTTCGCGGATCGGAGTGTGGGAGACGTTGAACTCCCTGACCAGGTTGTCGACGGTGATGCGCGCGCCCGGCGCGATTTTCAACGACATGAGTTGGTTGAAGATCGCCTCGTAGACGTCAACTGCCAGGCTGTTGGCGCGCGGTATCTGTGTCGTTGCCGTTGAAGGTTCTCTGAGTCTCGTCGAAATCATCTGCTGCCTTGCCTCTTGACAGGTTCAATCGCTAGCACGATGCTGCGTTCAAGACAATCCTATATCCTATACGATTTTATATAGGGAGGAGAAATGATGCGAGTTTCCGAAGCGGCAGCCCTCGCGCTTGCCACCCGCCTGCTGGAAGAGCATGGCGCACCGCGTGACCATGCGGCGCTGCAGGCCCGCGTCCTGGTAACGGCCGAAATGAAGGGACACGCCTCGCATGGCCTGTACCGGCTCCCGCGCCTGGTCGAAAGGATCGCGCGCGGTGTCGTCGACCCGCAAACGAAGGGAACACAGCGCTGGCGGGCGGATGCGGTGCTGGAGGTCGAGGGTTCGGCGGGATTTGGCCCCGTCGTCGCCATGGCCGCGATCGAGCGGCTGGCGCCTCATATTCCTGATCTTGGTATCGGCCTGATTGCCGTGCGCAATGCGAACCATCTCGGCATGCTCGCGCATTACGTCGAGGCCATCGCTGCGATGGGGTTGGTCGGCATCGCGCTCTCGTCGAGCGAGGCGTTGGTCCATCCCTTCGGCGGTACACAGGCTATGCTCGGCACCAACCCCATCGTCATTGGCGTTCCGACTGCCGAGGACCCTTTCGTACTCGACCTTGCCACCAGCATCGTGCCGATGGGCAGGATCCATCATCACGCGGCGACCGGCAGGCTTATTCCCGAGGGATGGGCGCGCGATGCGGCCGGCAAGCCGACGACCGATCCGAGGCGTGCCAAGGCCGGCGCGATTGCGCCGTTCGGCGGTGCGAAGGGCTATGGCCTCGGCATTGCCATCGAGCTGCTGGTGGCGGCTCTTGCAGGCTCGGCGCTTGCACCTGAAGTGCACGGCACGCTCGATAGCCAGTCGCCATGCAACAAGGGCGACGTTTTCATCTTGATCGAGCCCAGCCTGGCACCCGGGCTTCCGGCGCAGCTGTCAGCCT
Organism: Rhizobium sp. MHM7A; assembly: GCF_005862215.1. NCBI lineage: Bacteria > Pseudomonadati > Pseudomonadota > Alphaproteobacteria > Hyphomicrobiales > Rhizobiaceae > Rhizobium > Rhizobium sp. MHM7A. Next base: position 33,385 of record NZ_VCHT01000018.1, read on the forward strand.
ATCTCGATGCCGTGCGTGCCTCACCATCCGAGGTGGCTGGCGAACCGATTCGCGTCCCCGGCGATCGCGCCCGCCAGCGGCGTGCGGCCGCCAGCCGCAACGGTTTTGAGATCGACCAGCGCCTCTGGGATGACCTCAACGCGCTTTCCCCCTCCCGCGTTCTGGCCTTCGAGGGACAAAGATCATGAGCCTGTTTGCCGCCTTGAGGCTGCCGCGGGAGATCCTGTTTGGCATCGGCCAGCGCCATGCGCTCGCGAGCGTCGCCAGCAGGACCGGCTGGCGCGCTCTCGTCTGCACGGACGCGCGTTTTGCCGCAACGCCCGTCTTCGCGGAAATGATCGCCGCCGTCGAAGCCGCCGGCATCGCTGTACTGGTCCATGATCAGACGCTGCCGGACGTGCCGCGCGATACGGTCGCAGTTTGCGTCGAGGCCGCGCGCGCCTTTGAGCCCGATATGGTGATCGGCATCGGCGGTGGCAGCTGCCTCGACATGGCGAAATGCGCCTCGCTGCTTCTTGCTCATGGCGGTGCGCTGGCCGACTACTATGGTGAGTTCAAGGTGCCTGCCCCCGTCCTGCCGGTCATCGCCGTGCCGACGACGGCAGGCACCGGTTCCGAGGTGACGCCGGTTGCGGTCGTTTCCGATCCCGATCGTATCCTGAAGGTTGGCATTTCGAGCCCGTATCTCATCGCAACCGCGGCGATCTGTGATCCGGAACTCACCTTATCCTGCCCGCCCGGGCTTACGGCGGTTGCCGGGGCGGGTGCGCTGACGCATGCCATCGAAGCGTTCACGGCGATGCGCCGCCCCGGCGATCCGGAGCTTGCGCAGCAGCATGTCTTTGTCGGCAAGAGCGACCTCTCCGACCAGTTCGCGCTGTATGCTATCCGGCTCCTGAGCCGGAGCTTGGAAAGGGCCTTCAACGACGGTTCGGACATCGACGCGCGCGCCGATGTGATGATGGGCGCGCTCGCAGCCGGCTGCGCCTTCGGGACTGCGGGCACCGCTGCGGCCCATGCGGTGCAATATCCGGTCGGCGCCCTGACCCATACGCCGCATGGGCTCGGGGTGGCGACCATGCTTCCCTATGTGATGACATTTAATCGGCGGGTCGCTGCCGCGGAAATTGCCGCTGTCGGTAGGGCGCTCGGCCTCGATCCCGCCGGAGTGGAGAACGACTTCACACTGGCCGATGCCGCGATCGACGAGGTGAGCCGCCTTTTTGCGGCGATCGGCATTGCGCCGACGCTCGCCAGGCTCGGCCTGCCGGAAGACCGGATTGACTGGGCGGCCGAGCAGGCGCTCGGCATCGGCCGGCTGATCAAGAATAATCCACGTCCCCTCGATCCGGACGCCATGCGCGGCCTGGTTCGGGCCGCTTATGACGGCGACCTGGCCGCTTCCGCACTCTGACCTGGGAAATCATCATGAACGTGAACCAGCATTCGCCGCATCCAGACCACGATCCCTTCGGGCTGAGCGCGTTTTCCCGCGGCCTCTATATTGGCGGCGAGTGGCGGCCTGCAGCGGGCGAGGGACGGATCCAGGTGATCGATCCCTCGACAGAAGCGGTCATTGCCGCCGTGCCGGATGGGACCCTTGCGGATGCGGCAGCGGCCGTCGAGACTGCGGCGAGCGCCGCGGAAAGCTGGCGCGAGACCCCGCCGCGGAAGCGGTCCGAGATCCTGCGCCGCTGCTTCGAACTTATGGTGGAGCGCTCCGAAGCGCTTGCGAGGCTCATTTCGCTCGAGAACGGAAAGGCGTTGCGCGACGCGCGCGGCGAGGTGGCCTATGCAGCGGAGTTCTTTCGGTGGAACGCCGAGGAGGCGGTGCGCATCTCTGGTGAGTTCGGTATCGCCCCGGCCGGTGGAAACCGGATCGTCGTCGATTACCAGCCTATCGGCGTCTGCGTTCTCATCACACCGTGGAATTTCCCCGCCGCGATGGCGACCCGCAAGATTGCGCCAGCCCTTGCCGCAGGCTGCACCGTCATCCTGAAGCCGGCGAGCGAGACGCCGTTGACGGCCTATGCGCTTGCGGCTCTCTACGAGGAGGCTGGGGTGCCGCCGGGCGTCGTGAACGTGATGACAACATCGACGCCAGGCCCCGTCATCGCCGCCATGCTGGCCGACCCGCGGGTGCGAAAACTCTCCTTTACAGGCTCGACGGGCGTCGGCCGCACGCTTCTGGCGGAAGCGGCGAAAAATGTCATCTCCTGCTCCATGGAACTCGGCGGCAACGCGCCATTCATCGTTTTCGATGACGCGGACATTGACGCGGCGATCGACGGGCTGATGGTTGCGAAAATGCGCAATGCCGGTGAGGCCTGCACGGCTGCGAACCGCATTTATGTCCAGTCCGGTATCCACGATGCCTTCGCGGAAAAATTTACTCGACGCATGGCCGCCCTCAGGGTCGGTCCGGGCGTAGATCCGGATACCGAGTGCGGTCCGATGATCACACGCAAGGCGGTGGAGAAGATCGACCGCCTTGTTGCGGACGCCACTTCCCGCGGTGCTCGCGCTCTCTGCGGCGGACGAACATTGGCAGGACGGGGCTTTTTCTATCCGCCGACGGTGCTTGTCGATGTTTCCCCGGCCTCTGACATGGGCTGTGAGGAGATTTTCGGCCCCGTCGCGCCGCTCTACCGTTTCGAGAGCGAGGCAGAGGTCATCGCTGCCGCCAACAATACGGAGTATGGTCTCGCCGCCTACATCTATACCCGCGACATTGGTCGTGGCATGCGCGTCGCCTCCAAGGTCGAGGCGGGCATGATCGCGCTCAATCGTGGACTGGTCTCCGATCCCGCTGCCCCCTTTGGCGGCGTGAAGCAGAGCGGCCTCGGACGTGAAGGAGGGCAGCACCACGGTATCGCAGAGTTCATGGAAGCCAAGTACATTGCGACGAGCTTCTGAGGAGTAGCCTGTGGCCGCCGATCCGTTCCGCATCCGTGACCATGTCTCAGATTTCGACGAGATTGTCGGCGATATCCGTGCCCGCAGCCTTGCGACGCGGCGCACTGTTACAATGGAAGCCAACATTGCCTATGGGGCTGGACCGGGCGAGACGCTCGACATCTTCCTGCCAAGCGATGCCGGCTCGGACATGCCGATCCACATGTTCATCCATGGTGGCTATTGGCGGATGTTTTCCAAGGAAGACTATTCCTGCGTCGCTGAGACTATCACCGGGGCTGGCGCGGTCGCGGCCATCGTCGATTATTCCTTGATGCCCGGCGTGAGAATGGACGTCCTGGTTGGTCAGGTCCTGAAAGCCAAGGCTTTCCTGCTGGCGCATGCGGATCGTTTTGGCGCCACGCCGAAGCAGTTCTCCGTCAGCGGTCACTCCGCCGGCGCACATCTTGCAACCTTTCTCTTCCATCGCTCGCCAGCGCCTTCGGGCGTGGATGCTGCTTTCCTGCTCGGCGGCCTATATGACCTCGAACCGCTTCAGACCTCCTTCCTTAGTGAGGAGATCGCCTTGAGCGACGAGGAGGTGCGACGGTTTACGCCGATGCGCCACGAGCACGATCCTGCAACGCGCGTCGCTATCATGACCGGCGACCTGGAAACTGATCCATTCAAAATTCAGGCAAATGCGTTCAGGAAGGTTCTCGCCGCCCAAGGGCTTGAAGTGCGGGAATCGCATGTCGCAGACGGGAACCACATGAGCACGGTGCGTGACCTCGCCGTCGCTGGCACAGCTGTGGCGGGAGTATTGCGCGCCACAATTGCCAATGATGCCGGTGAGGGATCGAAGAGACAACCTAGCCCTGACCGCCGCTTTTCGTGATCGTGGCAGTCGAAGAGTGATGCATCGGCTGCTATGGCAGGTACAAGGTCGTGCCGATCCGCGTCGTCGAACGTCGCGAAGGCCGACCGGGTCCTAGAAATCAGCTACTTTGCCCCAGGCGGACGCTGCGAAGCGGCTGGGATGGTAGGGCCGGGGATCGACAATTGGCTCATCACCCGTGACGATGTCGGCAATCAGATGGCCGGCGCCGGGTCCGATGCCGAAACCGTGGCCGCTGAAACCGGCAGCGAGGATGAATCCGGGAAGGGTGGCGATCTCGCCGATCCCCGGTACACCGTCTGGCGTGCTGTCGATATAGCCCGCCCAGGCCGCCTTGATTTCGGTATTCTTCAAGGCGGGCAGAAGCTTGAGTGCCCGCGAATGCGTGAGGGCAATGGTCGGCTCATCGACGGCCGGGTCGAGAATGCGCATGCGCTCCATTGGCGTCGGCCTGTCGAGCCGCCACCCTGCCAGCGATTCATGGCCCGAGCGAACTCCCTCCAATCCGCCAGGTGCCAGACTCCGCCAGCGCCGGGCAAACATCGGCAGGAACTGCGGCGCGAAACGAAACTGCTGGGCGGTGGGGTCGACACGGCCGCGGCCGCTGATGGCGATCGTGTAACCGCAGTCGCCGCGGCGTGTCACGGAAACTGCCGATGTGTGCAGTGCATCGGGCAACCCGTTCGCACCTGGTGAAACCGCGAGGATCGACGAGCGGATGGAGGCTTGCGGAAATCGGATGCCGAGCTGGCGGCAGAAGGAGGAGGCCCAGGCGCCGCCGGCCAGGATCGCCACTTTTGTTCGGATGGTGCCATGCTCGGTGACGACACCTGAAACTCTGCCGCCTTCAACGTCGACGCCGCGGGCCGCACAGGACTGATGCACCGTACCGCCGAGCTTCAGGATCGCACGCGCGACGGCAGGCGCGGCGTTTGCAGGATCGGCCGTGCCGTCCGTCGGCGAAAAGACTCCGCCCTTCCACGGGGCGCCGGTGGCCCGCCCGCGTTCCGTTGCCTCTGCGCCGCTCAGCATATGGGTGGTAACGCCGACCGATCGGGCGAAATCGCGCCAGCGCGCCCAGCCGGAAAGTTCCTCCTCGCTATTACTGAGATAGAGGAGACCGCAGCGGCGGAAGCCGGTGTCCTCGCCGGTCTCAGTGGCGAAGCGCTCCCACAGATCCAGGCTCTTCGTCGACATCGGCAACTCCCGGGCGTCGCGGTTTTGCTGGCGGCACCAGCCCCAGTTGCGGCTCGATTGCTCCGCACCGACAAGGCCTTTCTCGACGAGGGCGACCTTCAACCCGCGCCTGGCCAGATAATAAGCCGCGAAAACGCCGACGATGCCGCCGCCGATCACGACCGCATCGGCGGTATCGGGCAGCTTCGGGGTGGTGTCGACGCGAGTGAGCGGTGCGGGCATGGCATGGTCTCCGTGTCAGGCCAGTCTAGCGGATCCGCCGCCGCGACTTTGCCGGAGTTCATGCAGCGACAGCAGAAGATTCCGTCTTGGCGGCAGGCCGGCAGCCATTTGTGCTTCTGCATATCCTCCAACCCGGTCGACACCCCCCTTTGATGTGTTAAGCTCGACGTTGAAAGGAAGCAGCATAATATGCTGCGTCATTGGCGATCTCGAGCAAGCGAAGGCGCGCGTGATGATGAAACTCGACCGGATCGACATAAAAATTCTCTACGAACTGCAGAAGAATGGCCGCGTCACGAATGTGGAACTCGCCGAGCTGGTCAATCTGTCGCCGAGCCCGTGTCTGATGCGGGTGAAGAAGCTGCAGTCGGAAGGTTATATCGAAGGCTATTCTGCTCAGATCAATGTCAGTAAACTCGGCCAGACACTGACCGTGTTCACCGAGATCACGTTGAAGAACCATCGGCAGATCGACTTCGCCCGCTTTCTGGCGGCGATCGAGAAGGTCGACCAAGTGATCGAATGCCATCTGGTTTCTGGCGGCTACGATTATCTGCTGAAATTTGTCACGGCCGGCATCGACGAGTATCAGACGATCATGGAGCGCCTGACCGACCTGGACGTCGGCATCGACAAATATTTCAGCTTCGTCGTCCTGAAATCGCCGATCATCAAAGCCCACATGCCGCTGACCACATTGTTCCCGCATTAGAGCTGTTCCAGCAAAATGGCATAGCGGTTGTGCATCTTTCATCGGTGCTGCGCGGATAGCGGTTCTCTCTGTCGCAGGTTGTTCCACCTATAACTGTAAGCTTCCTACTGGTTGGAACGACTTGCGACAAATCTCATCCTTGCCTTCCAGAGCCCTGTTGGCTGCCACTTGCTGGGGTTCTGCCGTGGAGTCGAGGCTTTCCAGCGCGACCCGACCCGGTGCGCGCTCGATCTGACAAGCTCTTGCTCGGGTTTCAAGGAACGCAGGTCAGTAAGCACAGAACGATTGCGTGATCCCTGAGGCAAATCCGTGCCAAGAATTTTCGCAGTGGAACCGGCACTCAGTGCCGGCAATAGGTCCGCACCAGTTCCGGATCCTGCTGGAGCCCGTCGAGCCAGGCCGGATCGAGCGTTGGCACCGATGAAAAGAGCAGCTGTGAATAGGGGTGTTGCGGCGTCTTCACCGTCGAGGAGGTGATTTCCTCGACCTTGCGGCCTCCGTACATCACAACGATTTCGTCGCAGATCGCCTCTACTACCGAGAGGTCATGGCTGATGAAGATGTAGGAGAGGCCGAGTTCGCGTTGCAACTCCTTGAGCAGATCGATGACTGCGGCGGCAACCACCGTGTCGAGCGCCGAGGTAATCTCGTCGCAGAGGATCAGCTTCGGATCGGCGGCAAGGGCGCGGGCGAAGTTGACACGCTGCTTCTGCCCGCCCGAGAGTTCGCCAGGCCGGCGATGGCGCAGGTTGCGGGGCAGGTGCACCATGTCGAGCAATTGATCGATCCGGGCGCTCCGTGCCTTTCGATCCATGCCGTGGTAAAAGACCAGCGGCCTGGCCAGGATGTCCTCGACAGATTTCGCCGGGTTGAGCGCGGTATCGGCATATTGGAAAACGATCTGCATTTCGCGCAACTGCTCACGTGAGCGCTCACGCGCGCTGCTGCGCAATTCCGTGCCGTCGAAGACGATCTTGCCGACTGCGGCCGGCAGTATCCCGGCGATGGTGCGAGCAAGCGTCGACTTGCCGCAACCGGATTCCCCGATGATGCCGAGATTGCGCCCTCTTTCCACTATCAGGCTTACGTGCTCGACCGCACGAACGAGGGGAAGTCCGTCAGCCTGGCGCTGCCCATAACCAGCGACGACGTCCTCGATCTTCAGGAGCGGCGCCGTCGCGTTCCCTGCAGGACTTGCCGCGCCTCGCGGTTTTGGTTCGAAGGCTGCGAGCAATTGCCGGGTATAGGGGTGCTTCGCATCGTTGAGGATTTCTTCGGTTGTGCCGGTTTCCTGGGTCTCCCCGCCTTTCAACACCACGATGCGGTCGGCGATCTGTGCGACGACGGCGAGGTCGTGCGAGACATAGACGCCTGATATGCCGCCTTTCTTCATGACCGATTTGAAAGCACGCAGAACTTCGATCTGGGTCGTCACGTCAAGCGCGGTCGTCGGCTCGTCGAAGATGACAAGCGTCGGGTCGCCGATGAGCGCCATGGCGGCAGCCAGACGCTGCAGCTGTCCGCCGGAAACCTGGTGCGGATAACGGCTGCCGATCGTTTCCGGTTCGGGCAGGGACAGCGCCCGGAAGAGTTCGATCGCCCGGGTTCGGGCATCTTCCGGCGACATCAGCTGATGAATACGCGTGACCTCGATCACCTGATCCATGATCGATGTGGCAGGGTTGAAGGCGGCTGCGGCCGATTGCGGCACGTAAGCGACCTGGGTGCCGCGTAGTTTGGCGCGCTGCTTTTCGCTGAGCGCAACCATATCCTTGCCGCCGACCGAAACACTGCCGGCGGAAATGCGACAGCCCGGGCGGGTATGGCCCATGAGGGTCAGGGCGATCGTGGTTTTGCCCGAGCCGCTCTCGCCGATCAACGCGACGATCTCGCCCTCGGCAATATCGAGACTGACGCCTTTGATGATCTCGACACGTCGGCCGGAATCGGTGGTTGCTTCGACCTTGAGGTCACGGATTTCTATGAAGTTGCTCATGACTCGCTCCGGTCGCGGATCTTCTGCGGCAGGTTGTCGATCAGCAAGTTGACGCTGATCGTGAGGCTGGCGATGGCAAGTGAGGGAAACATCACCGCTGGCGCGCCGAATGGCAGGCCGCCGACGTTCTCGCGCACGAGTGCCCCCCAATCGGCATAGGGCGGCTGGACGCCGAGGCCAAGGAAGGACAATCCAGACAGCAGCAGAACGATGAAGACAAAACGAATGCCGAGATCGGCAAGCACCGGCCCGACGATGTTGGGGAGGATCTCCGAGCGAATGAGATAGAGGGTACTTTCACCGCGGATGCGCGCAACCGTGATGAAATCCATTGCATTGATGTTGACGGCAAGCGCCCGGGCGAAACGGTAAGCGCCGGGGATGTAGATCACCGACAGCGTCATGATCAGCACTGGGACGGAGGAGCCGACGGCAGCCACGACCACTAGTCCGAACAGCTTGCTCGGGATGGAGTTGAGTGCGTCGAGGAACCGGCTGAGGATTGTATCGAGCCAACCGCCGGCGACCGCTGCGATCATGCCGAGCACCACGCCGCTGAAGCAGGCGATCGTGACCGCCGCCAGCGAGATGCCGACCGTATACCGCGCGCCCATCAGGATCCGCGAGAGCATGTCGCGGCCGAGATAATCGGAGCCGAGCCAGAGTTCACGGCTCATCGGGCCGAAATAGTCGAGATCGACAATCTCGCCGACCGGATAGGGGATGATCAACGGTGCAAAGATTGCCACGAGCGCCCACGAGAGGATGATGGCAAGGCCGATCGCGCCGACGATGTTGAAGCGATAGCGAAACCGGGTTCCGGACAGCCGGCGGGAGGCGGTTTCGGAATGGGACATGGTCATCTTAGCCTCGGGTTTGAAAGGATGGCGATGATATCGGCGATGGTGATCAGGAGCAGGTAGCCAAGGCAGAAGATCATCGCGCAGCTCTGGATCAGCGGCAGATCACGCGTGGCGACGCCATCCAGCATCAGCTTGGCGATACCGGGATAGTTGAAAATGGTCTCGACGATGATGACGCCTCCGAGCAGATAGGAAAGCGACAGCGCAACCGCATTGACGATGGGGCCGAGCGCATTCGGCAGCGCATGGCGAAAGACGATGCGCGGCCGGGAGGCACCCTTGAGCAATGCCATCTCAACATAGGGCGTGTTGAGCGTCTCGATAACAGCCGCGCGCGTCATCCGGATCATCTGGGCGGAGACGACGAAGGTGAGGGTGATCACGGGCATGGCATAGACACGCAACAGGTCGGCCAGACTGTGAACTTCATTGGCGAATGATAGGGCCGGCAGCCATTTCAGATAGACGGCGAAGATGAGCGCGGCAGAGGTCGCGACCATGAATTCCGGTACGGAAATGACGCCGATGGTGATCACGGTGACGATCCGATCATAAAGGGTGCCGCGCAGCATTGCCGCAGTGATCCCGAGCGTGAGCGCGATCGGCACGGAGAAAAGCGCGGTGACGCCGGCAAGTTTCAGCGTGTTGACGAAGCGGCCGGCTATGAGAGCAGCGATCGGCATTTCATTGGCATAGGACGTGCCGAGGTCCCCTTGCAGCAGCCCGACGGACCAGCGAAGGAAACGAAAAAGCGCCGGTTCGTCGAGATGCATGGCTTTGCGCAGGCCTTCCACGGCTTCCGGCGTGGCGGCCTGTCCGAGCAGGATCGTCGCCGTATCTCCGGGCAACAGCGTTGTCGCGAAGAAGACGGCGAAGGAGACGATCACCAGGGTGACCATGGCGACGAACAATCTGCCCAATACAAGGGATAAGACCTGGCGGTTCACGGGCGTCTTCCCTCTGCGTTCGAGTTGAGTTGCATCAATGCAGATGGAGGAGCTGGGGCGCGGCTGCTGCCCCAGTCTCCTTTGCTCTATCAGGCTTCAAGCCAGACATATTCGGCAAAAGCATATCCCATCTGGCCACCGAGCGGGTTTGCTTCCAGGCCCTTCAGCTTGGCCGTTGTGGCATCGACGTTCGAGATATAGGCCGGAATGATAGTACCGGCTTCTTGAGCGACCATGCCCTGCATCTCGTTGTAAATCAGCTTGCGCTTGTCTTGATCGAGAGAGCCGCGCGCCTCGATGAGCATCTTGTCGAACTTCTCCGACTTGTATTGGCTTTCGTTCCACGGAGCGTCCGAGGTGTAGAGGAGGGAGAAGAGGATATCAGGGGTCGGCCGCGGGTTGATATTGCCGAAGTGGACCGGCGCCTTGAGCCAGTAATTGTCCCAGTAGCCATCGGATGGCACTCGCTGGACATCGAGCTTCATGCCGATTTCGGCACCGGCGGCCTGGATGATCATGGCCATGTCGATCGACGAGTTCGCCGCATCGGAGGCGACGATCGGAATGGCTTGCCCGAGGACGCCAGCCTTTTCGAAGTGGAACTTGGCCTTTTCCGGATCAAAAGCCCGCGGCTTCAGCTCTGCATTGTGATAGAAGTTTGCCGGGGACACGGGTTGATCATTGCCGACCTCGCCGAGACCACGCAGCGCCGATTTGACGATCTGCTCGCGGTTGACGAGATATTTCATGCCTTCGATGAAATCCCGCTTGTTGCCAGGCTCCATGTCCAATCGCATGTTCAGATTGGTGTAATTTCCTGATGTTGACTTCGATAATGTAAATCCGTCGCCCTGGGCCTCGACGAGTCGCATGGAGCGGGGATTGATCGTTGCCGCGAGATGGATATCGCCGGCAAGCAGCGCGTTGACGCGGGCGTTGTCGTCGCTGATCGCGAAATATTCGAACGAATCGACGTTCGGGCCGGATTTCCAGTAGTTCTTGTTCTTGACCCCGACCGAGCGCACGCCCGGTTCGAAGACCTCCTTGACGAAAGCGCCGGTGCCGTTGGCCTTGGTGAAATCGGTCGTGCCATCAGCGACGATCATGAAGTGATGCATCGCAAGAATGGTCGGCAGGTCGGCATTCGGATTGGCGAGCGTAATCTCGACGGTCTGCTTGTCGACCGCCTTGAAGCCCGTCATCTGTGCGGCGATCTTGGCAACTTTCGAGCCCACGGCGGGGTCAAGATGGCGCTTCAGCGAGAAGACCACGTCGTCGGCAGTCAGCGGCTTGCCGTCATGGAAGGTGACGCCGCTCTTCAGCTTGACCGTCCAGGTCTTCGCATCCTTGCTCTCGATCGCTTCGGCAAGCTCCATCTGCGGTGTGCCGCTCTTGTCGAGGAAGGTTAGGCGGTTATAGAAGGAGCAGCAACGGACATAGTCAGTGGAAAGCGACGCCTTGGCGGGGTCGAGTGTATCGGCGGTCGAGGATGACCAGCCGGCCGCCTTGAGCGCCCCGCCGGAAACCGGCGCAGCGGCGAGCGCCTTGCCGGCACGGCCGAGCACAAGCCCGCCGGCGGACATGGCCACACCGCCCGCGAGCATCATATGCAGCAACTCGCGGCGGGTGGCGCCACGACGGATGGCGCTTTCGACCATGGCGTCGTCGGACCTGGTCCAATTGGTGATCTTGTCGTTCATTTCATTCCCCTTTTCTTCTGTGGCGGGCGGCCGCGCTGGCGAGCCCGATCCGGTTTTAAGTCAGGCTCGCGCGGCGGCTACGGCCTCGGCGAGGGCTGCCATCGACGTGAAATGATAGTCGGGTGCGGTGAATTCCGCCGGCTCGATCGTGCCGCCGTAGCCCTTCTCGGCATGCCGCCGCTCGATCCAGCAATTGGTCAGCCCAAGTTTCCTGGAGATCCCGATATCGTGGTACTGGCTCTGGGCGACGTGCAGGATGTCGTCTTTTGAATGTCCTTCAGAGGCAACGTGGTCAAACACCTTCTCGAAGAAGGCGGGATCGGGCTTCTCGGTCTTCGTGTCATCCGCGGTGAAGGCGGCATAAAAGGGATTGCCCAGTTCCTTTTCGAAGAAGTCGAATGCCCAGCGGCGCGCGTTGGTCATCGCCACGAGGCGGTAATCTTTGGCAAGACTTGCCAGTGCTGCGGCGCTGTCTGCAAACCCCCTCCAGCTCTTGGCCGAGTCCCGCAGCCGCTCGCCGTATTTCTGATCGACGGGCAAGCCCAGGTCCGGCGCGATCGCGAGATAGACGCGAACAAGGTCGTCAGGAAAGAGCTCGGCGTCTTCGGAGTAGCGGGCCGCGCGGTAAACGGTGAGAGCCTGCTCGCCGTCGATCTTGCAGTCCACCTCGCCAGCGATCTCGGCAAGGCAGGCCTTGAGGCCGCCCTCGAAATCGATGAGTGTGCCGACGACGTCGAAGGTCAGGTATTTGAATTCCGAAAGGCTCTTGCTCACGTGAATTCCCCAGTGTTCGGCTCCAATCGGAGCGCGGCTTCTCGAAGAAGAATTTTCTGTTCCGCCGGCGGGCGCATTGTCCCGCTCTTGTCTGGAAGACCCGCATTCGCCGGTTCCAGGTCTTTTCTTGGTTTCAGTTTGTCACCTGCACCGCGCCGGATTCGCCGAAATGGCGGCATGGAGCGGCAGAAAATACCGAATCTGACCGTTTAGCGGTATTCTCCGGCCCGCAGCGCCCGACGCACATCCGGGTCCTCCAGCGTCTCGTCCAGCGTCATGCGCGTGCGCTCGACGATCGCATCGATCTCGGTTTCGGTGCAGCAGAGTGGCGGTGCGTAGCCAAGCACGCCGTTCCCGAACGCGCGGATGACAAGGCCGTTTGCCCAGGCGCGGTCGAAGATGCGGCGCGCCGGTTCGGCGGATGCCGGCAGCGGCGTTTTGTTCACCTTGTCGACTACAAGCTCGACGGCGGCAAGCATGCCGCGGCCGCGGACATCCCCGACAAGCGGATGATCCCTCAGCCCCTCCAGACCCTCCATCAGCCGCGCACCCGCCCTGACGCCATTGTCCAGAAGGCCGCTTTCATAAAGCTTCAGGACTTCGAGGCCGACCGCGGCGCTGACGGGATGGGCCGAATAGGTGTAACCATGGCCGACTGCGGCAGCACCAGCGCCTTCGGCGATCGTTTCATAGACGTGATCGGACATCAGAACGGCGCCCATGGGGACGTAGCCGGAGGTGAGGCCCTTGGCTGTCGTCAAAAGATCCGGCACAATCCCTTCCTCGCTGCAGGCAAAAAGCGGCCCGGTGCGGCCAAAGCCGGTGATCACCTCATCCGCCACGAAAAGGATATCGTGCTCGCGGCAGAATTCGCGCATCGCCTTAACCCAGCCTTTCGGCGGCACGAGCACGCCGCCCGAACCCTGAATCGGTTCGACGTAGAAGGCCGCAACGCGCTCCGGCCCGATCGTCTCGACCTTGCTTTTCAGCGCCGCAAGCGATGCCTCGATGATCGCCTGCGGATCGTCGCCAACCGGGTTGCGGTAAGCATAATGCGAGGGAATCTTATGCTGCCAGTCGAAGGGCAGGCCGAATCCGGCATGGAAGGCGGGCAAGGCGGTCAGGCCGGCACCCACCGTCGAGGAGCCGTGATAGCCCTGTTCGACCGAGATGAACTGATCGCGCTCGGGTCGTCCTCGGGCATTCCAGTAGTAGCGGATGAACCGGATCGTGCTGTCTATGGCGTCGGAGCCCCCGAGTGTGAAGTAGACATGGTTCAAATCACCAGGCGCCCGATCGGCAAGTTCCCCGGCGAGCCGGATCGCGGGCTCGGAGCCGAGGCCGAAATAGGCCGTTGCGTAGGGAAGCTCACGCATCTGCCGTGCCGCCGCCTCGACGATGCTCTCATGGCCATAACCGGCATTGACGCACCAGAGACCGGCGAAACCGTCGATGAGCTGTTTGCCCGAGGCGTCGGTGACCGTTGCTCCCTTGGCCGAGGCCAGCACGCGCACGCCATGCTTTTCATGACTGCGATAGGATGCGACGGGATGAATGAGGTGGGCGCGATCGAGTTCGATGAGCGAGTTGCTGTACATGGGGATCTCCGGGTCAGCCGAGCGCCTGGCTGGCAAGGGCAAAGGTGGTGGCGGTCCGGGCGGCGACGTCGCCGGCCGATGATGTTCTCATAGCGATGCCACCGCCGACATGGGCGAGCCCCTGTGTGGCCAGCCATGGGGACAGTCCGGTTTCGGCAGTCGTATCCACCCTGAGGAACCTTCCTGGCCGAACGGCGATGTGATGCTCGATGAGTTTCCTGGCGTCCTCGATGTCCGCGGCGACCACCGGTCCGATCACCTCGCCGCGACCGAAGGAACGCAGGCATGCGAATCCCGAAACGGCGCCGTCGCGGCGAATGACGGCGAATTCGCCGACCCTTGCAAGATAGGAGAGCAGCCCTTCGCGGTCGGCACCGAAGGCAAGGCGGTCGAGCGCCATGATGGCGTTGAGATCACCCGCGGTGGCGGTTTGCGTGCCAGTCGGCGCGCCGATGCCTCCGGCAAAGCCTTGGTGCTGCAGCACGGTCCCGCATTCATGGAAGCCGAGCTTTTGGTAGAGCGGCAGGCCTGCGGTTGTCGCGACCAGCCGCAGCGGCCGGTCGCCCGCGATCCGCAAAGCCGCATCCATCAGGCTGCGGCCGAGGCCGCGGCCGCGCATCGTTTCGTCGACGATGACCATGTTGATGGTCGCACAATCGTCTTTGTAAGGTGTGACGAGGACGGTGCCGACGACCCTGTCGTCCTCGATCGCGACCATACCTTCGCTCAAGGCCAGGGCCATCTGCCAGTCCTCCGGCCGATGCGGCCAGCCCGCCTGTCTGGAGAGCGCAACGGCGGCTTCCAGATGGTCGGGGCTGAACGGGGCGATTTCGATCTGACGTGTTTGCATCGGGCCGTCCTTCATATCGTGCCCGCAAGTCTGCCGGAGCCCCGGCGGGCGGATCGTCTGAAGGCCGCGGTTAAGGCAGTATCTTATAGCTTTGCGCTGACGTGCCGCCGCATCTTATGCTGGAGCGGATCGATAATTTCCATCGGGGATGTTGACTGAACGCTTGGCGCCAAATCGCTCTGGTTCGCTGGGACAGTTCAGTGCATCATCGCGAGAGCTGCCGCGAAGAAGTCGTCGCCGCCGAAGTTCCCTGATTTCAACGCCAGAAGCATGTCGCCCTGCCGATTGCCGACCGAGCGCAGGACCGGCACGCCGGGGGCAATCTCTGGGCCGATCAGGAATGCTGGGATGGCGAGCTTGTCAACTGCGGCCCCGGACGTTTCGCCGCCTGCGACGACGAGGCGCCGCACGCCCCTCTCAACCAGTTCGGCGGCGATGATCGACGTCGCGGTCTCGATCGCGTGGCCGGAGGCCTCCCGACCATATTGCGATTGCAGCTGGGATACGGTTTCCGGCGCCGCGCTCGCGGCGACTATCACGGGGCCGGTGGAGATGCGGTCTCCGGCCCAGGAAATCGCTGCGGCAATCTCATCCGGGCCTGATATCAACCGCTCCGGATCAAGCCGCAGCACAGGCATCGACCGTTCGGCGACGTCGAGCTGGTGTAGCGTCGCCTTCGAACAGCTTCCGGCAATGATCGCCGAAAGCCCGCCCACAGGGCGAATGACGTCTTCAGTCGTGGCGCTGCCGGCTATGCGACCGGAACGAACGAGTGCGCGGGCAAGGCCGAGGCCGAGGCCTGACGCACCGGTGGATACCGGAGCCTCCAATGCTATTTCGCCAAGCGTTTCCAGATCCCTTTCGAAAATCGCGTCGGCGATAGCCATGGTCACGCCTGTCATGCGCAGGGCATTGAGCTTTGCCTTGGCGGCGGCCGGTCCGGCCGCGACAGCTGCCAGATCGATCAGTCCGACCGCGCGGCGCGATTGCCGAGCGAGAACCCGCACGAGATTGGCGTCGTGCATCGGGTTGAGGGGGTGGTCCTTGAGGGGGCTTTCGTTCAATGGCAGGTGGCCGACGAAGAGATGGCCGAGATAGACGGTACGTCCGGTTTCCGGGAAGGCTGGTGTAACCAGGACGCTGCCACCGCCAGCAGCGTCGCTCAGGGCCTCCGTGACCGGGCCGATATTACCGGCAACGGTGGAATCGAATGTCGAGCAGATCTTGTAAAGCACGTGGCCCACGCCCCTATGGCGCAGCCATCGCTCAGCTCCGGTGGCAGCCGTCACCGCCTCCGAGGCCGGGACTGAGCGGATTTTTAGGGAAATAACTATGGCATCGACATCCGGCAGCGCCAGCGAGGTATCGGGAATACCGACTGTCTGGACCGTGCGTAGGCCGTTCTTCGTCAGCGTGTTGGCGAGATCGGACGCGCCCGTATAGTCGTCAGCGATCGACCCGAGTGAAATAGCCATCGTCTAGCTCCGTGCAAAAGGGGCGAACCAGCCCAGACCGTCCAGCGTGTGGCCGCGCGGGATATATTCGCAGCCAATGAACCCGTCATAGCCCAGGCGGTCGATTTCGCTGAACAGGTAGGGATAGTTCAGTTCCTCCCCGTCCGGCTCGTTGCGGGACGGCACGCTGGCAATCTGGATATGTCCGGTGATCGGCAGCAGGCGCCGCAATGCCATGGCGACGTCGCCATGCAAGATCTGGCGGTGATAGATGTCGAATTGAAGCTTCAGGTTCGGCAGGCCGCATTCGGCGACGAACCGCTCGGCCATGGCGAAGTCGTTGAGGAAGTATCCCGGCATGTTGCGCCCGTTGATCGGCTCAAGCAGAAGGTCGATGCCCTCTTCCCCGAGCCGGCCGGCGGTGTAGGCGACGGATCGGCGGTAGGAGGAAGAAGCGTCCTGATCTTGAGGATTGGCGATGCCTGCCATCAGGTGCAATCGTTTGACGCCTGTAGCCGCCGCATAATCCAGTGCGCGCCCGACATCCGCTTTGAGCTGATCGAACCGCCCGGGAAGGGCGGCGATGCCACGCTCGCCTGCTGCCCAGTCGCCAGGCGGCAGGTTAAACAAGGCCTGCTGCAGATTGTTGCGGGCGAGCCGTTCGGCGATGGCCTCCGGCACTGCTTCGTAGGGAAAAAGATACTCGACGGCGGAAAACCCAGCATCGGCTGCAGCATCGAAGCGGTCGAGGAAGGCCCATTCATTGAACATCATCGTCAAGTTGGCGGCGAAAACTGGCATGATGGGCTTCCTTTACAGGCTCTGAGGCTCCTTGGCGGAGCCGGGCAATTCTGCGCCAGAGAGTTTGGCGTAGAGGCGCGCCAGCGAGGAATCGTCGTCACGGCCCATGCCGGCTCCGGCGGCCGCCAGGTACATTTGCAGAGCGGCTGCCGCGAGCGGTGTGGGATATCGTTCGGAGCGGGCCATATCCTGGACGATTCCGAGATCCTTGACGAAGATCTCAATGCTGCTGAGCGGAGCATAGTCCCCGGCCAGTATATGCGGCACGCGGTTTTCAAACATCCAGGAATTGCCGGCCGAGGCGGTGATGACCTCATAGACCTTGTCGAGGTCCAGACCCTGCTTGGCCGCAAATGTTATCGCCTCGCATGCGGCTGCGATATGCACGCCGGCGAGAAGCTGGTTGATCATCTTGAAGGCGGCGCCGGTTCCGGCCGCGTTGCCGAGCTCGTAGACTTTGCCGGCCATGGCATCGAGGGCCGGACGCGCGGTCTCGAAGGCCTTTCGGGAACCGGAAGCCATAATCGTCAGCTCGCCTCGGGCGGCCTTGGCGGCGCCGCCTGAAATCGGCGCATCGAGATAGTGCAGATCCAAAGCCTCCGCCCGCTCCGCAAGATTGCGCGCGACGGCGGGGTCCATCGTTGCCGATGAGATGAAGACAGCGTCGGCCTTCATCGTCGCCGCAATGCCCTGGGGTCCGAACAGCACGGACTCGGTCTGCGCTCCGTTGACCACAACGGAGACGACGATGTCGGCATCCGCAGCGGCGTCAGCCGGGGATGCAGCGCCGCGTCCACCTTCGGCGACGAAGCGGTCCACCGCGCCTGGCATTATGTCATACCCAATGACGTCGAGACCTGCGCGCTTCATGGACAGGGCCATTCCCTTTCCCATGGAACCAAGGCCGATGACGGCTGCAATGACGGCGGGGCCCGAGTTTTCAGCAAGCGGTATCATAAGACGTCCTCCGGCCATGCCCATTTTGGCAGCGCTGCCATTCTTTCTAAATCATGTCGGGGGCCTTGCCAATGACAAAATGGCAGCGCTGCCAAAAATATCTTGCTTCTTGTCCGAAGTGGTGAAAAATGGAAGCGGCAGCTACAGCGCACCAACAACTGGTTTGCGCCTGAAAGTCATCCTAGCGCCGGGTATGAAATTGACGATGGAATTCAAACATCAGGCGACGGTTACCCTTGCAGAAGTCGCTGAAGCGGCCGGCGTCGGGGAGAGCACGGTGTCGCGGGTTCTGCGCAACCACGGTTCGTTTTCGGGAAAGACGCGCGAGCGGGTGATGGCCGCCGTGGATCGGCTAGGCTATGTGCCCAACCGGATCGCCGGAACGCTCGCTTCCACGACTTCACGCCTTGTAGCCTTCGTCATTCCCTCGCTGTCCAACATCGTCTTTGCCGACGTGCTGCGCGGTGCCGGCGCCGTCCTGGAGGAAAACCGATATCAGGCGGTTTTCTCGGTAACCGATTATGATCCGGGCAAAGAGGAAGCGCTCGCGGCCGCGATGCTTGCCTGGCGGCCGGCGGCGGTGATGCTGGCGGGGTACGAGCATACCGACGCCACGGCGAAGATGTTGCGTGCCAGCGGATGCCGGGTTGTGGAGCTGCTCGATCTGGACGGCGATGCTCTCGACATCGCCGTTGGCTTCTCGAACCGTGCGGCCGGGCGGGACAGCGCTGCGTTTCTGCTCAGGCGAGGTTACCGCCGGATCGGCTATGTCGGTCACGACCTGAGCCGCGACACCCGCGCCGGCAAGCGCTTTTTGAGCTTTTGCGAAACTCTGGACGCCAACGGAACTCCCCTCATCGCCCGCGAGATTCTGTCGGGCGCTTCCTCGGTGGAAAACGGCAGGCAGGGGCTGGAGCAACTCCTTGCAAGGGCGACTGACCTCGATGCGGTCTACTTTTCCAACGACGACATGGCGCTCGGCGGTTACTTTCATTGCCTTGCCCGGGGGATCGCCATCCCCTCGCGGCTCGCCATTTTCGGCTACAACGGTCTCGATATCGGCCGGGCAATACCGCAACCCCTATCGACCATCCGGACGCCGCGCGTGGCCACGGGACAAACAGCCGCGCAGTTGGTCGTTGCCAACGCGCCGCCGCAGGCCATCGATCTCGGTTTTGAACTGATCGAAGGGGCTACTGCGTAACATTGGAGGAACCGCCATGTCCGACGCGCGCCTGCGTGAGGAAATCTGCCGATACGGTCGCTCGCTGTTCGAGCGCGGGCTGACGCCCGGTTCGTCCGGCAACATATCGTTGCGGCTGGAAGACGGCGGTTGGCTGGTGACGCCGACCAACGCCTCGCTCGGCTTTCTCGACCCGGCGCGTATATCGAGGCTCGATGCGGAAGGCCGATTGCTGTCCGGCGACAAGCCGACCAAGGAAATTCCGCTTCACACGGCCCTCTACGATACGCGTGGCAACGCCCGCGCCATCGTGCATCTCCACTCCACCCATGCCGTGGCTCTGACCATGCTGCCGGAGATTGATCCGCGTGCTGCCCTGCCGCCGATGACGCCATATTATCTGATGAGGGCCGGCGAGACCGCTTTGGTGCCCTATTATCGTCCCGGCGATCCGGCGGTCGCCGATGCCATCCGCGGGCTGGCAGGCCGATATTCGTCGGTGCTTCTGGCCAATCATGGACCTGTTGTCGCCGGTGACAGCCTGGAGGCGGCGGTCTTCGCAACCGAGGAGCTGGAGGAAACGGCGAAGCTCTATCTGCTGTTGCGCAACCTCAATCCGCGGTTCCTCAGCCCGGCTCAGGTGGCTGATCTCGTTCATACCTTCGGCCTCGATCTTCCCTCGCATCACGACCACAACCACGATTGAACCCGTCTCCGCTTCAGGAGCATGAGTGCTCGAAGGTATGGTCCGTCTGCGAGAGCGCGCAACCTTCTGCCAAACGCCGCTGTCGATACGATAGATTCTGCTTCGGATGCTGCCAATTCAGGTAAGCCATGGATCAAGCGGTGCCTATGATTGTGAAACGTCCCGGTTCCAATCGATCAAGGATACGCAGATGACGACGTTCCGTCCGAAATACATCACCTTCGACTGCTACGGCACGCTCACCAACTTCCAGATGGCGGAAGCGGCACGCGATCTCTACGGCGAAGAGCTCGACGAGCCGCGCATGGCGGAGTTCATCAAGAATTTCGCGGCCTATCGACTCGACGAGATCATGGGCGACTGGAAGCCCTATGCCGAGGTGGTGCACAATTCGCTCGAGCGGACATGCAAACGCAACGGCGTGACATTTCGCGACGAAGCAGCACAGATGGTTTACGAGCGTGTTCCGACCTGGGGGCCGCATCGCGACGTACCGGAGGGCCTTGCCAGAGTTGCCAAGGAGATTCCTTTGGTCATCCTGTCCAACGCCATGAACGCACAGATCATGTCGAATGTCGAAAAGCTCGGCGCGCCCTTCCACGCGGTCTATACCGCTCAGCAGGCCAATGCTTACAAGCCGCGTTTCCAGGCTTTCGAATACATGTTCGACATGCTGGGCTGCGGGCCGGAGGACGTGCTGCACTGCTCGTCTTCCTTCCGCTACGATCTGATGTCGGCGCACGATCTCGGCATCAAGAACAAGGTGTGGGTCAATCGCGGCCACGAGCCGGCTAACCCCTATTACGGCTATGTCGAAATTCCCGATATCTCCGGCTTGCCTGGCGTGGTCGGCCTCTGACGGAGACGAGTGGATGCAGTTCCAATCCTACTGGCACGACACGGCCCGCCATTTTGCCGATGCGGTTCAAGGTCCGGTCGAAGGACATTATGATGTCGCCGTCATCGGCGCCGGCTTTACCGGGCTTGCGGCAGCGCGCCAGCTTGCGAAAGCCGGTATCAAGGTCGTCGTGCTGGAGGCCGAACGAGTGGGCTGGGGGGCGTCGGGACGCAATGGCGGCCATCTCAACAACGGGCTTGCCCACAGCTTCCTGTCCGCCAAGTCAGCGCTTGGCCCGGAACGGGCCATCGCACTTTATCGGGCGTTCGATGAGTCGATCGACACGATCGAGACGATCATCGCCGAGGAGGGGATCGACTGCAATTTCCGTCGTGCCGGAAAGCTGAAGCTTGCCTCCAAGCCGCAGCATTTCGATGCCATTGCCCGCAATTTCGAGGCTGTGCATAAAGAGGTCGATCCGGAGACGGCGCTTCTTTCGGCGGGTGACTTGAAGAGTGAGGTCGGCTCGCCCTTCCATGGCGCGATGCTCTCGAAGAAGAGCGCAATGATGCATATGGGTCGCTATGTCGTCGGGCTCGCCGCAGCAGCCGTCCGTCACGGCGCCGCCATTTTCGAAAAGGCTGCCGTGACCGGTCATAGGCAAGGCAACGGCCGCCACAGCCTCGAGACGGGGCGAGGCACCGTCACCGCCGACCACGTGCTGGTCGCGACAGGCGCTTATACGCCGCCGACCTTCGGCTATTTCCGCCGCCGGATTATTTCCGTCGGCAGCTTTCTGCTCGCCACCCGACCACTGAGCGACGCCGAAGTCGCAGCGACCATGCCGGGAAACCGGACCTGTGTCACCTCGATGAACATCGGCAACTATTTCCGGCTATCGCCGGACAAGCGGCTGATCTTCGGTGGTCGCGCGCGCTTTTCCGCCACGTCCGACCAGCGGTCGGATGCAAAGAGCGGCGATATCCTGCGCGCCGGTCTGGCTGAAATCTTCCCGCAACTTGCCAGCATTGAGATCGATTATTGCTGGGGCGGGCTCGTCGATATGACGAAAGACCGTTACCCCCGCGCGGGCTATGTCGATGGCGTCTGGTACGCGATGGGTTATTCCGGCCACGGCGCCCAGCTCTCCACCCACCTCGGCATGATCATCGCCGATGCGATCATGGGCAAGGCGGATCGCAATCCGGTAAAAGGCCTCGAATGGCCTGCCGTCCCCGGCCATTTCGGCAAGCCGTGGTTCCTGCCGGTCGTCGGGCTCTATTACAAGACGCTTGATCGCTTCATGTAAGCGCGGCGTGACGAGTGCGGTTGAGCCGTTCGCGGGCCTGTGTCGCAAAAGGTTGCAGCAGCACGAGACAGGCAGAAATTAGATCCAAAGTTTGCGGAAGGGCGCCGGAATGATCTTCCGAGCGCCCCTTCTTTCTTGCCGGTCAGGAAAGCCCGCCGATGTGGAAGCTCTTCATTTCCAGATATTCCTCAATGCCGCATTGTGCGCCCTCACGCCCGAGGCCGGATTGCTTGACGCCGCCAAACGGAGCGACCTCGGTGGAGATGGCGCCCGTGTTCAGGCCTATCATGCCGAATTCGAGCGCCTCGCCGACCCGCCAGGACCGTTTCAGGCTCTCAGTGTAGAAATAGGCCGCAAGGCCGAAGGGGGTGGAATTTGCGAGGCGGATCGCCTCTTCCTCGGTGTCGAACCGGAACAGCGGGGCAATCGGTCCGAATGTCTCTTCGCTGGCAAGCTGCATGTCCACGGTCGCGCCGCCAAGCACCATCGGAGCGGCATATTGATCGCCGGCAGGCATGGAATCCGCAGTGGCGAGGATCTTGGCTCCTTTTCCTACTGCATCTTCCACGTGACGCTTGATCTTCTCGATCGCAGCCTTGTTGATCATCGGTCCGATATCCGTGCCTACCTCCGTGCCTGCCCCGACCTTCATGGCCGAAACCCGCGCGCCGAGTTTGGCGGCAAACGCATCGTAGACGCCGGACTGAACAAGAAGACGGTTGGCGCAGACGCAGGTCTGCCCGCCATTGCGGAATTTCGACGCGATGGCGCCCTCCACGGCAAGATCGAGATCGGCATCGTCGAAGACGATGAAAGGCGCGTTGCCGCCGAGTTCGAGGCTGAGCCGCTTGACGCTGTCGGCCGCCCCGCGCATCAGCAGCGACCCGACGCGGGTCGAGCCGGTGAAAGAGATCTTGCGGACGGTCTGGTTCGTCATCAGTTCGTCGCCGAT
Source organism: Rhizobium sp. MHM7A (assembly GCF_005862215.1). Lineage (NCBI taxonomy): Bacteria > Pseudomonadati > Pseudomonadota > Alphaproteobacteria > Hyphomicrobiales > Rhizobiaceae > Rhizobium > Rhizobium sp. MHM7A. Next base: position 56,237 of record NZ_VCHT01000018.1, read on the forward strand.
TGCGGCCGGCATGCCGGTGACGATGTTGATCACGCCCTTGGGGATGCCGGCCCGTTCCGCCAGTACGGCGAGCGCCAGCGCCGAAAAGGGCGTCAGCTCCGATGGTTTGATGACGACCGTGCAACCTGCCGCAAGCGCCGGCCCCACCTTGCGCGTAATCATCGCATTGGGAAAATTCCACGGCGTGATGACCGCCGACACGCCGACGGGTTCCTTCAGGACAACGATCCGCCGGTCCGCGGTGGGCGAGGGGATGGTCGTTCCGCCGATGCGGCGTGCTTCCTCGGAAAACCATTTGACGAACGAGGCGCCGTAGCGGATTTCGCCTCGCGCCTCCGTCAGCGGTTTTCCCTGTTCCGTGGTCAGGATCAGCGCCAGGTCCTCGATATTGTCGAGCATCAGATCGTGCCAGGCCTCGAGCAGGGCGGCGCGCTCGGCGTGGGTCTTTGCCCGCCAGGGGCCAAAGGCTTTTTCCGCCGCCGCTATTGCCGCCCGCGTATCGGCCCCGTCCATGTCGGGGACGCTGCCCAGCACATTCTGCGTCGCCGGATCGATCACCTCGATCGTGCGCCCGGCTGCGGCCCCGCACCATTCTCCGCCGATGAGCCCTTGCTGGCGCAGCAGGCTGCGATCCCTTAAACCGTTCATTTTCTCCCCTTTCATCAGAGCATTTCTAAACCACTGCCAGGTTTGCGCGACGCGCTAATCGAGTGCTGAAAGCACTGATGCCGTGATCGCGTCGGTTTTGTCCTTGCCGGGTATGGCGCCGATGCCGCGCGCCGTCGTCGCCTCGATTGCGGCCATTATCCTTCCGGCGGCAGCCGCTTCTCCGAGATGCTCCAGCATCATTGCGCCGGACCAGATGGCGGCTATCGGATTGGCAATTCCGAGATGAGCGATATCGGGCGCGGAGCCGTGGACGGGTTCGAACATGGACGGCGCTGAGCGATCAGGATTGATGTTGGCGGACGCCGCAAAGCCGAGCCCGCCCTGGATGGCGGCGCCAAGGTCGGTCAGAATGTCGCCGAACAGATTGGATGCGACCACGACATCGAGGCTCTCAGGCGCCATGACCATGCGGGCAGCCATGGCGTCGATATGGTAGCTGGTCACCTCGACATCCGGATATTCTACCGAGAGCTTGTGGGTGATCTCGTCCCAGAAGACCATCGAGTATTTCTGTGCATTGGACTTTGTCACTGAGGCGAGCTTGCCGCGCCGCGCACGCGCCTGTTCGAACCCGAAACGCAGTATGCGTTCGACGCCCTTTCGAGTGAAGATGGAGGTTTCCACCGCCACCTCGCTGTCCGTGCCCTGATGCACGCGGCCGCCCGCGCCGGAATATTCGCCCTCGGTGTTCTCACGGATGCACAGTATGTCGAAGTCTTGGGACCGCAGCGGTCCCTGCACACCGGACAGCAGCTTGTGTGGGCGGATGTTGGCATATTGCACGAAAGCCTTGCGGATGGGCAGCAGCAGCCCATGCAGCGACACGGAATCCGGCACCTTGCGAGGCCATCCGACGGCGCCGAGCAGAATGGCGTCGAAGGACCTCAGCGTATCGATCCCGTCGGCGGGCATCATGCTGCCGTTTTCGAGATAGTAGTCGCAGGACCAGGGGTAGCGGGACGCCGCAAGAGAAAACCCGCTCGATCGGGCTGTCTTTTCGAGCACGGCCCAGGCTGCATCTGTCACGTCGCGGCCGATGCCGTCTCCGGGCAGAAGGGCGATCTTGTAGGACTTCATCGCAGCTCCTTAAAGGCTGATGAGCACACTCTTGCTCTTGCGGTTGGCGAGATAGGCTTCGCGGCCGAGATCCTTACCGATGCCGGACTGCTTGTAGCCGCCGGTCGGCAGGATATGGTCGCGCGAGCGGCCGTAACGGTTGACCCACACGGTGCCGGCCTGCAGGCGGCGGGTGAGGCGGATCGCGCGCGAAAGATCGCGGGTGAAGAGACCGGCGGCCAGCCCATAGGATGGGTGGTCGGCGAGCCCCAGCGCCTCCTCCTCATCCTCGAAGGTCTGGATGGTGAGGACCGGTCCGAAGATTTCCTCGAGAACCGCCGGCGATGTTGCCGTCACCCCCGAAATCAGCGTCGGTGCGTAGAAATAACCCTCGCGGTCGAGCCGGCGGCCACCCGTAAGGCATTCGGCCCCGTCGTCGATGGCAGCGCGGATGATGCCATCCATGCGGGCGATCTGGCGTTCGGAGATGACGGGCGAATAATCGGTCGTTTCCTCCCAGGTCGGCCCCGGCCGGATTGCCGCCAGTCTGGAAAGCAGTGCTGCTGCGAGCGCGTCCGCAACCTTGGCCTCGACGATAAGGCGCGATCCGCATATGCAGGCCTGGCCGGCATTGGACAAAATGCTGGCGGCGATGGCGCCTGCCGCGCGATCGAGATCGGCATCCGCGAAGACCAACTGAGGACTCTTGCCGCCGAGCTCCAGCGTCATCGGCTTCACCCCCGTACGGGCAATGTTGGCCATGATCGCCGCACCGGCCGCGGTTGAGCCGGTGAAGCTGACTTTGGAAATTCCCGGATGCCCGGTGACGGCGGTTCCGGTGGTGGGACCGTCACCAAGGACGACGTTGACGAGACCGGCCGGCAGGCCGGCCCGCACCGAGAGCTCGGCAAGATAGAGTGTCGAAAACGGCGTCATCTCCGATGGCTTCAACACCACCGCATTGCCCGCTGCGAGCGCCGGGGCAAGCTTCCAACCTGCCATCGACAAGGGAAAATTCCAGGGGGTGATGGCACCGACGACGCCATAGGGCTCCGTCATGATCATGCCGAAATTCGCGTCGTCGGTTGGGGCGAGATCGCCGCCTTCCTTATCGGCGAATTCGGCAAAGAAGCGGATCTGCTCGGCGGTAACGGTGATATCGCCGGCGACGAGATGGCCGACCGGTCGGGTTGAGGAGAGCGACTCAAGCCTGGCGAGAGTCTCCGCCTCGGCTTCGATGAGGTCCGCCCAGCGCTGCAGCGCCGTGGTGCGTTCACGCGGCCGCACGCCGCCCCAATTGCTCCTGTCTAACGCCTCCCTTGCCGTTTCAACGGCCTGATCGACAAGAGCTGCGTCGGCAAGCGGACAGCCGGCATAGGGCTTGCCGTCGGACGGCCGATACATGTCGATGACGGCTTCGGCCGGCATCAGCCGGCCGCCGATGAAATGTCCCACCGGCAGGGAAATCGTGTTCGGATCGAAGCTGAGTGTCATTGCGTGTCCTCGGCATGAGCTGACGTAAGCCTAGCTTGGGAACACGAGCAGCATGCTTCGACCGGGAATGCTGCGGCGGATAAAAATTGCGTTTTCCGCGCCGACGCCAGTCAAATCTACGGCTGGCGCCGGGCCGCCGCACCGTCACGTCACGGTCACGTAGATCTTGCGAACCGTCTCGATCGTCTTCCAGACGCCGGAAAAGCCAGGCTTCATGACGAAACTGTCGCCGGCCTTGTAGATCACCGGTTCTCCTCCGTCCGGCGTGAGTTCGACCAGGCCGGAAAGAATGTGGCAGAACTCGAATGTCTCGCCCTTGATCGAACGAGTCTCACCGGGCGTCGCCTCCCATACGCCGGTATGAACCGTGTCTGCGCGAGCGACATCCTGCGCCCAGGTCTTGAAGGTGGGATTGCCCGCGATCAGGCGCTCGGGAAGGGGACCGGACTCGCGTGGCGCGTGGGATGGATTGGTGACGATTGTCTTGAGCAGGGACATGGGTTTCCTTTCCGGGGTGCAAATTTCTGTGGCGAGATAAGTCAGTAGCCGCGTCTGCGATCGACCAGACCAATCGGGTCGAGGCCTGCCCGATGCCGTTTGATGTTGGCTATCACGGCGGCCGCAGCAGTTTCGGCTTGAGTGACGCTGGCAATGTGCGGCGTCAGCAGGATTTTCGGATGGTTCCAGAAGGCGTGGCCCGCAGGCAGCGGCTCCGGATCGGTGACATCGACGACGGCGCCGGAGAGATGTCCGGCGTCGAGCGCAGCGACGAGCGCCTGATGATCGAGCTGGGCGCCGCGACCGACATGAACGAGTGCGGCCCCGACGGGAAGCCTGGCGAAGAGCTCTGCATTCAGGAAGCCGCGCGTTTCGTCGGTCAGCGGCAGCATGCAGAGGAGAATGTCGGTGGTAGCAAGCAGGATCTCGAGTCCATCGCTGCCGCTGAGGCATCGAACGCTATCGATTGCGCGCGGGGTGCGGCTCCAGCCGGACAGCGGAAAGCCGAAGGGGCGCAAACTCTCAAGCACTGCGCTTCCGAGCATGCCGAGCCCGAGTATGCCGATGCGGCGTTCCGCGGCCTGTACGGATGCGAGCGGCTGCCAGACCCCTCGCCGCTGTTGGCCGAGATAGGCCGGCAGATCGCGATGGAGTGCAAGCACGGCGAGCGTCGCATATTCCTGCATCATTCTAACAATGCCGTCCTCGACCATGCGCACCACTTTGACCTCGGCGGGCACGGCATCGATGCGGAACTGGTCGATGCCGGCGCCGATCGAAAACAAGATTTCGAGATTGTGGTAACGGGCGAGATCATCCGGCACGGTCCAGGTGATCAGGTAGCGCACAGCCTCCGGTTCGACCGATGCCGGATCCATGGCGAAGCTTATGTCGGGAAGTTCGCGTGCGAAGGCTTCGGCGAATATAGCGCCGCGCTTGGCATCGGAAGCAAAGAGAAAGGCCATTGCATCGGCTCCTTGGTCCGAAATCAGACGGCGCAATGTCGGGCGAGCGCCTCGATCATCCCCTGGCAGGCCAGGAGTTCGCCGGTCAGGATGAATTCGTCCGGCCTATGAGCACGGGCGATATCGCCCGGCCCGCAGATGATCGCCTCAATGCCAGCGCGCTGGAAAAGGCCGGCCTCGGTGCCATAGCTGACCGCGGCCAGCGGCTCGATACCTGTGAGTTCGCCAAGCAAGCGCGTAAGCGGCGCATCGGCGGCAAGCGACAGCGCCGGATAGGCGCTGAGTTCGCGCCATTCCACCTGGAAACCGCGTTGCGGCAGCGCCTCGGCCGCGACCCGCAGCGGCTCCAGCAGCGTGGCCGGATCGATGCCGGAAATGGCTCTGGCTTCGAACTCGGCCTCGCAGCTATCGGGAATGATGTTGACGGCCTGCCCGCCCTTCAACGTGCCGACCTGGAGCGAGCAATAGGACGGTTCGAACACATGCTCGAATGGGCCCTGCGTCAGCCGCTCGGCTTCGGCGCTGGCGCAGGCCAAGACCTCGGTCATCGCATGGATTGCATTCAGCCCCCGGTCCGGGCGCGAGGAGTGGCCGGACCGGCCCCTGACCGTCAGCCGGGCGGCCGCCTTGCCCTTGTGGGCGCGGACCGCCCGCATGCCGCTCGGTTCGCCGATGATCGCGCCGAGCGGATGTGCGCAGAGTTCAGGCAGGCGCGCGATCATGTGCGGGACGCCGCGGCAGCCTGCCTCCTCATCATAGGAAAAGGCGAGATGGATGGGCCGGCGGAGCCGTATCGCCGCGAGCGCCGGGACGGCGGCAAGCACGACGGCGAGAAAGCCCTTCATGTCGGTGGTTCCGCGACCGTAGAGACGGTCCGTTTCGGCGCGAAGGCGGAACGGATCGCTGCTCCACCCGCCTTCGGCGGCGGGGACGACGTCCATATGGCCGGAGAGGATATAGCCCGGTGTCTCCCTTGGGCCGATCGTGGCGAAGAGGTTCGACCGGTCGCCCTCGGGGCCGGGAAGCTCGGTGGCGGCAATGCCGTAATTTTGCAGGTATTGCCGGATCCATCCAACGATCCCGCCGTTTGGCGTTCCGACGACGGAGGGAAAGCCAACAAGCCTCTCGAGGATTTCAATTGTCTGCATGAGCGTCCTCACGGCGCGGAATATCGAATTGCGACCGGGCTCTTGCGGTCAACGGCGCCACGGGGGCGGGGTCTGGTCAATGACTATAGAGACCGGCCCAGGCTTTATTTGCCGAAAGTGGAGCGGATTTGGACGATTGTTGTGTTTGCGCGGGCTTCGCCAGTGAATTGTATCGTGCGATCCGTCCTAATCTCGATATGGGAATATCCTGGGCAGCTTTCCCCGGGGGTTGGCCGGACATGCGCCAGGAGGGCGGGAGTGAGTGCACTGACATCCGAATCCAGATTGGTCGATAGTTTCGAAACGCGCATGATCGGGATCGACAGTGTCGACCTCGACAAGCTGCATGCGCTTTCGATGTCCGTCGCTTGGCCGCATCGCCGTGAAGACTGGCAGTTCCTGTGCGAATTCGGGCAGGGCGTCGCGGCCATCGATGAAATCGGCCGCATCCTCGGCTCTGCGATGTGGTTTCCCTATGACGACCGGTTCGCCGCGATCGGTATGGTCATCACCTCGCCGCGCCTGCAGGCGAATGGCGCTGGGCAGTGGCTGATGGGCCACGCGCTCAACCAGGTGGCCGACAGAAATCTCGGGCTGAACGCGACGCGGGCGGCGCGGCGGCTTTATCTATCCTTGGATTTTGTCCTTGAGGCGCCCGTCTTTCAATGCCAGGGCGAAGCGATATTGCCGCCGGATGTGGGATTGCCGGCCGGAGCCGTGGTGCGGCCCGTGGACGCGGGAGATATGGAGGAGATCGCGGAACTCGATAGCCTGGCCTTCGGCACTGATCGGAGGGCGCTTTTGGCTCGGCTCATGGCTCATTCCAAGGGCGTCGTGCTTGTCCGCGCCGGCCGGATCGAGGCCTTCTCCCTTTGCCGAAGGTTCGGGCGCGGCCAGGTCGTCGGCCCCGTGGTGGCCTGCAGTGACGCAGATGCGATTGCTGTCGTCCATCCGCATGCGCTTGAGCATGCGGGGTCATTCCTGCGCCTCGACACACGCGAGAAAGCCGGGATATTTGCCGATTTCCTCTCCCGCTGCGGCCTTGCTGTCTACGACTTCGTGACGACCATGTCGCTGGGCGACCCTTGGCTCCCGGTTCCGGGCCGCCGCGCTGCGCATCAGCCGAAAACCTATGCGCTCGTGAGCCAGGCGCTCGGCTGACGCGGGATCAAACGCCGGGGCAGATGGGGATAGCGGCCAAAGCCTGGACACGTTCGACTTCGGGTCGAAATGAACGATATTGCCATAGGCCTTCCGCAGTTTCTCGGCGGTATACGGTCTCGAGCCAGAACACGGTATCGTCGATCGGCAGGACGGGATGCCAAGCATACCACTCCGACCAGATCGTTCTTGGCTGCTCGTTACCGATCATCGCCCCTCTCCCCATTCTTCAAGCGGTCAGCTCGAAAGATATTCAGCGAAAGAGAATTATATTACGAAGCTATTCTTTTGCGAAGATTGTTTTACCGCCGCCCGACATTGTCCCGGGCGCCGCGGCTCCCTTGCTGGGAATGGCTGAGGGTGGCGCGGTCATTACGGATCGCGGTGAAAACAACGAGCCTTGCTGAGCAGCGATCGTCGCAGGTGATCGGCGTCCCCGATTAGGCTTCGATAAATGAAGCCGAACGATCTCATTGCCGCTAATGTGCCGCACAAGAGGGCCGGATGCTCAGCCGAACGAGCGCAGCCCGAGATAAGCGCCCAGGCTGGCGGCAGCAATGGCGATGGTCAGCCTGGGTCTGGCGTCGTCCAACATTGCCGCTAGTAACAGGCAGAGCATCAGGACGACGGATTTGGCCCAGAGATTCTGATCGGAGATGGTGAAGGCGACTGCCGCCAGAAAGACGGCGCTTGCGACGATCGTCACGGGAGCGGATTTCTCGGCGAGTTCGCCGCCGGAAAAGTACGGGAGAAGAAAACGCCGCATGCTAAGGCCTGAAGCGACGCTCAGAAGAAGGCAGGTCAAGACAAGATGCAGCATGTGATCGGCCGTCGCTCTACAGATAGCCATATAGAAGCAATCTCCGTGCCAGCCTCAAAAGCGCCTCGTCGTGGAGACGATGTAGCGGTCGCGTGGCTATTTTGGCGGCGTCTCGACCCTTTTTTTGGCAATCACCTGGCTGTCCGGCCTGCAGATCGCGTGGATATTTTACCCGCTTGAGCTCGAGTGATGATTTTTATATAGAGAACAATGATCCGCTTTAATTCCGGAAAAGAGATTATCATTGGACCTTTCGTCGATCGAGATATTCCTCGCCGTTGCCAGCGACCGCAGCGTTACGAAGGCCGCGAAGGCCGTCGGGCGGGTGCCGTCGAATGTGACGACGCGCATCCAGCGATTGGAGGAGGATCTTGGCGCTTGCCTGTTCAGCCGTGATGGCAGGAAGATGACGCTGACACGGGAGGGGGAAACCTTTCTCGCCTATGCCAACCGGCTTATGGCGCTTGCGCTCGAAGCGCGCCAGGCCGTGAGGCCTCTCGCTCCATCGGGAACATTGCGGGTGGGCACGATGGAAAGTACGGCGGCAAGCAGGCTGCCAGCGGCGCTGACGCAATTCAATCAGATGTGGCCCGATGTGTCGCTGCATCTGACGATGGGCGCATCTCGCGAACTCGCCCGCGACGTTCTGGCCGACGCGCTGGATTGCGCACTGATTGCCCGCCCGCCGAAGACAATGCGCGAGGAGGATTCGGATTTCGATGCCGAACTCAAGGCGCTGGAGATGGAGACGGTCTTCGTCGAAGATCTGTTGATCGTGCTCCCATCCGGACATCCCGCCATCAAATCCGCTGCCGACCTGCGTGTAGCATCGCTCGCGGCTTTGGAGCCCGGCTGCACCTATCGCCGCATTGCCGAAAACTGGGCGCGCAAATCGAGCTCCCTGCCGACGAGCGAACTCGGCTCCTACCACGCGATCCTGGCGAGCGTTGCGACCGGAAATACGGCTGGTGTGATGCCGAGGTCCGTTCTCGATCTCATGCACTGGCCGACTGCCGTTCAGACTCATCAACTTGGGCCTGTCGAGACGCTGCTGGTGTACCGGAAGGACGACCATCCCACCGGGTTCAGTGCCTTCCATGAGGTGCTCAGCGCCAGGAAAAGCAGAGATATCAGGCTGGTGACGAACTAGCTCCTCCGTCTTCTCCTCCGCCCCAAGATAATCCTCATTTACAATTGGTCTTAGCATGCAGTACCCCGTTTCGCCGAAGGTGGGACCGAGCCGTTTTCGCCGTTTGCGCCTGTTTTCGCCCATCCTTGCCGGCGCGACGTTAAGAGAACGATTGATCGCCTGTTTCGGCGCCTTGCTGGGCATCGGTCTCACCGGCGTCATCAGCGGTTATCTGTTCGGCCAGGGGCCGCATCTTCCGCTGATTGTTGCCCCGATGGGGGCGTCGGCGGTGTTGCTTTTCGCGGTGCCGGCAAGCCCGTTGGCGCAGCCATGGGCGATCATCGGCGGCAACACAATTTCCGCCCTGATGGGCATTATTGCAGCATATTTCATCCGTGATCCGATCATCGCCACGGGCATCGGCGTTTCCCTGGCCATCGGGGCGATGTCGTTCACGCGATGCCTTCACCCGCCGGGAGGGGCTGCGGCACTGACCGCGGTGCTCGGCGGTCCTGTCGTCGCCGGCTGGGGATTCCTCTTTCCCTTCGTGCCGGTCGCTCTGAACTCCTGCATTCTCGTCGGGCTTGGGCTGCTGTTCCACAAGCTTTCAAGGCGGAATTATCCGCACGTCGTTCGCAAGCCGGCGGAGAACACCCACCAGACGATCGATCCGCCATCTGCCGCACGAGTCGGCTTTCGTGAGGAGGATGTCGATGCCGCCCTCGAAGCGCTCGACGAAACCTTCGATATCGATCGCGCGGACCTCGGGAGACTGCTGCAGCAGGTGGAACTGCAGGCGACTATTCGATCAAACGGCAAGATAAGCTGCGCCGATATCATGTCGCGTGACGTGATCGCCATCGGCGAGACGTCTGGGCCAGACGCGGCGCGGCATCTTCTTTTGAAGCATAATATCCGCACCCTGCCGGTGAGAGATCCGGAAGGCCGTCTGATCGGTACTGTCGGCTTGCGTGAATTGTTTGCCTGCGGCGATACGATTGCCCACGCGATCTCCAAACCGGCGGTGGCGAGAGCTTCGGATGCTGCCCTGTCGCTGTTGCCCGTTCTGACGGATGGGCGCACCCATGCCGTCATCATTGTCGACGACGACCACCGGATTCTCGGCCTGATATCGCAGACGGACCTGTTGAGCGCCGTGGCGAGGCTGCTGCCGAACGACGGCGGCAAGATTGCCGCCGTGGCGTGAACTAGCGGGCGGCTCGGACTGCCTCGGACGATCTTGCCGTCCCCGTCTGCATGCTTGGTCGTGCGCGCGGAATTGCCACCTCAGACCGCGCTTCCCGGCTTTTCCGCTACGATTCCGGCGACGATCTGAAGTGGATGCGGGATGCGCTTCCCGTCGATTTCCTTGACCTGGGAGCGGCAGGAATATCCTGTCGCCATAAGGATATCGGTGTCGCCGGCCGCGTCGACTTCCGGTTTCCAACTCATCGCGTAGAGGCGTTCGGAGATCGGGCGGTTGCGAGCTTCGTGCCCGAAGGTGCCGGCCATGCCGCAACAGCCGGTTTGCGCAACCTGAAGATCAACACCAAGGCTTTCGAATATTTTCTGCCATTGTGCGACGGAAGCCGGCGCATTGGTGCGTTCGGTGCAATGAGCCATCAATCGTAAGCTTTTGCCTTTAACGACAGAAGGCGCAGCGGCGAGCCGGTCGAGACTGGCGGCGAGCCATTCCTGGGGAAGAAGGACTGTCGCCTTCAGTGTTCCCCTATATTCGCTGCGGAAGGCGAGCGTCATCGACGGATCGAGCCCAACGAGTGCCACGCCGGCATCATCAAGCCGCTGGAGATAGCGTGCGGTTCGCTGGGCCGCATCCGCGAAGCGCCCGAGGTAGCCATGCACATGCAGGGCTTTGCCATTGATATGGGAGGCTGCGAGGAGCGGCGAAAGTCCCATTTTCCTAGCGAGAGCGATCGCGGCGAGAGCGACGTCAGGATCGAAATAGGCGGTAAAGCTGTCGGCGACGAAGACGACGCTCCGCTGCCTTTCACCCGGCGACAGCGCTTCGATCGTCTGAGCGGTCGCAAGCGGCACGCCGAGGCGGGCGGCTTCCTTTGCCAGTGAGATTTGCGGCAGACGCGGCAGCGAGGTCAGCCCCACCATGCGCATCATCCTTCTGCCGGCGCGCGTGCCGACGACCAGATTATAGGCAGGCCGGATGCGTCGGACGAGTGGTAGGGTCGTCTCGATCGCCGCGATCAGCGGGTCTTTCAGCGGACGGAGATAGCGTCCGTAGTAGAGTTCCAGGAACTTCGAGCGGAAAGCCGGCACGCTAACCTTCACCGGACATTGCCCGGCGCAGGCCTTGCAGGCGAGACAGGTGTCCATCGCCGCGTGAACCTCGTGGGAGAAATCGCTGCGATTTGCCGGGTTCAGCGAATTGAAGGCGCGTCGCGCGAGGCTGGCGAGCGGAACGCTTCGCCGCAGGCGCGTCGCCTCATCGCGGGGATCGATGCCGTTTTCGGCAAGCAGCCGCAACCATTCCCGCATCAGCGCGGCACGCCCCTTCGGCGAAAAGCGCCGGTCGCGCGTCGCCTTATAAGAGGGGCACATCGGGCTCATTTCGTCAAAATCGAAACAGGCGCCGTTACCGTTGCAGTAGGCGGCATTGTCGAAGGCGGAGCGGATCTCGTTGCCGATGATGCGGTCGATATCTCCCCGCAGCGACACATCGTCGATCTTTGTAAGCGCCTCAGCCGAAGGCGTGGCAATCTTGCCCGGATTGAGCCGATTATCGGGATCGAAAGCCCGCTTGATTTCCTGCAGGCTGGGATAAAGATCGCCGAAGAATTCAGGCACATATTCCGAACGCACCCCCTTGCCGTGCTCTCCCCAGAGCACGCCGCCATATTTGCGGGTGAGCGCGACGACGGCGTCGCTGATCTCCCGAACCAGCCGGACATGAGCATCGCAGGTGAGGTCAAGGGCAGGCCGCACGTGCAGCACGCCGGCATCGACATGGCCGAACATGCCGTAGGAAAGGCCCGCGCCATCGAGAAGTGCGCGGAATTCGCGAATATAGGCCGCCAGATTTTCCGGCGGCACCGCGGTATCTTCGACGAAGGCGACGGGCCTGACCGGCCCCTCCACATTTCCGAGCAGGCCAACGGCACGCTTGCGCATGGACCAGATCGCGTCAACCTCGCTATGGCCTCGGGCAATCGTGTAACCGGCATGGCGGGCATTTGCGTCCGTGTCGAGAGCAGCTGTCACCGCCGAAAGCTTGCGTTCGAGTTCCTCCTCTTCGTCAGCGAGGACTTCGACGATATTGATGCCATTGGTCACCGTGCCCGGTTGATCCGGAAAAAAGCGGGCGATGCCGGTCCAGACGATGTCGCGTCTCGCAAGACCGAGTACTTTCTCATCGATGGTTTCCACCGAGGCGACTTTCAGCGCCACAAGATTGCGGGCGTCCTCCAGGGCGGTATTGAAATCGCCGTAGCGAATATTGATCAGCGCCGCATGAGCGGGGATCGGAAGAAGGTTGAGTTCGGCTTCGGCGATCAAAGCCAGCGTTCCCTCCGATCCGCAGAGAACGGCGTTGAGGTCGAAGCGTCCGTCGTCGCGCCTGACATGGGCGAGGTCGTAGCCGGTCATATAGCGGTTGAGTTTCGGGAAGACCTCAGCGATCCGGTCCCGCTTTTCGCGTGTGATTCGCTCCACCGTCCTGTGGATCTCTCCGAGGCGGTCCTTACCTGCGACGATCTCATCGAACGCGTCCGCATCGAGCGGGCGCGACCAAAAATCGGAGCCGTCCGCAAGCACGATGCGCAATCCGAGAACATGGTTGCTGGTCTTGCCGTAGAGGCAGGAACCCTGGCCACAGGCGTCGGTGGAGATCATGCCGCCGATTGTGGCGCGGTTGGAGGTGGACAGTTCGGGCGCGAAAAAGAGACCGTAAGGTTTCAGCGCCTGGTTCAACTGATCCTTGACGACACCCGCCTGGACGCGCGCGACCCTGCGGACAGGATCGATTTCGAGAATGGACCTCATGTGCCGCGAACAGTCCACCACGACACCAGATGTCAGGGATTGCCCGTTCGTGCCGGTGCCGCCGCCGCGCGGTGCAATGCTTATCCCGCGGAAGGCTGGTTCTGCCACCACAGCCGCCACGACCTGCAGATCTTCCACGCCTCGCGGAAAAAGGATGCCCGTTGGCTCGAGCTGGTAAATGGAATTGTCCGTCGAAAATACGGTTCGGCTTGCCGGGCCGGTTTCGATGTCGCCGCCGAAGCCCGCCTCGACGAGCCGCTCGAAAAAACCCGCGGCGGGTAGGGGGGTGGAAGCCTTCGGCTGGAGGCGTGGAATCATTTCGATACCTTCAATGCACTTGAGCTTTGTCCCTAGCGCATCGGCTGGAAAATCGGAATCGATTTTCGGAACCGCGTGAGCGGCAGGACTCTGCCGCTCACGCAAACGTCGTCGTCAGCGAAGGCTGCATCATATGCAAGCTGCCGCCCTATCGGACTGGCGCCGTTCACCGAGCAGTCGCTGGGGTTCCGTTCGTTTCGAAGAGGCCGCGGGCCGCCTCGACCATCGACTGCAGATGATTGGGATCTCGCACGCCCTGCCGGTAGAGCTCGATAATGATGCTCGCCATTCGTCCGGCCTCGTCGCTGTCCCTTGCAACGGCGTAGCCAGCGCTGAGCTTGTCGAAGACGCGCTGGCAGGTTTCGAGATCGCGGGAGTCCAGCGGCACCTGCGATCGGTTTAGGATCGTTTGAACCATCTTCATTCCCTCGGAAAGGCTCCGCCCGGTATGTCCGGACGAGCCTGCGACCCTGGCTTAAAAGTCCATGCCGGCACCGGCGGGCATAGCCGGAGGAGCATCCTTTTTCGGCTTCTCGGCGATCATGGCTTCCGTCGTCACCAGCAGGCCGGCGATGGAGGATGCGTCCTGAAGTGCGGTGCGCACCACCTTGGCCGGATCGATGACTCCCTGCGCATAGAGATCGCCAAATTCGCCGGTCTGAGCGTTCCAGCCATAGGAGAATTCGCTCTTCTCGCGCAGCTTGCCGACTACCACCGAGCCTTCCGCGCCGGCGTTTTCGGCGATCTGGCGAGCCGGGGCCTCAAGCGCACGGCGGACGATTTCGACGCCGACGCGCTGGTCGTCATTGGCGGTCTTGACAGCGTCGAGCGCCTTGACCGCGCGCAGAAGGGCGACGCCGCCGCCCGGCAGGATGCCTTCCTCGACCGCTGCACGGGTGGCATGCAGCGCGTCGTCGACGCGATCCTTCTTTTCCTTCACCTCGACCTCTGTCGAGCCGCCGACCCGGATGACGGCAACACCACCGGCGAGCTTGGCGAGGCGTTCCTGCAGCTTCTCGCGGTCGTAGTCGGAGGTGGTTTCCTCGATCTGCGCCTTAATCTGGGCGATGCGACCCGAAATCTCCTCTTTCGAACCGACGCCATCGATGATGGTCGTGTTTTCCTTCTCGACGGTGACCTTCTTTGCCCGACCGAGCATATTCAGCGTGACGTTTTCGAGCTTGATGCCGAGATCTTCGGAGATGACGGTGCCGGCGGTCAGGATGGCGATGTCTTCGAGCATGGCCTTGCGGCGGTCGCCGAAGCCAGGCGCCTTGACGGCAGCGATCTTCAGGCCGCCACGCAGCTTGTTGACGACAAGCGTTGCGAGGGCTTCGCCTTCGACGTCTTCAGCGATGATGAGGAGCGGTTTGCCGGATTGAACGACGGCCTCGAGGATCGGCAGCATCGACTGCAGGTTCGAGAGCTTTTTCTCGTGAATGAGGATATAGGGATCCTCGAACTCGACCCGCATCTTGTCGGAGTTGGTGACGAAGTAGGGGCTCAGGTAGCCGCGGTCGAACTGCATGCCTTCGACGACTTCGAGTTCGGTTTCGGCGGTCTTGGCTTCCTCGACGGTGATGACGCCGTCATTTCCGACCTTTTCCATGGCTTCCGCCAGAAAACGGCCGATTTCGGGGTCGCCATTAGCGGAGATCGTGCCGACCTGGGCGATTTCGGAATTGTTGGAGATCTTGCGGGCGTTGGTTTTCAGTTCTTCGACTATGGCGGTGACGGCTAGATCGATGCCGCGCTTCAGGTCCATCGGGTTCATGCCTGAGGTCACCGCCTTGGCGCCCTCCTTGACGATCGCCTGGGCGAGCACCGTGGCAGTCGTGGTGCCGTCGCCGGCGACGTCGCTGGTCTTCGAAGCGACTTCACGAACCATCTGGGCGCCCATGTTTTCGAACTTGTCTTCGAGTTCGATTTCCTTGGCGACCGAAACGCCGTCCTTGGTGATGCGCGGCGCACCGAAGGACTTGTCGATCACGACGTTTCGGCCTTTCGGGCCGAGCGTCACCTTCACGGCATTCGCCAGGATATCGACGCCGCGCAGCATTTTGTCGCGGGCTTCGACGTTGAATTTGACTTCTTTAGCAGCCATGTCCTCACTCCTTCATCGGCAGCTAGCGCATGTCGCCAAAAGTCCGGCAGCATTTTGCGATAACGACATGCGTAAAACAAAGATTGCAACGCTTCAGCGTTGACTGGCGTCCCGATGCCTCAGGCGGCCTGCTTCTGCTCGCCCTGGGCTTCGATGATACCCATTACATCGCTTTCCTTCATGATCAGCAGGTCCTCACCGTTGATCTTGATCTCCGTGCCGGACCACTTGCCGAACAGGATGCGGTCGCCGACCTTGACGTCGAGCGCCTGGATCTGGCCGGCATCGTTGCGTGCGCCGGGACCGACGGCGATGACCTCGCCCTCCTGCGGCTTTTCCTTGGCGGTGTCGGGAATGATGATGCCGCCCTTGGTCTTTTCCTCGGAATCGACGCGGCGGACGAGAATGCGGTCATGAAGCGGTCGGAACGACATGTCTTCCTCCATAGACAAACAATGACTTTGTCAGCCCTGGCCGGACCGGATTGACGAGGTCCGGATGGCGTGCAAAGTCGCGCGCCTTGCGCGAATGATCTGGTTCAAGAGTTTTTCGATTTCAAGAGGAACAGGAGAAAAATTAGCACTCTCGGCCGGCGACTGCTAGCAGCCCTCCCGGGAACTGAAGGCCCGCTCCTGCGTTCGACATGATGACGATGGTCGTCCCCTCGTCGCGAAGGCGAGTTCAAACTGCACCAGGCTTGAATCCGGATGTCGGCGTTCCTAGCTCTCAGGCGATCGAGGCTCGATGAGCTCGATCACCGTCCCACGTCTTTAGGAGTGAGTGACATGGAAGAGAAGACCAATATAATCAAGGACCTCAGTATCGAGGAACGCGAGGAAATTTTCGTCGACATTGCTCGCACGCTGGAGGATACGGCGCGCGAGGCTCTTGTCGAAGGCAACACGCATTTTGCTGTACTGTCCAACAACATGGCCGAAGCGATCCGCGTCAACGCCGACGAACTCGCCCGGGACGATCCCGAAAATGCCGAACGCGTGTTGCTCCAGGCAACGGCGATGATCTCGCAGTTCGAGGCGGTGCACCCCTATCGCATGGTCAGCATGGCCGTGCACTGATCGCGGTAGGCCGGTTCGACCCGATTGGATGCTCAAATCAGTCGCCAGCACGCGGAACTCTCGCGGCTGGCGGTGGTTATTGGGCCACAGCATCGAAAGGTGATCCATGACCACTTCCAAGACCAACATGCCACCCGAGAGCGGAACCGACGACGCGCGCTCCTTCGATACGCAGGGGGCCGAGGCCGATCGCCAGGCGGCATCGGAAGCCGCCCAACGTAATGCGCGTTCGGCGTTGGATCGCGATAGCGGCACCGAGACCCCAAGCCTGAAGCTCGCGAGGGAGTATCTGAATCTCGGCGGGCGGCGCCGGTCCAAGATCGACGACAATATCACCACTGTTCGTCAATGGGATGAGGATCCCCCGGCGGCCGAACGCTTTTGGCAAGAGCGGGTGGAGACGCTTTCAAAAGACGAGCGCAAGCAGGTGGAGGATTTTCTACCCACAATTAATACGCCTTGAAAGATGGAAGCTGCGCTGAACGCTGTCGGGAGCTGCAGCCTGGGATGCGATCGCTTGGCCAGAGCCAAACCCAGGCCGCAAGGTCAGGCCGGAACTGGAGAAGATCATGGCCATAGACAAACACGAGCAGATACGGCGGCGCGCCTATGAAATCTGGGAAGCCGAAGGCCGTCCGGAAGGTTCGGACTTGCGTCATTGGATGCAAGCCTGCGATGAGCTGGCTGGCGAGGACGAACATGAGACGCTGCAAGACCTGCTCGATCAGGACGACAGAGATGATGCGGCCTTGCTTCAGGGGGCAGGGGAGAGCGGTGATCTCGATCCGCCGCGAGACGGGCTTGGCCAGGTTGCCGGAGAGACGATCCCTGACATCGAAATAACAACCGGGGAGAAGCCCTCCCGCCGAAAAATTAGGAAGACCGAAGGTCCGTAACGCGATGCAGCATCTCGACCATGCGATGCAAGTCGCCATAGAGGCGCATGAAGGGCAGGTTGACAAGACCGGCCGACCATTCTTCGAGCACTGCCAGCGCGTTGCACTTCTGGTGTCGGGCGACGAGGTGCGAACGGTCGCCTACCTTCACGACGTCGCCGAAAAAGGCAGTGGCTGGACGCTCGATAGGCTGAGAGAGGAAGGCTTCCCGCCGGCGATCATCTCCGCGGTGGATGCCTTGACGCGGCGGCCCGAGGAGCATGATGACGAATTCGTCAGACGCGCCGCATCGAACCCCCTGGCCCTGCCGGTCAAACAGGCCGACCTAGAAGACAATCTCCGACAAGCCGAACAGGCCGGCAAGAACACCGAAAAATATCAGCGCGGTCTGGATCTCCTGCACGACATCCTGAACGAACGCTAGATCTGTCGGGCGACGTCGGCGAAAATCGCGAGGAATGTCCCTGCCGCGCGTCCTGTTGCGTCACCTAATATTTTTCCGCATCGCCCGCAACCATTCTTCAACCATAGAACGTGGAATAGCCGGGGCCGACCTGAGGTGAGGGGCGTGTTAACCGGCACGACCTATAGTCGCGTCCATGTGGACCAACGGGGGAACGGTCGTGTCCGGCGAACTGCACACAATCTTTGCAATGCGTAGCACGTTGGCAGGCTTGCATGGCATCGGCGACGATCTTGAGCGACATGGTATCGTGCTGCGCGCACACGCCGATCGAGATGAGTTTCACGAATGCTCCGCCAAGCGACCGCTGCCGGAGCTTCTTCTGGTGGACGCCATGTCGCCGGCGGGCCGTGGTCTCGAAGACTGCCGGCGTTTCAAGGCAAATACGGTAACGCGTGATATTCCGGTAATCATCCTCGTCTCGCCGGAAGACGAAGAAAGCCGGATCGGAGGGTTTGCCGCCGGGGCGGTCGATTGCGTTTCCAATCTTGTCTCCGCCGCGGAGCTCGTCGCTCGCATTAAGCGACATATCGAGCTCGGCGCAGTTCACACGCGCCTGCAGCGGCGAAACGAGCAACTGGACACGGCGCTTGCCAGTATGGGGCAGGGGGTCTGCCTGTTTGACGAGGGCGGCCGGCTGCTCCTTTCAAACAATCGCTATGCCGAAGTCTACGGACTCGATCCATCCGTTATCCATCCGGGACAGTCGCTGGAGGACATACTGAACCTGAGACAGGCGGTCGGCGCCGTTCCCGCCACCTCAACCTCGGAATATCTCGCCTGGGCCGAAGCGACCAATATGGGCGATACGCCTCAGGATTGGATCAAGGAACTCAAGTCGGGCCAGATCATCCGCGGCTATCATCAGCGCACGACGGACGGCGGCTGGGTATCGACCCATGAGGATATCACGCAGGCCTGGCAGGCTGAAAAGGCGCTTGCGAAGGCGCATGCCCAGGCAGAACGCGCCGAACAGGAGGCGCGGGCGGCGCATGCACGTCTTCTGGCGGCTTTGGAAGTCGTCCCGGAAGGCCTCGTATTGTTCGACGAGGAAGACCGTTTCGTCCTGTGGAACAAGAGATACGAACAGCTTTACGCCGAAAGCGGCGATATGCTCGTGAAAGGCATGCGCTTCGAAGACCGCCTGCGTGCCGGCCTCAAGCGCGGCCAATATCCGGAAGCGGTGGGGCGCGAAGAGGAATGGCTGGCCGAAAGGCTGGCCCATCATGCCAAGCCCAGCAGCAAACACGAGCAGCGCCTGCCCGGAAACCGGTGGATACGGATCGAAGAACGCCAGATCTCCGAAGGAGGGGGCAGCGTCGGCATACGTGTCGACATCACCGATCTCAAAATGCAGGAGGCGTCGTTCAGGCTGCTGTTCGAAGGCAACCCGATGCCGATGTGGGTTTACGATCGTGAAACGTTGAGATTTCTCCACGTAAATCAGGCCGCTATCGATCACTACGGTTACCGTCTCGAGCAATTCCTGACGATGCGACTATCGGACATCCAGGCGCCGCAGCAATCCAACCCGCCGCAGGTCGTCATGTTCGATGCCGAAGATCCCCCCTCGACTCGCTCGTTCCGGCACTTGAAGAGAGATGGCACGGCCATCGAGGTCACCGTTTATTCCACCTGCCTGAACTACAGGGGCAAGGCGGCATCGCTGATGGCTGTCGTCGACATTACCGAGGCCAAGCGCGCCGAAAAGGCATTGCTGCAGCACCGCGACACGCTCGAAGAGATGGTGCGCTCCCGCACGGTCGAACTGGCGCGACAGACGGAAGAACTCGAACGGATGCTCGAACAAGAAAAGCAGATCAACGAGTTGCAGCGGCAGTTCGTCTCGATGGCATCGCATGAATTCCGCACCCCGCTTGCGGTGATTGACGGCGCGGCGCAACGGCTCATTCGGCGCAAGGAGGCAGCCACGCCGGAGTTTCTTTGCGAAAAAGCCGACCAGATCCGCAGCTCGGTTTCGCGTATGCTCGAACTGATGGAAAGTATTCTTGCTGCCGGGCGATTGGATCATGGCCGGATCACCATCGTTCACAAGCCGTGCTCGATTGCTGAAATCATTGGAACCTGCAGCGCGCGTCAAGAAAGCATCCGGCGGTCTCATCGCTTTTTGCTCGATCTAGATCGCCTCCCTTCGACCATTTATGGCGACCATCCCGCTCTCGACCAGGTCTTCAGCAACCTCTTTTCGAATGCCGTGAAATACGCGCCAGACTCTCCGAACGTCCACGTCACAGGATGGCAGGAGGGAGAAAGCGTTTGCATCACCGTTCGCGATGAAGGCATCGGTATCGACGCCGATGATCTCCCGAAGATGTTCCAGCGTTATTTTCGCGCCAGAAGCTCTACGGGCATCGCCGGCACCGGCATCGGCCTCAACCTCGTCAAGCAGATCGTCGAGCTTCACGGCGGAACGATAGAGGTGGCGAGCAGCCGAGGGAACGGGACGACGTTTACGCTACGGCTTCCGATCGGCGCGGGGATACCAGACCAGGTGCGTGTCGCCGCCCGATAGCTGGCAGCGGCGGTCTCCCGGGAGCCTTCGCTGTTGGTCCATCGTTGAGGGCGCCCGTCACTGGGAAATGGGAGGTGAGAATGACCGATCGGCAACCGTTCGATCTTAAGGCCTAGATGCATGACGTTGAGACGAGGCCATGTTTTATCTGTGGCTTGATCGACAATGATCCCGTTTGTTTTCATCATCGAAGACGATGAGACGATGCTTTGAAGCTACAGTTGCAGGGCGAATGCCGGCACCCGAACGCCCTCCTCGCGGAAGTGCCGCTCCACTTCATCAAGATCCGGGCAGGCCGGCGGCTTCTCCAGCGCCTGTGCCCAATTCTCGTGAAGAGGCAGTGCCATCGCCGCGGTGACTAGCACGGTGGTTCCGGGCCTGATGTCGCCGCGCAACTGCGGCAGCAGGGTCTTGGCGTGGATGAGGTTGGTGTTCGGGATCGGACTCATTGCGTGACCTGTTCTCCGATGGAGCGAGAGATCGACGATGGCGCTGACGTCTGTCTGGCCGTACCAGATGGCACGGCCTTGCGCATGCTCCGATCGGTCGGCGTTGAAGTCGGCGCGCTCGATCGCAAACCCGCCCTCGATGGTGCTCAGCGTACGTGGTGTCGCAATGCGGTGAATTCGGATATGCCATGGGTTGGCGGGAATGAGCCAGGTTTCGATGGTGACATCATTCCATGGCAGCCAGCGCGAATAGAGCAGGTCGCCCGCGATCAGTGCCTCCTCCATGGTTTCTCGCATGCGGAAATGCACCCCGTCATCAGAGAGCCCGAGCATGCCGTCGAAGCTTGCGGCCGAAAAATTCCGGTCGTCGGCTTCGATGTTAAAGGCGTAGCGGGTGGAATAGACGAATTTTGAATATTTCTCGTTTGCGCCGCGCATCTTGTCGTGCTGCTGGCCGGAAGAGAGCACGACCACATTTCCCGGCGTGTGCATGGCGACCATGCCGGCCGGCTTCAACGCTATCGGCGCGGGGAATTCCGGCTGCGGTGCCTCTTCGGCGGTCCAGAACGGATGATCCTGGCGAAGGGCGAGCGGCAGGAAGAATTTCAGCGCCCAATAGGGCGAGCCTGGCGAGTTGTAGCTCTCGCTCATCAGCAGGTTCGGATAGCCGTAGCCGATCGAGAGCACGCCGTCGCGGTCGGCGATCGGCATAGCCGACCACCAGCGGATATGGCGCATATAATAGCCCTTGATCTCCGCCCAAGGCAGCGCTTCCACCCCGGCGAAGGCGAGCGCGCCCCAGAAGCCGCCGGCGGCGAAACGGTAGGTCTGGCTGCGGCCGAAGCCGAGAGCGGCGCCATCAGGGCCGAACCAGTGGCGGATATCCCTCGCGAAGATCCCGGCGCGGTCGCTGAACCGCTCCTTTCGCGCCTCGTCGCCGCGCGCCAGTACCGTGTAGATCAGGCCATAGAAATGCATGGCGAAGGGAATGTAGTGGTCCACCCGCCGCACCGGTCCGTCGCGATACCAGCCGTCGCCGAGGTCAAAAGCTTCCAATTCGTCGAGATAGGCGACGGTTTTGCCGTGGTCGAAAGCGACACCGACGCGCTCCAGCCCGAGATCGATGAGGACGCGAAAGAATTTCCAGTTGTTGTCGATGAATTCCAGTTCGCGCGCTGCAAGAAGATAGGCGGACACCTTCTTCTTCTCATCATCGTCAAGCGGTTCCCAGAAGTGTTCGGGCACCAGCGCCAGGGCAAAACCGATGGCAGCGAGCTCGACCAGCCGCTGATTGCGGTCGGCCAGGTCGCCCCAATATTCGGGATGCGCAGGATTGGTCCCGTTCGCCAGTCCGCGTCGATAGAGGCTCCAATGCGGGAAGTGGCCGCCGCCCGCAGCGAGCGGAACAATCCCCCAGAGCGGCCGGGCAAATCCTTCGAGATCCGCTGCCGCCCGGTCGAAGATTGCGCCCGTGGCACCGAGGCGCACGCGGGCGCCGCCTTCGGAGAAATAGGGCAAAAGCGGTTCGAAGAGATCGATAACGGCCTTGGCCAGATCGTCGCGTGTCTGCAGCGGGTTGCCGTAAAGCGGATTGGCCCGGGTGGGATCGTAGATCATCGTCAGCTCGAATTCTAAGAACAGAACCGGCCGCGGGCGAGATGCTCACCCGCGGCCGTGATGTAGTATGGCGCTTACTTGATGGCCTTCACGCCTTCGGTCATCTCCCTCAGCCCGTCGTCGACGGAGGTGTTGTCGGTCATGATCGCGTCATGGGCGCGGTTGAGCACGACTTCGATTTTGGCGGCGTTTGGATTGACCGCCATCTCGAGGTAGGTTTTCGACGGGATCAGCGCTTCCTTGCTCGCCTCATCCTGAGGGAAACCGGGCGTCGCCGCGATCTTGGCACTGACGTCGGCTGTCTTGAGCGCGGGGAAGGTGCCTGTCGACGCGATGACGGCTGCCCCTTCCGGGCCGGTGACGAACTTGATGAAGTCGAGCGCGGCTTCCTTGTGGGTGGAATTGGCATTGACCGCCAGGCCGGAGATCTGCGCAGCCGTCGTGCCGGCGGCCACGCCGTCGGGATGCGGGAACTTTACGATGCCCCAGTTCTTGCTCTTCGATTCACCCGATTTCACCTTGGCGATCTGGGTGCCGACGAACCAGGTTCCCATCGGCAGCATGCCGATCGTGCCGTTGAAGAAGAGCGCCGAATAATGCGTGTTCGACGTTTTCAGGAAGGCGTAGGAGGGGATGGCGCCATCCTTCTGCAGGGTGAGTGCTCTCTCGTACCAAGGCTTAAGGAAAGCATAATCGCCATCGACCAGCGTGTGTTTTCCATCGAGGATACCGGGCAGCTGAACGGTCGAACGCCAGGTGTGCAGCAACGCACCATAAGTTTTGTTGGTGCCCATGCCGCCTGCAAGCTTCTCGGTGGTCTCGTCGAACTGCGCCCAGCTCATGTCATTTGTGGGATAGGGCACACCGGCCTTATCGAAAATATCCTTGTTGTAATAGACGACCCAGAAGTCGGAGCGGAAAGGTATGGAATAGATCTTGCCGTCGATGGTGAGTTCCTCGATCAGGCCGCCAAAGGGAGCCGGGTCGATCTTCTGATCCTTCACGAAGCCGCTGAGATCCGCGATATTGCCGGCGCGTACCAGGTTGGTGTAGCCCGGCACATCCTTGATGGTGACGATGTCGATGTCCTTGGAGCCGCCAGTCAGCTGCGTCGAGATCATCTGCTGATAGTCCTGCGAGCCGAGGTCCATCGGCTCGAACTTCACGTTAGGGTGCTTGGCCTGATAAGCCTCGATCAGCGGCTTGTAATAGGCGGTCTTGTCCCAGTCCCACAAAGCCCATTTCAGCGTCACGGCATCCTGTGCGAGCGCTGCGCCGGCCGTTGTTGCGGCCAAGGTGAAACCCGCCACGGCGAGTTTCATCGTCCTCCCGAATTTATCCAAATACATTCCTGTTCTCCTTCCCTGGATCGTCTCTGGATCGACTGTTTTATGATGCGTTTGGTGTCTGCGGTTTACAGTGCGGCTGCGTTGTCTGCGGCAAGTCCAGAACCATCACCGCCGCCCGATGGACGCCGAAAGCGACGGCGAACATTCCGAGTGAAAAATTGAAGGTTGCCGGCAGGAACACGGAAACCGGATAAAAGAGGATATGCGCCAGCCACAGGGCGGCGTTGAAGGCGAGCGAGGCAAGCGCCGGAAGCGGACGGACGACGGAAGCGAGTGCGGCGAGACGAAGGAGCCGCAAAGCCGGCAGGTCGCGCATCACCATCAGCACGACGAGATGACAGGCAAGCACTGCAAGGAAGGCGGTGACGACAAGCGCGACGGCCAGCGGTGCGGCAAGAACCAGGTTGTCGCGCGCTCCGGCGGCATAGGTCAGGATCACATAGATAGAGATCGCAAAGGCCGCGGCTAGCGCCAGACCCCAGGCGGTGGCGCGCCAGAAATAACGCAGGAATGCATCGGCGAAGTCCCTGAGGAGATAGATATTGCGATCCTCCACAAAAGCCACCGAAACCCGGGCCATGGCGGCGAGTGCCGCCGGCAGCGTCACGACGAGGAGCGAGGCCAGGAGAAACAGGATGTTGAGCTTGACCATCTCCCACCATTCGCGGCCGAGGGTTTCGACAAACAGGGCAAGGCCGGTCTTCCCCAGCGCATCCTTCGGAATGCCCGGCCCTTCCTTCGTCCACATGTCCCGCAGCCACTGCATCGCCGTCTCCCGCAGGCGCCTCAGTATAGAATCGAGCGTTCGGTTTCCTTGTCGAACAGCTGGGCATTGCTCATGTCCGCCACCAGCGTCGCCTCCTCGCCGATCGCAGGCCGGAAGCGCGGCGATACGCGAGCGATGAGATTGCGCCCGCCGGCCACCATGTTCAGATGCACTTCCGAGCCCATCGGTTCGGCAAGCTCCACCACCGCCTTGAGCGGCGCCAAGTTCTCGGGCGGAATGTCTGCCGGCGGCAATTCGTGGAAGTTCTCCGGACGAATGCCGAGCACCAGCTCGCGACCCTCGTAAGGAGCGATCCTGCCCTTGTCGAAATGATCAGGCAGCGGCAGTTCCCGACCATCGAAGACGGCGATGAAGCCGTCGCCCCGGCGCTGAACGGTCGAGGGCAGCATGTTCATCTGTGGTGCACCGATGAACCCGGCGACGAACATGTTGATCGGGCGGTCGTAAAGGTTCTGCGGCGTGTCGACCTGCTGAATGTGCCCGTCCTTCATGACGACGATCCGGTCCGCCATGGTCATGGCTTCCACCTGGTCGTGGGTGACGTAGATGAAGGTGGCGTCGAGGCGCTTATGCAGCTTGGTGATTTCGGAGCGCATCGTGCCGCGCAGCTTGGCGTCGAGATTGGAAAGCGGCTCGTCGAGAAGGAAAACGGCCGGATTGCGCACCATGGCGCGGCCGAGCGCCACGCGCTGGCGCTGGCCGCCCGAAAGCGCCTTCGGCTTCCGGTTCAGGAGGTGCGTGATGTCGAGGATTTTGGCCGCATCATGCACCTGTTTGTCGATAAAATCGCGTGAAACCTTGCGCAACTGCAGGCCGAAGGCCATGTTCTTGTAGACGGTCATGTGCGGATAGAGCGCATAGTTCTGAAAGACCATGGCAATATCCCGATCCTTCGAGGGAACATCGTTCATGACGTTACCGCCGATCCTGAGCTCTCCCCCCGATATTTCCTCGAGACCCGCGATCATCCGTAGCGTCGTCGACTTACCACAGCCGGAGGGGCCGACCAGGATGATGAATTCCTTGTCTGATATCTCAAGATCGATGTCGTGGACGACGGTGAGCGCGCCGTAGGTCTTGTTCAGCTCTTTAAGCGAAATGCTGGCCATCGGGTTCTCCTGACCTCACCAATAGGAAGACCAGCGCCGTGACAGGCGCGTCAGTGCTTCCATGTAATAATAGTCTCCCCAGGAGACGCATTCATCGACGCCCTCGCCACGGCAGGTGTTGAAGGGCGATTTCTTCGAATAGGTGGCGTGCAGCACGAGGCCGTTCGAAACCGTGGGATCCTTGACCGCATAATGATCGGCGAGGCTCTTCATCATGCGCCGCGCCAACGTCCGGTAGCGCTCGGCCGCCTCGGCTTCGACGAGATCGGCCATTTCGAGAAGGCCGCAGGCGGTGATCGCGGCTGACGAACTGTCGCGTGGCTCGCCGTCGCCGTCCGAAAAGACGAGATCCCAATAGGGCACCATGTCGGCGGGCAGCCGGTTGAGATAGAAGGTGAGCAGCCTATCGAAGGTCTGGCGATATTCCTCGATCCGTTCGTAACGGTAGGAGAGCGCCATGCCCGATATTCCCCAAGCCTGGCCACGCGCCCAGGCGCTGTCGTCTCTATAGCCCTGCTTGGTGGCGCCGCGCACCGGCGCTCCGGTAACCGGGTCCATATAGAAGGTGTGGTAGGTGGAATCGTCAGGCCGGACCGAATTGGCGAGCGTGGTGCGCGCGTGGATGAGCGCGATCTCTCGGTATTTCGGATCGCCGGTCTCGCTGCTTGCCCAATAAAGAAGCGGCAGGTTCAAGAGGCAATCGATGATATAGCGATATTCTTCCGCCTTGCCCTTGTGACCCCAGGCCTGGATGAATTGGCCGATGGGCTGGAAGCGCTCGATCAGCTGGTCGGCGGCGAGGATTGCCGCCTTGCGGCCGTCTTCATCGCCGACGAGCTTCCAGGCGGCGATGCAGGACGGCGAATAGAGAAAGCCCATATCGTGATGATCGGTCTCGATCCGATTGACGATCCGATGCAGGAAGGACTGGACCTGGATCTGCGCGGCATGGCGGAAGATAGGGTCGCCGCTATGTTCGAAGGCGAGCCAGAGCTCACCGGGCCAGAAGCCCGCCGTCCACTGGTCGTTCGCGACTGCCGGGTAAAAATTTCCAACGCTCGAATGGTTCTGCGAGGCGTAGGTGAACTCGGGAAGATTGCGCTTGATCTGCGCGACGGCAAGATCGAGCGCGGATTTTACCTCTTCGTCGGTGATCGGCTGCGGGGCGACTGAGGAAACGGCGTTCATGGTTTTAACCCTTCAGTCCGGTCGAGGCGATGCCTTCGACGAAGAAGCGCTGCAGAGAGAGGAAGACGACGAGAACCGGGATGAGGGCGACGACGGAGGCCGCCATGATCAGCCCGTATTCGGCCGAATATTGCGAAATGAACATGCGCAGGCCGATCTGGACGGTCTTCAGCTCCGTCTTGGTGAGATAGATCATCGGCCCGAGAAAGTCGTTCCAGGTGCTGACGAAGGTGAAGATCGTCAAGGTCGAGAGCGCGGGCTTCGACAGCGGCAGCATGATGCGCGCCCAGATCTGGTATTCATTCATGCCGTCGATGCGGGCCGCCTCGCAGAGCTCAGTCGGGATCGACATGTAGAACTGGCGCATCAGGAAGACGCCGAAGGCGGTGAAGGCCTGAAGGCAGATCAGCGCCAGATGCGTGTTGTTGAGGCCGAACTCGCGCATCAGCAGGAATTGCGGCACCATATAGACCTGCCAGGGCATGGCGATGGTGGCGATGTAGCCGAGGAACAGCGTGTTCTTGTAGGGGAAGTTCAGCTTGGCGAAGGCATAGGCCGCAAAGCTGGAAGTCACAAGCTGCAGCAGCGTGACGATGATCGTCAGCTTCGAGGTGTTGTAGATGAAAAGCGCAAGCGGGATCTTCGTCCAGATATCAACGTAATTCTGCCATTGCGGCTGCGACGGTATCCACTCGATCGGGAAGGCAAAGACGTCGCGGCTGAGCTTCAGGGAGGCCGACAGCATCCAGGCGAAAGGCATCAGCATGACTACGGTCACGGTGATGACGATGGCATAGAGGAGGACCGTTTTGGCGGTTACTTTGCGCCCAGCGATCCTCATGCTTCGTCCTCCCGCTGGCGGCGGAACTGGAAGATGGTGACGGCAAGCACGAGGAAGAACAGCACCAGCGAAACCATGCTGGAATAACCGAGATCCCAGGAAATGAAGGCTTCGTTATAGATGTGGTAGACGAGAACCAGCGTCGAGGTGCCGGGGCCGCCCTGGGTGATCATGTAGATCTGGTCGAACACCTTGAAGGACTGGATGGTCAGCATGACGGTGACGAAGAAGGTCGTCGCCCCGAGCTGCGGGACGGTGACATGGATGAACTTCTGCCAGGAATTGGCGCCATCGAGATCGGCGGCCTCGTAGAGTTCGGAATTGATGCCCTGGAGACCGGCCAGATAGATGACCATGTAATAGCCCATGTTCTTCCAGATGCCGAAGAGGATCACCGTCACCATCGCCCAGTGGCGGTCGGCCGCCCATCCGGGCATGTTCTTGGGATCGAGGCCGAGCGTGTAGAGGATCATGTTCACCGGCCCCATCTCGGGGTTGAAGATCATGTTCCAGACCACCGCTACGGCGACCAGCGAGGCGACATAGGGGAAGAACATCGCCGTGCGGAAGAAATTGCGCCCGGCGATCTTCTGGTTGAGGAGGACGGCGAGGCCGAGCGCGCAGAGCAATGTCGCCGGCACTGAGGCGACCGTATAGATGATCGTGTTCCAGAAGGCCGCGATGAAGGCCTTATCTTCAAACAGGCGCCAGAAATTGTCGAGGCCGGCAAAAGTGATCGCATTCGAGCCGTCCCAATGCATGAAAGCAAGCGCGAAGGCGAAGAGGATCGGCCCGAGCGTGAAGACCGCGAAGCCGAGGAAATTCGGCGCTATGAAAGAATAAGCGACGAGCGCGCTGCGGATCTTGCGCTGCCGTTTGGACAAGACGGCGACCTTCCGGTCAGAAGTTGCCGGGGCGCGATCAGTCGCGATGACCGAATTCGATATGGACACCGATGCCTTCCTCCTGGGCGGATCTTCTGCGGCTGACGATTGCGGATCCTCTGCCGACCGCCGCAGCTCTCCCTCCGATCAACGGCATAACACATATCCGGCACTGGTCAAACAAGTTCTGAATAGATCATACAAATTTTATGGCAGACGCCGGAAACATATGATAGGTGAGTATGAGCCACACGGCTGTGGAGGCTTTTACAGTGCCGGGAGGAACATGTTCAGCGAGATTGCAGGAGATCTGCCGGACAGCTTGGGTGACTTCATGCCAGGAGCGGTTTCTTGCGATCGCGAACGATGGAGTGCGGTGCCGAAGGCGATGCGCGAGGCGGTCATTTGCGACGCCGAGGCCACACTTGCGCGGGCATGGCCTCTGATCAGGGCTTCGGATTACCGAGAATACTCTGCGAACGGCAATCGCTCGCGTTTTGAGGAGCTTTATTTCACCAGGCGGCGGATGCTCAATGATGTGGTGCTGGGCGAACTCGTCGAAGGCGATGGACGGTTCCTGCCGAAGATCATTGATGGCATCTTCCTGATCGCGGAGGAGAGCGGCTGGCAGCTTCCGGCGCACAACGCCTACGAACGCGGTGGCCCGCGGCTGCCGCTTCCCGACAATTCGCAGCCCATCATAGACCTCTTCGCCGCCGAAACGGCAGCCCTGCTCGCAACGATCGTCGCCCTGCTGGGCGATGCGCTCGATCGCGTCAGCCCTGAGATCACTGCACGAGCGGGGCGCGAGATCGAGGGCCGCATTCTCTTGCCGTATCTCGGTCGGCATTTCTGGTGGATGGGCCGCGGCAATGAGAAGATGAACAATTGGACTGCCTGGATTACCCAGAACGTCCTGGTGGCGACCTTTTCCTTGAAGACCGATCAGGCGACGCGCCGGGCGATTGTTGAGAAGGCGCTCGCCAGCCTCGATGCTTTCCTGAAGGACTATGCCGAGGATGGAGCCTGTGAGGAGGGCGTGCTCTACTATCGCCACGCTGCCCTTTGCCTCCATGGCGCCCTGACCGTTCTGGACGCCGCGGCACCGGGCCTCTTTGCCACGATCTGGCAGCAGCCGAAGATCCGGAACATGGCCGAATATATCGCCGACATGCATGTGGCCGGCCACAATTTTTTCAACTTTGCTGATTCCTCCGCGGTCGTCGAGCCTTGCAGCGCACGGGAATATTTGTTCGGAAAAGCAGTCGGTTCGCAGATGCTGGCGGACTTCGCTGCAGCCGACAGGGCCGAGGCGGAACGCCCGCACCTTCCTGGGGAATGGAACCTCTGGTATCGCGTGCAGGAACTACTGGCCGGGCCGCAGATCCGTGTCGTCGAGCCGCGTCCGCTGCCGCGCCGGGACATTTTTTATCCCGGCATCGGTCTGTTTGTCGCTCGCGACCAGCGGTTCTCGCTTGCGGTCAAGGGCGGCAACAATGGCGAGGGGCATAATCACAACGACGTCGGCAGCGTGACCCTCTACAAGGATGGGCGCCCATTCCTGATCGACGTCGGCGTCGAGACCTACACGGCAAAGACCTTTTCGCCGCGGCGCTACGAGATCTGGACGATGCAGTCGGCTTATCACAACCTGCCGACATTCGAGGGCATCATGCAGTCCGCCGGCGAAGCTTTCGGCGCGCGCGATGTCGAAACTGAATTCAGTGAGAAACTGGCGCGGATATCCCTCGACATCTCGGGCGCCTATCCGGTGGAAGCGAAACTGCGCAACTATCGGCGTGCCGTCTCCTTGGTACGCGGCCGCCATGTCGAGATCGTCGATGGCTATGACGGCGACAGGGCGGCGGTTTTGTCGCTGATGACATGCCTGCCGCCGACGATCGCCCCGGGCAGGATCGATCTTGCCGATCTTGGCAGCATTTTAGTCGACGGCGCCGGGCCGATCGAAATCGACGAGATCGCCGTGAATGATATCAGGTTGAGATCGGCTTGGCCCGAGAAGCTCTATCGATTGCGCGTTCCGCTTGCCGGGAAGCTCCTGAAATTGCTGATAAGTTAGATAGTTAGAGCGTGATGCTGTCTGAGTGCATCAGGCTCTGAGGAGGGCGAACATGGAATTGACGCTGAAGATCGTGGATGCCGACGGGTTCGTATTGGCAAGCGCCACAGGGCAGGATGAGACGTTCCTGGTCTATCGCCAAAGCTATCGCGAGGGCGAACGGGTGATTTTGGAAGTCTCCAGACCCGGACATGTCTACCTCGCGCTGGACAGTGCGATCCAGCCCAGCCTTGTCTATATGAAGGAATGCTCCTACGCGCTTGCGGTGCCTTTCGGCGACAAGCGCAAATCCTATTCCCCGAACGCATTCAGAGGCGATATCCACCGGCTGTCCGTGCGCTGCGCGCGCCCCGACGAGATCGCCCATCGGCGGAATCTTGCGCTCAATCCCTGGGACGATCACGCCAACCGGGCGTTATTTCCCCATGCGCGCGCCAATGTCGAAACCCGGGGCGAAGCGGTCTTTGCCGCTAGAAACGCCATCGACGGCGAAAAGGCCAATGACGATCATGGCTTCTGGCCCTATACGAGCTGGGGCATCAATCGCGATCCGCAAGCGGCTCTGACGGTGGAGTTCGGCAGGCCGGTCGGCGTCGACGAGATCGTCTTCTACCTCCGGGCGGACTTCCCGCATGATTCCTGGTGGAAAGAGGTGAGCGTCACCTTATCGAGCGGCAAGACCTGTCGTTTTCCGCTGGCCAAATCGGGCGCCGCGCAGCGTTTTGCCATTGAGCCTTGCGTCATCGAATGGATTGAGCTGCATGGCCTCATCAAGGCTGAGGACATCTCCCCATTTCCTGCGCTGACGCAGATCGAAATCTGGGGTGCGGAGGCGTCTGGTGCCGGAGACCGGAACGCCGCTGCCGCTGTCGCCGAGGGCGAGACCGAGCGCGCTTAGGCGCCGGTCGACACACATCGCACGCTTTCGCCAAGCCCTCGGCACATGCTAAGGGGGACGGATGAGACTGCTTGTGGTGGAGGACAACAAGGATTTGGCGGCCTGGCTGGGCAAAGCCCTGCGGCAGGCGCAGTATGCGATCGACATTGCCCATGATGGCGAGGATGCCGAGCATATGCTGAAGGTGGCGGAGTATTCCGCGATGATCCTCGACCTTTCGCTGCCCAAGCTCGACGGAATGACGCTTCTGAAGCGGCTGAGGCAGTCCGGCAGCAAACTGCCGGTCATCATCCTGACCGCGAATGCGAGCCTGGACGGCCGTGTGGCGGGGCTCGATACCGGCGCCGACGACTATCTCGCCAAGCCCTTCGAAATCGCCGAACTTGAAGCGAGGATTCGCGCGGTGGTGCGCCGGGGGCAGGATCGGGCATCGTCGGAAATCACTGTCGGAAATCTGCGCTTTTCCGGTGGGACACGGCAGTTCTTCGTTGAAGACGAGCCACTGCAGCTGACGCCACGGGAATATGCCGTTCTCGAACAGCTCGTCATGAAGATGGGCAACACGGTCTCCAAAGCTGCTCTGTCTGAAAGTGTCTTCGGTTTCGACGACGAAGCCGATCCGAGCGCCATCGAAATCTACGTGCATCGGCTGCGAAAGAAACTCGAGATCAGTTCGGTTCAGATCGCAACGCTGCGCGGGCTCGGTTATCTCCTCAGACATGTCGAATAGCGTCGGCACCAAAATAGGCGCGACGTTCGCGCGGCTCAGCCGGAGCCTGAGGGTGCAATTGCTCTGCTGGGTGCTGCTGACGCTGCTCGGCGCGATCGGCTTTAATCTTTACGACAGTTTCTGGACGGCTGACGCCACGGCAAAGCTGGTGGCGGATCGAACGCTTCTGGCCTCGGCCCGCGTCATCGCCGAGGCCGTCCGTGTCGACGAGGGCGGCAATGTCCAGGTGGACGTGCCGCCGGCCGCGCTCGAGATGTTCGATACCGGCTTCGGTGATCGGGTGTTTTACCAGGTCATTACCGTGTGGGGCAATCTGGTCAGCGGCTTTCCCGACCTGCCGTTGCCGGCCGTCCAGCGGGTGGGAGAGGATCGCGCCTTCCACGGCGCCGGAGTGCGCGTCCTGATGCTCGACCATCCCGTCGTCGGCCTACCCAATGACGGTACCATTTCCGTGACCGTCGCCGTGACCCATAACAGCCAGTATGCGATGCGAAGGCAGCTGTGGCTTTCGGACTTTTCCAAACAATTCGTACTCGTCTTCGCCGCAAGCCTGGTGACCATCCTCGGCCTGCAACGGGGCCTCGCGCCAGCGCTCAGGCTGAGGGACGCTTTGCGCCATCGCGGCCGCAACCGTCTTGATCCCCTGCCGCCCGAAATGGTGCAAAGCGAGCTGCAACCGCTCGTCCTTGCGCTGAACGATTACATGGAGCGCGTCCAGAGCCAGATGGCGGCGCAGCGACGCTTTGTGTCGAATGCAGCGCATCAGCTCCGAACGCCGCTGGCCCTGATTTCGACGCAGGCAAGCGTGGCGTCCCGCGAAGGCGATCCGTCGCGCCGCGATGAGGCGCTTGCCGCCCTTCGCAGCAGCACGCGTCAGATTTCACGGCTCGCCAGCCAGCTCCTGACCTTGTCGCGAGCCGAGCCCGGAAGCCGTCGCCCCCGCAGCGACGCGACCGATCTCAGCAAGGCTGCCCGCGAAATCCTGGAGGCCTATGCCGAAGAGGCGTTGAGGCGCAACCTCGATCTTGGTCTGGAGGCGGATCGCTCTGTCATCGTCGAGGGTGACGGGACGATGCTGCGGGAGATGCTGGTCAACCTCATCGACAACGCGATCCGATATACCAGCGTCGGTGGACGGGTGACCGTCACGGTCGGGCAGGCGGACGGCGACGCCATCGTCACTGTCGAGGACAATGGACCCGGTATTCCGAGCGTCGAGCGCGAGCAGGTGTTTGAACGCTTTTACCGGATCATCGGGACCGAAAGCGAGGGCAGCGGCTTGGGACTTGCGATCGTTCGGGAAGTCGTCGAAGGGACGGGAGGTTCGGTTTTGCTCGGGGATGCCGAAGGCGGTGGTCTCATCGTCACCGTGCGGCTTCCGCTCGCATAGGCCCGAGGCCTCGTGAGCCTCTCAAATGAAGAAGGCCGGACATGGAGCCCGGCCTTCGCTTCGATCTGCCTTGGGAGGAGGTCGATCTGATTACTGCGTATCGAGGTGCTGCTGCGGACGCCACTTTGCCAGGCGGTTCTCGATCAATGTCATGATGTATTCCGCAACAAGCGTGACGACCATGACGAGGAGGATTGCCGCGAACATGCCGGCGGCGTCGAAGGTTCCCTTCGCGATCGAAATAAGCTGGCCGATGCCGAAGCGGGCGCCGACGAATTCGCCGACGATCGCGCCGATGATCGCAAAGCCGAAAGAGACATGCAGGCTGGCGAATATCCAGCTCATTGCCGACGGAATGACGACGGTGCGCGTTACCTGCCAGTCGGAAGCGCCGAGGATGCGGGCATTGGCGATCATATTGCGGTCGGCTTCGCGCACGCCCTGGAAGGCATTGGCGAAGACGACGAAGAACACCATGATGAAGGCGAGAGCCACCTTGGACGGCAGGCCGAGACCCATGATCATGATGAAAATCGGGGCTAGCACCACGCGGGGGATCGAGTTGATCGCCTTGATGTAGACGGAAAAGATATCCGACAGGAAGCGGTTGCGGCCAAGGCCGATGCCGACGAAGACGCCGGTGATCGAGCCTGCGAAAAAGCCGATCAGCGCCTCCTCCATCGTCACCCACAGATTATACCAGAGCGAGCCTTCGGTGGTGCCCTCGGTCGCCCATTCGTAGAGACGCTCAAGGACGCCGCTCGGGCTCGAATAGAAGAAGGGGTCGATCCACTGCATGTTGGAGGAGAGCTCCCACATGCCGATCACGAGGACCAGGATGGTGATCTGCCAGAAGCGCACCAGCGTGTTGCGCCGGCGTATCGCCTTCAGCGCTGAAGCTTCGATCTCGGCATCCGACGTGCCCGCGCGAAACAGGGTGGCCGAACCGGCCTCAAATGTGACGTGTGCCATGATATCCTCCGTCAGGCCGCTTCGCTTGCGCGGCGGTAGCTGGTTTCGACCTCTTCGCGCAGGTCCTCCCAGATCGTCTTGCAATAGTCGATGAAGCTCTGTTCGTAGCGGATTTCCGCCACGACGCGCGGGCGGGGAAGGTCGATCGTGTAGACCGATTTGACCGTCGCCGGGCCGGCTGTGAGCACATAGACCTTGTCGGCAAGCGCTACGGCCTCTTCGAGATCATGGGTGACAAACACCACCGAGGCCTTGCGCTCCGCCCAAAGCTTCAGGAGTTCCTCATGCATGACGGTGCGGGTCTGCACGTCGAGTGCCGAGAAGGGCTCATCCATCAGCAGGATTTCCGGTTCGTTGATGAAGGTCTGCGCCAGCGAGACGCGTTTGCGCATGCCGCCGGAAAGCTGATGGGGATAGTGGTGCAGGAATTTCGAAAGGCCGACGCGGGCCAGCCAGTCGCGGGCGCTTCTTTCCGCCTCGGCGTGCGACTTGCCGCGAAACAGCGGGCCGGCCATCACGTTGTCGATTACGTTTTTCCAGGGGAAAAGCGCGTCGGTCTGGAACGCGAAGCCGACGCGCGGGTCGATGCCGGTGATCGGGCCTCCCATCAGCCGGACTTCACCGGCCGAAGGGCGGGCAAGGCCGGTCACGAGGTTGAGCGTCGTCGACTTGCCGCATCCTGTGGGGCCGACGACGGCGACGAACTCGCCGCGGGCGACAGTCATGTTGAAATCGCGGAGCGCCGTCAGGGACTTGCCGGTTGGCGAAACGAAACGCCGGCTGACGTTGATCAGCTCGATCGCCGGGATTTGGTTCTTTTCATGTTGCATGAGGATACCTGAGGCGTGCTTCGGGCGTGTGCACGCAATGCCCATGGACCAAGTAGAAGCCGCTTCCGGTTGCAGCCGGAAGCGGCGCGACGCGTTACTTGACGTTCTTGACGAATTCCGTCGTGTAGGTCTTGGAAAGGTCGATCTGCTTGCCCTTGACGTTCTTGGAGAACTCCGAAAGCACGGCAAGCACGGTCCTGGGGCCGTCTTCCGGCATGACGCCATCGGCGGTGAACATGCCCTTGCCCTCTTCGAGAGCCTTGACGTAGCCGTCCTTGTCGCCGACGTAGAAGTCCTTCGGCATCTTCTCCGCGATCTCGGCGGCGGAATGCGTGTTGATGTATTTCAGCGTCTTGACGAAGGCATTGGCGAGCTTCTGCGCCTCGTCCTTGTGGGCGTCGACCCAGGAGGTTTCCATGTAGAGCGAGGCGGCCGGATAGGTGCCGCCGAGCGCCTTGCGGGTCGCTTCGACCGTGCGCATGTCGACAAGGACGCTCGCTTCGGCCGTCTTGATCAGGCGTGAGATCGTCGGATCGGTCGTCATGCCGGCCTGGATCTGATCCTGCTGCATAGCGGCGATGAACGTGCCGCCGGCGCCGACCGGAATGGTGACGACGTCGCCGGGCTTCAGGCCGGCCTTCGAGGCCATGAACAGCGTCAGGAAGTTGGTGGACGAGCCGAGGCCGGTGACGCCGAGGCTCTTGCCCTTGAAGTCGGCCGGCGACTTGATCTCGGGATGTTTGCTCGAAACCATCTCGACCTCGCCCGGCGCCTGGCTGAACTGGACGATGGATTCGACGAACTTGCCCTTGGCCTGGAGGTCCACACAGTGGTCGTAGAAGCCGACGACACCCTGCACGGCGCCTGCCAGAAGCTGGTTTTCGGCGTCGACGCCGGCGGCTTCATTGAGCAGTTCGACGTCGAGACCTTCATCTTTGAAATAGCCGAGGGATTCGGCGAGCTTGGCGGGCAGATAGATCTGCTTCTCATAGCCGCCGACCATGATGGTGATCTTGTCGGCTGCACGGGTGGCTGTGCTCGCGAGGGATGCCGCGGCCAGCAGCGCGGAAAAAGCGACGGTATGGAAAAGGCTGCGTGAAGAACGCATGAGATCTCCTCCTGGTTTTGCCTGCATCGTCGTCCGGCCACTTTGACCGTTGCCTCCACGATGCTGCCCCTTCCTATGACGTCGAAGCTTTCAACTAGCTTTCAGCCGCAGACACGCAAACGGCCGATCGCACCAACTTGATGCGTGTTGTTCAGAGCCTTTACAATAGGGCGAATTTGCGCAAATCCGCCAGGAGCACCGATCCCCGACCGGTGCGTTCGGATTGCGGGCTAGAAAAGCTCGCCGCCCGCGGAGCTTCTTGATCGCTTCAACTCGAAAAGCTTCGCAGATCCTTCAGCAGGTTTCGGTACCTTGCCTGGCTGCCGACGAGATGGTCGCGCATGGCGTTGCGGGCGGCCTGGTCATCCCTGTCGGAGATCGCGACGATGATCGCTTCGTGTTCCCTGTGGATCAGTTTACGATAGGCGGTCTGCTCGGCTGTCCGCGTTTCAGGAACGACCCTCGATTGCGGGATGATCGCCATGCCTTGGGATTCGAGGAAATGCTTGAACAGGGGATTGTTCGTCGCCTCGGCAATGGCAATGTGCAGCTCGAGATCCGCCTCTCGGATCGATTGGTCGGTTTCGATGCACCGGAGGATTTTCCGGTGGCATTCGAAGATTGCTTCCTCCTGCGCCGGCGAACGGCGCAAGGCGGCGAGCCCTGCCGCCTCGATTTCGACGGGCGTCCGGATTTCCAGCACTTCCAGATCGGAGGCGACGCGGGCCTTGTCGACTTTGCGTCCCGACTGACCCGGGTCGGCTCCGATCACGAAAATGCCCGCGCCCTGGCGCACCTCGACCAGGCCATCGGAACGGAGGGCGGCCACGGCCTCCCGCACTACGGTCCTGCTGACGCTGTGCGTCTCCGTCAGCTCATGCTCGCTCGGAAGCTTGTCGCCAGCGGCATATTGGCCGCTAGTGATCGCTTGCCGCAGGCTCTCGCCAACCTGTGAGACCAGCGACCCCGAGCCCCTGCTGCGATCCTTCCCCTGCATAGCCACGCCTCGACTCCCGATCGGCTTCGATCCGGAAACCGTTCATACCTGCGGCTTTCCGAAATTTACGATTCATCACACATGTATGACAAATACTAAGATCTTTCAATGGATGGGGTCGAGGCTCTTCTTTTGATTGCTTCACCGGCCGACGAAAATCCGTCATTGTGTTTCGCAACTCTCGATGCTGGGTAATCTTGCTAAGGAGTCTCAGCCGGCTTCATGACGTACAGGTGCTGGAGATAATCAAAATTAATCGCTAT
Source organism: Rhizobium sp. MHM7A (assembly GCF_005862215.1). Taxonomy (NCBI): domain Bacteria; kingdom Pseudomonadati; phylum Pseudomonadota; class Alphaproteobacteria; order Hyphomicrobiales; family Rhizobiaceae; genus Rhizobium; species Rhizobium sp. MHM7A. The sequence goes on from NZ_VCHT01000018.1 coordinate 94,073, forward strand.
GATCATGGATGATTAATCTTGGGAGTTTTCGATGGAGACCAAAGTTCTCACCGCTCATGTTCCGCTGCCGCTTGCGCAGAAGGTCGATCAACTCGCAATGCGGCTCGAGCGTTCGCGCGGCTGGATCGTCAAGCAGGCCCTGACTGCATGGATTGATCAGGAAGAGGAGCGCCGGCGTTTGACACTTGAGGCGCTGGCCGACGTGGATGGCGGCAACATTGTCGATCATCAGTCTGTTCAAGCGTGGGCAGACAGTCTTGATAGTGACGAGCCGATTTCGTTGCCCCGGTGATGGAAGTCAACTGGACGCGCAAAGCGGTCTCGGACATTGCCCGCCTATATGACTTTCTCTCCCCTGTCGACCGGCGGGCTGCGGCCCGTACCGTGCAGGCGCTGACGGCCGCGCCTGCTCGTTTGATGGAGCAGCCGCGTCTCGGCGAGCGGCTCGAGGAGTTCGATCCCCGTGAGGTTCGCCGAATTCTCGTCGGCCGTTATGAGCTGCGCTACGAAATCCAGCAGTCGACAATCTATGTATTGCGGCTTTGGCATACGCGTGAGGATCGGTAGAGTTCCTCACAGCCGTCTGGTCGACTCTCCGCGCACGAATCTTGGTGTCAGGATGAAATCCTGTGGCGGCTCAGCGGCGGCCTCCGGGCTTGCGATCCTTGCCAGCAGTCGCTGCGCCGCCAGCTCCCCGAGCTTCTGCGCATCCTGCACGACCATGGTAATGCGCGGCGTGATGACGTTGCTCCAGGGCACGTCGTCGACCATTGCCAGCGATACGTCGTCGGGACAGCGGAAGCCCATCTCCTGCATGACCTGGAGGGTTGCCAGCCCCATCATGTTGTTGGCGCCGATGATGGCGGTCGGCCGGTCGCGGCGGGTGAGCAAGCGCATCGCCTGCGTATGGCCGCCGGTCCTGGTATAGCCGCCCTCGACGACAAGCGAAGGGTCGACCTCCACGCCGGCGCTGTCCATCGTATCGATGAAACCTTTCAGGCGTTCGTCGGCGGTGTGCAGGCCGCTTGGACCCGAGATGAAGGCGATACGCCGATGGCCGAGTTGCAGCAGGTGCTCGGTCAGGATGGTTGTGGTCAGCGGATTGTCGGAACCAATGAAATCGCGCTCGGCACCCTCGACCTTCTGGTCGAACATCACGATCGGCGTCTTGAAATCGCGCAGGAAGGTGGCGTATTCCTCGCCGTGCCCGTTTGCAGCCAAAGCGATGCCGGCGATCTTCTGGGCCTGCAGCCGCTCCAGCAGCGCCCGTTCGAGATCGGCCCTGCCGGAGGAGTCGGCGATCAGCACGAAATAGCCGTGGTCGAGCGCCTGGTGTTCGATCTCCCGGCGGATGTCGCCGAAGAACATGTTGCTGAGATTAGCCGAAACGAACCCGATCAGCGAGCTGCGCCCGCGCGCCAGCGTCTGGGCCACCGGATCGATGCGGTAGCCGGTTGATTTGATCGCCTGCTGGATGCGGTCGAGCGTCTCGGCGCCGACCCGTTTCGGGCTGTTGAGCGCGAGCGAGACGGTCGAGATCGAAACCCCCGCCAAGCGCGCGACATCTCGTATGGTGGTCATGTCTGTCGAACCGGTTCTAAAGCTTTCTTTTGTCACTTTTTATTGATCCACGCAACATATCCCGCTCTGTCGCTCAGTTAAGGAGCATTTTCCTCGCGGTTCTGCAATTCGCGGATTTCGGCTTGACAGGCATGGGATCAAGCAAGATGATCAGCCACCGAACCGGTTCGATATGATGTTAAGCCGGAAAACAGGGAGGAGAATCCTGTGACGAGTTCGGAACGCCAGCCGGAAAATCGTGAATCGGCAGGGGCGGGCAAGCACGCCTGGTTCAGCCATGATCGCCTTGGCATGTTCATCCACTGGGGCCTTTATGCTCTGGGAGCGCGGCATGAGTGGCTGAAGAACCGCGAGGAACTCACGCACGAACAATACCAGCGCTATTTCGAGAATTTCGATCCCGATCTCTACGATCCCAGGGAGTGGGCCCGCCGGGCGCGTCTCGCCGGGATGAAATATGTCGTGGTGACGACCAAGCATCACGAAGGTTTCTGCCTCTGGGACAGCAAGGTGACCGACTACAAGGCGCCGAATACGCCCTGCGGCAGTGACCTGCTGACGCCGCTGGTCGAGGCCTTCCGCGCAGAGGGGCTGAAGATCGGCTTCTATTATTCGCTGCTCGACTGGCACCATCCGGATTTCCCGATCGACGTGCACCACCCCTTGCGCAACCATCCCGACGCCAAGGCGCTGAATGCCGGCCGCAACATTGCCAACTACGCCGCCTATATGCGCGAACAGGTGCGCGAGCTTCTGACCGGTTTCGGCCGCATCGACATCATCTGGTTCGATTTCAGCTATCCCCAGCGCGAGTATCGCGGCCTGCCCGGCAAGGGCCGCGTCGATTGGGAAAGCGAGCGCCTGCTTGAGCTGGTGCGTGAGCTGCAGCCCGAAATCATCGTCAACAACCGCCTCGATCTGCCGCCCGGCAAGCTGCCCGACGTGACGACGCCGGAGCAATATACGCCGCGAGTGGCGCCCGCGATCGCGAGCCAGGGTGTGCTTTGGGAAGCCTGCCATACCTTCAGCGGCTCCTGGGGCTATCACCGCGACGAAGACAGCTGGAAGAGCCCGGAGCAGATCATCCAGCTGCTGATCGATTCCGTGGCGCTCGGCGGCAACCTCCTGATGAATGTGGGCCCGACCGGCCGCGGCACCTTCGACGCACGCGCCACCGCTGCGCTCGAAGTCTACCGCAACTGGATGGCCCTCAACGCACGCTCCATCTACGGGGCCGGTCCATCCGAGCTTCCGGCACCGGCCGGCTGCCGCTACACCCAGCGCGGCAACCGCCTCTATCTGCATGTCTATAACTGGCCCTACCGCCACATCCATATCGAGGGCATCGCCGACAGGATCGCCTATGCGCAGTTCCTGCACGATGCCAGCGAAGTGCGCTGGCTCAGCCAGACGAAGGAAGTGGATTCCAATATCGGCGTGATGGTGCCGGAAGGCATGATCACGCTCGAACTGCCGGTCCGGCGACCTGACGTTACCGTCCCGGTGATCGAGATCGTCCTCAAGGCGTGACTCGGTCGCATTCGCGTGTTCATTGCGTCATGGAGGGAGGAGAAACCCATGAAGGTTCTGAAGAAAACGCTTTTGCTTGCCGCAGTCGGCGGCAGCCTCTTTGCCACATCCGCATCGGCCGAACAGATCAACCTGACCTGGCAGATGTGGACCGGTTCCGATGCCGACACCAAGGGCTGGCAGCACCTGGCCGACATGGTGACCGCCAAATACCCCGATATCAAGGTGACGCTGACGACGACGGGCTGGGTCGATTACTGGACACGACTGCCGGTGCTGGCGGCGTCAGGGCAGCTCGCCGATATCGTCTCCATGCAGTCGCTACGCATGCCGAACTTCTATTCACTGCTCGAACCGCTGAACGACCGGATCGAGGCGGATAAATTCGACATCGGCGCCTTTACGCCATCGATCATCGGCGGCATGTCGGTTGACAAACAGCTTTACGGCCTGCCCTATGATGTCGGTCCCTGGGTCGTCTATTATAACCAGGATGCGCTCGAGGCTGCAGGCATTCCGCTGCCGAAGCCGGGCTGGACGCTCGCAGAATTCACCGACGCCGCCAAGAAGCTGACGAAAGACGGCAAGTACGGCTTCGGCATTACCCCGCAGAACTATTCGGTCCTGGCGTCGGCCTGGGGCGACAAATATGTCAATGATGCCGGCGAGCTCGATCTTACCAATCCCGGCGCTATTGCGGCTGCCGACAGGGTGATCGGCTTTGCCGCCAAGGATAAGATCGCGCCGCTGGTGCCGTCGAGCGCTGATGTCGGCACATTCATCCAGGGCCGGTTCAATTCGGGCAACGTCGCCATGTATGTCGACGGACCCTGGTCGATCATCGGCATGAAGGACAAGGCCAAGTTCAAGATCGGTCTCACCACGCTGCCGCGCGCCGATGCCAAGGAGCTCGCTGCGGTCACGGCCGGTTCCGGTTTCGGCATCGCCACGACAAGCAAGAACAAGGACGCTGCCTGGAAGGCGATCCAGGTGCTGACCAGTCCCGAAGCACTGCAGTATCTCGCCGAACAGGGCCGTGCACTCCCGGCGCGCACGGCTTCGCAATCCTCCTGGTACAAGGTGGCGGCCAAGGACATTACCAATGGCGGCGAGGCGCTCGATTATTCGCTGGCGCATTCGGTGCCCTATGTGATCACCAACAACTGGGCGGCGGTGGAAAACCTGTTCAACCAGTATTTCCCGCCGGCCTTCGGCGGCAGCGCCGACGCCAAGCAGACGATGGAATCCATTCAGAGCCTCGCGCAGCAATAGAGTGCCTGCGCGTCCGCAGGGCGCGCTCGCTCTCGACGCGGCAGAAGTTCCGCGCATGGAGGAAGACATGTCGGAAAGCGCCGTTGCCGAAATCACCATGCAGCCCGATCAGCCGCGGCGCTTCCTGATGCCGGAGACGCAAACGGCGATGCTGTTCCTGCTGCCGAGCTTCCTCGGCTTCATGGTCTTCATGGCTCTGCCGATCCTGGCCTCGCTGGCGCTCTCCTTCACCAATTGGCAGCTGCTCTCGACGCCGTCCTTCGTTGGTTTCCAGAATTATATCAAACTCTTCACCGTCGACCCCGCCTTCTACACCATACTGGGCAACACGCTGTTCTTCGCCGTCGAGTACCTTGCGCTCAACATCGTTGTCTCGCTGACGCTCGCGGTCTGGATTTCGAGCCTCAAGCGCGGCAAGGCGATTTTCCGGGTGATCTTCTTCCTGCCGACCTTTACTCCGACGATTGCAGCCTCCGTGGTGTGGCTGCTGATCTTCACTCCCGACGGTCTCGCCGACAGCATCATCCACTCCCTCGGTCTCGGCCTGCCGAATTTCCTGCTGAGCTCGACCTGGGCCATGCAGGCGGTCGTGCTCGTCACACTCTGGGCCAATGTCGGCTATAATGTCGTAATGTTTAACGCCGCGCTCGACCTCGTGCCGAAGCATTATCTCGAAGCGGCGATGATCGACGGCGCTGGTCCCTGGCGGCGCTTCTGGCGCATCCGCCTGCCGCTCATCTCGCCGACCATTTTCTTCGCCACCGTCATGACCGCCATCACCTCGCTGCAGGTCTTCGACGAGATCTTCGCGATGACGCGGGGCGGCCCGGGCTCGGCGACGGCCACTCTGGGTTTCGCAATCTATCAGAAGGGCTTCACCAATTTTCAGATGGGCTATGCCTCCGCACTCGCCTGGGTGATGTTCGTCATGATCATGGCGCTTACCATCCTACAGTTCCACATGCAGCGCCAATGGGTCCATTATGACGACTGAACCGACTTCGCAGCATCCCTATTCCCTGGCGCAGAACCGCCATCGCCTGTTGCGACGCATCGGTGCCTTCTTCAACTACGCCGCACTTTCGCTGATCGCGCTGCTTTTCCTCTTTCCCTTCTTCTGGATGGTGTCGAATGCGGTGCGTTCCAACACGGAAGTGCTGGCCGTGCCGGTCCGCATCCTCCCCGAGGAATATCATTGGGAAACCTTCGTCGAAGCTCTGGTTGCCCTGCCGTTCGGAACGTTCCTGTTGAATTCCTTCATCGTCGCCTGCGGCGTGACCGCGATCGTGATCGCGGTATCCTGCCTTTCCGCCTATGCCTTCGCCCGGCTGAAGTTTCCCGGCCGCGAGGGGCTGCTGCTTACCTTTCTCAGCACGCTGATGATCCCGCAGGTGATGCTGGTCATCCCGCTCTTTCTTCTGGTTAGCAAGCTCGGCTGGATCAACACCTATCACGGCATGATTCTCCCCGTCGCCTTCTCTTCCTTCGGGACCTTTCTGTTGCGGCAGTTCATCCTAGGCATCCCAAAGGATTTCGACGAGGCGGCGATGATGGACGGGGCCTCGCGCCTGCGCATCCTGATCAGAATCATCATTCCGCTTGCCATGCCCGCGATCGGCCTCCTTTCGCTCTTTACCTTCATCGCCCAGTGGAAGAGCTTCCTGTGGCCGCTGATCGCTACCAGCGGTCTTGATAAGGCCACGCTGCCGCTCGGGCTCACCTTGTTCCAGACCCAGCAGGGCACCGCCTGGAATTACATCATGGCAGGCGCCACCATCTCCATGGTCCCGGGCGTCATCCTGGCCATCGTGCTGCAGAGGGTGATCTATAAAGGCATCACTGTCAGCTCCGGCTTCGGCGGACGATAGCGGCGATTAAACAAAAGCTTGAGCTGTTCGTCCCGAGTTTCCGCGGCGCGGCTCAAGTCCAGTCGGCCGGTGCTGAAGAAGGGGCGGCATTATGAAAAGATCATCCACCGCCGATACTTCTAGCTCCTGTGCGCAAAGTAAAATTTAACCAAAGTTTGAAATAAAGCGGTTCTATCCGAAGCGCAGGGGAATTCATGAAAACGGCCACGCTTGCATCCATCGCCTTGGCGATGTCGGTCTCTGTTGCCAATGCCCAGACGATCGGCGTTTCGATGTCCGATCTAGACAAATTCAGGACGGCGCTTCTGAACGGTGTCGTCACCCATGGGCAGACGGTCTCCGGCCTCAAGTTGGTTACCGAGAACGCAAAGGGCGACAGCGAGCTTCAGAAAAAGCAGGTTCAGAAGCTCATCGTCGACAAGGTCGACGCCATCATCCTGGCCGTTTCCGATGGCGATCTCGGGCCGCAGATGACCAAGATGGCGGCGGATGCCGGCATTCCGCTTGTCTATATCAACAATGTTCCCTCGAACCTCCTGGATCTGCCGGAAAATCAGGTCGTGGTCGCCTCCAATGAAAAGGAATCCGGAACACTGGAGACGAAGCAGGTTTGTACGCTGCTCAAGGGCAGGGGTCGGATCATCGTGCTGATGGGCGAGCCTTTCCACGCGGCCGCCCGTGCCCGCACGCAGGATATCTCGGATGTCATCGCCACGCCCGACTGCAAGGGCCTGGAAATCGTCGAGCGGCAGGCGGCCTATTGGTCACGCGATTATGCCGATCAGCAGATGCAGGAGTGGCTTGCGGCCGGCGTCAAGTTCGATGCTATTATCGCCAACAATGACGAGATGGCGCTCGGCGCGATCCGCGCGATGAAGAAAGCCGGCATGCCGGTGAAGGATGTCGTCGTCGCCGGCGTCGACGCGACCGACGATGCGCTTGCCGCGATGGTGGCTGGCGATCTCGACGTTACCGTTCTCCAGAGCGCTGTCGGACAGGGCGCCGCCGCCGTCGAGGCCGCCGTGAAGCTCGTCAAGAAGGAGAAGGTGCCGCGGGAAAACAACGTTCCCTTCGAACTCGTGACACCTGAGAACATCTCCAAATACCTGCCGAAGAGCCAGTGAGCATAAGAGGCTTATGATGTTGCATTTCTGGAATAAATTCGGCATTCGCGCGCAGATCACCTTCGGTTTCGTGCCGTTGATCCTGCTGATGAGCCTGCTTACCGTCAGCTCGATCTCAGGTATGAACGGCCTTGCCGCCATTTTCGCCTCCTACCGCGTCACGGCCGGCCAGAGCCTTGCCATATCGGACTACAGCGATCAGTTGCACGAGATCCAGATGTCGGCGGAAGCTTTCCGCTCCACGCCCACGCAGGCTGTCGTCGACAATTTCCGCGCCGGCGTGAAGGCCTTCGAGGCGGACGATCCGCGTTTCGCCGATAACAAGGATCTTTACTCCGGTCTTGCGATGATCCGCCAGGATATCGCCGCCTACGGCAAGGCCTTCGAGCAGATAGTCTCCCTGCAGGCCCGGCGGGACACGTTGATCTCAAAAGTCACCGAGTTCGGACCCTGGACCAGCATCGCGCTCAACGATGTCATGCGCAGCGCCTGGCGCCAGAACGATGTGGCCCTGCTGCACATGACCGGAGCGACGCTGGAAGCTCTAAACCGGAGCCTCTATTTCTCCGAACGCTTCGTGCATTCCGACGATTTTGCCGCCTATGATATTGCGCAGGCAGCTCTGGCTGAGGCCGTCGCGCTCAACGATGGCGCTGCCAAAGCTGCCAAGAACGAGCTGCAGAAGAAGCGCCTGATGGGTGCTGGCCAGCTCATGCAGAACTATACCGCCCGCCTAGGCGACATGAAGGAGGTGCTGCAGGCATCCGGCAATATCCGCCAGACGCAGCTCAACGTGTTGGCACCGAAGATCGCTGATGCGTTCAAGAACTTGCAGGCGACCGTGACGGGAGCGCAGAAGAAGCTGGATGGTTCCGTCGAGTCCATGGTTTCCTCCGCGACCAGCACCACGCTCGTCATTAGCGGCTTGCTGATCGTTATCGGCCTCGTGCTCTCCTATTTCGTCGGCCGGCTGATTTCCTCGGCGGTGCGTGGGATGGCGCAATCCATGGAGCAACTTGCCCGCGGCGATGACGCTATCGTCATAACAGGCGTTGAGCACCGCCATGAACTGGGCGCCATGGCGCGGTCGCTGAAGGTGTTCCAGGAAACCGGTCGCGCCAAACTGATCGCCGAGGCCAGTGCCGAGCGCGCCCGCCTGGCGGCAGAAGAAGAGCGGCTGCGCCAGGAAGCCGAGCGGCTTTCCGACGCCCAGGTGATGGAACATGCCTTCCGACAGATCTCGCTTGGCCTCGACGCGCTCTCAAAGGGGGACCTCTCGGTCCGCGTCGGCGAAGTGGACGCTCGCTACGTCAGAATCCGCGATCACTTCAACAATTCGGTCGCAAGCCTCGAAGAGGCCGTCGATTCCGTCATCCGTGCGGTGACGACGATCCGCTCCGGCCTTGGGGAAATCTCCACCGCGTCAAACGACCTTGCACGCCGCACCGAGCAGCAGGCCGCGTCGCTGGAGGAGACCGTCGCGGCGCTCGGCGACGTGACGCGGGGAGTGAACGGGACGGCCGAGGGCGCAAGCCGCGCCCAGGCTGCCGTGGCGACGGCCCGCACCAATGCTGAAAAGGGCGGTGAGATTGTCTCCCGCGCCATCGCCGCAATGACGGAAATCCAGATCTCGTCGTCGAAGATCGGTAACATCATCAGCGTCATCGACGAGATCGCCTTCCAGACCAATCTCCTGGCGCTGAATGCCGGCGTCGAGGCGGCGCGCGCAGGCGAGGCCGGCAAGGGTTTCGCCGTCGTTGCGCAGGAAGTCCGTGAGCTTGCCCAGCGCTCGGCCAATGCGGCCAGGGAGATCAAGGAGCTGATCTCCACCTCTTCGGCGCAGGTCAAGACGGGCGTCGAGCTGGTCGGCGAATCCGGTCTCTCATTGGAGCAGATCGTCGAGCAGGTTTCGGCGATGAATGCGACGGTCGCCGAAATCGCCATCGCCGCCCGCGAACAGGCAACGAGTCTCCGCGAAGTCTCGGCCGCTGGCGACCAGATGGACAAGGTGACGCAGCAGAACGCCGCGATGGTCGAAGAAACCACGGCCGCCGCCCAGAGCCTGACGCACGAAACGGAAAGCCTTGCCGAACTGCTGCGCCGCTTCAAAACGGGCAGCCGACACGCCTCGGACCAGCATCGTTACGCGATGGCTTCCTGAGCCTCCGCCGGTGCAGATACTCAATCCTTTCCGCCGAGGTAAGCTTGGCGGGAAGGTCACACCGTCATCGAAACTCGAAGGCTTCGGTGTGGTATGGGCGCGTGAGACGCTTGCCTTTCGCAGATCCGCCAATGGGCCGTCGAACTTGCCACAGGGGCCGCAGACAAGCACGGTCCCGCCGGCTCGCAGTTCGGCGCGAAGTTTTCGGTCCAGTCGCCAAGGGCCCTCACGGTGAAGTGAAGGCGGCTCTCGCCGGGCGCGCTCGAGATGGTGAAGGGTTGCACCTCGTTCCAGCCTTTGCCTTGTATTTCATCACGAGTATTTCATCACGAAAACGGCAACGAGGCCTGCGATGGCAAAGTTGCGCTCGCTTTTCGACATGACTCGATTTCCAGCTAGGCTACACAGATCCCCGCTACGGCGACCTTCTGGAAGAGATGCGGCGAAGCAATAGCCGAAGACGGATAGGCGGAGGTCTTCGCCCTGAATTCCGGATGGACAAAGGCCGCCCGGAAATGCGCGTTGGATTCCCAGATGGCGTAATTGAGATAGGTCGGTTTTTCGCCGATCGCGCGATGCAGCTGGGTGGAGATGAAGCCGGGCTGGCGTTTCATGAAGGCTGCGTCGTCCTGCCAGACCTCAAGGAACTTCGTCTCGTCTGCCAGGTCGAGCGTGAAAAGATTGATGAGCACGACCGGGGAGGCCTCGAGCTCGATTTGCCGGTTGATCGGGAAGGTGGGGTCCATCGGACGAATATGTGGCATGACTTGCTCCGTTTTATGTGGTTCCATGATGTCAATTCGACATGAAGAACACATATGATTATGACATCATAATGTCAATATAAATGCATGGTGACACATGACCGATGCCGAGCGAAGTGCAGCAGGATCCGCATTGACCAATCTCGTGCTCGACCTCTTCAGGCTAAACAACCGAATGCTGACCTCAGGAGACAGGCTGGTCGCCGGCCTGGGGCTGACCAGCGCGCGCTGGCAGGTTCTCGGCACTGTCGGCGCATCGGAGCGCCCGCAGCCGGTGGCCTGGCTAGCCCGCGACATGGGCGCCAACCGCCAGAACGTGCAGCGCATCGTCAATGATCTGGAGAAGGAAGGGATCGTTGCCTTCGCGGCGAACCCGCATCACCGCCGGGCTCAGCTCGTCGTGCTGACGGAGAAGGGGCGGGAGACCTTCGACGCCGCCATGCGCCTCCAGGCTCCCTGGGCGAGCGGTCTCGCTGACGGTCTTGAGGTGCGCGAAATCGAAACGGCGCACCGCGTCATGAAGGCGCTTCTCCACAAGTTGGAAGGAAGCGAAGAGGTCGGGGGAGCAGACCCCACATCTGCTGGGGCAGGCTGAGTCACTGACGCGTCGTCAGTGAATTTCGGAAGTCGGGCCATGCGGGACCCCGGCAATGCTCCTGCGGACATGGCGGACGGCGGTCCAGACGGCGAAGAGCACCAGCGGGATGGCTCCGAGAACGGCGAGTTTCACAATATGCGGATCGACACCCAGTTCGGAAATGCTTTCCAGGCAGATCTTAACCAGGCCGACGGTGTAATAGGTGATGGCGATGACGGAGAAGCCTTCGACAGCCTGCTGGATATGCACCTGAATTCGCGCCCGCTCTTCCATCGAGGTCAACAGCGACGCGTTCTGATCTTCGAGCTGAACCTGCACGGTGGTCCTGAGGAGATCACCGGCCAGGCTGACGCGTTCGGCGAGTTCATCGAGGCGGCGCTCGGCGGCACGAACCGAGCGGACGGCCGGCTGAAAGCGACGGTCGATGAAGGTGCCGATCCTCTGGCGCTGTTCGACGCGTTCTTCGCGAAGCTCCGACAGCCTGCTCGCGACGATCTCGGAATAGGCTTTCGTCGCTCCGAAGCGATGGCGGGCGAGTGCCGAGAAATTGAGAACGTCAGACGAGAGCCTGGTCACCTCGGAAAGCAGCGCCTTGTCTACCTTTACGGCGCTCTGCATATGGCTGATCAGGAGGTCGAGGCGATGGTCGAAGGTGGAAAGCTTCGAGACTGTCTCGCGTGCCATCGGCATGGCAAGCAGCGCCATCATCCGATATGTCTCGATCTCCAGGAAACGTCTGACCATGCGGCCGGTGCGATAAGCATTGAGATTGCGGTTGAAGAACAGGAATTCCACGAAGCCGCTGTCGCTAAGACGGAAGTTCGAATGCACTTCCGCATCGCCGCCGCCGACCCGCGAGGCGACAAAGTCGAGCTTCGGTTTTTCCAGGTGATCCCCGGCTTTCTCATCGCGTACCAGCACGCGCACGGCCGCTATGATCTTGCCGCCGATCTGCCGGCAGCAGGCCTGAAAGGCTTCCGGCGGATGGCTGCCCGGTTCAGCCGACGCCGACACGACGAAGGTCAAGGTCAGGAATTCGGTGTGTGCTTCCCATTTCAGGCGGCCGGCGCCGACACGGCCGATGCCGTGGTTGCCCTCGCGGGTCGTGGTGACATCTTCCAGTCCCGGGAGCGAAACCGGCAGCGGAGGAGGGGCATTGTCGCTGACGATGGCGATGTGCCAGACATCGGTATCGCCATCGAAGTAAAGCGACGGGCGTGCATGAAGCTCGTTGTGAAGTTCCCTTCGCAGCGGATGCTCGGAGCCGAGTAGCATGGAGAGGCACCTCGATTGACTGGACCCCCGCTGGTCGGTCGGGTTTGTAAGTTGGGCCTGATACCGGCGAGCCGCCAGCCGATAACGCCTATAGCCTCTCCCAAAGCCCATGTCACGACGCCGCGGAACCGTCCTGTCCATCAGCGCGAATCTGCCGCACCGGCTTGCTCTGAATCAGAGCGAGCCTCAGCCAAGCAGGCTTCCGAAGAGCTGGGCACCGGCGAAATGCATCAGCCACGACACGTTGCGGGGCCGTGGCTGATGCGTGCGCACATTCTGCGGGAATGCGTGACCAGATTACTTGGCGGCAAGCGCGCCGTTGATCTTGTCGACGTCCGCGGCCATGGCTTTGAAGGTGTCTTCGAGGGAAAGCTCGCCGACGATCAGCTGGCTCATCCGCTGCACAATCAGCTGATAGATGGCCCCGGATCCCTTGAGGCGTTCCAGATCGCGGGCGGCCTGCGGCGCACTGTCGCGGGCCGCGAGGAAGACGGCCATGGCTTCCTTGGCGTTCTTGCTCTCGAGCTTGTATTGCGGATCCTTGATGTCGGCGCCGGTCAGGATGACGTAATTTTCGGCGATTTCACGCTGGATCTTTTCAGACCCGAGAAATTCGATGAAAGCGGCCACGGCTTCCGGATGCTTGGTGCGCTTAAAGCCGACGATCGCGGTGCCGCCCGGCATGGCATAGCAGCCGGCATCGCCGCAAGGCGCGCTGATCGCCGTCCAGTCGAAGCCGTCGCCGATCTTCTTCTGGAACGGATTGACCATCCAGTTGCCGGCCAGATAGGTCACGACATTGCCGTTAACGAACTCGTCGCCCATGTTCTTGTACTGGGTTCCGCCAGCAGCACCCCACATTTCCTTGGGGAAAGAGCCGTCCTTCGTCCAGTTGTAGAGATCGGTGATGTAGCGCTTGGCGGCGTCGTCGGGGAACGAGAACTTGCCGTCCTTGACGTAATTCGAGCCATAGGAGAAGGCCGCACCCGAGAAGCGGTGGCCCGAGCGGTCCATCGTGAAGGGGATCTGGGCGCCGGTCGCCTTGGCGACGCGCGCTGAGGCTTCGACGATGTCCTTCAGCGTGGCCGTCGGCTTCGGAAGCGGTTCGTTCGCCTGTTCAAAGAGCGTCTTGTTGACGAAGGGCAGGTTGAAGGTCTGCGACGCGACATAGCCGTTGATCGAGTTCGGATCGTTGACGCCGGGGAAGCGAAGCGTGTTCAGGCTGTCGCCGTGCAGCTTGGCGAAGCCCTCCGGATCTTTCATGTAGGGGCGCATGTCGAGATAATAGGGTGCAAGCTGCCAATCGGTGATCTTGGCAATGTCGGGGCCCTCGCCGACGGCAAGCTGTACCGGCAGCTGCTTGGCGACCGCATCATAGCCCGAAGAGACGAAGTTGACCTTGACGTCGGGATGGGACGTTTCGAATTCCTTGCTCAAGGCCTCCATTCGCTCGACGTAAGCCTGATCGTCATCGGTGAACAAGAAGGTGATCGTTTTGGTTTCCGCCATGGCGGCGCTGGACCAAGCCAGGGAAACAGTAGCCAACGCCAGTGCGAAAGCCCCTGATAGATACGTTTTCATTTTCATCCTCCCATGAAAACATTTTCATCAATCGCGGCCTTGGCCATCGATAATGACAATTTCATATACTTGACATTCAACTCGTCAAGCTATTTCCTGACGCCGTGGCGTTGTTTTTGAGCATTTTTCGAAAATAACCCTCGCCGAACGGCGTAATGAAAATTTTTTCATAAGATTGCGGAGGAGGCAGTCTGTGGACGCGGAATGCATCGAGCAGCCGGACGGCATGGCGCCAGCCTATAGCGTAGCCGAGGGCCAGACGATCACGGCATGGGCGGTTTCCGGCCTTAGCGCCAGCTATTTTCCGGGCGAGCCCGCTCCCGCCGAAGATCGCGTCAATTACCGCTTCATCAACGGTTTCGTCGATGTCGGCGATCTTCCCTGCCGCAAGGCATTCTGGGCCAAAATGATCGGTCGGCCGCTCCTGCCTGATGGTTCCTGGCCGACTGAAAGCCTCTATCTTCCCGGCTCGAACCGTCGGGTCGAGTTCACCGGCTTTTGGCATGTGCCGACGCATCTCAGCCGATGGCTGAAAGGCACGTTCGCGACACCGGTGCCGCGAACGCTCAATCTGAGGCTCAGGACATGCGGCGGCGTTCGTATCTGGGTTAACGGCGAGGAGGCGGCACGCTTCGAGCCGTTCAAACGAAATGTCGAGAGCGCCACTGACATAGCGCTGCCCCTGCAGGCGGGCGACAACGAGGTTCTCGTCCACACCGAAGACCTGGCCGAGCGCGACACGACCTGGTTCTTCGAACTCGAGATGCTGGACAAGGAGCCGCTCTCGGTGTTGCTGCCGGTATCGCTGGATCAGGATGAGGTCCGCGAGCTGGAAGTTCTTTCGCGCGGCGTACGCCCGGCCCGCGACGTCTTTGTCGATCAGCCGCTTGAAATTATCTTCGATACGGCGCCGGAGCGGGACTTGCCCGTCGAGATCAAGATTGTCGGTCATGGCCACGAGCGGCCGGTTCTCGTTCAGTCCAAATTGACCCTGCACGCCCATCAGGACCGGCTGATTGTCGAGGATGTCCGCGGAATTGCCGACGGTTATCACGGCATTCACATGACGATCGGCTCCGGGCCGGGTTCGGTCATCCGCGTCATCGACGCCGCCTTCATGAGCAGCATTTCTCCGCTGCCGCCTGAGCCCTCGCTTGCCGCCCGCAAGCGGCAGGCGCTGGAATATAGTGCCCGCTTCGGCGCCAACCGCGTCGGCCGTCTGATAGCCCTGATGGAAACGGGTTACGACGACCAGGAAAGCTTCGACCGCATCATCGGGGCGACGCTCGCCTCGATCGATGCGCGAGAGGACTGCTCGGATTTCATCATGGTGCCGCTCCTGTGGTTGCTCGGTGCCTATGGCGACCGAATGCCGGCCGCCACCGTCGATCGCATCCGCCATTCCGTTCTCTCCTACCGCTACTGGGTCGATGAGCCAGGCAACGACGCCATGTGGTTCTGGAGCGAGAACCACGTGCTCTGCTTTCACACGAGCCAGCTGCTGGCGGGACTTCTCCTGCCAGACGCAATGTTCTCGGCCTCGGGCAGGACAGGACGACAGCAGGCGGAACTCGCCGCAGTGCGCCTCGGCCATTGGTTTGACAGCGTCGAAGCCCATGGTCTGGCGGAGTGGAACTCGGCTGCCTATTACCCGATCGATTTCATCGGCCTGCTGGCTCTTGAGCGCTGGGCCGATACGGCAATCGCAGCACGTGCTCGCGCGCAGATCGATCTCATTTTCCGCATGATCGCCCTGCACACGCTCGCCGGCGTGCCGGCGGGATCACAGGGCCGCGCTTATGACAAGGAACTGCGCGCCGGCCCGCTGACCGAACTTGCGCCCTTCGCCCATGTTGCCTTCGGCACGGGCTGGCTGAACAACGGCGTGGCGGCGCTGACCATGTTCTGCGCCGGCGGTTACGAGCCGCCGGCTGAACTTGCCGAACTCGCCGCCCTTCCACGAGGACGAAACGTCGAGGCGCGCTACAGCCAGGGGCTGGAGAGCGGAAAACTCGTGCTTTACAAGAACGAGGCGGCGCAGCTTTCGACTGTCGTCGATCACAAGACCGGCCGGAAGGGTCATCAGCAGCACGTTCTGGATATCCGGCTCGCCGGCCATCCGATGGCGAGGCTCTGGGTGAATCACCCCGGCGAAGACGACCCGTGGGGCAATCAACGGCCGTCCTATTGGGCCGGCAACGGCACCCTGCCGCGCGTTGCTCAGCATCGCGACGTCGCGCTTTTGATCGAAGACACAGGCGATGCACGGCATGCTTGGACGCACGCCTATATCGGCCGCGACGGTCTTGACGATCTCATCGTCGAAGACAAATGGCTGATCGCCCGGTCGGGCAGGGGATTTGCCGCTCTCTGGGCCTCGAACGGCCTGGAACTGATCACGGACGGCCCGACCGCCGGACGCGAGGCGCGCTCGTATGGATCGCTCTGCGGCTGGGCGGCCATCGTAGCATCCGGCAATGACGATGCTTACAAGGCCTTCATCGAGCGTCTGTGCCAGACCAGCGTTTGCTTCGATCCCAGGCTTCGCCGTCTTTCCCTGACGCCGCCGGGCGGTCAGGCGATCGATCTCTCCTACGCCGACGGTCTTTCGATTGCCGGTAAGCCCCGGCCGTTCACCCATGATCAGCCGCACCCGATCCTCACTCACGACAGCGCCGCGTCCCGGGCCGGCGCTGACGGCCCGTTCTATTCCTGACACATAGGTCTCACGCATGAACACTGCATCTGTCGATAACGCCGCGCTCCTGACGACGATCGATCGTGTGGCAACGGCTTTCAGCCGGCTCAGGGGCATAAAGGAGGGGCTCGTGACGGGCGGTTCCACGTCCGGCATCCAGTTTGACGAATGGGACTGGGAGGTCGGCGTCGGTCTTTACGGATTCCTCAGGCGCGCGATAGCCACCAATGACCAAAAGGCGCTGCAGGAGCTTGTTGCCTGGTACAGCGCGCAGATCGAACGCGGCCTGCCGCCGCGCCAGATCAACAGCACGGCGCCGATGCTGCCGCTCGCGATTCTCGTCCAGCACGTCGACCGCCCGGATTTCCGCGCCCTCGTCGAAGACTGGGCTGAGTGGTTGGTCAAGGAACTGCCGAAGACCGAGGAAGGCGGTTTCCAGCACGTTGTCAAGGAGCGCCTCAACGACGGGGAGTTGTGGGACGACACGCTGTTCATGGCCTGCCTGTTCCTGGGCCGCGCCGGCGTGCTCTGCGAGCGCAACGAGTGGATCGATGAGGCTGTCTACCAATTCGTGATCCACACGCGCTATCTCTCCGATCCGGTCAGCGGGCTCTGGTATCACGGTTGGACCTTCAACGGCCGGCACAACTTCGCCAATGCCTTCTGGGCGCGGGGCAATGCCTGGATCACGGTCGCAATCCCCGAGCTCTTCGATCTCGTGCCCTCGCTCGGTGAGAAGGATCGGCGCTTCCTGTCCAACGTCCTCGTCAGTCAGGTGCGCTCCCTGAAGGCATATCAGCGGCCGGACGGCATGTTCACGACACTTCTGGACGATCCGTCCTCGCCGCTCGAAACCTCGGCCACGGCAGGCATCGCCTATGGCATATTGCGCGCCATCGATGCCGGCATTCTCGACGAGAGCGACAGGGCACATGCGGAGCGGGCGCTTGCGGCAGTGCTGGCGCAGATCGATGAAGAAGGCGTCGTCCATGGCGTCTCGGACGGTACGCCGATGGGACACGATCTCGATTTCTACCGGCGCATCCCGAATGTGCCGACGCCTTACGGCCAGGCACTGACCATGCTGCTTTTGACCGAAGTCGTCCTCGAGCACGGTCAACGTCAATGAACGCAACCTCGCTTGTCGCCATTGCAGCTTACGACGGCGACAATACTGACCGTGTGCAAACAGCGATCGACAGCCTTTCAGCTTCCGGTGGCGGACGGCTGGAGCTCCTCGCAGGCATCCACAACTGCCGGGGGCTCCGGCTCCGTTCCGGTGTCGAGCTGCATCTTGCCGCCGGCGCCATCCTGCGTCCCGTTCCCGACTATGCTGCCTATGTCCATACGACAGTTTCGGTCATCGCCGAAAAGTCGGACCGCGGCATGATCGTGGCGAGGGATGCGCGACGGATCAGTCTGACGGGCACGGGGCGCATCGAAGCCGGTTGCGAGAGCTTCATCATCGGAGACGACGAGAGCGTCGGAACCTTCGTTCCGGCCGAATATCGCCCCCGCGTCGTCGTCTTCGAGGGCTGCGACGAAGTCGAGATCAGCTCCATCCATATCTGCCGTTCGCCGATGTGGACACTGCACTTCGTCAATTGCAACGATGTCTCCGTCCGCAACGTGACTATAGACAATGACCGCCGCCTTCCCAACACGGACGGTATCGTGCTCGATGCCTGCCGTGGCGCCATCATTGAGGATTGCAGGATATCGACCGCCGACGACGGCGTATGTCTGAAGACGAGCGCCGGCCCCGATGGCAGGGCCATCGGCCGGTGCGAGAACATTCTCGTCCGCCGATGCGCCGTCGAGAGCCTGAGCTGCGCGCTGAAGATCGGCACCGAAACGCATGGCGACGTCACCAACGTCATGTTCGAGGATTGCCGTATCTCGTCCTCCAACCGGGCGCTCGGGATATTTTCCCGCGACGGCGGCCGGATATCGAATGTGCGATTTTCGAAGATTTCGGTGGAGTGCCGCGAGACGCCGGACGGGTTCTGGGGGTCCGGTGAGGCGCTGACGGTCAATGTCGTCGACCGTGTAAGCGAGCGCCCCGCGGGCGCCATCGAGAACCTCGTCGTCGAAGACGTGACCGGCCGGATGGAAGGGGCGATCACCATCATTGCCGCCGCGACGTCAGGCATCCGGAACGTGTCGCTGGCCCGTATTGCCCTCGACCAGCAGCCCGGACAGCTTGGCACAGGGCGGACCTACGACCTACGCCCGACGAATGCCGACCTCGCGCCGATGGCCGATGGCGGCGGGCGCGCCAATGCCTGGACCCGCGGTTCGGACGGGCGGGTGATCGGCCTTGAGGACTATCCGGGAGGAATGCCGGCTGTCTATGTGGCGGGTGTTAGTGGAATCGCGATGAACGAGGTGCGGATCACGAGGCCGGCACCGCTGCCGCAAGGCTGGAACGCAATCGACGTCGTCATGGAAACGACGCCACCTGATGGGAGTGGGGCATGGCAGAACTGAAACTTTCCACCGTCAACAAGTCGTATGGCTCCGTCAAAGTCCTTCATGACGTCGAACTCGACATCAAGGACGGCGAATTCGTTGTCTTCGTCGGCCCGTCTGGGTGCGGCAAGTCGACCCTTTTGCGCGTTATCGCCGGCCTCGAGGAAGTGACTTCGGGCGGAATCGCGATCGGTGGCCGCGACGTCAGCGCGCTGTCGCCGGCCGAGCGTAAAATCGCGATGGTCTTCCAGTCCTATGCGCTCTATCCGCATATGAGCGTACGCAAGAATCTCGCATTCGGCTTGGAGAATCTGAACTTCAAGCGCGCCGAAATCGAGGCGCGCATCGCCGAGGCCGCCAGGATGCTGGCGATCGAACCCTTTCTCGACCGGCGTCCGAAGCAGCTTTCGGGCGGCCAGCGCCAGCGCGTGGCGATTGGCCGGGCGATCGTGCGCGAGCCGGACATATTCCTCTTCGACGAGCCGCTGTCGAACCTCGATGCGGCGCTGCGCGTCCAGACCCGGGCCGAGATCACCAAGCTCCACCGCGACATCAAGACGACGATGATCTATGTAACGCACGACCAGGTCGAGGCGATGACCATGGCGGACAAGATCGTCGTTTTGCGCGCCGGACGCGTCGAACAGGTCGGTGCGCCGCTGGAACTCTTCGATCATCCTCGCAACCTCTTCGTCGCCGGCTTCCTGGGCTCGCCGCGGATGAATATCATCAAAGGCAAGGTCTCGGGCATCGGTGAAAGCGGCGTCGTCGTCGATGTCGGCAATGGCGGCACGATCGTAAGCAATGTCGATCCCGTCGGCATCGCGGTCGGTCAGTCGGTTCTTGCCGGTATCCGGCCCGCACATTTCACCCGATCCAGCGAGCGGGGCCTGCCCTTCCTAGTACAATATCACGAGGGGCTCGGGACCGAGACCTATGTCTACGGCAATCTCGCCGGGCAAGACGATCAGATCATCATCCATGAAGCCGGTCATTTCGCGCCGGTTTCGGGCGACCGGATCATGATCGATGCCGATCCGGCCCGCGTTCATCTGTTCGATCCCGAAAGCGGCCTGGCCTTTGGCAGACGGTCCGGGCAGGGGAGGCGCTGACATGGCAGATTTCACGGCCGGTACATTGCTGTCTCAGACAGGCGAAACGGCGATGAGGGTGGTCGAGGCGCCGATGAATGCGATCGAACGTCTGTTCGGCCGCAAGCGGATGCCCTGGCTGTTCCTGGCGCCCAATCTCATCCTGTTCGGTATCTTCACGTTCCTTCCCATCGCGATCGCGGTCGGCTACGCGTTCACCGGCGGCACCAATCTCTTCGTTTCCGACCGCCCGTTCGTCGGTCTCGACAACTTCCGCACCTTGCTTTCCTGCGGCAATTATCTCCAGCCTGGAACCTGCCAGGAATCGCTGTTCTGGACGGCGGTGTGGAACACCCTTTGGTTCGTGGCCTTCAACGTCGTCGCCACATTGCTGGTGGCGCTGATCACGGCGCTGATCCTCAATCGGGCGATCTTTGCACGGGGCTTCTTCCGGGCGATGTTCTTCTATCCGGTTCTGCTGTCTCCCGTGGTCATCGGCCTGATCTGGAAGTGGTTCCTCGATCGCAACGGACTGCTGAACGCCTTCTTTCAGATGCTTGGGGTTCCCCCCGAAATATTCCTGCTTGATGTTGGCTGGTCGCGCTTTTTCGTGGTGGTGGTATCGGTCTGGTTCCATATGGGCTTTTACACGCTGATCCTGCTCGCCGGCCTCCAGGCAATCCCGAAAGATCTCTATGAGGCCGCGTCCATCGATGCCGCTTCACCGCGTCGCACGCTGTTCAGGATCACGCTTCCACTTCTTGCCCCGAACCTGCTTGTCGTGTTCATCCTTCTGATGATCAAGTCCGTGCAGATCTTCGACGAAGCCTGGGTTTTGACCAATGGCGGCGGCCCTGGCACGGCCAACAGCTTCATCGTCCAATACATCTATCAGATGGCCTTCGGCAGCGATCTGCGTCTCTTCGGCCTTGCTTCCGCCGCATCGGTTCTCATGGGGCTGGTGCTTCTGGTTCTCACCCTCATACAGCTGCGCCTCGGCAAGCGAATGGAGTCCTGAGATGAGCCCGATCAGTTTTCTCTCGCGCACACGCCGGGCCGGACGCATCGATATCACCGATATCTTGTCATGGGTCTGGCTGCTTGGCGGAACGTTCGCGGTGCTCGTTCCCGTCGTTTGGGCAGGCCTCTCCTCGCTAAAGCCGGCGGCCGAGATCACCCGCTTTCCGCCGTCGCTGCTTCCCCGGGCCGCCTTGGAACAGACCGTGCCCGGATTCGATAAGCCCCTCAGCCTTTGGAACGTAACGATTGACAGCCGGCAGCGTGAAATGGCCATGGTGCGGCGCATCGGTCTCAAGGCGCAGATGGTCGATCCTGCAAATCCGGGGCAACCGGTCGGTGTCGACGTGAAGGGGATCACGCCGGTGCAGCAGTTGACCGTTGCCACCGAGAACTACACCGATCCGCTGACGCGTTTCAACTTCCTGACCTTTCTGAAAAATTCCGTCTTCGTCACCGTTGTTGCAACGCTGCTGACGCTTATCGTCAACGCAATGGCTGCCTTTGCGCTGTCGAAATACAAATTTCGGGGCGACACGACTGTGTTCGTCATCATCATCTCGACGCTGATGATCCCGCTCGCCGTCGTCATGGTCCCGGCCTACCTCGTAATCGTGGGGGTCGGGCTCGCTGACAATCTCTGGGGTGTCATCCTGCCGACCGTCGCCTCTCCAACGGCCGTTTTCCTGCTGCGGCAATATATGCTGACCATACCGGACGAGTTGATCGAGGCGGCACGCGTCGATGCGGCGAGCGAATTCTGCATCTTCTGGCGGATCATCCTGCCGCTGACAGCACCGGCGCTGGCGGTACTGGCGATCTTTTCCGTGCTCTGGCGTTGGAATGACTTCCTCTGGCCGCTCATCGTCCTCAACAGCCGTGAGAATTTCACCCTGCAGGTCGGTCTCAACGCGTTCCAGGGAGAGTTCTCGGTGCAGTGGCACTATATCCTGGCGATGACGTTCCTCAGCCTGCTGCCGGTCACCGTCGTCTTCCTGTTCCTGCAGAAATACATCACAACTGGCATTGCCGGAACGGGAATGAAATGAACGAATCCTGGCGCGCAGCCCCAATTGGGGTCGAGATGTGGAAACCTCCCAAGCATTGAAGACTGCCTTCCCATCTCGTCGCGCCGGCTGAAGCGCACCGCACCTGGCACTGCGGTGCGCTTCAGCCCTGCTTGGATGCAAGCCACGCGGGCTTGACTGCCCGAGCCGCCATTACAAAACGGTTTCGAATAGCGGGATCAAGGCCGCGCCGATCGCGCCGGGGGCATCGATGATCTGGGCCACGGCCAGCTCCGGAACGTCGCGCAATGCGCCATGCCGAGGCAGATTGTTGAATTCGGTGCGTTCGATCAGCATTCTTGCAAGTGAATGTGGTAACTCGCCGCCAAGCACGATCAATGCCGGGTCGAAGATCGCGCAGATTGCGTTGACTGCACGATTATGGGCCGGCGTGACACGGTCGATCCATTCCTCGATGCCATCCCAATCCGCCACATTTTCATTCTTCAAATCTTTAAGGGTCAGTCCCGCGCGCCCCTTGGCGCGAAGATGTTCGAGCAACTGGTTGAGTGCGGGACGATCGTCATAGTCCTGCCGCCCGAAGAGAACGGAGAATTCGCCGGCATTCCCGAAACTGCCGCGAAACGGCATGCCGCCGGAAACCAGACCGCCGCCATAGCCATGAAGATGGGCGATATAGGCAAAATCGGCGACGTCACGTCCGACGCCGAAGATTGCTTCCGCCAAGGCCGCAGTCCTGGCGACATTGTCCGCCCAGACTGGCAGACCAAGTCGCTCTCCAAGCAGCGGCGCCAGGTCGATGAGCGACCAATGGGCTAGCGGCAGTGGACAATTGAAAGCCGTCTCCAGCATGCGATGACCGGCGACCGCCAGGCCGACGCCGAGGATGTCACGCCGCCTGGCGCCGCGCCGGGCCAGTATCTCTCCGACCGCTGCTTCGATCCGCTCCATCTCCAGGGACAGCGAGGAGCCGGTCTGCGGAATTTCCATATTGTCCAACGGTTCGCCGAAACCCATGAGGCAAAGGCCGATCGTGCCCACGTTGACGGAGATGCCGAGCGTCAGACACCATTCCCTTCGGAGCGTCAGCTCCGGACTGGGAGGACCGGCCCGCCGGTTTTCCGATTGGGAAAAGACGACCATTCCACGATCATGAAGCCGCCCGACAATTCTGTGCAGCGATTGCTGGGTGAGATCGAGCGGTTCCGTCAGGTTGGAGCGTTCGATTCCAGGCGATTTCCAGATCAACCGCAACAGGTCCCGTTCGTTGCGAGACGCAACCCTTGCAGGCTGCGTGTCTCGCAGAAAATGCGCGGCGACGTGGTCCAGAGGAACATACTTCATTTTTCGATCATGGTGATTTACACTATAAGTGTGAAGCAGGGGAGGGACGTTCTGCAGGGCAAGGAAATCATCCGTGGTGTTGCCGGTCCTGCTTAACGCATCAAGATTGGTCAGGCCAGTCGCGATGTCGTCTCAGGTGGCAGGGAAGAGAATCGAGCCGCATGGATTGGTTGAGAGCGGAGAAATTGGGCCGTCTTGGAGAGCCTGAGTGTTACGGCTTTGAGCCCACGCATGAAGGCACCAGCTTCGAATCGATGGTTCAAGCCTTTTCGGCGGGTTATGGCGTTTTCGACGCACAGCCTCTGAGGGACGATCGGAAGTTTGCCTGGGCCGCGGATTTGAGAAGGACCGAGGCACTCACCGTGCTTCATTCGGTGTATCAGAGTTCCTGGACAATCCGAACGCTTGACGAGTCTCCGCAGCATCTCGCTTTTTTCATGCCGCACACAGGATCCTTTCGACTGTCGATAGGGAAGAGAACGGTCGAAAGCGGTGCCGGTCATCTTCTTATGGCCAACAACCACGAAGCCGGCGATCGTGTGGTCCAGGGCGGGCCGCACCGCTCGGACGCCCTCTTCCTGGATTGGAAGGTTGTGAAGCGGATGCTCGCCTCGCTGGTGGAAAAGCCCCTCTCCGCGTCGCTCGACCTCGACCCTGTCCTGGATCGCACGACGCAGTCAGGCCAGCTCATCGGCAATCTGCTCCAGACGATCGTGCAGGGCATGCGCGGCGATGGCCCGCTAATGTCTTCGCCGCTTGCGGCAGCGGCGATAAGTGAAACTCTCGCTCACCTGGTGATCCGATTTGGACGGCACCGTTTTTCCGATCAACTGGAAAAACAGAAAGTATCGCTGGTTGCGCCCTGGCACGTCCGACGGGCCATCGATTACATGCATGCCAACATTGCGGAACCCCTAACCATGACGATGGTTGCAGATGATGTCGGCGTTTCCCTTCGCGCGCTGCAAACGGGCTTCAAGGCCTTCAGGGGAACGTCGCCGGCAGGTTATCTCCGCACGATCCGGCTGCAGGCAGCCCGCGAGCAGCTGCGGGACCCGACGAACCAGCAAACCGTTCGTGAAATCTGCGCGATATGGGGTTTTGCGCACGCGGGCAGATTCTCCATCATATACCGCAACACCTTTGGAGAAAGCCCGCGAGATACACGGCTACGGGCTGAGCGCTTGCGCTGATGTGAGTGTTGGAGCTTCGAGGTCCTGGCTCTGCCGGCGCTTTAGCGCGGCGGCGCGATGCTGCCGCGCAGGACGAGATGGCAGCCGAGTTCCAGGCGATGAGCCGGCCGCTGCGGATCGCTGGCGATCAACCGCTGTTCGATGAGCGCGAGCGCTGCAGCGCCGAGACGGTCGGTGGGCACGCTCACGGTGGAAAGCGGCGGACGGCTGAACTCGCCGGGAACGATGTCGTCGAAGCCGAGCACAGATATCGCGTCGGGCACGCGTATGTCGCGATCGGCGAATGCCTTCAGGCAGCCGAGCGCCAGATTGTCGGCCGCGCAGAAGACGGCGGTGGCGCCTTTGAGCGTGGGGTCGCGATGGAGCAGCGCGTTGATGGCCGCCTCGCCATGCCGGGGCTCATATCCCTCGGCCTCGACGATCATGTCCTCCGGCACCGGAAGCTGTGCGGCGAGATAGGCATCGGAAAAACCGTCATACCGGCGCTGGATCGTCGTGCGGCCCTTCCAGGTCAGATGAAGGATTCGGCGGTGACCGAGCGCCAGAAGGTGCGCGATGCCGAGCCGGGCGCCGAAGCGGTTTTCCGGCGTCACAGTATCGACCAGCATGGCAGGATCCTCGCCGTTGACGATGACGACAGGCATATCGGCCGAGGCGAGGCTGCGAATGAGTTCGGGCTGATCGTCGTTCAGCACCACGATGCCGTCGGCGCGTTCGGCCACCGCCATCTGCCTGACCTCGCCGCCGTCGATGCGCCGGCCGGTGCTGACGTAAGGCACGATGCGGATACCGCGGCGCTCGCACTCCCTGCGAAGGCCGTTTAGGATCGTCCAGCTCACCAGGTTGAGATCGCTCTCCGGCGCAGCATCGTCGGGAATGGCGAGCAGCAGGACGCGCAGCGCGGCAATTGTCGCCTTCTTTCTGCGGCGGTCGAGGTAGCCCAGGCGTTTGGCCGAATCCAGAACCCTCTCGCGCACTTCGATCGTCAGCGGCGCGGTTCCGTTCAGCGCATGCGAGGCCGTGCTCAGCGACACATCGGCGTCGCGCGCGACATCCTTGAGATTGACTTTGCGTTCCACTTTAATTCGTCACGATTGAGGTCGTACCTTGAAAGCATCGGCTAACTTGATGTTTTCACCTAAAAACTTCATTAAATCCATCTGCATCGAGCGGTATTTTTCGTCTCCAGACGAAGTCGGGCTGCAGCACGGCCGCAAACGAGCGCTGCAGGAGCGACGAATGGAGAAAAAGGCCATGCGGCCTCGACCCACGAATGAGCTCCGCAGAAGTGATCGGAGAGCCGCTGGAATGGCAGCCTTAAAGACATCTTCGTTGGCGGAGAGGAATGGATTGAATAGTTTAGGTTTGGCGTCAGAAATGGGTGCCAGAAGGAGCCGAAGCGGTTTCCAAAGCTCCATGGCGGAAAAACTCGGGCCGCGGAAGGCTCGCGATGGTCAGTTACTCAGAGCCGTTGGCGATCAGCCCGGCTTGGCGAGCAGGCCGTTGAAGAGCAGGTCGAAATAGGTCCTGAGGAAGGCCTCCTTATTGGGAATTGGGTCGCGACGATCGTCGAATATCAGCCGCAGAACCGTCCTCGTCAGGATGGGTGCAACGACCATATCGGAGAATTCCACCGGGATTTGGCGAAACTCACCTGACGCCATTCCCTCCACGATGAGAGAGTCGATCTTGGCGATAATCGGCGCGATAAATTCATCGTGGTGGCGGTCGATCAGGTCGGGGAACCGCTGTCCTTCCGCAATGACGAGCCGAACCAGCTCACGGGTCGTGCGATCTTCGGCGATCTGCTTATAGAGCAGGCTTAGAATTGACTTCAGCCTCTCCGTGGCGCTGCCGCTGAGTTCGTCGGTGATCGCCAGCAACTCCTGAAAGGGCACCGAGAAATGGTTGATCATAGCTTCGAAGAGCGTCTCCTTCGTCTCGAAATAGACGTAGACGGTGCCCTTGGTGACGCCGACCCTTTCGGCGATATCCTCGACACGTGTGCCGGCGAAGCCGCATCTAACGAACTCCTCGAAAGCGGCGTCAAGGATTTGGATGGGGCGCAACGCTTTCTGTTCCGCGCGTGTAATCTTTTTCTCTGCTGCCACTTCCGGGCCTCCCTTAACCAATCATGCCCTCGTCTCATGCGGCACAAAGTTTCATTGACTAATCCGTCAGTCAATTATATAGCAGCTGCCGTTGAGAGCAAGAGGTCAACTATGAGAACCATTCTGGTCGCCACTGCGATCATCTGCGCCGTCGGTCTGGCATCCTGCAGCGATGCGAGCGGGCCGACCGAGCCAACCCCGCGGCAGGTCGGCGTCGTCGTCGCCAAGC
Organism: Rhizobium sp. MHM7A; assembly: GCF_005862215.1. NCBI lineage: Bacteria > Pseudomonadati > Pseudomonadota > Alphaproteobacteria > Hyphomicrobiales > Rhizobiaceae > Rhizobium > Rhizobium sp. MHM7A. The sequence goes on from NZ_VCHT01000018.1 coordinate 121,010, forward strand.
CTGAGCCGCTGGTTGACGGCGGTGCGCTGACCGGAGAAGTCCGCGCCCGTGTTCAGACCGATCTGTCCTTCCGCGTCAGCGGCAAGATCATCGAGCGGCTGGTGGAGGTCGGACAATCGGTGAAGGCGGGGCAAGTGCTGGCGCGCATCGATCCGGAGGAGCAGAAGGCAGATCTCGATGTGGCCGCCGCCAATCTTCAGTCCGCTGAGGCCCTGCAGACCCAGGCGCAGCTTGCCTTCGACCGGCAGCAGAGCCTTTTTCGAACCCAGGTGACGACGCGCGCCGCACTCGATCAGGCACAGGAAGCGCTGCTGACCGCCCAGGCATCGACGAAGTCGGCGCAGGCGCTTTTCGAAACCGCACAGGATACCCTGTCCTACACGGAGCTGAATGCAGATGCCGACGGCGTGATCACCGCCCGCAATGCCGAGGTCGGGCAGGTGGCGCAGGCCGCTCAGGTCGTCTTCACCCTTGCCCATGACGGCGAACGGGATGCCGTTTTCGAGGTGGTTGAAAGTGCCTTCCTCCGCCCGATCGACGGCGACGGAACAGTTACCCTTCTATCGGACCCGACACAGAAGATCACGGCGAAGGTTCGCGAAATTTCTCCGACGATCGATTCCTCCACCGGCACTATCAGGGTCAAGATCGCGATATCAAGCGACGCGCCTATTCCTCTGGGCGCACCCGTCGTCGGACGGTTCAATTACCTCTCGCAGGACGTCATCCAACTGCCCTGGTCGGCAATGACCTCGAAGGACGGCAAGCCGGCCGTCTGGATCGTGGATCCCGCATCCTCTGCGGTTTCCGTCCGTGCGGTCGACGTCGCCGGCTATGAGACCGGCAGCTTCGTCGTCAAGTCGGGTGTGACGGCGGGAGAGATAGTCGTGACTGACGGGACCAAGTTCCTCAGGCCCGGCGAAATCGTGTCTTATGTCAAGGAAGCTTCCAAGTGACTATTGGTCCCAAGATAATCGCACTGATGATGGGTACGGCCTTGCTTTCCTCCTGCACGAAGCAGGAGGAAGGCAAGGAAGAGGCGCCCCGTCCGGTGCTGTCGATGACGGTCAAACAGACGCCCGCGACGAGCCTCAGCCTGACCGGTACGATCGAACCCACGATCGAGACAGAGCTCGGCTTCCGGATCCTCGGACGGATGATCGCCCGCAACGTCAATGTCGGCGACATCGTCAAGAAGGGCGACGTCGTCGCCGCGATTGATCCACTGGCGCTGGAGCTTGCGGTGCGCAGCGCCCAGTCCGATGTGGAAAATAGCGACGCCCAGCTCAGAAACGCGGTGACCACGGAGCAGCGCCAGCGCGCGCTGGTGGAATCGCGCTCCGGCACGGAAGCTTCGCTTGAAGAAGCAGAGCAGGCGAGGCGAACGGCCGCGGCCGCCGTCGCCAAGGCGCAAGCCAACCTCGACAAGGCCAGGGAGCAACTGGGCTACGCACAGCTGCGGGCGGAATTCGACGGAGTGGTGACGGCGACCTCGGCTGAGGTTGGCCAGGTCGTATCGGCCGGCCAGACCGTCGTGACCATCGCGCGTCCGGACAAGCGCGACGCCGTGGTCGACGTGCCCCAGGCCGCCGCTCAAAAACTGAAGAACGGCGCGCCTTTCGAAGTGACGCTGCAGCTCGACCCGACGATCCGCACCTCCGGGACCGTGCGCGAGATCGCGCCGGAGGCGGAGACCGCCACGCGCACGAGCAGGACCAAGATCGCGCTCACCAATCCGCCTGAAGCCTTCAGGCTCGGCTCGGTCATCACAGCCTCGGCAACAATCGCCGCCAATCCCGAGATCGTGTTGCCTTCCTCGGCCATCCTTGCCGGCAGCGACGGCTCGAGCGTCTGGATTGTCGATGTGCCTGCCAGGAAGGTGTCGCTGCGCCGCGTGAAGATCGACGGCGACCTCGTCGACGGCGGAAGCGTCCGCGTCACGGAAGGACTCGCTCCCGGAGAGCGGGTGGTCGTGGCGGGCGTGCATAAACTTGAAGATGGCCAGCCCATCAGGATCGACCAGGAGATCAGCCAGTGAAGTCCTTCAACCTTTCCGACTGGGCGCTCGAACACCGTTCGCTCGTCTGGTACTTCATGATCGTCTTCATTCTCGCAGGCGCCTTCTCCTACCTGAACCTGGGTCGTGAGGAAGACCCGAATTTCACCATCAAGACGATGGTGATCACCGCGCAGTGGCCTGGCGCTTCCGCAGAGGAAGTGACGCGGCAGGTGACCGACAGGATCGAGAAGAAGCTCCAGGAACTGGAATCGCTCGACTACACGAGGAGCCAGACCGTCGCCGGCCAGACGACCGTTTTCGTCGAGCTGCTGCCGACGACGAAGGCGAGGGATGTCACACCGACCTGGCTGCGTATCCGCAACATGATTGCCGACATCAAGGGTGATTTCCCGAGCGGCGTCGTCGGCCCCTTCTTCAACGACCGTTTCGGCGACGTGTTTGGCAATATCTACGCCTTCACCAGCGACGGTCTGACCCAGCGGCAGCTGCGCGATCTCGTGGAAAATGCTCGTTCTGAGGTCCTGAAGGTATCGAATGTCGGCAAGGTCGACGTGATCGGCGCCCAGGACGAGGCGATTTATCTGGAGTTCTCTACGCGCCAGATTGCAGCACTTGGCATCGACCAGCAGTCGGTCGTCCAGACCCTGCAGGCCCAGAACGCTGTCACCCAGTCCGGTTTTGTCGATGCCGGGCCGGAGCGCATCGCATTGCGGGTGAGCGGACAATTCACCTCCGAAGAAAGCCTGCGATCGATCAACCTTCGCATTAACGACCGCTTCTTCCCGCTGACCGACGTCGCCACGATCAAGCGCGGCTATGTGGATCCGCCCTCGGCGCTGTTCCGGTTCAACGGCGAGCCGGCGATCGGGCTTGCCATCGGCATGAAGCAGGGTGCCAACCTCCTGGAGTTCGGCGAAGCGCTCGATGCTGAAATGAAGCAGGTCGTTGCCGATCTTCCGATCGGCGTGGATGTCCACCGTGTTTCCGACCAGCCGCATGTCGTCGATGAGGCTGTCTCCGGCTTTACCCGGGCGCTGTTCGAAGCGATCGTCATCGTGCTCGTCATCAGCTTCATCAGTCTCGGCCTTCGCGCCGGCATGGTGGTGGCGATCTCCATTCCCCTCGTGCTTGCCATCACCTTTGTGGTGATGGGATATTCCGGCATTTCGCTGCAGCGCATCTCGCTCGGCGCCCTCATTATCGCGCTCGGGCTGCTCGTTGACGATGCCATGATCGCCGTCGAGATGATGGTGGCCCGCCTGGAGGCAGGCGACGATCTGAGGAAGGCCGCCACCCACGTCTATACATCGACCGCCTTTCCGATGCTGACCGGAACGCTTGTCACTGTCGCAGGCTTCATCCCGGTCGGTCTCAACAACAGCGCCGCCGGCGAATTCACCTTCACGCTTTTCGTCGTCATCGCGGTTTCGCTGGTCGTGTCCTGGATCGTGGCTGTGCTGTTCACGCCGCTTCTCGGCGTCACTATCCTGCCGAAGACCATGAAATCCCATCACGAGAAGAAGGGGCGCTTCGCCGCCGTCTTCTCCTGGCTTCTGAAGCTCGCGATGCGCTGGCGCTGGATCACCATCGTGGCGACGGTCGGCGTCTTTGCCCTTTCGGTCGGCGGCATGGGGCTGGTGCAGCAGCAGTTCTTCCCGAACTCGGACAGGACCGAGCTCGTCATCGACTGGAACCTGCCTCACAACAGTTCCATCGCCGAGACGAACAGACAGATGGCCAAATTCGAAAAGGAGATGCTGGCCAACAACAAGGATATCGACCACTGGACGACCTATGTCGGCCAGGGCGCACCGCGTTTCATCCTGTCCTTCGACGTGCAGACACCCGACGTTTCGTTCGGACAGACGGTGATCGTTACCAAAGGACTCGACGCGCGCGACAAGGTTCGGGCAGAGCTGCAGGCCTATCTGACGAAGACCTTCCCCGGCACCGACGCTTTCGTTAAGCTTCTCGACATCGGCCCGCCGGTGGGCAAACCTGTCCAGTACCGGATCAGCGGCCCGGCCATTCAGAAGGTCCGCGATATCTCACAGCAATTTGCAGGTGTCGTGGGTTCCCACCCCCTGCTTTCGAACATGGTGCTGGACTGGAACGAACCTTCCCGCGTCGTAAAGGTCGATGTCCTGCAGGACAAGGCGCGACAGCTCGGCGTCTCCTCCGAGGACATCGCAACCGCGCTTAACGGTATCGTTGAGGGTTCTACGGCGACACAGATCCGCGACGACATCTACCTCGTCAATGTCGTCGGGCGAGCCAGGGCATCCGAGCGCGATTCGATCCAGACCCTTGAGAATCTGCAGCTCTCGACCTCCAACGGCAAGGTCGTGCCTCTCTCGGCAGTCGCGAATTTCCGTTACGAGCTCGAGCAGCCGACGATCTGGCGCCGCGACCGGCAGCCCACGATCACGCTCAAGGCAGCCGTCATCGGTTCGACGCAGCCGGCGACGATTGTCGATCAGCTGAAGCCGAAAGTCGGGGAGTTCCAGAAGAACCTTCCTGTCGGATACAAAATTGAAATCGGCGGCGCCGTCGAATCCAGCGCTGAGGCGCAGGGGCCGATCGCCGCCGTGGCTCCACTGATGCTGTTTACGATGGCGACGATCCTGATGATTCAGCTGCAGAGCTTCAGCCGCCTTTTCCTGGTCTTCGCGGTCGCGCCGACGGCCCTGATCGGCGTGGTCGCAGCACTCCTGCTAAGCAATGCTCCGATGGGCTTCGTCGCCATCCTCGGCGTCCTGGCCCTGATTGGCATCCTGATCCGCAACTCGGTCATTCTGGTCGTGCAGATCGAGCATCTGCGCGCCGAAGGCGTCGCGGCGTGGCAGGCGGTGATCGAGGCGACCGAACACCGCATGCGGCCGATCATGCTGACCGCGGCAGCCGCCACGCTCGCACTGATCCCGATTTCGCGCGAGATCTTCTGGGGTCCGATGGCCTACGCCATGATGGGCGGCATCGTCGTCGGAACGGCGCTCACACTGCTGTTCCTGCCTGCGCTCTACGTGGCATGGTTCAGGATTCCGAGGGACGAAGGCGTTCGGGCCGAAGCCGCCGCGGCGGAAGTTTGAGCCTGTCTTCGCGGCCATCGCCTACGGCCGCCGCGGCGGCCGCTGCAACACGGGCCGCGATAAGAAATGGGTGGGATGGCGCAGGCGATGCCATCCCACGCCGAAATGAGAATTGGCGAAAGTCTGCTCCCAAGAGCCTTTTGATTCCCGGGAAATCGATCGATGACGGAACGGCATTCTCTTGCCAAATTCGGCGCCCAGCTTGCCTCCTTTGAGAGCGGCAGGCGATCGACCGCCGGCGATGTCGGCGCCTTCATCTTTGATGCTGCAGGCGCCGCGGTCCCGAGCCCGTTTCGGCTGGCCGGACGTGTCGTCGGCGCGCAATAGGCCGGGTGCCTGTACATCTGCATCCTCACCATTGTGTACAATGTGACTAGTAAATTGTCAGATGCCCAAATGAGGAGCAGACTTTCTTCCGTGGTCGAGTCGACCTCAGGGATATGGGAGGGCATTCATGAGCATACGAAATCCATCTCCCTCGTTATACAACGAGGATCTTGCGCCCGCCGAGGAGCGCAAATGGGGTGCGTTCAGCATCTTCAACGTCTGGACCTCAGACGTCCACAGCCTCTGGGGCTACTATCTGGCGGCGAGCCTGTTTCTGCTCTGCGGTAGCTTCGTCAATTTCGTCATCGCCATCGGCATCGGCTCTCTCGTCATCTTCTTTCTCATGAGCCTGGTCGGCAATGCGGGCGTGCGTACCGGCGTGCCCTTTCCGGTGCTGGCGCGCGCCTCCTTCGGCACTTTCGGTGCCAATGTCCCGGCACTTGTCCGGGCGGTGGTCGCCTGCTTCTGGTACGGGGCGCAGACCGCCGCGGCATCCGGTGCAATCGTCGCCCTGCTGATCCGCAATGAGAGCCTGCTCGCCTTCCACCAGAATAGCCACCTGCTTGGCCATTCGACGCTGGAGGTCATCTGCTACGCCATCGTCTGGGCGCTGCAGCTGCTGATCATCCAGCGCGGCATGGAAACGGTCCGCAAATTCCAGGATTGGGCAGGTCCGGCCGTGTGGATCATGATGCTGATCCTCGCGGTCTATCTGGTCGCCAAGTCGGGCACTTTCTCTTTCGGTTCAGAAATCCCGCGTGATGTCCTGATTGAAAAGACCAAGGATGCCGGCGTGCCCGGCGAACCTGGCTCGATTGCGGCGCTTGCTGCCGTGGCCGCCACCTGGATCACCTATTTCGCCGCACTCTACCTGAACTTCTGCGATTTCTCGCGTTATGCAACGAGCGAAAAGGCGCTGCGGAAGGGCAATCTCTGGGGTCTGCCGATCAACCTCCTGGCCTTCTGCCTCGTCGCAGGCGTCACCACCACGGCCGCCTTTACGGTCTATGGAGAGGTGTTGCTGCATCCCGAACAGATCTCGGCCAAATTCGAAAGCTGGTTCCTGGCGCTGCTTGCGGCGCTGACGTTCGCGGTCGCGACGCTCGGCATCAACGTCGTGGCGAATTTCGTTTCGCCGGCCTTCGACTTCGCCAACGTCTTCCCGCGCCAGATCAATTTCAAGCGCGGCGGCTATATCGCCGCCCTGATCGCTCTCGTGCTTTATCCCTTCGCTCCGTGGGAGACAGGTGCGGCACATTTCGTCAACTTCATCGGTTCGACAATGGGGCCGATCTTCGGCATCATGATGGTGGATTATTACCTTATCAGGAAAAGTCGGCTGAACGTCGAGGCGCTCTATCACGAGAATGGCGAGTTCCGCTTCCAGAACGGATGGCACGGCAATGCCTTTATCGCATTTGCGGTCGGCGCTCTATTCTCGTCGATCCTGCCGACTTTCACCTCGATCCTGCCGGACTGGTGGGGCACCTACGGCTGGTTCTTCGGCGTCGCCATCGGTGGAGCAATCTATTTCGTGCTGAGAATGGGCGCGCGGCGCAATCCGGCCTTCGCATCCTGAAAAACGCGGCGCCCGGCATTGCCGGGCGCCCGACTCATCGAGTTCCATAGGTAAAATCACGTTTACCAATTTTGCGGAAAGCAGCGCTTGTTTCCGGGCTTTGCAGTCCCACTGATACGGAAAAATGCCTATTGCTCACCTTGCCGCGCCGACAGGGAGTCAGACATGAAGCGACTATTTTCCACCCTTCTCGCACTGATTATTCCGGTGCAGGCAGCCGTCTCGCAAACTGCCGACGATGCACAGGCGCGCAAGGCCCGTTCTGTCGCCCAGCTTCGATCGGAAGGCGTTCCGACCATCGATCACCTGCCGACCATCGAGCCCGAGAGCACGAGCATCCGTCGAAATACCGAGGTCGTCGTCCAGCGCGCCGTCGCGCTGGCGATCGTCGCCGTGAAAGGCGAGACCGGCGACCACGCGATGGGTCAGGCCCTCATCCGGCAGTTCGGGGCGAAAGGGTTTTTTACCCCGAAGGAGCAGGCCTTCATGGACGATCCCGATCCCTCGGATCAGGACCAAACGAATTTCACCTGGCGTTACGAAGGCGTGCACGTCATGCTTTGGGCGCTCGGCATCGTGCCCGAGCTCGAGCGCCCCGACCATATCTGCGACGTCCCGTTCATTGCGAACACGCTCCGCGAGCTGGGTACGGATGGATTGATGCGCGGTGCCAAGCTGCGCTCGCAGAACGAGCTGCTCGACGCCGCCGACCTGACCTATCGCTACGATTGGGCCGTCGTGAATGCAAGGCTGAAGGGCGAAGAGCCGCCCACCGGATTGAACAAGGGTGTGGTCCATGAGCGCCATTATGCCCTCAACTGGCTGATCGGCTACATGGACCAGGACTGGGACGATATTTCCACGGACACGTGATAGCGGGTGATGCTTCTGTAACCGCTAACTGAGCCGGCAGGCGGCGGCTCGTCGCCACATGGCCGGAGGCGGATGCATGTTTTTCGAAATAGCATTATGATCGCCGCAACGCCTGACTGGCGTTGGTTGCGGATGTGCGATCCGCACGGGAATGGGGAGGATGGCGGGATTGAAACGGTTAAAGGATTTGGACAGTGTTTCCGTGCGGACCGGAAGCGCTCCGTCGTCGCCTCCGCATGAACGGCGCGGTGTCGTCGCGGCCGCTGTCTACCAGCACGGGCAGCGTATTCGCGACATCAGGATAGAAGAGGCCGGAGAATGGCGGAACCGGGAGAATGCCATCGTCTGGATCGGCCTGCACGAGCCGGATGAAGTGCTGCTGCACCAGATCCAGGCCGAGTTCAATCTTCACCCGTTGGCGATCGAGGATGCGGCGCAGCCGCACCAGCGTCCGAAGCTGGAAATTTACGGGGACGCAATGTTCGTCGTCGCCCGCACTGCCCATATGAAGGATGGGGAGATCATCTTCGGCGAAACGCACCTCTTCGTCGGTCGTGGTTATGTCGTCTCCGTGCGCCATGGAGAATCCTCCTCCTATCTTGCAGTCAGGCAGCGGTGCGAGGCCACACCCGCCGCCCTTGCTCACGGCGAGAACTATATCCTCTATTCCATCCTCGATTTCATCGTCGACAATTACATGCCCGTCATCGAGGTGGTGCAGGAGGAGGTCGAGAAGCTCGAGGATCTGGTGCTGCGCGAACAGCTGTCGAAGTCCGATATCGAACGGCTCTACCTGCTGCGGCGCAAGCTCCTGCGGCTGCGCAATGCCGTGGTGCCGCTGGTGGATGTCTGCCGCCGATACGAACACATCGATCTGCCCGGCATGGATCCGACGCTTCAGTCGCTGTTTCGCGATGTGACCGATCACGTGCGCCGGGTCCAGGAAGATATCGACGCGCTGCGCGAAGTGCTTGCCTTCGCCTTCGAGGCCAGCGTGATGATCGGCCAGACGGAACAGACGGCGATTGCCCGCAAGCTCGCCGCCTGGGCGGCAATTCTCGCCGTTCCCACCGCGATCGCCGGCATCTATGGCATGAATTTCAACGATATGCCGGAACTGAAATTCCAGTATGGCTATTTCGTCGTGCTTGGTGTCATCGCCGTCTTGTGCACCGGCTTGTTCGGCTTCTTCCGCCGGAGGAAATGGCTCTAATCAGGACAGCGCTTGCAACAACTGGTCCCGATACCTGCGATATAGCCGATGTCGTTAAGATAGAGCCCGGCGTCTCCTGCATGGACGTCCTCCCTAAAGAATTCGTCTCCGGCTGCGGCACTCGCCAGCATGATATCGACGAGGGCTTGAAGCCGCCTGCAGATCATGTCCGGGAGCCGGCGCCGTTCCTCTGCCGTCGCGCCGTAGGCGTTGCAGAAGATTTCCGCCCGCCGCAGCTGTTCATAAAAGCCGAATGCCACAGCCGGATTGGCGGGGTCGGAGAGCGGCGCCCAGCGATAGACCGCATAGGCGAGATCCCAAAGCCGCGGTGCGGGATGGGCAGTATCGAAATCGATGATCCCGATGGCCTCATGATCGATAGTGGCGACATTGTAGGGCGCATAGTCTCCGTGGCAGACGACCTCGCGCGGTTCCTGCGGCGGCAGCATCCAGATCTGGGCCGCGTCATCCGATTCCAGAAAGCCTTGAGATGCAGTATGAAAATCGCGCAGCAGTCTCGCTGCGGAAATCAGCATGCGCTCCGAGCCGATAAGGGGATCGCCGAGGTCTTCGCAGACGCGGCCAGCGACGTAGCCGACGACCTCCTGACCTTCACCGGTGATGCGAATGGCCTCCGGCGCTGCGAGGAAGCCTTTGCTTCTGAGATGGCGCAAAAATCGGTGCGCGGTCGGCGTCCATTCGCCGGACGGCCTGATGACGGTATCGCCGTCGCGCCAGATCTGCCCGATCCGCCCGCCCTCCAACAGTCTCACGTCATGGCCTCCGGTATTCTCTATGCGGATTTCAATTTTTCGATACGGGCCTGAACCGTGGCGCCGAGATTGGTCTCATGACAGGCCCGGTAGAACGCCACCGTGTCCAAAGGCATTCCGTCGGGAATGGCGACGAAATCTTGAAGCCTGAAACCATCCATGCCACCGAGTTGCGGCTCCGCCAGCCGGCTCTTGCTCAAGGTACCGATACGTTCGGCCAAGGCTTGGAAATAGGCGATGTTCTCATCCACGGTCGAAGGCGAGGATGTCTTGCCATGCGCAGGGATGACCAGTCTCGCTTCCAAGTCACGGATCCGCGTGAGCGAGGATTGGATCAGCCGAAGATCGTGACCACTTCTGCTCCACACTTCGGGAACAGGGTACTCCACCGCGTCGACGGCCAGGCAGATGCGAAGTTCAGGAATCCAGACGGCGATATGATCGGGCGTGTGTCCCGGCGTATGAATGAGTTCGAGCGTCAGATCGCCGCCGTTCAGCACCATAGAGCCGCAGAAGGTGATATCGGGGCCGATGAGCTCCACCTTGCGAAAGCGCGATTCCTGGTTCGCCTTGTCCTTCAGGACCTGCTGAGTGGAGGCGTCACGCAGACGGTCGAGTGCCGCGGCATGCGCGATGATCGGAGCGCGCCCTGAAATCGCAGAGTTTCCCCAGAAGTGATCCCAGTCCATATGTGAATTGACGACGAGCAGCGGACGAGCCTTGGCGTTTTCCTCAAGCAGGTCGAGCGCGATCCGGCATAGTTCGGGCGTGCCAAGCGTATCGATCAGGACGTTGAACCTCTCCGTCCGGACAAATACGGCATCCACTTCGTCTCCCGCCCGAACGATGACGATCCGCTCATCGAGTCCGGGATAGGAGCATAATTCTACCGATAGGTTCACGTCCGGCCGCCCTTATCACAATCAAAGTCGTTTCATCAGAACATTAACAACTGTTAGCATGCTTGCCTCTAAAGCTGGGCCGTTTTCTGCTCCACCGGTGCGAACACACCCCAACCCTTCATCACGGCGTTCGTACGGCTGCCGCGCAGATCACCTTCACGCCGCGTTTCGAGCGGCCGAGGCGATCGTGTCCCATGGAGTGGTGTAGCTGGATTTCATAGCCATCGGTGATTTCCGGTAGGGTCGGGTTGCTTAGAGCC